>CAYNQJ010000001.1:0-162779 GCA_964399305.1 uncultured Luteolibacter sp.
ATAATCTGTCCCGTTTTGCTCCGGCAAAAAATCCCGTTTTGCTCCGTCGCCCACAGACGGCTGGAATGTCTTCGACTTCGCGGTCATCGTGCTTTGTCTTCTGCCGATGGACTCTCAGTTCGCCGTTGTGCTCCGGCTGGGCAGGACGCTTCGTTTGCTGCGGCTCGTCTCGGCATTGCCGAAGCTCCAGTTGCTGGTCGGCGCGCTGATCAAAAGCTTCAGTTCCATGGGCTACGTCGGACTGCCACTTGGCATCATGTTCTACATCTACGTCATCACCGGCGTTCATCTCTTCGGCGGCCATGACAAGGAACACTTCGGCAGCCTGTCGCAGGCGTTTCTAACACTATTCCAGACCATCACTCTGGACGACTGGAAATTCCTCTTCACAAGCGCGAAGGGTTCCTCTCCCGCCATCGCCGCCGCTTACTTTGTCAGCTTCATCCTGCTGGGAACGATGATCATGCTCAATCTGTTCATCGGCATCATCATGAACAGCAACGGGCCAGGTAGGACACCGCGGAAGCTGGCGGTGTCCTGAGCGACCTGAGCGCGCTTGATTAGCAGCTTTCGATCGTCAAATCCCAACTCGCGGAGCTCCGCGTGAAACTCACCAAGACGGCCCGTGACGGGATGGGTGGCGGTCAATCGCCGGATAATCCGATGCCGCACCGGGCCGGGTCATGACCGGGTTTTCCCCAGCTGGGGTCTTTTGGCCTTCATTGATTCGATCAGCTCTGTCACAAGCGGGTTGGGTAAGCGCCGGCTGAGAGTGACGGGATGGAAGGTTCCGCTGATTCCGGAGAGTTGGTGGGTAACGACCAGTTTGCCTGTGGCGATTTTGTCTTTCACGACCACTGGCGGCACCAGCGCTGGGTAGTCGCCCTCCCGCGCAAGCAGACGCCGTATCGCCATGTCATCGACCTCCTCCCTCACGCGCACACCGGCAGATGCCAGCAGCCTGACACCGTGCATCATCGTGCAATTGCGGCCCGAGTGGGCGTTGGCCAACAAAGCCGCATTCATCGCCGAGCCGCGTGCCCGCACGGCAGGGCTGAATCATCCACGAGCCGCGCCGCCTCACGCTGATCATTGAAAACACACCTGAACGGCTTGATGCGGTTCTTGAAAAGCACCCGCAGGTCCGGCAGCTCTTCGATCACCAGTGGCTTCCCCTGATCTCGCTCAACGGGACCACCGCCCTCCGCCGCTGTGGCAACCGCTGGGTGGAGGTGGTTTGAGCGAAGAGCCTGTCTGAAAAATCATTTTCCAGGTCGCGCGTTGTGCTTCAAGGGGAAAAACCCTTGCGAAAGACGCACAAGGAAGCACGAAAGGTGCGTGCGCTCCCCCTTTTAAGACAGACTCTGAAATATTGCTGGTGTCTCCCGCATGGATTAGCACCCGAGGCTCCCGGTCTTTCCTCATGATTGACGGATGCCGTGGATGATGGGCATATTCGGTCATGACAGGAAAGCGCGGACTCACGTGGCTGCATGCGGCGGGCATCATGGGCGGGACAACGGCGGAGCAGTTGCTGGAAAGGTTGAAGCCCGATTTTTCCAACCTGCCTGATGTCCCTGCCGGCAGTGCGAAGGCTACTCCGGAACGTGCCGCCTCATGGTGGGCGGCGAGCGGCGCGGATCCTGCCTTGCGGGAAATTCTGCTGGATCCTTCGGCCGGAGAAATCCAGGCCTATCAGGGGAATATTGAGAACTTCATCGGTGTCATGAGAATGCCGGTCGGCATTGCCGGGCCGCTCAGGGTCAACGGGACGGCCGCAAAGGGTGACTACCTGGTGCCGCTTGCCACCACCGAGGCCGCTTTGGTTGCGAGTTATCACCGGGGATGCCGGTTGCTCACGGCGGCCGGTGGGTGCAGCGCGATCGTGCTCTACGAAAGCGTCAGCCGCGCCCCGTCGTTTGTGTTTGAATCCTCGGCCGACGCCTGCCGCTTTGTCGTTTGGGCGCTCGGCGCATTCGGTGAATTTCAGAAGGTGGCTGCCACCACCACATCGCATGGCAGGTTGATCGATGTCGGCTCCACCGTCGAAGGCAACCATGTCTATTTGAATTTCGAATACACCACCGGCGACGCTTCCGGCCAGAACATGGTCACGCTGGCAACCCAGGCGGTTTGTGATTTCATCATCGGGCACACACCGGTCGCACCGCTGCGTCATTATGTGGAATCGAATCTATCCGGCGACAAGAAGGCGAGCGCCAAGGCTTTCACCTCCGCCCGCGGCAAGAAAGTCACTGCGGAGGCACATCTTCCGGCGGAGCTGGTTGCCAGGCATCTGCACACGACACCGCAGGTGATGGCGGATTACTGGGAGATGTCCGCGATCGGCGGGGTGCTCAGCGGGACGATCGGCGTGCACGGGCATTTCGCCAACGGCCTTGCCGCGCTTTACCTTGCGACCGGGCAGGATGCCGCCTGTGTCGCCGAATCGGCCACCGGTGTCACGCGGTTTGAAGTCACGCAGGATGGCGGGCTTTATGCCTCGGTGACCCTGCCGGGAATCATGGTGGGCACCGTGGGTGGGGGGACCGGACTGCCGACCCAGAAGGCATGCCTGGAGCTGATGGGTTTGGCCGGCAGCGGCAAGGCCCGCGCGCTTGCCGAAGTCTGTGCCGGTCTGCTTCTTGCAGGGGAGTTGTCGATCATCGCCGCACTTGGGGCAGGGCACTTCGCCCGCGCCCACCGCAAGCTGGCACGAACCCGGGCATCCGCATGAACCGCTGGTGGATCTATCAGAAAGAACGCTTCCCATTGCTTGCGCACGGGCCGTTGATCGCTGCGTTCAGCGCCTGTGCCGTGTCTTTCTCCTCGCTTTTGCGTGGGGCTCCGCCGCCGGACGTGAAGATGTTCATCGCCGCGTTCGGCGTCTGTTTGCTGATGTTCTTGCAACTCCGCATAGCGGATGAGTTCAAGGATGCCTCGGAGGACGCCCGCTGGCGTCCGTATCGCCCGGTTCCACGCGGTCTGGTCAGGCTGTCCGAATTGCGTGTGGTGTTCATTCTGGCGGGGCTGCTGCAAACCGCGCTGGTCCTTGCCTTGGACGCGCGCCTGTTCCTGGTGCTGGGCGTCGCATGGCTCTACCTCGGCCTGATGTGCGTCGAGTTTTTCTGCCGGGATTGGTTGAAAAAACGTCCCGTCGTTTATCTGGTATCGCACATGGGGATCATGCCACTGGTGGATTTCTTCGGCACCGCCTGCGAGTGGTTGCCGCGGGCCGGTGCCGCTCCCGCCGGGCTGGGTTGGTTTCTAACAGCGAGCTTTTGCAATGGTATCGTCATCGAGACCGGACGCAAGCTCCGCCAGCCGGCCGATGAAGAGGTGGGGGTGGAAACCTACAGCGCGCTGTGGGGGAAATCCCGCGGTGCGGGTGTCTGGCTGGCGGCCATGGGCTGCACCATGCTGTGTGCCGTGATGGCAGCCCGGGCCATCGGTTTCACACTGCCGCTTGTGATTGCGCTCGCCGCCGTGATGGCGCTGGCGCTGGCCATGCTTCCCTCCTATCTGCGCGGCAACCTGCCGGGTAAAAAAATCGAAGCGGTCTCGGGGCTATGGACGCTCACGCTTTATCTCATGCTCGGACTGGTGCCGCTGCTGTGCAAGTGACGGTGTCGTTTCCGGGAATGACCCGCCTGATATCAACCGTTCCTACGACTACCGATGATGACATTCCTTCGTCCTGATTCATTGAACTCTGCGCATGAGTCGCGGCTCGGCGGCAAGGGGGCCGCATTGGCGCGGCTCGGCCGCCTTGGCTTCGATGTGCCTCCATGGTTTGCCGTGACTCCCGACGCCACTTGGACGACCGGGGAGCTCGACCGGGAACTTTCCGCAATCGGCGGCGATTTGTTTGCGGTGAGATCTTCGGGCGCGCGTGAGGACGGGGCAGGACATTCGTTTGCAGGCCAGTTTGAAAGCCACCTGGATGTGGTTGCCTCGGTTGTGCCGGACATGATCACCGCAGTCAGAAACTCGGCCCGTGCGGCCGGCATTCTCAGTTACTGCCGCGAGCGCGGACTTCCCGCGCCCGAACCACCCACGGTTTTGGTCCAACGGATGATTGCTCCGCGCTGCGCGGGGGTCGCGTTCAGCGCCGATCCGGTCACCGGCCGTCGTGGCATCGTCGTGGTTTCCGCTGTCGAAGGAACCGGCGAAAAACTTGTCTCGGGCGACTCCGATGGCGAGGACTGGCGGGTTGGGCGCGATCACAGGATTTCGCACGAGCCTCCGGCCGCCCGCATTCTCGGTGCGGACGACGCACGGCGCATTGCGGAGCTCGCCCGGCGCTGTGAAAACGCCTGTGGATGTCCGCAGGACATCGAGTGGGCGATCGACGCGCAGGGCAAGCTCTGGCTGCTCCAGTCGCGCCCGATCACCACCCTCGCCAACACGCCCGATCCCGACGATACCCTGCGAGTTTGGGACAACAGTAACATCGCCGAAAGTTACGGCGGAGTCACCACGCCCCTGACGTTTTCCTTCGCGCGGAGGATCTATGAATCCGCCTATCGGGAATTTTGCAAACTGATGTCGGTGCCTTCCTCGCGTATCGAACGCTCGGACGCTGTGTTTCCGCAAATGCTCGGGCTGATCTGCGGACGCGTTTATTACAACCTCGTCAGTTGGTACCGCGTGCTGGCACTGCTGCCGGGTTTCCAGCTCAATCGCGGATTCATGGAGCAGATGATGGGAGTGCGCGAACCATTGCCGGATGAAATCGTCGATCGGATCGTCGCGGAAAACCGTGGCAGCAGGGTGGCGGACGTGCTTCACCTGCTGCGCACCGGGTTTGGCTTGCTGCGCCAGCTTGCGGGGCTCGAAAAACAAATCTCCCGCTTCCAGAACCGGCTCGATGCCGCACTCGCGGCACCTCCACTGCCGATTTCGCAAATGACTGGCGAGGAGTTGACCGCCCATTATCGCGATCTCGAGCGCCAGCTTCTGAAAAAATGGGATGCACCGCTGGTCAATGACTTCTTTGCGATGATTTTTTACGGCCTGCTCCGCAGCTTGTGTGCAAAGTGGGCGGGCGACACTACCGGCGGCTTGCAAAACGAGCTGCTGCTGGACTGCGGTGAAATCATCAGCGCGGAACCGCCGAGGCGGATCATGAAAATGGCCGCGCTCGCCGCCCGTACACCCGGTCTTGCGCAGTCGCTCGCCGACCCGGATATCCCGATTCACCACAAGCTTCGAGCCCTGCGTGAGTCGCCGGAGCTCTCCGTCGCATTCGATGACTATCTGGCCGATTTCGGCGACCGCTGTCTTGAGGAGCTCAAGCTTGAAAGCCCGACAGTCCGCGACGACCCCGGCAGCCTGTTGGCATCGATCGGCGCCATGGCCATGCGTGCGCCATCGGTGAGCGATGGTGCGCCGGGGCCACGGCCTGATGCCGCCATGCCCGAGCTGCCGTTTTTCAAAAACCAGGTCTTCCGCATGGTGCTCAGACAGGCCCGTGCCCGTGTCCGCTGCCGCGAGAACCTGCGCTTCGAACGCACCCGCCTGTTCGGTCGCGTCCGTGCCATTCTCCGCGAGCTGGGTTTGAGACTCCATGCGGACGGGCTGCTAGATGATCCCCGGGATGTATTCTATCTGGAACTTGGTGAAATTCTCGCGCTATGGGATGCCACCGGAACATCGGGCAATCCGGCCGCCATCGCCCGGCTGCGACGCGCGGAGTTCGAGCACTACTCAGACACGCCCGATCCGCCCGATCGGTTCCAGACTCGTGGCCCTGTCCATCGTCACACGGGGTTTGAAAACACCCGGGCCGATGGCGGGCCGCCCGCCGGTTCGCTGCAAGGCACCGGTGCCTGTCCCGGGCGTGTGACCGGCCGCGTCCGTGTGGTCCTCGATCCCCGGGGTGCCCGCCTCGAACATGGCGAAATCCTGGTCGCCCGACAAACCGACCCTGGATGGGTGGTTCTGTTTCCGGCTGCGTCCGGCCTGCTCGTCGAACGCGGCAGCCTGCTTTCCCACTCGGCCATTGTTTCACGCGAACTCCGGCTGCCATGCATTGTCTCGCTGGCCGGGATCACGACCCTGCTCGAAACCGGAGACCTTGTGGAAATGGATGGGGCCAGTGGCAGCGTACGGATCCTGGAGACTCATGATGGCCGCCCGACTGATGCGGCAGTGATGCGGAACCGGCCCTCATCCGGATGACTGCAAACCATGCTGCGGACCCGCCTTTTTCCAGCGATCGGATCAACTTCCGGCATGGGTGATCTTGACGCCTTTGAACATGAATGGATTGTCGCTGGTGCGCAGGGGTTTTCCACTTGCCGTGGTGACGTTCCTTAGAACGACCTCGCGGGTTTTGACATAGGGGAATTTCTCCACGTATGTGTCGCTGGTCATTTGCGGATTGAAATTCGCAAAGATGGCGGGCCCCTGATAGTTCGCGTGGTGCGATGAGTCGTTGATCCGCAGGTTTTCAATCAGGATTCTGGCGGGCATGTGGCAGGTGTAGCCGAAATCGTGCTGACCCGAGTTGTTGCCGCCGATCAGTTGGACGGATCCGACCTGATTTCCAGCGGCCGGGTTGAACACGCAGTCGCGGATGATGAAATCGCCCTCCCAGGTGCTGCCGTAATCGCCGCGCAGGGTGATCAGGCTGCCGCCGTTGATCCTGGATTGCTCGACCAGAAACGTCCCTGTGCCGATCGCATTGATTCCCTGATGGCCGAGCGTCGATCCGCGGATGGTGGCGTTGGCGACACCCATGTGCGCATCGAAGCGGGAAAGCGTGCACTGGTCGTAGAGCAGGTTCTTCGAATAATTGGATCCCATAATTCCCCAGCGCGAGCGGTCGTTGATGTCATTGATCTGGCGGACTTTCACAAACGAGACATTGATGGCCCGGTTGACATTGATGTCGTAGGTGCCCATCGCGACGCTCACGCCCGCCGATCCGATCGTGACATAGGTCTTGTGTCCGCTCAGCAGTGAATTTCGGACCGTGACCTGGGCGCAGTTGTTGATATCGAGGAAACCGCCGTATGGCGCGCCATTCCCACCTTCTCCGGTGATGCGGTGCTCGAGGCCATCCACCACCACGTTGGAGCGCCGGATTCCAATGCCGCGTTTGTAATAGGTGTATTTGGATTCCGCCTGGTTGGCGATCGTGGTGAAGCGGCCACCCTTGATGAACAGCGGATCCGGATCGATGGGCAGTGCCGTGATCTCGGTGATTTGATCAAAATCCCAGATGATCGGCGCTTTCATGTCCACCCGGCCGTTTTTGTCCACAATGAAGATGTCCGTCTGTGCGGCACCATTGTTCTGGTTCGCCCCCATCCGGATATAGCGTTTGACCTTGGCGTTGGTGACGGTGATCAGGCTGGTGGCTGGCAGCCTGACATCCAGTTTTCTCTGGTTTCGCTTCAGCGATTTCACACCCTCAAGCGGTGTGGCTTTCAGGGCGGAGCTGACGAGAAACACATGGGCGTTGCGATCCACAACCTTCGTGTCGTCGATGATGAAGGTCGCGTCGCCGAAATCGGTGCTGGTTTGGATCACCGCGGTGCGGGCCTCTCCGCCGACGTGATAGGTGGCTGGTGAATCCGCCCTCACCGGAAGCCCGAGCCTGTTGGCAACCGCATGGGCGGCCGCGATGGCATTCATGTCGTCGGACTTGTCATCACCCGTTGCCCCGAGGTCGCTGTAACTCACCCACCCCCTGGTTTTCCAGCCACGGACATCGCCGGGGCGGACATCCACCCGCAGCCGGCCATCTTCCAAAGGTTCGACACGCCGTTCGCCGGCATCTGTCGTCAGCACCACATCCTCATGCGGTGGCGCACCCTGTGCCTGTGGCAAAAGACAACCGGCAGCAAGCAGAATGCCTGATAACAGCAGGGATCGTGCACGGATCGATCGCCTGCCATGACCGTGAGTCGGAAAACAATGGGTGGGTGCCATGATTGAGACGACTGATAGCGGGCTCATGGCCGGAGGTGAAGATAAAACGCACCTTCAGCCGTTGCGCCGCGCCATCAGTTGCCCCGATCAGCCTTGTTTGTCATGGGGGCTCGATTCGCAGGCGGTGCAAGTCTTCTCTCTCAATGTGACTGAAACAATCATCAATGGAATCTGAAGAAAGGAAAAACAACGATGGTTTGTATGCCTGATTCTTCGAAGCGATGCCATATGCGAGGAATAAATATCCCTGCTGAGCATCTTTCGAGGTGGCTTCTCTGCCGTAGCGGATGACCGACGGTAAAAAACGCTTTCCATATTTGAACATCATGCCACCTGCCCTCGAAGACATCGATTGCGATGCGTAGAAACCAATGATATTCCTGTATTCGGTAGAGTCCGTTTCGGCCCGAACCAGTCTTTTGAACAAGTGGCGATCAAATGATTCCGGAATGGATCCGCCATTGGTCTTTCTGAGATAGTCCGCAACCTTCTTCAGATCCTGATCCGCAGGATTGTATTTGGAGCGCAGGTAGATGCCACCAATCCATGATTGAGGTTCCATGTAGGCGTACTCAAACGCGAGAGAGAGCGCGCCGATTAGTGCGATAATTTCAAGTATCTTCCGGGCGCGTTTCATTTACAGGCTAACGAATAGAACATATGTATCGGATATGGAAGTCGGAACAGGAAGAGGAAGACAGCGGCAGGATACCCTTGGGACGGCTTGGAACGGGACGCTCCAGCCACGGATTGGCTTGGCAGGGGCGGTTCTTTGGTTTGGAGATCGGGGACAGCATGTCCCCGCGACGGACTGGGACTTCAAGTCCCAGCCACGGGTGACTGCCCTTGTGGCGGTTTCATGCTCATCCGATCAGACAGAATGAGGCGGGCGTGACGTCCACCCACCTTGAGGAAATCGGGAATCGATTTCCCCTTTGCGATTCCTTTGCGGATTTTTGCGGCTCAAACTGCCGTGGCTGCTAGTGGCAGGGGGCAGAGGCGCTTTCTGAGGTCATAAGGTGGCTCGAGCCGGGATCGAACCAGCGACACGCGGATTTTCAATCCGCTGCTCTACCAACTGAGCTATCGAGCCTTACACCTTTTTTGACCGTTGGGGGAACGCGTTTTGCAGGGTTCCCGTTGGGGCGGGCGGAAGTAAGAGCGGGCAGGCGGAATTTGACAACCGGAAAATTGCGGAAATTTGAGATTTTCCGGACATGCCGAACGGCGGGACTACTTGAGGAAGACCTCGCGCGGCTTCGCGCCGTCGCCGGGGCCGACGATGCCGCGTTGTTCAAGGATGTCCACCATGCGGGCGGCGCGGGTGTAGCCAAGGCGCAGGCGCCGCTGCAGCAACGAGGTGCTGGCCTTGCGCTCCTGGCGGACGACTTCGATGCATTTCAGAATCAGTTCCTCGTCGGCTTCGGAGATTTCCTCCTCCTCGTCGTCATCGCTGCCGGAGAGGGACGCATGGATGTCGGTTTCGAAGCGTGGTTTACCCTGGGCGGCGCAGTGATCGATGATTCGTTCGATTTCGGCATCGGTGACGTAGGCTCCCTGGGCGCGTTCGATTTTCGCCGATCCGGGCGGCAGATAGAGCATGTCGCCCTTGCCGACGAGTTTGTCCGCTCCCTTAGTATCGAGGATGACGCGTGAATCGAGGGCGGAGGAAACCTGGAATGCGATGCGGCAGGGAATGTTGGCCTTGATGATGCCGGTGACGACATCGGCGCGCGGCGTCTGGGTGGCGATGATCAGGTGGATCCCCGCGGCACGGGCTTTCTGGGCAATGCGTGCGATGCACATTTCCACATCCGCGGGTGCGGTCTGCATCAGGTCGGCCAGCTCGTCGATGAGCACGACGATGTAAGGGAAGCGGTCCGGGATATCATCCGGATCGGGTTCGAATTCCGGGTCGTCCTCGTCATCCTCGGGTGCGAGTTCGCCGGATTCGAGGGCGGACGCGATCGATTCGATTTGTTCGTCGTCCACATCCTCCAGCGCCCATGGTGGCGGTTGGTGGCTGTCCGGGGTGGAGGATGCGCCGGGGGAGTTGGCATCCGGCTCGTCCTGTTCTTCAGCCGAGGTTTCGTCCTCCTCCTCCTCCGCTTCCTCGGGTTCGGGTGCTGTCGGTTTGTCGCGGCGCGGGCGGTTGTTGAAGCTGTCGAAATTCCTAACACCCTCCTTGGCGAAGATGCGGTAGCGTTTTTCCATCTCATTGACCACCCACTTCAGCGCGGCCACGGTTTTTTTCGGGTCGGTGACGACCGGGACGACGAGGTGGGGCAGGCGGTTGTACATCTGCATTTCGACCACCTTGGGGTCGACCATGATGAAGCGGAGTTCATCCGGGCCGAACTTGAAGAGCATGGAGGCGATGATCGAGTTGATGCAGACGGATTTTCCGGAGCCGGTTGCGCCTGCGACGAGGCAGTGGGGCATGGCCGCGAGGTCGCCGATGACGGTTTTGCCATAGACGTCCTTGCCGAGGGCGAGGGGGATTTTCTTCTTGGCGGAGCGGAATTCCGGGTCGTGGAGCAGTTCGTGGAGGGGGACGGCGATTTTCTGTGAGTTCGCGATTTCGATGCCGACCGTGTCCTTGCCGGGGATGGGGGCGAGGATGTTGATGCGTTCCGCGCAGGTGGCGCGGGCGAGGTCCGCCTCGAGTTGGGAGATGCGGGAAACCCGGAGGCCGGTGGACGGATAGATCTCGTAGCGTGTGATGGTGGGGCCGCGGGTGATATCGCCCGGCGTGACATCGATGCCGAAGGCCTTGAGTGTGTCGATGATGACCCGCTGGGTGGAGAGCAGTTCGTCGCGGTTCGTTTCCGGGGCATCCTCCTCCTCGGTGTCGTCAAGCAGGTCGAAGCCGGGAAGCTCGTAGTTTTCGTAGCCGGTGACTGATAGAAATTGGTGGGCGGGTTTCTTCCGCTCGAAAGGTTTTGTGCCGACGGGGATGGGATCGGCGTTGCGGCGTTGTGAGGCGTCGATGATCTGGGGTGCCGGGGTGTCCAGCAGCGGGAGCATCGCCTGTGGGTCCTCGTCCTCCGCGGCGCGGCTGATTGACGCCTTGAGGGATTCGCGTTCCTTGCGCCGTTGTTCGCGCTGGCGTTCGCGTTCGGCGAGCAATTCCGCCTCGCGGGCGGCGATTTTCCCCGATTCCGAACGGCTTTCGCGCCACTCGCGGAATTTTCTCCAGATCGCCCTGCCGCAGGATTTGGCGAAGCCGACCGGTTGTTGGCCGGTGAGCAGGATCATGGCGATCAGGTATCCCACGCCGGTGATGAGCAGGGTGCCGGTGCGGTCGAAGAGCTTGACGAGGACAAATCCGCCGAGGCCGCTGCCGATCACGCCGCCGGGGCTGTGGAGTTTGCAGCGCTGGGCCCAGTCGGTGAAAAAGTAATCCGCCGCGTGGAGCCAGGCGGCTCCGCAGAGGAGCAGGACACCGAAACCGATGACCGCGCGTGGCCAGATGCGGCCGTCGAAGGCCAGCTTGATGACGCCAAACCAGATCAGGCCGACGGGGAGCAGGCAGGCGGCCGCGCCAAACAAGAGGACTTGGAGAAACCCGAGGATGCCACCCACCGATCCGATCAGATTTTCGCCCTTGGTTCCGGATTTATCGGCGAAGGCTTCGAGGAAGCCCCAGCTTGGCAGGTCGGCCGGGCTATACTTGATCAGGGAAAGCAGCAGCAACAAACCTGCGGAGATCAGGACGATCCCGTAGATTTCATTGCTCCAGCGTGAGGGCTCTTCCCAGTCGCCGCGCTTTTTGTTGTCCCTGGCTGCCATGTGCTCTGATCTGTGCACATCATCCCTTTTCCCGTGGCCGGGGGCAAGATTGTTTTCCAACCCGGTAAATCAGGATATCCTAAGGGTTTGTCTGGAAAATGGTTCCATAGGTCGCGCTGTGCGCTCCGTGGGGGCCTTGCGCAGGATGCGGGTGCTCGCCGGATTCAAGGCAGGGAGAGCCGCAGGAGGATGCAGGGGTGTGGTTATGGAATTCCGGCTTGGCGGGTCTTGGTGAAATCGGTGGCTTTGCGGATCACCTTGCGCTGGATCTTTCGCCTGTCGTTTTTGATGGTTTGCCAGAGGTCCGGGGCGAAATGGGCGGTAAAACCGTGGGATTGGAGCCAGAGCGAGAGGGTGGCGAGGTCGTTTTCGTCGCCGAGGAGTTCGGCGATCTCGCAGGGCAGGGGATCGGAATCCGCCATGCCGTCCGGCAGGTATGAAGTGGCTCCGAGCCATGCCTTCAAGGCCTTGCGGGCTTCGTGGAAGTTATGTTCCGCGCGGTGATCCAGTTTGCGGCAGCGCTTGTGAATCTTGGTTTCCAGTTTTTTCAGGCCACTGGATATCAATGGGTTCAGGTTTTCCAACGGCAGCGCTTGAAGATTGTCTTTGGCGGCGGTAACGCGCGTCAGAGCCCACAGGACGGTTTCCGGGGCGGGGTGAAGTTCGGCCGAGCGGGTTTGTTGTTCGAGCAATGCGCTGATCGCGGCGGCGGTTGCGGGGTCGGCGGACCAGCCGAGTTTTTGCCATGTGTGGAGTCGTGACACGGCGTCCCTGCGGCCGGAGAACAAGCGGCCGATGGCTTGGATGTCCAGGGCGGCGGATTTGTCGAGGCGGAACAATGCGAGCCCGCCGCGCAGGGATTTCCCGAGCTTGCGGATGGCGTGGATGTCCTGGGGCAGGTTGCCATCGGGGTTGAGCAGTCCTTCGATCAGCCGGTGCATCGTTTCGCAGCCGGTTACCAGGCGGTCGCGGGGGATCCTGGCATCGAAATCATCCGGGAGGTTCATTGGACGGGCATTCAATCATGCGGCGGCGGATTTGTCAGTGGGGATGATGTGACAATTCGCATCCGGGGCCCGGGGGGATTTGAAATTTCGGGTTTGTGATTGCCGGGGGGGCGGCCATTCTTCCGGGCGATGCGCCGCACCGAGATTGTTCAAACCGCCCACCAGTCGCTGGAGATCTGGAAATCGGATGTCGCGACCGACTTCCGGGTTGAGGGGGCGCTGCATGCGTCGTATCACCGGAGCCGGTTTTTGACGGGGCTGGCGTGGGACATGATTGCGGCATCGGCGCTGTTGCGTGCGGCGGGGCCACCGCGCTCGGTGTTGATGTTGGGATTGGCCGGTGGCACGGCATTCCGGATTCTCCGTCACTTGCTGCCGGATTGCCGGTTGACGGCGGTTGACATCGACCCTGAAATCGTCCGTCTCGCAAGCGACCACATGGCTCTGGGCGAGTTGGGCATCGAGGTGGTGATCGGCGATGCCTATGCGTGGTTGGAAAACAACCGGCGGGTTTTTGATGTGGTGATTGATGACATCTATCTGGCTGGCAAGACCGATGTGTTCCGTCCGCGCGAATGGAACGAAGGTCTGCTTGGATCGCTGAGGCGGGCGGTTGCGCCCGAGGGATTGCTGGCGGTCAATCTGGTCACCGGTTCCGGGCACCGCGCGATGCAGTCGCACACGCGCCGGGTGTTGCGCGGGGCGTTCCCGCTGGTCCGCAGCGTTCGTTCCGCCGAGGCGATGAACGAGGTGCTGGTGGCCGGGGATGGCGTGGCCACCGCGCGCGCCCTCCGGCCATACGGTCCGGCGTTCGCCGACAAGCACGACCGTGCCTGCTGGGATTTGTTAGAAGTTTCCAGAATCCGCTGACTCCGATCCGCCATGTCCGACGTGATCCGCTCACTCTACGAATCCCGGGTTTACCCTGCGATGAGTCATCCTCTATCGGATCCGGCGGTCACCTCGGTGGCGGCGTGGATGGGTGGGCTGGAGGTTCCGGTCGCATCCGGAGCGCGTGTTTTGGAGATCGGTTGTTGCTCCGGGCACAACCTGATTCCGTTGGCGATGCGGTGGCCGGACGCGTGGTTTGCGGGCGTGGATTTGTCGGCGGCCTCGATCGCACGCGCACGTGAGCTTGCGGCGATCGCGGGAGTGGAAAACATCGAGTTTCATGCGGTGGATTTGCGGGAATACCGGCCTGCCGGCGATGGTTTTGACTTCATTATCGCGCACGGTTTTCTTTCCTGGGTTCCGGATGATGTGAAATCGGCGTTGTTTGCTTTTTGCGGTCGGCATCTATCCGCATCCGGCATTTGCACGATCAGCTTCAATCTGGAGGCCGGATGGAAGTGGCGCATGCCGGTGATCCGGAAAGTCCGTGCCATCCACAAGGCCGGTGCGGCGGATGAATGGGCGGCGCTCGGCATCCTGCGGGCCGCCACGCCGCCGGGCTCGCCGGAGTTGGAAATGATCGATGACATGCTGGCCAAAGGGCCTGACATCCTGGCGTTCGACGACTTTGGACCGGTCAATGATCCATGGCCGCTTGCCCGCTTCGTGCGTGTGGCGAACGACGCGGGCCTGCAGTGGCTGGGCGAGTCCGATCCCGGGAAAAACATCCCGCGAAACATTGCGGATGAGCGGCTGGATCAAATGCGGCGAACCGCAGCCGACCCGCTGGCATTTCAATCCGCCATCGATGAGGAATCGGCGAGGACGTTCCGGTCAGGGTTGCTCTGCCGCGCTGACGCTCCGCTGGCAGGCGGGTTCTCGCTGGGGCGTGTGTTCGATCTATACGGCAGGACCGGGGATGTGGGGCCATCGGCAAACTCGCTGGATGTGCAAATCTTTGATGCGCTGGCCGCGCTTGGTCCATGTGATGTGCCCTTGTCCGCATTGCGCACATCGTTGCCGCAGATGCCGGCGCGGGAACTGGCGCTGCGGCTGCATGAGGGGATCATGCGCGGGTGGCTGTTGGCGCGTTCCGAGGGAGTGGTTTTCGATAGCAATCCGCCTGAATTCCCGGCCTTGGACCCATTTCGTTTCGAGTGTGTGCGCCGCCGGCTGCCCGTGGTCGACTCCTGGCACCGTCCGTGTCAGTTCCCGGGGCGCCAATATGAGGTTCTGGAACTTTTCGATGGCACCCGTAGCTTGGACGAATGCGCGGCCTCAGCCGCGTGCCTGGTTCCAGGACTCGATTTCCATGCGTGGCTGCGGCATCTCTCCGGGCGCGGGATGTTCGTTTGAAAACCGCGCCGGCCGACGGCCTATTTTCCGGAATACCCGCTATGCGGGAAATTCTCCGGCATGCATTTTTGCGCGGGTTGCATGGTCATCGGGTCGAGCGGGGTCACCGTGCGGCATGAACTGGCAAGACAAGCGAATCCGAGGATGGGGATCAGGATCAGGGTTTTCATCATGAGGTTGGGAATTCGGGTAAATCCTTATCAGGTGGCTGCGAAGAACTCCAGAAATCTCTTCGATGGGCCCGGATTCCACCCATTTGCACAAGCATTTAGCTTGCCTCCTTTTCGGGCAGGCCTCACAAAAGCGCGCGCCTCTCCGGGGACTTGGGGAAAAACCGTTTGCTCTCCCCCGGGTCGGGCAAATCAATCCTCAACCGCGCCCAAATGGACAGCATCTCATCCCGCATCTCGAAAGTCTCACCGTCGCTCACACTGGCCGTCACCGCCCAGGCCAAGGCCATGATCGCCAAAGGTGAGGAGGTTTACGCCCTTGCCGGCGGTGAACCGGAAGTCGATACCCCGAATTTCATCAAAGAGGCTGCCATCCAGGCACTGCGCGACGGCCGCACCAAGTATACTCCCGCCGGCGGCATTCCCGAACTCCGCGAGGCCCTTTCCGCCAAGTTTCTGCTCGATAACAATCTCAAATACGGCCCCGGCCAGATCTGCGTGACCGGTGGGGCGAAAATGGCCTGCTTCAATGCCATTCTCGCGGTGGTTGAGGAAGGTGACGAGGTGATCATCCCATCACCATACTGGGTTTCCTATCCGGAGATGGTTCGTCTTGCCGGCGGCGTGCCGGTGATGGTCGAGACCAAGGAATCCACGGGTTGGAAAATGACGGCCGAGCAGTTCGAGGAAGCGATGACCCCCGCCACCAAGATGGTCATCCTCAACTCCCCCGGCAACCCGACCGGTGCCGTTTATACCGAAGAGGAACTCCGTGCCATCGGCGACATCGCCCTTGAGGAAGACATCATCATCCTTTCCGACGAAATTTACGAAAAGCTCGTCTATGGCGAGGCCAAGCATGTTTCGATCGCCTCGCTCAGTGACGAGCTTTACAACCTGACGATCACCGTCAATGGGTTCTCCAAGTGCTATTCGATGACCGGCTGGCGTCTTGGCTACACCGCCGCGCCAAAACCGCTGGCGGATGCGATCGACAAGATCCAGAACCACACGATTTCCAACGCCAACACCTTCTCGCAATACGGCGCGCTGGCGGCCCTCCAAGGTGACCAATCGTTCATCGAGGACCTGCGCGGCGAATACGATGTCAAACGCCAGTTCGTGTTTTCCCGGCTCAAGGCCATTCCGAATGTCCGGGTGGTGGAGCCGCAGGGAGCGTTCTACTTCTTCGTCTACACCGGCAACACCGGATTGAAGTCGTTGAATCTCTGCGACAAGCTGCTCTCCCGCTACAAGGTGGCCGCCGTGCCCGGTGTGGCGTTCGGCTATGACGAGGGCATCCGCCTCAGCTACTGCACGACGCTGGACATCCTCAACGAAGGATTGACCCGCTTCGAACAGTTCTGCCGCGAGCATTGATCCGCATGCGCCTGCTTCATCGGTCCGGGGGCGGCGCATTGACAGCGCAGCCGGATCTGATTAGGTGATGCCTATGATTCTTTCCCGCATGCCGCTTGCTGTTGGAGCCATGCTCCTCGCATCAGGCTGCGTGGAGGTGAGGCACAGGGACCCATGGCAGGATGCGATCGTTCATCAGGCCGGGCAGCTCGGATACCGGAACTGGATCATCATTGCCGAGGCGTCGTTTCCCGCGCACAGCAGGCCGGGTGCGCGCCAGGTATCCGCGCCTGTGGAAATTCCCGAGGCGCTCGACTATGTCTTGCAGACGCTCGAGGACACGGAAAACGTCCGCCCGCAGATCTACCTCACCCGCGAGTTGCGGTCGGTCGAAAACGACTTCGCGCCCGGGATCGATGAATTCCGCGGGCGTGTCACTACGGCGCTGCACGGCCACGAGACGACCGAACTTGATCAACAATCGCTGCTCACGCTTCTCGAGGACGTCAGCCGCAGTTTTGACGTGCTGGTGATTCGCACTCAGACCGCTTTGCCTTATTCCTCGGTGTTTTTGGAGCTGCGGCCCGGATACTGGGATGCCGAGTCCGAAAAGCGGCTGCGCGACCGGATCGAGTGGGAGCGCATTCAAAAACTTGTGCGGCCGCAGCCGTGATGCGCATGATGCGCGCGTGAGCCGAAAAGACGATGATCTCCGTGCCGAACGCGAAGCCGCCTGGGTGGGTGACGCGGTGCTGGCCTTGTTTGCCCGCCAGTTTGTTCTCAGCGAACGCAAGGCGATGGATGGCGAGTGGTTCACCAGGCTGACGTCCAACGAGTTTTTGAGCGCGTTTGGAAATCCGACGCGGGTCGAGGCGTCGATCGGCCGCCTGTATCTCGATGGCGGCTTGCCCGCCGCGTTTTCATGGATGGAGGAAAACCTGCTGCCATTGTTCCGCAAGCAGGTGGCCACCAAAGGCCGGCGTTGATTTCCGTTTTCACTGTCATGTCGAAGATCCGCGTTCTCCCCGATATTCTTGCCAGCCAGGTGGCGGCGGGTGAGGTGGTCGAGCGCCCAGCCTCGGTGGTCAAGGAGTTGGTCGAGAACAGCATTGATGCCGGAGCGCGCGATGTGCGGGTGGATATGGACCAGGGTGGCGCGGCATTGATCCGGGTGAGCGATGACGGTTGTGGCATGTCGCGCGAGGACGCGTTGCTTTCGCTGGAGCGCCATGCCACCAGCAAGCTGCGGGTGGCGGGCGATCTGGCGGCGATCCGGACGCTGGGATTCCGCGGCGAGGCGGTGCCCAGCATTGCCAGCGTGTCGCGCTTCCGGATGGTCACCCGTGAGCCGGATGCGGTGGCGGGCACTGAAATCCTGGTGGATGGCGGGAAAATCCGCGACGTCCGCGATGCCGGCTGCGCTCCCGGAACCGTGATCGAGGCGAAGTCGCTGTTCTTCAACATGCCGGCGCGGCGCAAGTTCCTTCGGGCTGAAAATACCGAGGCCGCACATGTCGAGCACCAGCTCCGCATGCACGCGCTGGCCGCACCGTGGGTGCGCTTCCGCCTGCGCCGCGACGACCGCGAAATCTTCGACCTGCCGCCCGCCGCGAAGTCGCTCGACCGGGTGCGGCAGTTGTTAGGCGCCGACCTCGCCCGGGAGCTGATCGCCCTGCCCGAAACCCGCGGCAATGGACTGACAGTTGAAGGTTTTGTGCTGCCAGCCAGCCATGCGAGAAAAGGGCGGCGTCATCAATGCGTGTTTCTCAATGGTCGTCCGGTCGAAGATCCGGTCATCTCAAGGGCGTTGGCGGAAGGGTTTCGTGGAGCGCTCGTCGATGGCATGCACCCCGCCGCCTGGTTGTGGCTCGATATCGAACCCACCCTTGTGGATGTGAACGTGCATCCCGCGAAACGCGAAGTCCGGTTCCACCGGCCGATCGATGTGCGCGAGGCGATCATCGAGGCGGTTGCCGAAGGTCTGCGGCCAGCCGCTCCGGTGGTGCCGCAGCGTGCCGAACCGTCGCCGGATGTCCGGACGCCGACTGTGCGACCGGCTGCGGTTTTCCACATGCCACAACCGCAACTGACCGGCTGGGAGACCCCGGCCGTGGAGGTGCCGACGGAAAGCACGCGGGAGCCTGCGGCGGATGAAGTTCCAACGTTGGCCGCGTCCGTGCCTGAAACGCTCTCGCAGCCTGCTAGAAAGATGCCCGGCTTCCGGATTCTCGGAATGCTTCGCCAGCGGTTTGTTCTGTTGGAAAGCGACGACGGCTTGGTGATCTTCGACCCCAAGGCGGCGAAGGAACGGATCATCTACGAAAAGCTGCTCAGCCAGCGCGACGCGCATCCGGCGGTGCAGGGGATGCTGGTCCCTGTGTTGTTGGAAGTCGATCCGCGCGACCTCGACCTGCTCACGCGCGAGCGCGCGGCTCTGGCGCAAGCCGGAATCGAAATCGAGCCGTTCGGCGGCAACACCATCCAGATTCTCGGGTTGCCTGCCTGCCTTGACATCGACGACCCGCGGTTGCTGCTGGGTGGCCTGCTGGATGAGATGTTGCATGATCCGGTTTCAGGCGCGCGCTTCGCCTTCGAACGTCTTGCGCGGATGATGGCCAGAAGGGCCGCGGCGATGGTTGTGCCGAAGCTTGCGGAAGCCGCGCCGCTTCTATCAGAATTGTTCGCCTGTGAGCTCCCGTATTGTGCCGCCGATGGCCGGCCGACGCTCACCGAGTTCGGGATGCGCGAGCTTGAGCGGCGGTTTGGGATTGGAAAATAGCGCGGCGACAGCCTGGTTCACATGGGGAGCTTGTACCCCCGCGCGTCGATCGAGGATGGAGCCGTTGGATTGAAGAAGGTTCCGGGTTTCCGCGCATTCACTTGCCGAGCAGCCACGCGATGTGCGGCGTGTAGAGGTCCGGCTCGAGGAGGAAGGAATCGTGGCCTTTTTCCGAGTGGGTGATGATGTGCATCACGTCCACCTTGGCGTTTTCCAGGTGTTTCACCAGTTCCGCCTGCTCCTCCGGGTAAAAACAGAAGTCCGAGTCGATCGAGAAGACCAGCCAGCGCTGGCCGGCGAGCTTCACCCGTTCTAATAGATCCGCCGGGGTTTCCGCGTCGCCTTCGTGGGTGGCGTCGTAGCGTGACCACATGTCGATGATGCGCAGGTAGGTGTTGGCATCGAAGCGGCGGACGAATTTCTTCCCCTGGTGGAGCATGTAGCTTTGGAACTGGTCGCGGACGCGGTACCAGGCGAGCACGTCGTCGGGCTGGATCACGTCCTGGCGGGCGCGGCGTTCGATGGAATCGAGGTGGACGAACGTTTTGTGGGAGATCATGCGGGCGAGGGCCAGGCCGTAGAGCGGGGCCTCGCCATCGTAGTAATCGCCGCCGTTGAAATGGGGGTCGTTCTCGATCGCGAGGATTTGCTCGAAGAGGATCAGGCGGTTGAGGACGGTGGTCTTGTAGCCTGAGGCGATGGCGATCACATTGCGGACGCGATGGGGGAAGCGGGTGGCAAAGGTGAGGGCGATCAGGCCGCCGATCGACGGGCCGACGACGGCATGGAGGGTGTCGATCCCGAGGTGATCCAGCAGATGATTGAAGATTTCGACCTGGTCGGCGGCGGTGACGGCGGGGAACGACGAGCCCCAGGGTTTGCCGGTGTTCGGGTTGATCGATGCGGGGCCGGTGCTGCCGTAGCATCCGCCGAGGTAGTTGGCGCAGATGATGAAGTATTTCCGGGTATCGAGCGCCTTGCCCGGGCCGATCATTTCCTCCCACCATCCGGTGTGGAGTTCCTCCTGCCAGAGGTTGTCGACGCCCTTGATGGCGGGGTTGTGGCCGGCGGCGTGTTGGGAGCCCGAAAGCGCGTGGAAAACGAGGATGGCGTTCGAGTGGTCGGCGTTGGGTTTGCCCCACGTTTCGTAGGCGATGCGGACTCCGGGCAGCAGGCCGCCATCGCGCAGGCGGATCGGGTCCTGCGGGCTGCCGGTGTCAAAAAATCGCGTGTGGGTCTCAACGGACATGGGCGGAGCCTATGGAGGCGGGGGCGTGCATGCAAGCCGCCATGCGGGCAGGGCATGATCATGCGAGCGTCCGCCAGATCATGGCGACCGTGGCGCAGAGGCCGAAGCCGATGGCCAGGGGCATGAGAGCGGAGACGGCAGTCCATTTCCAGCTGCCGGTTTCCCGGTAAATCGTGTAGAGGGTGGTTGAGCAGGGATTGTGGCAGAGGCTGAAAAGCATCAGGCAGACGGCGGTGAGTGTGCTCCATCCACCGGCGGTGAGGATCGCGCGGATGCTATCGGGATCGGTTTCAAAGATCACGCCGGTGCCGGCTCCTTCGTGGCTGCCGGTGACCAGCACCGTGAGCATGAGGATCGTCGGGACGACGATTTCATTGGCGGGGATCGCCACGATATAGGCGAAGATGATGACACCGGTCAGCCCCATCAGCCAGGCGAGCGGTTCACTGAACCGGATGAACCATTCCGCGAGGCTGATCTCACCGATCGGGATATGGGTGCTGAGCCAGATGACCGCACCGGCGGGCAGGGCGAAGACCACCGCGCGCCACAGCACGATCAGCGTGCGGTCGATGAGCGATGTGTAGAGGGTTTTCCAAAAATCCGGCGGGCGGTAGGGCGGGAGCTCCAGGCTGAAGGTGGTCGACTCCCCGCGCAAGACGGTGCGGGCGAGCAGCCATGAGGTGAGCAGTGCGAAGCCGAAGCCGAGCAGCGCGACCAACAGCACCGAGAGGGCGGCGATCGATCCGGCCCAGCCAGCGGGGGCCAGGGTGCCGATGAAGATCGTGGCGATCAGGATCTGGGTCGGCCAGCGGCCGTTGCACAGTGAGAAATTGTTAGTGAGGATCGCGATCAGGCGTTCGCGTGGAGAGTCGATGATGCGGGTGGCGACGACGCCCGCGGCGTTGCAACCGAGGCCCATGGCCATGGTGAGCGCCTGCTTGCCGTGGGCACCGGCTTTCTGGAAGATGCGGTCGAGGTTGAATGCGACGCGGGGCAGGAATCCGAAATCCTCCAACAGCGTGAAGCAGGGGAAGAAAATCGCCATCGGCGGCAGCATCACCGCGATCACCCATGCGGTGGCCAGATACATGCCATCCACCACCAGGCCCTTCAACCAGGATGGAGCCGCGGCGGCATCAAACCATCCGCCGAGCATGGCGTGTCCCTGATCGACCAACAAAGTGGCTAACAGCGATGAGGGCACGTTCGCGCCGACGATCGTGAGCCAGAGGATCACGCCGAGCACGGCGACCATGATCGGGAATGCCGTCCACGGATGGGTGAGGATCCGGTCAAGCCGTTGCTGCCATGCGAGGCGGCGGTTGGCCCCATTGACGGTGATGCAGCCGGAGGCGATGCGCGCCGCCTCGCCGTAGACCGACTCCGTGATGCGGTCGTGAAGATTCTGCGGCAACTGCCAGCGCAGCTCCTGGGCGGTTTGCAGCACGTCGTCGGGAGACTTCATGATTCCGGTGCGGGGTGGGGGGCGTGGGTGCCTGCGATCATCACCGGTTCCGCCAGCGTGCCGATTTCGCCGGACCGGACGGCCGCCATGATGTCGCGGTCGCCTTCTAACAATCGCAGGGCGACCCAGCGGGGCTGGGGCAGGTTGGGGAAGGCCTGGCGCAGGTCCGCCTCGACCTGTTCGAGCGCGAGGCGGAGCCCGGGCACATCGAGCGGCAGGCGTCGTGGCTGGGGATGGTCGGAGCGGGCGGCCATCAGCGAGATTTCGCGGATCAGTTCGGGGATTCCCTCTCCGGAGCGGGCGGCGCAGGGGACCACGGGGACGCCGAGTTCGCGCGAGAGGTGGCGGATATCGATATCGATGCCGTTGGCGCGGGCCTCATCCATCAGATTGAGGCAAAGCACGGCGCGGCGGGTGATCTGCAGTGTCTGCAGGATCAGGTTGAGATTGCGTTCCAGGCAGGTGGCATCCGCGACCATCACTGTGACATCGGGTTGGCCGAACAGCAGGAAAGTGCGGGCGACTTCTTCATCGGGCGAGGCGGAGAGCAGCGAGTATGTGCCGGGAAGATCGACTATTTTGAAGCGTTTCCCATCGTAGAGGAAGCCGCCTTCCGCGCGGGTGATCGTTTTGCCGGGCCAATTGCCGGTGTGCATGCGCAGGCCGGTCAGTGCGTTGAAGACCGTGGTTTTGCCGGTGTTCGGGTTGCCGGCCAGGGCGATGATGTGGTCGCAATCGTCGACCCGCAGGCCGAGCTTGCGGAGTTGGCCGAAGCGTGACGGGCAGGTGAGACAGGCGTCCCCGGGAGAATGGTCCGGCTCTCGGGTCATGGTTTGAAGTTCACTGGAGCGGGGGGATTAGGAAGCAGGCCCGTGTCGGGTGAGTTGGCGTGGTCGCCGCCTGCTGTGGTTGCGCGCACCAGGATGCGTTCGGCCTGATAGTCGCGCAGGGCGATCATCGCGCCGCGGATCGCGTAGCTGCGCGGGGTGCCGAGCGGGCTGACGAACTCGCAGCGGATGCGTGTTCCGGGGATCACGCCCAGGTCGAGGAGGCGCCGGCGTTCCGGGCCGGTGCACGAGGGTGCCAGCGCGTGGACTTCCGCGACTTGGCCGACGGCGAGTTCCGAAAGCCGGCCGAAACCGGGTGGCGGTGATTCATCCGCTTCTGTCAGGGTGACGTGGATCATCGGCGTGATCGCTGCCGGGATGATGATGCGGCGGCCTTCCACCATGGCTTCCAGCGAGCCGTCGTCGAGGTGGCGGGGTGAGTCGATGCGCGTGCCGGGCGCGAGGGCAAGGCGTTGCGCCTGTTGGAACAAAAAGGCGGGTTCGTCCTCGATGTGCTGGATTTTCGCGGCGATGTCATCCGGCCACGAGGCCAGAGATTCCAGGCGCCGCTTCGGCATGAAGCCCTCGCGGGTGGGGATCGGGTCGCCATGTGGGTCGAAGCGCGGGTTGTTCAGGCGGTCGGCCATGGCGTCCGTGGCTTCGGCGTCCATGTGGTGTTCCGCCAGGTGGGCCTCGCGATGCCAATCGGTTGCGGGTGTTCCGGTTTCGCGTGCCAGCCAGGTTTCGTAAAGCCGGTGGGTGCGGACGACCTGCAGCGCGTATTGGCGGCCGTCTTCGGTCAGATGGTGGAGGTCGCCCACGGCCGTGGCCAGTCCGCGAGCGCGGAGTTGTCCGAGGATTTCGGCCGCCTTTTGCCTGCCGGTGCGGTCCAGCGAACCTGCCAGGCTTTCCACCGTGGCTCCGCGCCCTGACTCGTCGCAATCAAGCAGGTGCTTCAGCGCGTCCTCGATCTGGATCCGCCTGTCCACCGCAGCCAGCTTGTTTTGCAGCGCTTTCATGAATGCCGTATCAATGAATAATTTAGCCTGTCCTAATTCACAAGGGGGATTATTGGGGGAAGTGGGCTCTACCCTGTAGCGGCAAACCAGCCGGAGCGACAGCGACTCCGAATGCATCGCGCAGCGCAATCCGGTTGGCCGAAGGCAATCCATGACCGTCGCTGATTGCCCCGAGGCCGTGATATTATGGGAAAGCCAATGAAGGGGCATTGCGCGGGTCATGGGCGCCGACGCTCATAGAGCGCCGCTACAAGCATTTTCATTCGCATGATTGTCACTAACTGCCTGGAAGAAAATTCATTCTGGACAGTCGGCGGATGAGGGTTCATAAAATAACCCCTTACCCAGGCAGCCATGTATCATGCCGTCGCCAGCAAATGGTCGCATGCGCACGGGGCTTCGACGCTTCCGGGGAGGATTGAAGAGTTGTTGATGGGTGCCGGCATCCGGGTGAACGGCCGCAGGCCATGGGATATGAGGGTGCATCGGAGGGATGTGTGGAGCCGGATCGCTTCGAAGGGCAGCCTGGGGCTGGGCGAGGCGTATATGGATGGCGACTGGGACGCGGAGCGGCTTGATCAGTTCTTCGAGCGGGTTCTGCGGGCGAGGCTCGACCAGAGAGTGCGGCCATGGAGGTTGATGATTCCGCTTTTGCGCGACCGCTGGCTGAACCGCCAGACCTTGCGTCGCGCGTGGCATGTCGGCAGGGCGCATTACGACCTGGGCAATGATTTCTATCAGGCGATGCTTGATCCGCGGATGGTATACAGCTGTGGTTATTGGGCGCATGCCGCGGATCTGGCCGGGGCGCAGGAAGCCAAGCTGGATCTGATCTGCCGCAAGCTGCGGCTTGAGCCGGGCATGCGGGTGCTGGACATCGGCTGCGGGTGGGGGAGTTTCATGGCGTATGCCGCGGAGCATTACGGTGTCGAGTGTGTGGGTGTCACCGTTTCCAGCGAGCAGGCGGCGTTCATCAAAAGCCGTTACCGGGGTCTTCCGTTAGAAGTCAGGCTGCAGGATTACCGCCAGCTTCAGGGGTGCTTCGACCGCATTGCCAGCGTGGGGATGTTCGAGCATGTCGGTAGCAGGAATTACGGGGTGTTCATGAAGGTGGCGCACCGGTGTCTGGCGGATGACGGATTGTTCCTGCTCCACACCATCGGCAAGAGCGAGCGTGGGGCGCGCAGCGATCCGTGGATTGAAAAGCACATCTTTCCCAACGGCGAGATTCCCGCGCTGGCCGATGTCAGTGCGGCGCTGGAAGGGTGGTTTGTCGTCGAGGACCTGCACAACTTCGGCGCGGATTACGACAAGACGCTGATGGCGTGGCATGCGAACTTCGAGGCTGCCTGGCCGCGTTTTGCGGCCAGGTTGGGAGAGCGGTTCCACCGGCAGTGGCGGTATTACCTGCTGTCCTGTGCCGGGGCGTTCCGGGCGCGTGACTTGCAAGTCTGGCAGTGGACCTTGTCGAAGCAGGGAGTCATCGGCGGCTGCCCGCGTGTGGATTGACGGACGGCAGCGCGGGTCACGTCCATGCGCGGGTCATCAGCTCGCGCAGCCGTTCGGGCGTGGTGGCGCTGGTTTTCGCGACGAATCCGCGGGCATGGGCGAAGTGGACGTCCGGGCAGTCCGCGAGGCGGGTGAAATCCAGTCGGGGATGGTCGTTGTGGCGCGAGAGGCCGAATCCGGAGCCGCGGCGGTCCGGATAGATCATGCCCACAATGTCACGCCCGTCCGGATGGCTCATGATATATCTTTCGATTCCTCCGGACGGGTCATCCGGCAGCGGATCGGTGCGAGGCAGGTAGAGGACTTTGGCCGTGCCCGGGGTGCCGGCGATTTCCCAGATCTGCGAGTGGGTGTCGATGAAGTTCAGTCTTTCGCGCAGGTTGCGGAGATAATCGAGCAAGTCGCCGCCGATCCAGCGCATCACCTCCCAGAGTGGGTCGCCGGGGTTGAGTTCGCGGCAGGTTGCAAAGCGCCGGAGCAGGGTGATGTCGATCGGCGAGTTGAGTTTGGCCATTGTATCCCGGTCGATGCCGAGCCGGCGGCTGGTTTCGACCGCGCCGAGCGTGTCGAACCATTCCGCGGGTTCGAGCCAGTCGCAGAAGGCGCGCGCGTCGTCATAGACTCCGAGGTGTTGGAGCACCAGGCTGAGCGCGCAGAGCGGCGGGTGGTCGTGGGGGAACTGGTGGTGGTCGAAGTTGCCGCGTTCGGGTGTGTGTTCGCCTCCGACATCGACCACGGCGGTGGCGGGGTTTGCCAGGTCCTCCGGCGTGGGTTCGCGCCGGACGATTTTCACCGGGTGGTTGGTGAGCAGGAGCGAGCAGGCGAGGAACTCGTCCTTATGCGAGCCGCCGGGGTGGGTGAGAATCAACGAGTAGGACATGGGGTGATGAAGGGGGCGCAGGATGTGTGGGAAACGGCCGGATGCAAAGAGCTGTTTTGAGATCGCGATGCGCATCGATTCATTTCATTGGCATTATGGGCCGGATCGGGCAAAGTCACCCACTGATGGCCCGTTTCCGCAATCCATGGCAGCTGCCCGAGCAATCGCTTTGGGACATCCTGCGATGGAAGCTCGGCATGGTTGAACGAGAGCCGCATGTTGCGGGTGGTTATGAAAACCTTCCAGCGAGGCGGGTGGCGTTGGATACTGTGTCCATGGGGCCACCGCCGGCCCGTGGATGGCGCGTTGTTTGGCTCGGGCATGCATCGTTTCTGCTTCAGGGATGCGGTCTGACGCTGATGATCGACCCGGTTTTTTCCAGGCATTGCGGGCCTCTGCCATTGCCGCTGTTCCGCAGGTTGGTGGATCCGCCGTGTGCGATCGGATGCCTGCCGAAGGTCGATGCCGTGCTGCTCACCCACAGCCACTATGATCATCTGGATCTGGATTCACTTCGGTTTTTGGGCAATGAAACCCTGCTGATGGTGCCGGAGGGGCATGCGGGATGGCTGCGGAAAAAAGGGTTCCGGCAGGTCCGCGAGTTGTCATGGCACCAGGCTGACGAGCAGCTTGGAATCCGCATCACGGCCACGCCGGCGCGGCATTTCACGGCGCGCACGCCATTTGATAGAAATCGCGGCCACTGGTGCGGCTGGTTGATCGAGGGTGGAAGCTGCAAGCTGTGGCATGCGGGCGATACGGGATATTGTCCGGCATTCATGGAGATCGGCCGGCAGCATGGTCCGATCGATCTCGGGATGATTCCGATCGGGGCGTATGGTCCGCGCCGGGTGATGGAACCGGTGCATATGGATCCGGAGGCCGCGGCAGAGGTGTTTTTGGAATGCCGTTGCCTGAGGGCGGTGCCGATGCACTGGGGGACTTTCCAGATCACGGATGAGCCGGTCGGTGAGCCGCCGCGCCTGTTGGCGGAGGCATGCGCGCAACGCGGGATCGCAGAGGGCTTGTTCGAGCCTGTGGAAATCGGCGGACTGATAGACGTGCCGCCGGTTTCTATTTGAGCAGCTTGTCCAGCTCCGCGGATTGTGCGGGATCCCAGTATGCGATGGATGTCACCTTGCCCGCATCCATGGTGATGACGGTGACCTTGTTTTTCTCTTCAGGGAATCTGGCGATCAATCCGGCGTCGTCCGCGAGCACGATGCGGTGCGCGTATTTCCGCATTTTCGGCAGGGCGAAGGCGCGGCCGATGCCGGGCATGCCGTGGATGTTCGCCATGTAAACCGCCTTTTTCGAGCCGAGGAAAGCCGCGCCCCGCGTGGTGAGTGAGGCATTGGCCTTCTTGCCGGTTTCCATGTCATGGCTGACGAGGAGGTAGCGGATGTCGGTCGGCTTGAACTGGAATTCCTTTTCGTGTTGGTCCTTGGTCTTGAAGGGTTCGACCTTGCTGCCTTTGGCGTAGGGGGCGGCCTGGACGGAGTTGATGAGGAGGAGGCAGAGGCCTGTGAGAGCGGTGTTGCGGAGCAGGGATGGGATATTCATGAGGTTGTGATGGATAAGCGGGAATAGAACGGAATCAACTCCGGAGTGACATGGCATTCCGATCCTTCGGGGCGGCAGGCAATACCAGTCGCGCGATGAATTTTTCCGGAGGGCTGGAGATGTGGAATTCCGACTCCGTGGCCCTTGCGATCGCGCGCACCAACCGGAGGCCGAGCCCGAGGCCTGGCACGGCCATCGAGTGGTTGGCACGGTCGTTTTGGATCTCAATGCAGATCCGGTCGTCGGAGAGAGCGGCATGGAGGGTGATGGAGGATTTGCTGTAGCGCACCGCATTTTCCATCAAGCCGTGAAGCGCCCGCAGCAGAAGGTCGGTGTCGGTCATCGTGCCCAGACCCTCCGCGATGTGGAGGTCGAGGGTTACCCCGCGTTCTTTCGCCAGCCAGATGTATCCTTCGCCGATGTTGTGGAGCAACTGGCTGACATCGACCGGTTCCGCGCATGAAACCAGGGTTCCGCTTTCCGCCTTGGCGGCGAGCAGGGCGCTTTCGACAAAACGCGAGAGGCGGGCAAGTTCATCCTGCAGGCCTTCCAGCGTGGCGGGAGGAATGCCGGAGGATTCCTTTTCGATGCGGGCGCGCAGCAGCATCAGTGGTGTGCGCAGTTCATGGGCGACACGTGCGGAAAACTCGGCCTGCTCGCGGTATGCCTCGCCGGCCCGGTCGAGCAGCGAGTTGAGGTGGCTGGCCAACCCGCGGAAGACGGCATCATCGTCGGATACGCGGATATTGCCTTTCAATGCCTCCGGGTTCATCGCCCCGAGCTGGCGGTTGACTTCGTTCACAGGTTGCAGGGAGCGGCGGGCGAGCAGCAATCCCGCACCGATCGAGAGTCCGAGCACCGGGGCGCCGACCCACATCCAGGTGCGCAGCAGTTCCTGCATGATGTCACGGATCTCGTTTTCGTGGTAGCTGTTGTGAATGTCCCAATCCGGTCGCGCGGGGTGGGTTTCATCGATTCGGGCGTCGCTCAGTTCCTCCTCGATCTGGATATAGGTGCTGATCATCAGGATCACGATCAGGACCATGGCCGACGTGACGAACCAAGTGGCGATGCGCAGGCGGTATCTCATGACTGGTCTGCCCTCCGTAAGGCGAAGCCAACACCACGGATCGTATGGATGAGCGGCACCAGCCCGGGTGTGTCGATTTTTTTCCTCAGGTAGTTCACATAGACATTCACCACATTGGTCCCCGGGTCGAAATACTGGTCCCAGACCTTCTCCACGAGCAGTGCCTTGGAGACGGGGCGTGGCGAGGCGTTCGCCAACACCTCCAGCAGCGCGAACTCGCGGTTGGTAAGCGGTATTTCGGTGTCGGCGCGGCGTGCCGTCCGGGCGAGGAGGTCGATCTCGAGATCCTCGATCCGCAGAACCTGGCTGAAGCCAGGCCTGTTCCGGCGTTCGAGCGCACGCAGGCGCGCGAGCAATTCCTCGGTGGAATACGGTTTGACCAGATAATCGTCCGCGCCGGCATCCAGTCCGGCCACCTTGTCGCGAAGGTCGCCGCGGGCGGTGGAGAGCAGCATCATGGCCTGGTGTCCGCGGGTGCGTGCTTCTCGTATCACGCTTACGCCGTCTTTGCCGGGCATGGTGATGTCGAGCACCGCGGCGTCGTAAGCGTGTTCGCCAAGCAGCCAGAGGGCCTCCGGTCCGTCGCACGCCTCATCCACCGCATGGCCCGCCGCGCGCAGCGCCCCGGCAAGGTGGCTGCGCAGGCGCGCGTCGTCCTCGGCCAAAAGCACCTTCATGCCCGGATCATGGCTTTGTGCGGGTTTCACCGCAAGGATGGAAAATCCGGGAGCGGGAGGTTTTTCGCCCATTTTCGTCAGCTGTTCCGGACTCATCCTCCGTCATCATCGCCGCCGGACATTGGAGTTCAGGCGCTTCCGAATTAGAAATTTCTTATCAAAATGCGGGTTGCCGGGGGCGCTCCATCCGTGACATTTGAGACCAAGCATCATGAAAACAAAACCTCTTGTGATATTTTTGTTAGGAGCCGGACTGATGGCGGGGATATCCGCCGGCGAATCGATCAAGGTGGACAAGGAGAAGAGCCGGGTTCAGGTTGATGCCAGTGCGACCGGCCATGCCTTCACCGGAACGCTTGCCGATTACAAGGCGACGGCCGAAGGCAATGCCGGCACATTGGAACCCGCGACGTTCAAGCTGGACTGGAAATTCAAGGATTTGAAAACCGCCGACGACAAGCGGGACAAGGAGATGATCAAGTGGCTCAAGGAGGGGGATCCGGCCGGGAAGTTCACCTTTGAGAAAAGCTGGAAAGGGAAAGACGGCAAGACGTATGCGATGGGCAAGTTGGTGATCCATGGAGTGACCAAGGACATCAGTTTTCCGTACACGGTCAAAAAGGATGGTGACTGGGTGACCATCGATGGGGTGGCGGGCCTGGACTACACCAACTTCAATCTGCCGGTCATCCGGTCCATGGCGGTGATGACGGTGGATCCCAAACTGAAAGTGCGGTTCCACATCGTCGGGAAAATCCAATAACCACCGCACCATACGGAACATGACTTCGGAAGACTGGTGGAAGAAAAGATCGGAGTGCACGCGTTCGATGCTGGCCCATTGCGTGGCGAACGGCATGGGCGGGCTCCGGAACTGTGAACCGCGGCTTGCGGCGGCAATCCGCGATGTCGTATCGAACCAGGGTTCGATGTCGCGTGCTGTCGCGGCCTATTTCATGTCGCTTGAGATGGGGCTGGACGGGGAAGCCGCGAGGGCGCTTGCCTGTGGCGTGGAGTATCTGCACATCGCGTCGCTGGTGTTTGATGACATGCCGTGGATGGACGATGCGCTGGAGCGTCGTGGCAGGCCCTGCCTGCATGTCGTTCATGGAGAAGCCGTGGCCACGCTTGCCGCGCTGGCATTGATCAACCGTGGATACAGTCTGCTGTGGCAGTCGATGGCGGGAGCCGGGCGTGAGCGTCGCGAGCGTGCCGGGCGATGGGTTGAGGACCGGCTGGGCACCATCGGCATGATCGGCGGGCAGTCGCATGATCTTTCCAACCCCGAACATCTTCGCGACCCTGCGGAAGTGGAGCGGGTGGCCGCGCGCAAGACGGGGGACCTCTTGCGGCTCACGCTGGTTCTGCCGGCGATCATCGGGCGCGGCAGCGAACGCGACATCGAGCGGCTCGACCGCCTGGCGGCACTGCGCGGTGTGGCCTATCAGGTGGCCGACGACCTCAAGGATGTCATGCTTTCATCGTCGGATTCGGGAAAAACCGCGGGTCGTGACGAGCTGCTCGGGCGGCCCAACATGATCATGAGTGCGGGTTTCCAGGAGACCCTGCGGCGTTTCAAGAAACTCCGCCGCTGCGGCGACCGGGTGCAGGCGTCCTTGCCGGGGCCCAGGGAGCGCTGGGGTATGCTGGATCCGCTGAGGGTTACGCTGCCGATTCTTTCCGAGGGCGCCGGTGTGCTTTCGGTGGCCGGTTAATTGATAGAAATCGCGAACCGAAATGGGCCTGCTTGGAATGATCCTGACCAACCTGCGGCGTCACCGCGTGCGCACCGCCATCGGTGCGGCGGGGATCGCATTGGGGGTGGCGACGATGCTGAGCGTGGTCAGCCTGCTGGGAGGCGCGGTGAAGATGTTCGAGCGGATCCTGCGGAGCGACTCGCAGATGGTGGTTTTCGAAAAGAACGTATCCGATCTGTTTTTCAGCAACGTGCCGGTTGAGCTGGCGGCAGAGCTTGGCGGGCAGGACTTCGTCGATTCGGCGAGGCCGGTGTTGTTTGCGGTGATCTCCTCGCCCGGGCGTCCGGTGATCACGTGTTTCGGAATTGAAGCCGGGGACCCGCGGCTCGCCAAGGGAGAATGGCTGAAGGGTAGCCGGGATGATTTCCGCGCCGCCGGCCGGGCGGTGGTTCTCGGCGAGCGGGCTGCGGATTTCCTTGAGACCGGCGATGACGGGATGGTCCAGCTCGGGCAGGACCGTTACCCGGTGGCCGGAGTGGTCAGGTTGGAGAACGGATTTGAGAACGGCGGGGTGTTCATGCCTCTGGCCGCCTGCCAGGAGGCGTTTCACAAAGAGGGTTTGTCATCTGTGGTCAGTGTCAAACTCTCCGAGGGAGCCCCGGCGGACGAGGTCAAGCGTTGGGTCTCCGCGAACCATCCGCGGATGCTGGCGATGGAGAACGAGGAATTCAGCCGCAGCTATTCGCAGTTCCGGATCATGAAGACCACCGCCTGGGTGGTGGGAGGTTGCGCATTTCTGTTAGGCGGTCTGAGCGTGACCAACACGATGATCCTTTCGGTTTTCGGGCGGATCCGCGAACTTGCCATCGCGAGGGTGTGCGGGTTTTCGCGGGCGCAGCTCGCACTGATGATTTTCGGCGAGTCGCTGCTGGTGTGTCTGATCGGCACGCTGGCGGGTTGGGCCATCTGTGCGGCCGGATTGCGCGTGCTGATGGCGGTTCCGCAGCTTCAGGGATACATTGATCCGCACATTGGCTGGCGGGAACTGGCCGGGGCGGCGGTGCTTGCGGTGGTGACCGCGCTGGCGGGAGCAATGTATCCGGCGAGCTATGCGGCGCGGCTGAACCCGGCGAGTGCCCTCAGATTCGAATAGAACCATCACGATGAAGGCATTGGTTGAAATCAGGGATGTGACAAAGAGTTTTGATGAGGGGCGCATCGAGGTGTTGCGCGGAGTTTCCATGGAGGCGGCGGAAGGCGAGATTGTCGCCTTATGCGGATCGTCGGGATGCGGGAAGTCCACCTTGCTGAACATCATCTCCGGGCTGGAGACTCCGGATGGCGGCCATGCCCGTGTCATGGGCCGGACCGCGGGAGAGGAGAGGACCAGGGTCGGGTTGTTGCGCCATCAGATCGGCTACGTGTTCCAGTTCCACCATCTGATGCCGGACCTCACCTTGCGGGAGAACTGTCTTGTTCCGGCAGTCGCGTCGGGATTGGCGCGTCGTGCGGCGATGGACCGGCTGCACACTCTGGCGGAGGCGACCGGTGTGGATCACCGGCTGGACCGCCGCGTGCGCGAGTTGTCCGGAGGTGAGCGCCAGCGCGGGGCGTTGGTGCGGGCCTTGATGAACGATCCGCAGCTGGTGTTGTGTGACGAGCCGACCGGTGCGTTGGACGAGCGCAACAGGGACGCGGTGTTCGCGCTTTTGCTGGATTTGGTGAGATCGCGCGGCCGGACGATGGTGATCGCCACACACGACCCCGGGATCGCGGGCCGTTGTGACCGGGTCCTGCGCATGCGCGATGGTGCGATCGTTTCCCAAGATCCCGTTGCATGAATGCGATTGCCACCGATCTGGAAGCGGAGGCCGGGTCCGCCGTTGCGGTGGCTGGCCGACATGCTCAGGCGTGGTGGATCGTTGCCAATGGTGTCGGGCTTTGGCTGGCGATGCTGCTCACGTTCACGAGCCTTGATGCGGGAGTGTTGGGTTACGGGCGGTGGGTGCCGGCTCATTTGAATTTGCAATTGTACGGGTGGACCTCATTGCCGCTGGTGGCGTTGCTGTTGAGGGTGTTTGAGGTCGATCGCAGCAAGGTGGCGGGCCCATGGGCGGTGGCTGCGGTGCATGGGTGGTCGCTGTCGCTGTGTGTGGGTGTGTGGTATTGGTTGTCCGGCCGGACATCGGGCAAGATATTCCTGGATTGGACGGGTGCTGCGTTGTGGGCGCTTGCCGCCGCCCAGATTCTGTTGTGGGTGGTGCTGCTTGTCGCATGGCGCGAATTGCATGGGGGGTGGTGCGTGAGCAAGCGGCGCTGGAGCCTGGCAGGCCTGGTTTTTCTGGCGTGTGTGCCGTTGTCGCTGGCCTATGCGGCATCGCCTGCTGTTTATCCGCCGGTGGACCGCTCGACGGGTGGTCCCACAGGCGCGAGTTTGTTAGGATCGGCGTTGTTCGTGGTCGGGCTCATGTTGTTGCTTCCCCGGGTGGCGGCGGCATCCGGGCGTGGCAGGGCGGGGCGGTGGACCTGGATTTTCTTCGGGGTTTCGTGGCTGATGTTCGGCTTTGCGGAATCCACCGGTGGGACCCATCGCGATCCGCTGCAGATTCTGGCGATGGCGTTTCTGTTGCCATGGGTGTGGCTGCTGCCATGGGACTGGGCGGGTTTCCAATGGCCGGATGGCAGCGTCATCTGGAGGCGGGCATCCTTGCTGTGGTGGGGATTGCTGGTGGTGTCCGGGTTTCTGATGTATCAACCGGGATTGCTTGACCGGATCAAGTTCACCCAGGGATTGGTGGCGCATTCCCATCTGGCGATGGCGGGGTTCACGACCTCGTTTTGCGCGCTGCTGCTGATGTTGTTAGGACGTCGTGAGCTTGGTGGCGGGTCGAGCGTGATCCTGTGGCACTGTGCGTCGCTGGGGATGGTGGTGTCGCTGGCGTATTGCGGGTGGCGCGAGGGTGCGGATGTTTCGTGGATGGTTGAGCAACCGGCGTGGCGGAGCGCGGTGCTTGCGGTCCGCCTTGGCTGCGGCGCGGTGATGATGGCCATGCCGGTGTTTTGGTTTTTCAAAAGAACAGAACCATGATGAAAAGAGACACATGGACATGTCTGTGGAATCTGGCGTGCGGATCGATGGATGCGCTTACCGGTTTGTTGCTGGTTTTCGCTCCGGCGCTGGTGCTGGGTCTGCTAGGTATAGAAGTTCCGGCGAGTGCGCTGGTTTTTTTGAGCTGGATGGGGGTTTTCATCGGATCGGTGGGCTTGTGTTACGGGCTCGCATTGCTGCGGCGTGATTGGATCGAACCGGTCTGGTGGTTCACCGGAACCGTTCGCTTGTGGGTCGCGGTTTTTGTGACCGCCAAAATCCTGCAGGGCGCGTTGGACGGGCTTTGGATGACGGTGGCGCTTGCGGACTTCGTCGTCGCCATGGCGCAGTTCGCTGCTCTGGCAGCCGGTTGGGCGAAGGGAGGTCCGCAGTGAATCTGTTAAGGCTGCGGGGCATGCTCGGTGTGGCGTTCCTGTATGCGTTCTTTTTGATCTTCGCCCAGTTCTCATTCATTGAGCTGCTTCGGTCGTCGGGGATGGGGCTTGCAGGTGAGAAGGTGGTTCTCGCATTGATGGCGGCAGGTGGGATCGCGGGTGGTTTTCTCGCTGCATGGCGCGGGCCTTCGCCATGGTTGGTGAAAATCGCCATGGCCACCGGCGGAGTGTCGGCGGGTGCGGCTGTCCATGCGCACTCGGGCGCGCTTGTGTGGGTGGTCGGCATGCTTGTGGGGCTTGCGATAGGGATCGCGACGGTTTCCATGGCGGCGCTTTTGCCGCGTTGGTGCCGCATGGTGGATGTGGGAGTGGGGACGGGATTGGCCTATGGGCTGTGCAATGTCCCGTGGGTGTTTACGGCAGGGCCGGTTTCCCAGTCTTGGCTGGGCGCGGTCTTTGCATTCGCGGGTGCGCTTGTGGTTCCTGTGGAATGCGGGCCGAGAGCTGCGTCCGTATGGAGCGGTGCGGCGCGGTGGTGGCCGGCGGTGCTGGTGATGCTGATGATGGTGTGGCTGGATTCCGCAGCTTTTTTCATCATCCAGCACACTGCGGACATGAGGGAGGCCACATGGATCGGTGAGGAGCATCTCTGGCGCAACGCCATCGTTCATTTCCTATGTGCCTGGGTTGCCGGCCTCTGGCTGGAAAAAGGAGGATCGCGGGTGATTCCGCTGGTCGCATGGGGGCTTCTGGCGCTTGCGGCGGTTGCGGTGAACCAGGATACGTCGCGGGCGCTGGCCGGATGGTTGTATCCCGCGGGTGTCTCGTTGTATTCCGTGGTTCTGGTTGTGTGGGCGGGTTGGCCCGGAGACGGTGGTGGTGATCGCCGGGCGGCTTGGAGGGCGGCGGTTTTTTTCGGGGTTGCGGGTTGGATCGGATCCGCCAACGGAATCGGCATGGCGCAGACGCTGCATGTGGTGCCGGTCGCGTTTCTAGCGGTTTCTGGTTTGGTGGTGTCCGGTGTCTGGTGGTGGGGGAGAAATGGCGGGTGGCGGACTCCGGTGGTGGCTGCGGCCATTCTATCAGCTGCATGGTTCGGACATCACCCGGTCACAAATCCTGACAGGATAAAACCGGCGGCACAGATCGAACGCGGTCGACAGGTTTACGTTGCCGAGGGGTGCATTCACTGTCATTCACAATACATCCGCCCGGGTTCGCAAGACGAGCGGATCTGGGGTGCCGCGGATGATCTCAAAGCCGTGATGGCCGGTGAGCCGGTTCTGATTGGAAACCGCAGGCAGGGGCCTGATCTTTCCAACGTGGGTGCGCGCCGCTCGGCCGCATGGCTCAAGGCGCATTTCATGGATGCGCGTTTGCTTGCGCCCGACAGTTCGATGGATTCGTATACGCATCTTTTCAATGACGCACGTGGTGATGATCTGGTGGCCTACCTGGCATCACTTGGCAAAGAGCGGGCAGGGGATGTTTGGCTGCGTGCCGCGGCATGGAGACCGCAGGAACCGTCAGAGCCCACGGACAAGGGAGAGCGACTGTTCGCGAGGCACTGTTCGGCCTGCCATGGAGAGACGGGCCGCGGCAACGGAGTGCTTGCCGACCGGTTTTCGCGCAAGCCGGCGAATTTGCGGGAAGGCCCGTTTGTTTGGACTGCAAAGCGTGAAAGTAATGCGGCAACCCACGCCGCCGTCGCCCGTGCCATCAAATTCGGTTTGCCTGGAACCGATATGCCGGGGCACGAGACATTGACGCGTGGACAAATTGGCGCGCTTGCCGACTGGGTCGTGGGCTTGAGATCCGAGCCATGAACAGCGGATCCCGCAGTCAGCGGTTGCATGCCGCCATTGTGCCGGACCGCTGGGTTCGAACGTGCCGGAATCACAAAATATGCGTGGTTTTACTGGGAAAACCCATGATTTTGACATCCAAAATGCGGAGAGTTCATCAAATCAGGCGCAGCAAATCACGATGTTTTACTCTTGATTTCCATCGTCATGCACACCGCACACGCACCTCGTCCGGCTGAAATGCCTGCCATGGAGGATTACGATTTTGATGACCGGCCATTCCTGGTTTTCTGGGAAATCACGCGTGCGTGTGCCCTGGCGTGCAGCCATTGCCGTGCGGAGGCGCAGTCGAAGCGGCATCCGGAGGAATTGGACACCGCACAATCGCTGGAGTTGATCCGGCAGCTTGCCGAGTGGAAGCCGCCGATGTTGATCCTGACCGGCGGGGACCCCCTGATGCGGCGTGACGCTTTGGATCTCGTTCGTGAGGCTGCGGATGCGGGATTGCATGTCGGCCTGAGTCCGTCGGCGACGCAGCGGTTGATGCAGGTGGACTTCGCCGATCTCAAGGCGGCCGGTGTGCAGCGGATGTCGCTGAGCCTGGACGGGGCAACACGTGAGACCCACGATTCCTTCCGTGGAGTTGAGGGGACGTTTGACCGCACCATCGAAGCAGTGCGCCGCGCGCATGATGTGGGATTGAGTTTGCAAATCAACACCACGCTCACCCGTGGCAACATGGACGAGTATGAGGCTTTCAAGAATCTGATGTTTGAATTGAAGCCGGCGATGTGGAGTGTTTTCCTGCTGGTTCCGACCGGGCGTGCCGGGCTGAAGGATATGCCGGACGCGGCGGATATCGAGCGGGTGTTCGAAGACATGGCCGGATTGGTTGGCAAGGCCCCGTTCGCCGTCAAAACCACCGAGGGTCATCATTTCCGCCGGGTGGTCATGAAAAAGATGGGAGGCGGCGCTTCCGCTCCACGGCCCGGGATGAGGTCGCCTCTGGGGATCCGTGATGGCCGGGGTGTGATGTTCATATCGCACACTGGCGAGGTTTCGCCGAGCGGATTCCTGCCGATGGTCTGTGGCAACGTCAAGACCACCTCCCCCGTGGAGATTTACCGCCACCATCCGCTGTTTGTCTCGCTGCGCGACAACGACGCGCTTGGCGGCAAGTGCGGTGTCTGCGAGTTCCGCACCGTGTGTGGAGGTTCGCGTTCCCGTGCCTACGGAGTCACCGGCGATCCCTTTGCCGCCGATCCGGCCTGCGTCTATCAGCCGAAGATGGCTGTCTGATTTCATATCGATCCAACTGAAAAACCACAACCCCCGAAGCTCCGAACCCCATGATCAATCTCACCAAACTCTGGACCGGTGTCGCGCAACCCGCCGATGGTCTCCGCTACGGCCATGGTGCAGGCGGCCACGCATCCGCCACCGCCGCTCGTGCCCGCAAGCCGATCACCGTATGGAACATCACGCGCACCTGCAACCTGCGTTGCGTCCATTGCTATTCCGACTCCAACGCGATGCAATACCCGGGCGAGCTGACCTGGGAGCAGATGCAGGAGGTGGTCAGGGATCTCGCCGCATACGAGGTGCCCTCACTGTTGCTCTCCGGCGGCGAGCCGATGATCCACCCGCATTTCTTCGACCTGGTGGACATGGCTTCGGCAGCCGGACTGAAGCTGACGATTTCCACCAACGGCACGCTGATCACCCCGGAGAAAGCCGCGCTGCTCAAGGCGGCGGATGTTGCGTATGTGGGAATCTCCCTCGATGGCATCGGCGAGATCCACGACCAGTTCCGCCGCAAGGAAGGTGCCTTTGATGCCGCCGTGCGCGGATTCAAGAACTGCCACGACGTGGACCAGAAGACCGGCCTGCGCCTGACGCTCACCCGCCACAATGTGGAGAACATCGACCGTATTCTCGATTTCATCGAAGAGCAGGAAATCCGGCGCGTCTGTTTCTATCATCTCGTGCCCGCCGGTCGCGGCAGCGAACTGCAGGTGCTCGGGGCCGATGAGGCGCGCGGTGCCATCGACACCCTGATCGCAAGGGTCGAGTCCTGGCACAAGCAAGGGGTTGATCGCGAGCTGCTCACCGTCACCCAGCCCGCCGATGGCGCGCATCTGTTAGTCAGGATGGAGAGGGAGAACCACCCGAACCTTGAGGAAGCCCGACGCCTGCTTGCGTGGAATGGCGGTGGTGCCAACAGCTCCGGCCGCGGGATTGCCAACATCGACACCCAGGGCAACGTCCACCCCGACCAGTTCTGGCAGGATATCATCCTCGGTAACGTCAAGAAAATGCCGTTCTCCCGCATCTGGGAGGGAGGGAATCCGGAATCCGCGGAAATCCTCGAATCGATCCGTTCGATCGGCCTGCTCACGCAGGAGGAGCGTCAGGCGCGGATGACCGGCCCCTGCGCGGATTGCCGCTGGTTCGGCATTTGCGGCGGCGGGTTCCGCACGCGGGCGGCCTTCTGCAATGATGGCGATTTGTGGGGTTCCGACCCCGGATGCTATCTTCGTGACGAGGAGCGTCGCGGCGCTTGCGCGGTCGCCTGATCATCGCACTCACTCGCCGGACGGCGGTTTTCGCAGCGATTTTTTCGTGGAGAGCATCCGCTTGTCTGCAACGGACCGCTGCTTCGAGCGCCGCGAGCGCTGGCGTTTCTGACGGCGCATTTTTTCGATTGCCTGGCTGCGGGCGCTGGCCTTGCCGTCGCGTATGGTTTCGAGCTGGATGCAGAGTTCGCGCCTTGCGAGGAAACGGTTCATTTCGCGCGAGCGGTCCATCTGGCATTTGATGCAGACGCCGCTTGGAAGGTGTTTGAGAAACACGCAGTTCGAGGTCTTGTTGATCTTTTGTCCTCCCGAGCCGGAGCCGCGGACGAATTTTTCCAACAGATTGGACTCGTCGATGCCAAGCGCCTCCATCCGTCGGGCGAGGTCGGCGAGCTTCTCTTCGGAAACCGGGTTCTGCATCGGCAGAGCATAGCGGCGATTTCCCGCAGGGGAAACACCTGATGCCGGGAAATTTCATTCTGCCCGACCAAATAAAGAATGATTATTCTTGATTTGGGAAGTGATGAAACCGAGACTCCGGGCATGAAGCACATCTGGCGCTTGTGGATGGAGGAGCCTTACCGGTTGATGTTTCCAGTGGGCATGTTGGCGGGGATAGCCGGGGTGATGATGTGGCCGTTGCTGTATGCGGGAATGATCGGTTTCTATCCGCGCGACGCGCATCCGCGGGTGATGCTGCAAGGTTTCATGGGGGCGTTTGTCGCTGGATTTCTCGGCACGGCGTTTCCGCGGCTGTGTGGCACGCGGGGCTGGAGTTCGTGGGAGTTTTCCGCGGTCCTGATCCTATGGGTGTCGGCGTTGGCCTGTGCGTTGACCAACCGGGTTGCGGCAGGGGATGTGGTGTTTTGCATGTTTTGCCTGCTGCTTTTCTCCGGGATGCTGGCGCGTTGGTTCGGGGGCAGGCGCGATGTTCCGCCGCCGGGCTTCGTGCTGGCGGTCGCTGGTGTCGGCGGGGCGGCGGTGGCATCCGCCTGTCTCGCCAGGGGGCACGGGTTCTGGCTGGGACCCCATGGTCTGGCCTGGATGAAGCTGTTGCTCTATCAGGGTTTTCCGCTGCTTCCTTTGTTAGGGGTGGGTCCGTATCTGTTGCCGCGGTTTTTCGGCATGCCGAGCAGCCATTCGTTCGATGAATCCCCGACACCACCGCCGGGCTGGTGGCAGAGGTTTCATGCTTCGATCGGCTGCGGATTGCTGGTGTTTGCCAGCTTCGCGCTGGAGGTTCACGGGCAGGTGGCCGCAGGTCATCTGCTGCGCGCGCTGGTGGTGGCCGGGTGGTTCGCGCTGGAGACTCCGGTTTTCCGCAGGGCGAAGGTTTCCAGCACGCCGGGCAACGCGATCCGCTGGGCGATTGGCGGCTTGGTGGCGGGTTGTGTGGCGACCTTTCTCCAGCCCGGCGCGCGGATGGGAACCATGCATTTGTTTTTCGCCGCCGGCATCGCTCTGGTGACGATGGCCGTGGCCACCCGGGTGATTCTAGGCCATGCCGGACGGCACGACCTTCTATCAGGAAAAATCGTCTGGCTGCGCTGGGCCACCGGCCTGCTTGTTCTGGCCGCTGCCACACGCGTGACTTCGGATTTCGTCCCGGCAGTGAGTGTTTCACATCACATTTACGCGGCGTGGAGCTGGGCTTTTGGCGCGCTCGTCTGGCTGTTCGCGTTGGCGGGCATGCTGCTGCGCAAGGAAGTGGTGGAAAAGCCGAGGGGGCAATGTTCGCGCCACCAGGCGGGTCGCGGCGCGTGAGCGTCTGGCTCAAATGGGCAGCGCGCGCATCCTGGGTGCTTCCTTGCGCATTGTGCGCATGGGCTTCCCCTCGGAGCGCAAAGCGCGACCTGGAATGTCATTCGTCAGACAGTCTCCGGGGATCACGCCGCACCGCGGTTTCTGTTAGTGAAGACCGCGAGCGTCGTCTCATGCAGGAACTTCTGTCCGCCTTGCTCGAGTTTCAGGAAGTCCTCATGCAGCGGACAGGGATTGCCTCTGCCACACCACCCGGGTCCAAAGGGGCAGGGGAATTCCTCCATATCGCGCTCGAACAGGCTCACAATATCCGCCAGGCGGATTTTTTCAGGCGGCATCGCCAGGCGGTAGCCCCCTCCAGGTCCGGTCGTCCCGCGTGTCAAGCCGGCTGATGCCGCCTCACTGAGCAACTTCGCCGCAAGCGCGGGCGGAATCTTCCTCACCCGGCCAACCTCTGATGAGGAAACCGCCGCCGCATCCGGGCTGTAGCGTTCCGCCAAATAGCTCATCGCCGCCACCGCCTGCCTTGCAAGTTTTCCGTAACGCAACATGCACCCGTGTAGCGGAATATGCGGAATAACGCCACAAAAAAGAAATAAAGAAATATTTTTCTTGATTAGGCGCGTGTGCGGGTGTGAAGTTGCCTCGTTCCGCGGGATCGGGTATATTTCATACTCCCATGAATATCCGACCCAAACCCCACATGCGCCATGAAACAAAAACAATTGATTTTGTCCATCACACTGCTGGCCGCGGTATCGGTCGGGTGTGGTTCCAAGGAAGAGGCACGCAAGGCTGCGGCGGAGTCTCCGACACCCGCGGAGTTGGTTGACTCAAGCGCTGTCGTTCACGGCAAGAAAATCGAGTCCGTGGAGCTGACCAATCCGCTCAATGCCGAGTGGGTGACCAAAGGCAAGGCGGCCTATGAGATGAAGTGTCTTGCGTGTCACAAGCTGGATGAGACGCGGGTGGTGGGTCCCGGCTGGGCCGGTGTGACCAAGCGGCGCGAGCCGGTATGGATCATGAACATGATCACCAATGTGGACATGATGCTGGAGACCGATGAGGAGGCCCAGAAGTTGCTGGAAATGTGCCTGGTGCGGATGCCCAACCAGAACATGACCGAGCAGGAGGCCAGGGAGGTGCTGGAGTTCATGCGTCAGAACGACGGTGAGAAATGATCAGACTAACAAACACGCGCGAATTACCATGAAAACAAGAACCCAACAAGTCGTCGCGGCGATCCTGGCATTGTCCGGCGCCGTTCTCGCCATCGGCTGCAAACCGAAGGGCCTCATCCAGAAGGTTGAAAGCGGGACAGCGGAGAAGGTCTATGTCGCACCGGGCCAGAAGGATGAAATGTACAACTTCGTGTCCGGCGGTTTCAGCGGCAACGTTTCGGTTTACGGTTTGCCATCCGGCCGTCTGTTCCGGCAGATCCCCGTATTCGCCGCACACCCGGAGTCCGGCTGGGGATACAGCGAGGAGACCAAGGCGATGCTTGAGACCTCCGCCGGCTACGAGCCATGGGATGACCAGCACCACCTGGCGCTTTCGCAAACCAAGGGGGAACACGATGGCCGCTGGGTGTTCGCCAACGCCAACAACACGCCCCGTGTGGCGCGGATCAGCACGGAAACCTTCCGCACCGAGGAGATTCTGGAGATTCCCAACAGTTCGGGAAACCACTCGTCGCCGTTCATCACCGAGAACTCGGAATACATCGTGGCCGGCACGCGGTTTGCCTATCCGCTCGACGATGAGGGATCCAATCCGGACGTGCCGATTTCCACCTTCAAGGAGAACTTCAGGAGCACCTTCAGCATGATCTCGGTGGCTCCGGACACCGGGCGGATGAAGGTCGCCTTCCAGATCCTGCTGCCCGGGATCGACATCGACCTTGCCCGCGCCGGCAAAGGCAAGTCGCACGGATGGATGTTCTTCTCCTGCTACAACAGCGAGCTTGCGCACACATTGCTGGAAGTGAATGCCTCGCAGAAGGACAAGGACTTCATCGGCGCGATCAACTGGAAGAAGTGCGAGGAATACATCAAGGCCGGCAAGGGCCGCAAATCACGCAACAAGCACCTTCATCACGTCTGGAACGAAAAAACCCACAGCACGGAGTCAACCGTCGAGGAGGAAGTCATCATCCTCGATCCCAAGGAGCTGCCGGACATGGTTTATTTCATGCCATGTCCGAAATCGCCGCACGGCTGCGACACCGATCCGACGGGGAGCTATATCATCGGCAGTGGCAAGCTGGCGGCGCTGATTCCGGTCTTCTCGTTCGACAAGATGCAGGCTGCGATCGCAGCCAAGGATCACGAAGGGGACTTCCATGGCATTCCGGTGCTCAAGTATGAGTCGGTCCTCCACGGCGAGGTCAAAAAGCCGGGGCTTGGTCCGTTGCACACCGAGTTCGACGGCAAGGGGTTCGCCTACACATCGATGTTCGTCACTTCGGAGATCGTCAAATGGAACATCGAGACGCTCGAGGTCGTGGACCGGTCCCCGACATTCTATTCGGTCGGCCACATGACCATTCCCGGCGGCTGCACCGCCAAACCGCATGGCAAATATGCCATCGCCTACAACAAGATCACCAAGGACCGCTACCTGCCGACCGGGCCGGAGCTCACACAGTCGGCGCAATTGTATGACATCTCGGGCGACAAGATCAAGTTGCTGCTGGATTTCCCGACGGTGGGTGAGCCCCACTATGCCGAGGCGATTCCAGCCGCGTTGATCGAGCCGCGCTCGAAAAAGATATACAAGCTGGAGGAGAACCAGCATCCCTACGCCACCAAGAGCGAGAAGGATGCCCGTGTGGTGCGGGATGGCAAGGTGGTGCATGTGTACATGACCGCGATCAGGTCGCATCTTGCGCCGGACAACATCGAGGGCATCAAGATCGGCGATGAGGTGTACTTCCATGTCACCAATCTCGAACAGGATTGGGACGTGCCGCACGGCTTTGCCGTCAAGGGTGGGAAAAACTCCGAGCTGCTCATCATGCCCGGTGAAACCGTGACCCTGAAGTGGCTGCCGACCCGTGTTGGGATCTCGCCGTTTTATTGCACCGATTTCTGTTCGGCACTGCACCAGGAAATGCAGGGATATGCCCGTGTTTCTCCGGCGGATTCCGACGTGCCCATCAAGTTCGGGATTGGCGACAGTGCGCCGAAATAGGACGTGGCGCGGGCATTCCGCCCGAGTCATCCACATGATCCCCTCATGAACCGTTTATCCCTCGTCACCCGGATGCTGCTCGCCGTCGCCGTGCTTTCAATGCTTGCGGCATACCGGTTGCCGATGTGGGAGATCCAGTTGTGGGCGCCGCAGTATCCGGAGGGACTCAACATGAAGATCTGGCTGGATCATCTGAGCGGCGATTTCGAGATCATCAACGGCCTGAACCATTACATCGGCATGAAGATGATCAAGGAAGAGATGTTTCCCGAGTTCCAGTACATGGGGTATGCGCTGGGATTCCTGATCCTCATGGGGCTGCTGCCTGTCATCACCGGGCGGAGGGTGATGCTGCAGGTGTTTGTCGTCCTGTTGTTTGTTGCGGCAGCGCTCGGGGTCTATGATTTTTACCGGTGGGGTTATGACTACGGCCACAATCTGGATCCGAAGGCGGCGATTTCCGTGCCCGGGATGAGCTATGATCCGCCGATTCTGGGATACAAGGCATTGCTCAACTTCACCGCCTACTCGGGGCCGGATACCGGCGGGTGGGTCATGATCGTGTCAGGTGCCATGGCCACGGCATTGTTGGCATGGGAATGGTGGAAGACCCGCCGCATGCGGTGGCAGGCTGGCGGATTGGCGGCGTTGCTGCCATTTGCGATCATGCCGGCAGTGATCTTCGTTCTCCCCGGATGCGACAGCGGGCCGCAGCCGATCGAGTATGGCAAGGATTCCTGCGCCGAGTGCAACATGACCATTGTGGACAAGCGGTTCGGCTCCGAGTTCATCACCGGCAAAGGCAGGGTTTACAAGTTTGATGACATCAACTGCATGGTGGAGTTCATCAGTCGCGATCCGCATGCGGGCGATGCGGGTGCGAGGCGCCTGGTCGTGGATTTCAACGGACAAGGCCGGTTTCTCGATGTGGAAAGCGCGGTGTTTCTGAAGCATGCCGGTATCAGGTCGCCGATGCGGAGCGGAATCGCGGCATTCGGTGACAAGCATGCGGCATCGGCCGTGGGCGATGGCCTGGGCGGCGAAGCGGCCTATCCGGCCTGGGGCGAGGTGCTGGCGGAATTCCGAAAACCATGAACCCGCATTACCGGCTGCTGCTGCCTTGCCTGATGTCCGCTGTCGCGGCAGGCTCGGAGGTTCATGTCGGTGAGGGGAGGGAGCATGCGACAATCCGCGCGGCGATTGAGGCGGCCGCGACAGGTGACGAGATTGTCGTCCATCCCGGAATCTATCAGGAAGGGAATATCAGGGTGGACAAGCCGGTCATGTTGCGTGGCGATGGGTGGCCGGTGCTCGATGGCGCGGGGAAACACGAGGTGATGACAATCACCGCGGCGGATGTTTCCGTCCGCGGGTTTGAAATCCGCAACAGCGGGGTGAGCGCCCTTGAGGACCTTGCGGGCGTGAAACTGGCGGGGACCCGCCGTGCGGTGGTCTGCGGAAACCGGTTCCGCAACTGCAATTTCGCGGTTTTTCTCGCCAACGCGGGCGATTGTCTGGTCGAGGACAACGACATCATCGGCAGGCCCGGCGGCGAGCAGGAGTCCGGAAACGGCATACACATCTGGTCCTGTGAGAAGATCCGGGTCCTTCGCAACCGGGTGGGATCGCACCGGGACGGCATCTATCTGGAATTCGCCACCGGGTCGCTCATCGAGCACAACGTGGTGAAGGACAACCTGCGATACGGATTGCACTACATGTTTTCGCATGACAGCGCCTACCGTCACAACCGTTTCGAGCGTAATGGAGCCGGCGTGGCGGTCATGTACACCCGCCATGTGGAAATGAGTTCGAACCACTTCGTCAACAACTGGGGCAGCTCCGCATACGGACTGATGCTCAAGGACATGACCGACGGGAGCATCACCGGCAACAACTTCGATCGCAACTCGACCGGCATTGCCATGCACGGATCCAACCGCATGAAGATCGAGAACAACCGGTTTTCGGAAAACGGCTGGGCCATCCAGATCCAGCGCAGCAGCTCGGACAATCTTTACCGGAGAAACAACTTCAGCGGCAACTCGTTTGACATTGCCGCGGATGGCGAGCTCGACAACAACCGGTTCCAGAACAACTACTGGGACAAATACGAGGGCTATGACCTCCGGCGCGACGGGACCGGCGACGTGCCGTTCCGCCCGGTCAGCCTGTATGCGGTGGTGGTCGGCCGGATTCCATCCTCCGTCCTGTTGCTGCGCAGTCCGGTGGTTCATCTGCTGGACCAGGCAGAGAAGGCGTTTCCATCGATCACTCCCGAGCGTGTGGCGGACGAGAGTCCCGCGATGCGCCCCCATCCGGTCCCATTTCATCCAGAACCCAAACCCGTAAAAAAACCATGATCCCGCAGTCCGCCATCCGCATTCTGACAAGTGCCGCCATGGCCGCCGCATTGTGCCAGTGCGACGCCCCGCCAAATGAATCCGCCGCTGGTGCATCCGATGGGGCGCCATCCGTCGGGCAATCCGCCGTAGCCGACGACGTCTCGCAAAAGGACATCGTCAAAATCGCCGCAGGCAGTGCGGCGCACACCACCCTGGTGGCGGCGGTCAAGGCGGCCGAACTCGTGGATGTGCTGTCCAACGCCGGGCCGTTCACCGTATTCGCGCCCACCAACGAGGCTTTTGACAAACTGCCCGAAGGGACCCTGGACGAGCTGCTCAAGCCTGAGAACAAGGACAAGCTCGCGGACATCCTCCAATACCATGTGCTGATCGGCGGGTATCCCGAGGAGAGGTTCACGGATGGCGCCACGATCGGCACCGCAAGTGGAGGATCTGTCAAAATCGCGGTCAAGGATGGCAAGGTCGTCATCAACGACAGCGCCACCATCATCGGCACGGTTGCCGCATCCAACGGCTTGGTGCATGTCGTGGATGCGGTGGTTCTCCCACAATGAGACATGCCACTCATGTTTGATATTTCATCGGATTCGACGGTCGCAGATTGCCTTCGGCCAACCGGATTGCGCTGCGCGATGCATGCAGAGTCGCTATCGCTCCGACTGGTTTGCCGCCACAATCATGTCTTGCGTCTTGTGTCATAAAGTCTTGAGTCTCTACCCATGCTTGTTTCCCGCAGCCTCACCAAATCCTTCGGTCGCCTGCGCGCCTTGGATGATGTGAGTGTGTCGATGGAGCGCGGGCAGTCGGTGCTGCTGATCGGGCCGAACGGGTCCGGCAAGACCACCTTCATCAAGTGCGTGCTCGGGCTGGTCATTCCGGACAAGGGAGGGATCACGCTTGACGGCACATCCCTGCTTGGCAACCCGGCGCCGCGCCGCAATATCGGCTACATGCCGCAGATCGGGCGTTTCCCGGATCATCTCAAGGTCGGCCAGATCATCGAAATGATGCGGGAAATCCGCCGGGGATCGCATGTGCGGAGCGACGAGGATCTGATCGAAGCCTTTGGCATTGCCAAGCTGGCCCACAAGACGGCGCGCACCTTGTCGGGTGGCATGCGGCAGAAGCTCAGCGCCTGCCTTGCCTTCCTGTTCGACCCGGAAATCCTGATTCTCGACGAGCCGACCGCCGGTCTGGATCCGGTGGCGGCGGAGATCCTCAAGGAGAAAGTCCGTGCGGAACGCGCGAAAAACAAGCTCATCCTGATGACTTCGCACATCCTGAGCGATCTCGATGAGATCACGAGCGACGTGCTTTACCTGATCGACGGCCGGGTTCGATTCTATCGGCCGATCGCCGAACTTTTTGAAGAATACGGCGACCCGAAGCTCGGGCGGGTCATTGCCAGAATCATGAGGGAATCCGCCGATGCTTAGGATCGTCAAATACGTCATCCGCGACATCATCCGCAGCCGCATCATTATTGCGTATGCGCTGATCCTGCTTGCCGCGTCGTTCGGGCTTTTCAACCTGGGTGGAGATGTGTCGAAAGGGCTGATCGGCATGCTGAGCCTGGTGCTGCTGGTGGTGCCGATGGTTTGCCTGATCTTCGGAACGATCCATTATTACAATTCCTACGAGTTCATCGAACTGCTCGCCTCCCAGCCGCTGAAGCGCGGGACGATACTGTTCGGTGAGTATCTCGGGGTGGCGACGGCCTTGTGCGGAGCCCTGGTGCTGGGGATCGGCCTGCCGGTGGTGCTTTATGCGGCCACCGCCACGGGATTCACCCTGCTGGCTGTCGGGCTGGTGCTCACCCTGGTGTTCGTGGCGCTGGCGTTTCTGGGAGCGGTGGCCACGCGTGACAAGGCGCGCGGTGTGGGCATGGCGATGCTGCTGTGGTTTTACTTCGCGCTGTTGCACGGCGGGTTGATGCTGCTGGTTTTGTTCGCCTTCGAGGATTATCCGCTCGAGAAACCGACGATGGCGATGATCGCGCTCAATCCGATCGACTTGGGCCGGGTGGTGGTGCTGCTGCAGATGGATGTGTCCGCGCTGATGGGGTATACCGGTGCGTTGATGAAGGATCTGCTCGGCACCGTGGCGGGGATCTCGCTGTGTGCCGGCATATTGTCGCTATGGACATTGCTGCCCCTGGTTTTCGCCTGGTGGCTCTTCCGCAAAAAAGACCTTTGACTTGCAAGGGCATGGCAGGTTCACCAGCTTTATCCATCAACCACATGGCCGGTTTCCAATCCATCATCCGCAGACTGGCTGCAGTCGCGTTGATCCTGCTGATGCAGGGTCCGGCGATGCTGGTGCAGGAAGTGGCATGGGTGAAAATGCTCGCCAGTTACACCCAGGAGCGGGGCTTGAAGCGCGGAGTGATCGAGACCTTCGATGGCAAACATCCGTGCAAACTGTGCAAACAGGCCGATGAGATCCGCCGACAGGAGCAACCGCGCGAACCGGCTGAAAAACCGTTGCCAGCAAAACCGCCGCGCCTCGCATGGGCGGACATGGTCACCGGCGAAATGCTGGGGGTCCCGGACATCTCCGGCCGTGACATCCCCGTGAGCGTGATCGCATGCGTCGCGCGGGATTCAGGCAAGGGCGCGGACTCGCCGGAACCGCCGCCGCCTGAGGTGGGTTGCCCGGTCGTCGGTTGAAATGACGTGGCCCGGGCGTTCCGCCCGGAGCTTGTTCGCACTCATCTTGCCCATAAAGGCTGTCTGAAACATGACGTTCCAGGTCGCGCCTTGCGCTCCTGGGGGAACAGCCCTTGTGCAGGATGCGCAAGGAAGCACGCAAGATGCGTGCGCTCCCCGATTCAAGACAGGCTCATGCGAGCGTGTCTGCATTTTGATGTTATCTAACAAATAATACCCCATGAAATACTTCCATTGTCTTCCTGCCGCGACCACTCTGTGGTGCGGACTTTTCCATCACTGTCTGGCGCAGGACGCGATCCGGACGCTTGAACCGCTCTATGTCAGGGCGGGAAGTCTGACCCGGACCCTGCAGCCGGGCGAAACCCCGGTCGGCGCGGATTCCCTGCGCGCGACTGACGCCGCCGCTCTGGTCAGGCATCTTCCCGGCGCTGCGATTGTGCGCAACGGTTCGCAAACCGGGATCCTCCAACTGCGGGGGCTCTCGGGCGACCGCGTCGCCGTGCGCGTCGATGGCATGACCATCACGCCCGCTTGTCCCAACCACATGGATCCTCCGCTGCATTATGCGGGTCCCGTCGGCGGCGATCTCATCGAGTGGTTTGCGGGGATTTCACCAGTCAGCGCGGGCGGTGATCACATTGGCGGGGCCATGTCCGTCAAGAGCGCGGCACCGCTTTTTGCCGATGGAGACCGGATTCTCACCAAGGGGACCCTGGGAGCTTCGTTTCTGGGCAGTCAGGACGCGCTTGTGCTCAATGCGGATCTCACCGTTGCATCGGGAGATGGCAGCCTGCAATACCGCGGTTACGGTGCGACTGCGGATGATCTGAGGTATCCCGGCGGACGTGTCAGCGCCAGCGGATATGAAATCATGCGTCATGGCCTCACGGGTGCATGGAGGACGGCCGGTGGCTACATTGCGGTGGACGCCGGGTTTTCCGCGACCCGTGATTCAGGGACACCCGCGTTGCCGATGGACATGATCAAGGATGATGCCTGGCGCTTCGGATTCACCCATCAGGAAACCTACGGGTGGGGATCGGTTGAAAACCGCTTTTATGTCCATGACATCGACCACCTCATGGACAATGACTCGCTGCGTCCCGTGGCGGGCATGGCCATGGAATCTCCATCGGCCAGCCGTGACTTCGGCTGGCGGGGGGATGTCACCCTGCCGCGCGGCGAGAACCTGCTGCGGGTGGGGGTTGATCTCCACCGCAACGAGTTCGAGGCGGAGCAAGTGGCGCGCGACAGTGGATTGCGGCGCGATACCTTCGCCGACAACCGGCGCGGCCGGGTGGGTGCCTATGCCGAGTGGGAGCAAAAGCATTCGTCGCAATGGGTGTCCCGCGTGGGGATCCGCGCCGATGTCGTCTTCAGCGACGCGGACAAGGTGGGCAACGAAATCATGAACATGGGTGCGATCATGAATGACATGGACGCGTTCAACCGTGCTGACCGTTCCTTCACCGATGTGATGGTGGATGCGACCGCCGCGCTGCGCTTCACTCCGGACGAGCGGACGGGGATCGAGCTGGCCGTTGCCATGAAAAACCGCGCGCCATCGCTGGTGGAAAGGTATTTGTGGACGCCGCTCAACGCCAGCGCCGGGTTGGCGGACGGTAGGACGTATCTGGGAAACCTGGATCTCGATCCCGAGACCTCGTTCCAGGTGGCCTTGGAATTCACGCGCAAGGGCGACAAGTGGCATGCGGGAGTGACTCCGTTCTATCAAAGTGTCTCGGATTACATCCAGGGCATGCCGATCAGCCGGATGTCCGCGGGGAAACCGGTGCTCCAGTATCAGAACATCGATCGCGCCGAACTCTACGGGTTTGAAACGAGCGGCGGCTACGATGCCGGGAACGGGTTCACTCTGGATGCAAGTGTGAGCCATGTCCGCGGGCGCAACAGGGAAAGCGGCGGGGATCTCTATCGGATCGCCCCGTTGAGAGGCATGTTCGATTTCGGATATGAACATGACAAATGGGAGAACCATCTCGAATGGGTGTGGGCAGCTGCGCAGAACCGGGTTTCGGAAATGCAGGACGAACAGCCGAGCCCCGGCTATGGCATCCTCAACCTGCGGATTGCGCGGACGTTTTCATCGGTGCTGCGGGTCGAGGTGGGTGTGGAAAACCTCCTGGACAAGCGGTATGCGGATCACCTCGGAGGCGTAAACCGGGTGGGGGGCGGTGATCTCGACGTTGGCGAGCGAATTCCGGGTGCGGGCCGGTTTGCCTATGCCGCGGCGTCCTGGGCCTTCTGATCGGTCCGGTGTGGAATGCGCCATGCGAAATCAGCGGGTCGCTCGTTTTCGGATTGCCTAGCCGGGGATGACGGAGACGATGGCCGCGCATGGCGTATTCCGCAACCCGGGCGTATGAATTGGTCTCTTCCGCGCATGAGCGTGGCCGGCTGGCGCATGCATTCCTGATCAGTGGTGCCCATGGCTCGGGCAAGGAAGAACTCGCCGCGCGGCTGGTCCAAATGGTCAGTGGCGGAAGCGGATCCGGCGGCATGGATTTGTTCGGCGAGCCGGTGGTGGAAGTCACCCCGCCGTTGGATGAACTTGAAAGCGGATGGGTCCGGATCGTCCGGCCGCGGATGAAATCCCGCCGCATCGGCGTGGAGGAAATCCGTGATTTGGAACAGACACTCCACCTCGCCGCACCGGGTGGCGCGTGCAAAGTGGGTGTCATCACCGAGGCCGACCGCATGAGCGACCAGGCTGCCAACGCTTTTTTGAAAACACTGGAGGAACCGCCGCAAAACACCTTGTTGCTGCTGCTGACGGCCAACCCGCAGCGGCTGTTGCCGACGATTCTCTCGCGCTGCGTCCGGATTCCTTTGTTAGGTGGTCGCGCGCTGCTGGCGGAGGGCGGTGCGGAGCTGGTCGCCGCGCTCAACCATGCGGCGACGCGGGGCTTCGGCACGCCGGTGGCGGCGCTCCAACTGAAGGCGGTTTTCACCGGCTTTCTGGCGCGAATCCGCGAGACCGCCGAGAGTGAGGCGAAGGCTGCGGAGAAAGAGGAATCGGCCGCCTACAAGGATGGGACGGACGGGGTCTGGCTGAAGACGCGCGAGGAGTTTCACAAGGCGGCCGCCGAGGCGGAGTATCTGGACGCGCGGAACCGCCTCTTTGATGTGCTGATGGCATGGATGGCGGATCTGCTGCGGCTCCGGGTGAACTCCACTGGCCTTGATTTCCCGGATTCCGCCCGAACGCTGCGTCCCATCGCAGAGAAGGAAACCGAGATCCGCCTGCTGCAGCGGATGCAGGCGCTGGATTCGCTGCGCCGCACCCTTGAAACCAATGCCTTCGAGGCACTCGCCATCGAGGTGGGATTTCTCAAGGCCTTTGGCTGAAAACCGCCGGTTCTTTCGGCCCGCCTGCCATTCATTTCGCTCCCTTGCCGAACAGCACGGCGGGAATCGTTCGCAGAAGAATCTTGGTGTCGAGCCAGAGCGACCAGTTGTCGATGTAGCGCAGGTCCATTTCCACCCACTCCTCGAAGCTGCTGATTTTGTTTCTGCCGCTGGCCTGCCACTCACAGGTGACGCCGGGTTTCACGCTGAGGCGCCTGCGGTGGGAGATGTCGCAGAACGCCTCGACTTCATAGAGGGGCAGCGGCCGCGGTCCGACGAGGCTCATGTCGCCTTTGACCACATTGAGGAGTTGGGGCAGTTCATCGATGCTGAATTTCCGGAGGAACGCGCCGAAGGGGAAAATGCGCGGGTCGTTGTCGAGTTTGAAGACCGGGCCTTCCATCTGGTTGCCATGGTCCTGCTTGATCTGGTCCAGCATTTGCTCGGCATTGGCGACCATGGTGCGGAACTTCCACATCCGGAACGGGCGGCCGTATCTGCCGGCGCGCATCTGTGAGAAGAACACCGGAGCGCCGGGGCTTTTGATGCGGATGCCGACGGCCGCGACCAACCACAACGGCGAGCTGAAGATGATCACGAGGAGGGCGCCCATGCGGTCCAGCACATCCTTGCAGAGCAGCTCCCATGAAAGTTCGGGGGTGGACCGCAGCACCAGCATCGGTTTGTCACCCACTGCGTCAAACACCGGCCTGGCGATCTGGGTGCGGATGAACGATGCGGCGATCCATGCCTCAACTCCCTGCAGCTCGCAGGCCTCTACGGCGCGTGCCACCTTATCAAACTCGATTTCCTTGGCGGCGAAGATCACGCGGGCCACGGAGTGTCCCTTGAGCATGGCGAACAGTTCCTCCACGCCGCGGGTTTTCAAATCGAAGTGTTCGACCACATGCCACTGGGCGACGATATCCGGATCGAACTCAGCGAGGAGCTCATCCATTTCCAGGCCGGTGCCCGCGATCATCACGCGTTCCTTGATTTCGGTGCGCAGCGCCCTGCGCCGCAGCCAGATCGAAGTGAAGCGGTCGCGGGCGAGCAGGAGGATGAAAATGAAGACAAACCCGAGGCCGACGACCAGACGGCGCGTTCCCGTGACCTTGGCTGCGATGGCGAACAGGCCTACCAACAAGGCGATGATGATGAGCGCCTGGAACAACTGTGAGATCGCAAGACCCGCGCTTTTGGTGCGGATCCGGTCGTAAAATCCGAGGGGCTCGAGAATCAGCGGCGTGAAGGGAGCGGCGATGAACAGCAGCCAGGTGATGGATTCCTTGACCACATAGTCCTCAACATTCCAGCCTTGAAATTGATAGATGAGGTAACGTGTCTGCCAGGCGAGCCAGAATGCGATGCACACGAGGACCGCGTCCGTCAATTGGAGCATCTGGATGCGGAATGCCTGTCGTCTGCTGGTGGCCATGGAGTCTGAGATTTCAGTCCCGGGGGGGAGTGGCAAGGGAAGATGGCTTGGAATCTCCGGGGCATCAATCCCTTAAAGCTGAAAATTCACAAAGATTGAAAATTGGAGGAATTCTCCTTGGCGGCATCATTTTGGCCTGCAAGGTCCGCCATGTGATGGGCCGGTTTGTTTTTAGGCTGGCATTTGCAGGGTGACATGGTGATTTCGCGGGCGCCATGCGCCGTGCTTATCTGGTCGGATCGTTCCTTGCCCTCGTGGCCGCCGTTCATGGCCTGTGGTCATTCCGCTTCGAAAGAGTGCCGGATACCGGGCCATGTAGCTTGGCGGATTTGCGGGCAGAGGTGCCGGAAGCTCCGGGAATCCGGTGGTCTGGAACAGCGGGAAATCCATCGCTCCGGTTGAACCGGGGAGAAGGGGAGGGCAAGATCGCCGTGCGGCTTGCCATTCCGGATGTCAAGGCGCTGCAATTTGTCCAGCTGCGTTACCGTCTGTCATCCCAAGACCTTGAGCCAGGCAGTAAAAAATGGGAGGACGGTCGTTTCCTGATCGAGTGGCATGGCAGGCCGGGCGGGGAGAAAGCGGACACCGATTACGTCGCGTCGATTCGTGGCAGCCAGACAGGGAGGACGAGATGCGTTGTCATTGATGCCGAGACAGGTCCCGCAGTGCCTGCCTTGAGGTTGGAGCATCTGGGGCGGAGCGGTGCTTTCGAGTTGGCGGATCTGCAGATCACCCCTGTGCGGGAACGGGCGCTTTGGAAGATCGGGAAGTGGTTTCTGGCAGCCGCGTGGCTGGTTTGGGCCTGGGCATGGATGCGCTCATGGCCGGGCGTTTCCGAACTGCGTGCGCTTTGTGCGTCAGGAGTCGGGCTGGTGATTGTGTTCTCCCTCATCATTCCCGGGCCGTGGGATACGATTCATCCGCTTTGGGGTGGTTTTTTTCTTGGCGAGCCCAAAACCTATGAGGAGCCAGCGGCGGCGATCCATGCGCCGGGTGGTATTTCCTCGGAGATGGTCACGCCGTCTGGGGAGCTTGAGGATGAGGGATCGCTGCTCCTGAGGATCAAGCTCAGGATTTCGCAGGCGCGGTGGTTGCTGCATACGCTTCTCTGGTCAGGCTCCTCGATGGTTCTCGCGTTGTTGGTTGGCAGGAGTCCGGCGATCCGCATGTCGGTCCTGCTTGTACTTGGCATGGAACTCGCCCAGTTGGCGTTTGGTTTTGGATCCGACTGGGTGGATTTGATCGATCTGGCCTCTGATGCGGCCGGTATCGCCCTTGCGATGCGGGTTTACACCTGGTGGTTTGCGCGTGGCGGCTGCTGCGTTTCAATCCAACGAGAGTCATCTTGACCCGGCGTTTGGTGGCAGGCATGCTGGTGCTGTGTTCACGCCCAAACCTGACCGGCCTTATTTCGATTCCTGGCTCCGGCGTGCGGGCCGGCAGCTCATGGCGAGCGGCCGGTTGACGCAGGTTGCGACCGTGCTTGCCGCGGAGAATGGCGGATCGCCGGATGCCTGGCGGGTCCGGCTCCGGACCTTGCTGGATGGCTCCGAGGTGCCATCGCTCGATTTGCTGGTCCGCATTGATGCCTTGTTGGCCGGGCCGTCACGCACGCGCGCTGACGACAGCGCCCAGGAGATGCTTTTCTAAGCAGCGGATTCCGGACGCCACATCATGTCATGAACGCGCCCCGCAGCATCGGACTATTCGGCGGCACCTTTGATCCCGTTCATGTGGGGCACATCCACCTGGCGGATGTGGCACGCAGGGAGCTGGGGCTGGACGAGGTGAGGTTTCTGCCATGCCGGATCTCACCGCACAAGCTGGGCAGCGAACCCACAGATGCTGCGGACCGCCTGGAAATGTTGCGGATTGCCACGCGATGTCTGCCTTGGGCGGTGGTCGATGATTTCGAAGCATTGTGCGAAGGACCGTCCTATTCCTGGCAGACCGCGGAGGCGATGAGGGGGAAATTTCCCGCGGACAGGTTGTTTTGGATCATGGGAGCGGACCAGTGGGACGTGCTGCCGCAGTGGAGAGAGCCGGAACGTCTTGCGGCCTGCGTGGAGTTTGTGGTTTTTTCCCGCGGGTCCAAACCTGCGCCCAGGGCCGGATACCGTCTTCATGCCATTGATGCCAGCCATCCGGCATCGGCCACGGCCATTCGTGAGTCGATTTCAAATGGTGATGCCGGGCCGCACCCATGGCTGGATCCGCAGTTGGACCGTTGGATCCGCACGCATGGGATTTATCGCATGGAATAGCGTTCGGCTGCGTTTACGCCAAGCCGGCCGATTTGCGAAAGCGATCCGATCAATTCCTGATGTCGATGATCGCGCGTTTTCTGCGGACATCCATCCAACGGTTGAATTGTGCCGAGGTTTTCTTCCTGCGGACCCGCTCCTCAATCATTTTGCGGACTTCGGAAAGCGGTGGTGGCGGGCCGAGTTTGACTTTGACAGGCTTGACGATGGTGAATCCCTGAGGGTCGAGCAGGGGGCCTTCGACCTTGCCTTCCGGGGTGTCGAAAATGATGGCCGCGAATTCCGGTGAAAGATCGGTGCGCGGGATGTCTTCCTGGAGGCCACCTTGTTCGGCGAAAGCGTCTTTGGAATGTTCTTTGGCAAGCTCCGTGAAATCGGCCCCATCCTTGAGTTGCTTGGCGATGTCTTCCGCCAGTGACAACTGGGTTTCCGGAGTGGCTGCCGGATTCTGGGCATCGGATGCCGGAATAAAGATTTTCTGGAATGAAATCACATCCTTCGAGGTGTCGCGCAGGGTGTTTTTGACCTCGTCGTATTCCGCCTGGATTTCGCCGGGCAGCGGCGGCGGGGCGTCGGAAAACTGCTGGCTGCGCATCGACTGCACCACCATTTTCTCGCGGGTCATTTCGCGATATCCTTCCATCGTGATGCGGCTGCGTTTCAGTTCTTCGCGGAACTTTTCCTCGTTGCCGTTGTAAAGCTCATACATCTGGCGCTTGATCTCCTGATCGATGAGGTAGGGTTTGACGGACGCGCCAAGCTGTTTGAATTCGTCGAGGATGATCTGCCTGTCGACCAGTTCCTGGATGACCTCCTCGCGGGCCTTTTTGAACTCGGCCTCGAATTGTGGCCCACGCCGCGGGTATTTGGTGCTGAGCTGGGCGAAGGTGGGTCCCAACAGAAACGTGACCTGATGTTTGGTGATCACCTGGCCGTTCACCTTCGCGGCGATTCCGTTGACTTCGACCGGGCCGGATCCGCCCTGGGCGGCGGCAGTCTGGATTCCATGTGATGCGTGCATCGCGGCTGCGAGCATCAGAGCGGCTGGGAGGCGGGATTTCATGAATGTGTATTGGAATGGAGAAATGGAATTGCCGGTAATATCGGCCCCTTGATCCGCAACCAGCCTTGCAAGGAAGTCGCGCCATGGCAAGCGGCGAAAAATCATGTCTCCCGGTGATTCGCCGGTCGCATTATCCAGTGCGAGCTGACCGGGACAGCAATTCCGCGAGGGCGGATTCCAGAGTCGGGTATTGAAACCGAAAACCGTCCGCGAGCAGCGCGCCAGGCCGTGCCCTCTGTCCGGCCAACAACGCGCCGCCAAATCCGCCGAGTGCGAGCTTGAGCGCCCAGCCCGGAACCGGGAAGATCACCGGCCGGTGCAGAGCTGCGGCGAATTTCCGGGTGAAATCAATGTTGCGCACCGGGTTGGGGGCGCAGCCATTGAACGGGCCGCTCATCGTTTCCGAGCAGGCCGCATGAACGATCGCCGCCCGCATGTCATCGATGTGGATCCATGGCATCCATTGCCTGCCGGATCCGAGTCTGCCGCCGATGCCCGACTTGAAAACCATCCGCAGCTGGCGGAATGCCGCGCCGTCACGGCCGAGGACGATTCCGGTGCGTGGCATCGCCACACGGAGTCCCAGAGCCGCCGCTTCCTGGGCCGTTTTTTCCCATTCGTCGCACAAGTCCGCCAGATATCCCGCACCCGGGGGAGAAGACTCATCCAGCCATTGGTCACCGCCATCCCCATAGATACCAATGGCTGAGGCATTGACCAGGGCTTTTGGGCGCTCGGTTGGCGGGACTTGGCGGATGGTCTCGATGATGCGCCGGGTGGCACCGATCCTGCTTTGGTGGAAAAGGCGCTTGTTGTGAGCGTTCCACCTGCGGTTGATCGGTTCACCGGCAAGGTTGATGACCACCTGGTGTCCGCTTGGATCCATGGAATCCGGCGTCTGCCAGCGGTCCACGCCATCGATCCGGCCGCTTCCGGAGCGGCTCACCCCGGTGCAGGCGAGGCCGCGTCCGCGCAGCAGCGCGGGCAGCCCCCGACCGATGAACCCCGTCACTCCGACAATCATGGCCCTTGGCTGTTGATCCATGGAACGAACCATGGCGCGCATCGCCTTCAGGTAAAACGGAATTTTCGGCTTGCGGTTGGTCGGCTTGCTTTCGGCCTTTACTTCGCAGGGCGCTGGTTTTCTTATTCCGGCGATGTTCAATCTCGGTGTCCGGTTCATTGCGCTGTCCCTATGCCTGCCAAGTCACGTTTTGGTGGCACAAGTTCTCCCGGAGGTTGGCGAGCCACCGCTTGGAGATGCGATTGCCCCGGTGGAGGCTCCCGAGATTCCCATTGGCCCGCCCGAACTGGTCGGGATGGAGATGCCAAAACAGCTGAATATCTTCAGCACCGGAACCATCGAGGTGATCAAGGATGTCGGCGTCCGCTACGCCGGCCCCGGAGTCAAAATCACCGGTGACAACGGCATGGAGATTTTTTCGGACAGCGTGGTCGTTGATTTCAAGGCCGAAACCGCCACCCTCGAAGGCAACGTTGTTGTCTATCAGGGCAACATGATGCAGCGCGGGGATCGCGCGGTCTATCATTACGAGCGGAAATTCCTCGACGCCTCCGGGTTGCGTGCTTCGATTGATCCGCTGCTCCTTGAATCAGGGAAATTCACGGCGGAGGAGCAAGGCGACGGTTCGCAGGTATTCGTCGGCACGGATGCCGGAATCACGACCCATGACGCCCAGTTTCCGAACTTCTGGCTGAGGGCGAAAAAAACCACGATCCATCCCGAGGAGAAGATCGTATTCAAAAACCTCAAGGTCTATGCCGGCGACACGCCGGTTTTCTGGCTGCCTTATCTCTCCCAACCGCTCAAGGGCGAGCTCGGATACCATTTTGTGCCCGGTGCGCGATCGAACTGGGGCCCCTATCTTCTCAATTCCTATGGAATCATGCTCGGTGGCGAACGAGATCCGCGGACAGGCGAGAACACCGGGGCCTGGCTGCTGTCCCGATGGAACCTCGATCTCAGGGGGTCGCGTGGTGTCGGCTTCGGCGTTGATCTGGCCGATACGCGGTTGGCGCTTCCCGAGGAAATCACTGGCTTCAGCGCCTATTACCTCAATGACCTCGACCCCGGAGCGGAGCGTTCCGGTGTGCCCCGCGGCTTTGTCAACGAAGACCGCTACAAGCTGGAATTGAAACACCGGATCACCCCGGATTTCGGCGATGACGCCGACTGGAGGATCGACTCGAACATCACCTGGCTGAGCGACCGCCACTATCTCGAGGACTTCGAAATGGAGCGCTACCTCACGGACCCCGAACCGGACAACACACTGGGGATCTACCGGCGCGACGACCAATCGCTGTTGTCCATGTACATGCGCTATCAGCTCAATGACTTCTACCGGGCTGACAGCCGTCTCCCGGAGATCGCATACGACCGCGCGCGCGCGCCGTTTTTCGGCCTGCCGGTGCTGCATGAAGGGACGACTTCGCTGGGATACATCGGCGAGAAGGCCCCGGATTTCATGCAGCGGGGAGCGGTCGATCCGCTGATGTCGATGGCTCCCGGAGATCCGGCTGCCGCGCAGTATCTCAACCAGCTTGGTGGCTATGAGCGGCAGTTGGCCGAGGAGCTTCTGGCACTGCCTGTGGGTGATCCCAAACGGGAGGCCATCCGCACCCAGTTGCTGGATTCGAATTACGCCCGTTTCCACACCTATCAGGAGTTTTCCATGCCGATGCTGTTGGGCGGTTTCCTGAGTGTGACACCGGAGGCCGGACTGGGTTACACGCGCTACGGTACGGTCGAGGGGCCGCGGGACGGTTTCGGCCGGACCCATCTGCATGCCGGTGTGGAGATGTCCATGAAGTTTTCCAGGGAGCTCGGTTCCTATCAGAACCGGCGGCTGGGGCTCGACGGGCTGATGCATGTGTTCCAACCGTATGGCACGTGGTCGATTGTCTCTTCGGATGATTTTTCGCCCGGGGATCCCGGCGTGGACCGGTTGACACCCACGACCCGGCCACGGCCGATCGACCCGCTTCGTTTCACCGCCATCGACCAGATGCAAAGCTGGAATGTGCTGCGTTTGGGCGCGCGCAACCGCTTTCTCACCAAGCGTGATGCCCAAAGCTACGAGTGGCTGTATGTTGATACCTATCTGGACGCGTTCATCGATGATCCCGAGGGCGACCGCAATTTCTCGAATCTTTACAATGACGTCCGCTGGCAGCCGCTTCCGTGGCTTGGAGTCAATGTGGAAACCCAGTTTCCCATCGGCGGTGGCGGGTCCGGATTCAACGAGTTCAACACCAATGTGAATTTCATGCCAAACGACCGCATGGAGTTCTCGATCGGCTACCGGCTGCTGGATGGCCATCCCTACCTGACCGACTCCAACCGCATCCAGTTCCAGTCATACACCCGCATCAACGAGAATTGGGGCGTTGGTTCACGCCATACGCTGGAACTTGATGACGGCACGCTGGAATTGCAGCAATACACGCTGCACCGTGACTTGGGCAACTGGGTGGCCGGGGTCGGAATCAGCAACCGGGACAACCGGCGCGAGACGGAGACGGGAGTGGTTTTCAGCCTCACCCTCAAGGATTTTCCATCGGTCTCCTTGCCTTTCGAGATGGATGCGCAATAGTGCGCGCATCATGACTCACCAAGATCTTCTTGCCTCGCTCCGGTTCCGCTACGCCACCAAGCAATTCGACCCATCCCGTAAAATCCCCGGGGAAATCTGGGACGTTCTCGAGGAGTCGCTGGTGCTCACCCCGTCATCATTCGGCCTGCAGCCATGGAAGTTCATCGTGGTTGAGGATCCCTCGGTCCGGGCCAGGCTGCTTCCCGAATCATGGAACCAGCCGCAGGTCACTGACGCATCGCATTTTCTGGTTCTCACCTCGCGGACCGATCTGACGATGGATGACATTGATGCATGGATCGCGCGCATGGCGGAGGTTCAGGGGCAAACGGTCGAGTCTGTCGCACCGTTGAAAGGGATGATTGTCGGATTCGCCGAGCGGATGAGCCATGAGGAGCGGCACGCATGGAACGTCCGGCAGGTTTACATCGCGCTCGGGCAGTTGATGACCGCTGCCGCCGCGCTTGGGATTGATTCATGCCCGATGGAGGGAATCAGCAATTCGGGTTACGACCGTATTTTGGGGCTGGAAGGCAGCGGCTACGCCACCGTTGTCGCCTGCGCGCTCGGTTACCGGTCAGCCGGTGACAAGTACGCCTGCATGCCGAAAGCCCGCTTCGAAAGGGACAGGATCATCACCCGCATCTGAGGGGCCCGTCATGGATTCGCCTGGTCTTCCGCCTGGAGGATTTTGACCACTTCGGGCATCAGTCTCACCGCGACCTCGCCAGTGACCACGCTTTCCTTGCGTTTGCCTTTCAGTCCGATGTGGAGCGCGGGAACCCTGCCGATTTTCCCCTGGGTGTCGCCAGGCCGGACAAACAGGCGCTTTGCGATTTCGTCCACGGCGGCATCCTCGGTCGCAAGCTGCCATTTTCTCTTCAATCCCACGTCACGGCTTACTTGTTCCAGGATCCTGCGGTCCCTCAGTTTTTCCATGAGCATCCCGATCGTTTCGTCGCGTTGCTTGGTCGGCAGCTTCGGGTTGATCGCGAGTTCGACCCAGACCGGATGGGGTCGGTTCTGCTTGTAGGCCTTGATGGCGAACCAGCCACCCACACAGAAGATCACGATTGCCACCAATCCCGCGACGATCCATTTTTGCATGCCAATGCTCTACACGCCGCCACGCCAACGAGCCAAGTAGGAAATTCATGGAATACCCCGCCACCACCGCCACTGTTGAGACCCTGCCGAACGGCTTGACCCTGATCCTTGATCCTGATCCCGCAGCGCCTGTGGTCAGTGCCCAGCTGTGGGTGGAGACCGGCAGCATGCACGAAGACCGGTTCCTTGGTGCAGGGATTTCACATTTTCTTGAGCACATGGTTTTCAAGGGAACCCGCGATTTCAGCGCGGACGAACTTGCGGGTGTCGTCCAGGGAGCGGGAGGACATTGGAATGCCTATACCAGTTTTGACCGCACGGTGTATTTCATTGACGGGCCGTCGTCATCGTTGCCGGTATTTTTGCAATGTCTCACCGGTCTGGTGTTTTTTCCGCTGATTCCCGAGTCCGAGTTTGAAAAGGAAAAGGACGTGATCCGCCGGGAGATCGACATGGGGCTCGACAACCCGGATCAGGTGGCCAGCCAGTTGCTGTTTTCCACCGCGTTCCGGCTTGATCCCCGCCGCCACCCGGTCATCGGACACCGTCATCTGTTTGATGCGACCCGCCATCGGGATCTGACCGATTATCACAAGGCCCGCTACACGACCGACCGGTGCTTCATGGTGATCTCCGGTGATTTTCACCCGGATGAGATCCGCGATATGGTTGCTGCCCTGACTGCGGATTGCCAACCCGGATGCGGACGCGAACCGGTGGTTGCCATCGATCCGTCACAAATCGCCCCGCGCCGCGCGCGGGAAACCTTCGCCGTCCCGAGCAGCCGGATCTCGCTGACATGGAAAATGCCCGCTCTGGAGCATCCGGATGCTCCCGCGTTCGATGTGCTGGCGGCGATCCTCGGTCGCGGCCGCTCCTCACGGCTGCACCGCACGCTGCGTGAGCGGCGCGGACTGGCACTGGAGATTTCCTCGTTTTCATGGACCGGACCCGGCCGCGAGGGGCTTTTCTCCATCAGCGCGGAGGCCGATCCTGAAAAGCGCGATATTCTGATAGATGCGATCCAGCATGAGCTCGCGACCCTGCGCGATTCGGCGCTCGAGGACGACCTGGCAAGGGCGAAGCGGCAAATTGCCGCCAGCCAGTTCCAGACGCTCACCACCGCCTCGGGTCGCGCCTCCGATCTGGCGTCGAACTGGCACGAGGCGCGCAATCTGGATTTCACCCGCCTGCACGTTGCTGCCATCCAGAAGGTTGCGGTGGAGGACATCCGTCGTGCCGCCGCATGGCTTTCGGATGCGAGGCTGTCGCTGACGATTCTGGATCCCTTGGAACCGGCTGCTCCGGCGCGGGCCGGAAAAATCCGCCGCCAGCGCGAGGAGATCACGGTTCACACGCTGCCCAATGGACTCCGGATCGCGCTGATTCCGGACCACCGCGTTCCATTGGTGCGCCTTCAGGCCGCTGTGCGCGCCGGGTTGCCGTCCGAGACAGCCGCCACATCCGGGGTGAACCAGTTGTTGGCGGCCACCCTGCCCAAGGGAACCGCGACCCGCAGCGCGGACGAGATCGCCATCACGCTTGAGTCGCTCGGGGCGAGCATCAACGCGGCGGCGGGCAACAACGCGCTGCTCGTCCAGGTCGGCGGACTCGCGTCCGACATCGCCACTCTCATCGGGGTGTTTGCGGATGTCATCACGTCGCCAGGTTTTCCGGAAGAGGCGATCCAGCGCGAGAAAGCCAGCCAGCTCGCCGCATTGGAGGAGGGCATGCAGGACCCGCTGCACACCGGATTCCGCATGCTTCGCCAGGCGGTTTTCGGCGGTGCCGGATACGGGCTGGAATCACTGGGCACTTTGGAAAGCCTGGCGGCCCTCGGCCGCGAGACACTCACCGCACACCACGCGCGGCATTTCAACGCCGCCAACCTCACCTTGGCGGTTGCGGGCGATTTCGATCCTTCCGCCGCTCTGGATCTGCTTGGCAATTTTCTGGGTGCGCTGCCTGCGGGAGCACCATGGCCCGTGCCGTCCAGCCCTGCCACGTCCGGGGTTGAGTGCCTCGCCAGGCTGCCGAAAAAGCAGGCGGTGCTGGCGATCGGGTTCCCGGGGGCCTCGGCAAGCGGTGACGACCGCCATGCGCTGGCGATGATTCAGGAATACGCCGCCGATATGGCCGGACCTTTGTTCACCCGGATCCGTGAGGAGCTCGGTCTCGCCTATCAGGTAGGGGCCACCCAGTTTCTGGGCTACGACACGGGACTCTTCACATTCTACCTCGCCACCGCTCCGGAGCAGGAGGAGATCGCCTGCCGCGAAATGCTTTCCGAAATCGGCAAAATCGCCGCTCATGGAATCCCCGATGAAGCTTTCGAGCGGGTCCGCTCGACCGTGCTCAGCGGGCTTGCGCTCCAGCAGCAATCGCTGTCGGGAACCGCCCGCCATGTGGCGCTGGATCTACTGTTCGGTCATCCGGCCGACCAGCACCGGCGGCTTGCGGCGATCTATCAGGCGTTGACTCCCGGACAGGTCAGGGAGGTGGCGGCACGTGTGTTTTCGCCGCACCCGGCGATTTCGAGGGTCTTGCCCGCGTGACCGGCTGTGACGACTCTTGTAGAGGTCCTAGAATGCCGCTTCAAACACCTGGAAAGAAGCGCCGAGCTGGGCCGGATGGGTGAGTGTTTGGAACTGGCGCAGGGACTTGGGATCCGGGTTTCCTTCCTGGGCCAGCAGCCAGTCGCGGGCAATGCGGGTGAGCCATGTGCCCTGGCTTTGCAGTGGGGCGGGTGTGCCGCCTAAAACCGCCGCTGCCTCGGCCACGGCTGTGAAATCGACGTGGGCGGTGATGTCGGTTTCGCCCGGGCAAACGAGCGGGTTTTCAGCCGCGCGGTGGTTGCGGAATGTCCGTAGCGTGCCGTTGATGCGATCCGGATGATAGTAATCGGCACGTTCGAATCCATAATCGATCCAGATCATGAGGCTTCTTCCGGACGTGAGACCGCGCACATGGGGTTCCAGGAAATCGCGGAACCTCGGCCGGATTTCGGTGCGGTACCCATCTGGAAATGCAGTGCCCAACTTCTCCAGTGCGTCCGCCAGCCCCGGATCGTCGACCGGACGCGGGTGCCAGACAAATGACTGCGAGTCATCGAGCGCGACTTCGAGTTCGTGCCAGCGTCCGGCGCGCCATTCAACGATATGGAACGGCAGGGCATCTAACAGCTCGTTGCCGTGAATGATGCCGGGCAGGGGATCGGCGGCGAGATCCGCCGGATGTGTGACGAATCTGGTTTTACCGGGCTGGTTGCGGAGGGTTTCCCGCTGTATGGCCTGGAGTGTGGGGAGAGGCTCGCAAATTGTGTATTCGAGAACGGCGGCTGCGGCCGGATCGATGGTTTGTATTGCGGCAAGGATGTCGGCGGCGAGTCTTCCATCATGGGCGCCGCATTCGGTGATGCGCCAGCACCCGGGGGATCCGGATTCCCGCCAGTGCCGGAGGAATCGGCGGGCCAACAGGCTGCCGAACAGCGGACCCACGCTGACGTTGGTGAAAAAATCGCCGTGGCGGCCGATACGGTGGGCACCGCGGGTGTAGTAGCCGTGCTGCGGGTGGTAGAGCGCCGCTGCCATGAAATCCGGGAACGGAATCGGCCCGTGATGGCGGATTTGGCGACCCAGAACTCCGGACAACGAATGGATTGCCGCAGGCCCGTCAATCGGGTAGTCCTGTGCGTGCGTGATCGCCCCGGCAGGCGATGATGAATCCGTATCCGACATGGCTAAAACTCCGAAAACGACCCACACCCAGAGCCGCCGCAGGCCATTTTACAAGCGCAAAGGGCTTTGGTTCGCGCTTGTCTCCCTTGGATTGATGGCGGCGGGGGTGGCGTTTCTGGTGGTGGAGCGGCTTACGCAGGATTACCGCGTCCGGGCCGAGTCCGAGTATGACATGGAGCGGATCAACGATCTGGAAATCCCCAGTTTGATCCTTGATCGCAACGGCAAGGAGATCGGGCGGATTTTCGTCCAGAACCGCAGTGTGATTCCGATCGACAAGGTGCCGGAGGTTTTCATCAACGCGTTGATGGCGGGTGAGGATTCGAGGTTCATGAACCATGGGGGAGTGGATTTCATCGGAATGGTCCGTGCTGCGAAGTTCACCGCGCAGGGGAAAGCCCAGGGCGGCAGCACGATCACCCAGCAATTGGCGCGCAATGCCTACAACCTGAAAGAGCAGGCCGTGCAACGGGGTGAGGATACGATCCAGCGCAAGCTGGTCGAGATGTTCCTCGCGATGCGGATCGAAAGGCATTACAGCAAGCGGGAGATTCTCGAGTTCTATCTGAACCGGATCTACTTCGGCAGCGGGTATTATGGAATCCGTTCGGCCTCGCTCGGCTATTTCGGCAAAGAGCCCATGGAGTTGAAAACGCACGAATGTGCCTCGTTGGTCACGTTGATCAAGAATCCGACCGGGCGTTCGCCATTGAACAATCCGGAGGCGAATCTTGAGGGCCGCAACTACGTGCTGAAACGGATGCACGAGGAGGGTATGATCAAAAAGCGCGATATGAGGCGCTTTCAGGAGTTGCCGCTTTCGCTCAACCCCAAGCCATTGCAGCGCGGCACGACCCATCTTTACGAGCGGGTGGCGGAGGCGGTGACGGCGGCGCTGGGCGAGGATGCGCTGGCTACGGGCGGGTTCACGATCCACACCACGATTCTGGCTGAGGCACAGGAAGCGGCTTATAAAAAGCTGTTGGAAACCCTGGCACGGGCTGAGAAACGGCCCGGCTACCGGATGCCGAAGCATGCCGATTACCGCAAGGGGGCCGCCAAACCGCCGGAATACCTGCAAGGGGCGGTTTTCATGGTGGATCACGAGACCGGCGATGTGTTGGCCCACGTGGGCGGCAGGGATTACGCCCAGGTGCCGTATGACTTCATCGAGTTGGGCAAGAAACCGCTGGGGACCGCGTTTTTTCCGTTCATCTATGCGGCGGCGATGGAGTCCGGGATGACTCCCGCCAGCATGGTTGAGGATGAGGCGATGGACAACCGCTCGGTGATGGTCGGCGGGCGCGAGGGGATTCTGGGCGAGTGGGGCATGGAGACCGCATCACCGGTCTATCAGGGGAATATCACCGCGCGCACGGCACTGGAGCAATCCAAGATCGCCGCCACCGTGCGGTTGTCCGACCAGGTGGGCCTGCAGCGGGTGGTGGACATGGCATGTGTGTTCGGTCTGCCGATGGAAAAAGCGGAACTGCTGCGACGCGTGGCCGTTGGGTTTGAAGAGGCGTCCCTGAAGCAACTGGTGCGGGCGATGGCGGTGTTTCCCGAAGGCGGCAAACTCGGGCCAGGGGAATTTTTCATTCTCGAACGTGTCGTCGATGAACGTGGCAGGACCGTCTACCGCCGCGAGCACAGGCGGGTGGCTTCGCGACAAGTGATCGATCCGGCAACCGCATGGCAGGTTCACAGCATGCTGGCGGGATCGCTTGTGAGAGGCAGTGCGAAGGGGGGGCTGGAAGGGCTCTTGGAGAGTCCGTTTTATGGTGCGGCCAAAGGTGGCAGCACGCATGATTTCGGAGACTGCTGGTTTGTGGGATACAACAAGCGGGTCACCTGTGGTGTGTGGACGGGGTTTCTCAATGCCAGTGGAGAGCCGATTTATCCCGGGGCATTCAGCCGCGATCTGGCGATGCCGGTCTGGCAGGCGGCGATGAATGCCGCCGCTCCATCGTTTGGCGGCGAGGCGATCCGGGCACCGGGGAATATCGTCAAATTGCCGGTTTGCTCCGTATCCGGCCAGCGTGCGACCCAGTATTGCCAGGAGTATGCGGAGGATCCCGCAAGCGGCAGGGTGCGCGCCCGCTCGACCGGAGTGGACGAGTTTTTCAGGTCGGGCAGTGAGAATATCGCGTTTTGCAGCGTGCACTCCGGTGGGTTGGGGGAAACGCCTTCCGGGGAGATGGGCGTGCTCAACCTGCCGGCGCTTGACGTGGTGCCGGTGAGACCACTGGCCCCCGCATTGTTAGGCGATGATCCCTATCATTCCGAGCTGCCGGCGTTCGCCGCCACCAGTAGCACCCCGGGCCTGGTGCGTCGCCGGACCAACGTGCTCGACAGCCTGGACCTCGGCGACATCGAGGAGGGTATTCCGCTGCGCCGACCGAAACGTCTGGAGATCGACGACGAATGACGGGCGATCAGGCGGTTCCGGCAAGGCGGTGGTTGAGGGCGATGGAGCGGCGCAGCGCGCGCATCACATCCACCAGCCCGTGATGTGGTGCGGCGGCGGCGGCGCAGGCGGGGTCCCGGTTGGCATTCCGGCTGACGTAGCGTCCGATCTCCGCGTAGAGCTGGCGCATCCGGGTGTCCAGCAGTCCTGACTCTGCCCGCAGGCTTGAAATCTCCTTGTTGCCCTCGCCGATCACCTGGAACGCTGCGGATGCCTTGACGCGCCTCAATTGCTTTTGTTCGTCGAGTTTTTTGTCGAGCAAATCGATTTTAGAGTCGCCTTCCTCGAGCATCTTGCCGACCCGGATGCGCTCGGCTTTCAGTTCGGCAAAGCGGTTCTTGAGTTCCTGGAGGCGGGTTTTCACCTTGGCGGTTTCCTCGGGTAGGTTTTGTGACGTCGCGGATTCAGAGGCCAGCACTTCGAGCTTCATTTTCAATCCGGTGTAGGTGCGGCGCACGTCGCGCGCTTCGGCGACGATCCGATCGCGCTGCATCGAGTAATCCTCCATCTCCTTGAGCAAGGCAACACGCTCATTCATCAACTCCTCGCTGAACTCCGGCGTGTTGGTGAGCATTTCGGCGCGCTCCTGGTGGGCGCGGTCGAGTTTTTCCTGGCAGAGCGCCAGCTTGTTGCGGACCTCGTCACGTTCCTTGATCAGCTTGCGGAGGTTCCAGTATTCCACCGAGAGGGCCTCAATGCCATCGACACTCTGCCAGACGATGGACCCCAAGTAGGCCTCGGACTCCCGCAGCAGGTGCATCTCGCTGGCGGCTTCCGACATGCGGATGGACTTCCGGTAGTAGCCGAAAGCTTGTGCCAGACGAGCGACGAGATAGCGGGAGGGAGTCATGCGGCGGCGGGGGGTTATTTGGAAATCCTGCTTTGCAGGTTTTCGATGACTGAGAAATCTTCGAGTGTGGTGACGTTGCCCGAGACCTTGCCGGTGCAGACAAGCTCCTTGAGCAGACGGCGCATGATCTTGCCTGACCGGGTTTTTGGCAAGCCCGGAGCGAAGTGCAGGTCGTCAGGCTTGGCGATGGCACCGATCATCTTGCCGACGTGGTTGCGGAGTTCCTCCCGCAGTGCTTCGGACTCGGTGAAATCGCCCTTCAGTGTGACGAAGGCGGATACTGCCTGGCCCTTCATCTCATCCGGCCGCCCAACCACGGCGGCCTCGGCCACTGCGGGATGAGCCACCAGAGCGCTCTCGATTTCCGCCGTTCCGAGCCGGTGGCCGGAGACATTGAGGACATCGTCAAGACGGCCGATGATCCAGAAATTGCCGTCCTTGTCGCGGCGCGCGCCGTCGCCGGCGGTGTAAAGGCCGGGGTAGTCGGACCAATAGGTTTTCTTGTAGCGCTCCTTGTCGCCATAGATCGTTCGGATCATCGATGGCCATGGCTTGCGGATCACGAGGCGGCCGTCCTGGTCGGCTTTGCACTCGTTTCCTGCGTCGTCGAGAATTGCGGCGTCGATTCCGAAGAACGGCAGGGTGGCGGTGCCGGCCTTGCACGGCGTGGCACCGGGCATCGGTGAGATCAGGATGGCCCCGGTTTCGGTTTGCCACCAGGTGTCGACAATCGGGCATTTGCCTCCGCCGATGTGCTTGTGATACCAATTCCATGCCTCGGGGTTGATCGGCTCGCCGACCGAGCCGAGCAGCCGCAATGACGAGAGATCGCAGGCGGCCGGGAAATGGTCGCCCGCCTTGATGAAGGCGCGGATGGCGGTGGGTGCGGTGTAGAAAATCGTGACACCGTAGTCCTCGATGATTTTCCAGAAGCGTCCGAAGTCCGGGTGGTTTGGCGCGCCTTCATACATGACCTGGGTGGCTCCGTTGGAGAGCGGCCCGTAAACGATGTAGGAATGTCCGGTGATCCAGCCGACATCAGCGGTGCACCAGTAGACATCCTCCTCGCGCATGTCGAAGATGTATTTGCAGGTCGCGTAGGTTCCGGTTAGATAGCCGCCGGAGGTGTGCAGGATGCCTTTCGGCTTGCCGGTTGATCCGGATGTGTAGAGGACGAACAGCGGGTGCTCGGAATCGAAGGCCTTGGCCTCGTGTTTCGAGGATGCCCATGCGACCTCGTCGTGCCACCAACTGTCACGCTTGGGCTCCATGGTCACTTCGTTGCCCGCACGTTGGGCGACGATCACGCGCTTGACGTGCTTGTATTTGGTGAGGGCCTGATCGACGACCGGCTTGAGCGCCACGATTTTGCCGCGGCGCCAGCCGCCGTCGGCGGTGATCACGGTGGTGGCTCCGGAGTCCTCAAGGCGATCGACGATTGCCTCGGAAGCGAAGCCGCCGAAGACCACATTGTGGACGGCACCGATGCGTGCGCAGGCGAGCATGGCGATGACCGCTTCCGGGATCATTGGCATGTAGATCAGGACGCGGTCGCCGGCCTTGACGCCCTTTTTTTCGAGGACATTGGCGAAGCGGCAGACTTCGCGTTGGAGTTGGCCGTAGGTGAGTGTGCGTTTGTCGCCGGGTTCGCCTTCCCAGATGATCGCCGCCTTGTTGCGGCGCGGGCCGTTGGCATGGCGGTCCACACAGTTTTCGCAGACGTTGATTTTACCGCCATCGAACCACTTGGCGAAGGGCGCTTTCCAATCGAGCGTCTTGGTCCATTTTTTCCGCCAGACGAGCTCCTTGGCTTCCCGCGCCCAGAAGTCTGCCGGCTTGTCGATCGATTCCTTGTAGAGTTTCTTGTAAGCGGCCATCGACGGGATCCGGGCCTTGGCGGAAAACTCCTTTGACGGCTTGTGGACCTTGTCCTGATCGTGTGAGGGCGTTGATTTGGATTGGCTCATGGGTTGTCTGGATTGGGAAAATGACCGGATGTGTGACGCCGGGAAGCCCGGAGCCTAGCGGGTGGATCCGGATTCCGCAAGCAGCCAAAAACCAGCAAAGGAAATTGGGGTTGAAGTCGGGATGGTGGATGAATGACCCATGCCCGCAATCCGCACCTCGAATTTACCAAATTCCCTGGCTCAAACGCCATCCGGTCTTTTTTTTGGCGGGCGGGGCCTGGCGGCGACCTTGTCGGTGATCGCCGATTCATTGAGCAGCATGGCGATTTCCTTGTGGTTCAGGATCGCCCAACGGCCGGGCTCGAGATCCCCGAGCCAGAGACCACCGACGCGGACGCGCAGCAGCTTGGTCACCTGATAGCCGAGGGTTTCGAACATCACACGGATCTGGCGCTTGGCACCATGGTCGAGAACGATCTTGATGCGGCGTGGTGAAAGCCGCTCGATGGCCTTGGCCTTGAGCTTTCCCTCCGGGGTGTAAACCCCTTCGAGAAACTGGTCCAGGTGGGCGTTCTCGAACGACTGGTTGGAGGTTACCAGATACTCCTTTTCGACCGACTTCGACGGGTGCATCAACTGCTGTGAAAGGTCGCCATCGTTGGTCAGGATCAGCAGCCCCTCCGAATCAAGGTCCAGGCGGCCGACATGGTGCAGGGACCGCAGCGACTCCGGCAGCAGGGTATAGATCGTATCGCGTCCGAGTTCATCCTCTCGAGTGCAAACGAAGCCCCGGGGTTTGTGGAAGGCGACGACCACCGGGGTTTTGGGAGTGACGCGTTTGCCATCCACGCGGACGTGGTCGCCCGGGTTGATGCGGGTGCCCATGTTGATGCATGGCTCGCCATTCACATCCACGCGGCCGGACTGGATCAGCTCGTCGCATTTGCGGCGGGACCCAATGGCGCAGGAGGCAAGGAACTTGTTGAGGCGGATGCCTTCTTTCATGGCGATGGCTTTAAATACAAAAGGCGCGAAACCCGGAGGGCTCCGCGCGCAGGGAAGGGGATGAAACCCAAGGGATCAGCCCTCGTGTTTGGTCTTGGGCAGGCCGATCGGGGAACGCCCGTCTTTCCATTCGCCGCGCTCCTTGAGCAGTTTGACGCGCTCGAAACGCTTGAGAACGGAACGTTTGCCGCCGACGGTGGCGTTGGATCTGAGGCTGTTGTGCTTGGACATCGCGTGAGGAAGTGGTTGGTTGGATCGCGGGACGCGGAAACTACGGGCGTCCCGCGGCGATGGCAACCCGAAAATCGGGAAACTTTCAATCCCCAGGGCAGGACTGGGGATATGACCTCCTAAAAAATCACCTCGGATTTTGACAGCCGGGGCCTCGTGGCTATCTTCCGCGCCGTCAAACCAATCCCCATCATCATGAGCGAACCGACCCTCGAAAAACACAGTTTCCAGGCCGAGATCCAGCAGTTGCTCGATCTGGTGGTCCACTCACTTTACACCGACAAGGAGATTTTCCTGCGCGAGCTGATCTCGAACGCCTCGGACGCGATGGAAAAGCTCCGCCACGTCGAGGCGACCGAGAAGAACATCCATCAGCCGACGCTGCCGCTCGAGATCCACATCACCACCGATGAGGAGGCGAAGACCCTGACGATCGCCGACCACGGGATCGGCATGTCGCATGAGGAGCTGGTGAAAAACCTCGGCACCATCGCCCATTCCGGCACCAAGGCGTTTTTGAAATCGGTCAAGGAGGGCGGGGCCGCACCGGGCAACATGATCGGCCAGTTCGGTGTCGGCTTTTACTCCGCCTTCATGGTGGCGGACAAGGTGAGTGTTTATTCGCGTTCGTGGCACGCGGATTCACCGGAGCTGGTGTGGACGAGCGACGGCCGCAGCGGATACGGGATCGAGGAAACCAGCGGCCTTGACCGCGGATCGAAGCTGGTGCTCCAGCTCAAGGAGGATTGTGCCGAATATGCCACCGAGTCGCGCGTCAGGCATTTGATCGAGACCTACAGCAACTTCGTCGGTTTTCCGATCCTGCTCAACGGCAAGCGGATCAACGAGGTGGAGGCGCTGTGGTTGAAAAACAAGGCCGATATCACCGACGAGCAATACAAGTCGTTCTATCAGTTCGCGTGCAAGGCATGGGATGATCCTACCTATCGCCTCCACTTCAGCGCCGACGCGCCGATCGCGATCAACGCGCTGGTGTTCGCGCCGTCGGAGAATCCCGAGCGGATGGGCTTCGGCAAGGCGGAGCCGGCGGTTTCGTTGTACAGCCGCAAGGTGCTCATCGATCCCTCGCCCAAGGATCTGCTGCCGGACTGGATGCGCTTCATGAAGGGCGTGGTGGACAGCGCGGACATCCCGCTGAACATCTCGCGCGAGACCATGCAGGACAGCGCCCTTATCCGCAAGCTGGGCAGCGTGATCAGCAAGCGGGTGATCCGCATGTTTGAAAAAGAGGCGGAGTCCGACCCGGAAAAATACCGCGGGTTTTACCGGAAATTCGACCGGTTTTTCAAAGAGGGCGTCGTGACCGACCACGCCAACCGCGAGGCGCTGGCGAAACTGTTGCGCTTCGAGTCATCGCTCACCGAGCCGGGGACGGTCTGCGGATTCAGCGATTACGTCGCACGCATGAAAGACGGCCAGGAGTCGATTTACTTCCTGGTGGGGGCCACCCGCGAGCAGATCGAAAGCAGCCCGTATCTCGAGGCGTTCAAGTCGCGCGGGCTGGAGGTGGTCTATTTCACCGACGCCGTGGACGAATACGTGGTGGATTCGCTGGGCACCTTTGATGGCAAAAAAATCGTTTCCGTGCGCCATGGCGGCGTTGAACTGGATGACCGTCCGGCCGAAGGCGAGTCGCTGACCGAAGACCAGACGCGCGCGCTGTGCGATTTCATGAAGGAGGAATTCGGAGACCGTGTCACCACGGTTTCAAGCGGCAGGCGGTTGGTCGAAAACCCGGTGATCGCGCTGGTTCCGGCCGATGGCATGAGTCCGCAGATGCGGCAGATGATGAAGGCGATGGATGAGAACTTCAAGGACGAGGTCAAAGTCGAGCTTGAGATCAACCCGCGTCATCCGTTGGTCCGCAAGCTTGCGGAGGCGAGGGAATCCAATCCGGAGCTTGCGAAACTTGTCTCCCGCCAGTTGCTCGACAACGCATTGATCGCCGCAGGCCTGCTTGACGACGCCCGCGACACCATCAGCCGCATGAACACGCTGATGGAAAAGGCGATGGGTTGAGCGTGGTGTTCCGGGATCCATTCACGGCGCGACGTGCCGTGATTCCGGTCTTGCTTGACGTAGACTTGGTTTCACCGCTTGCTGTGCTCGATGACACAGCGTCCCATCAATATCCCGTTCCAACCCGCAAGGCTTGGGCGTTTGATTCGTCTCGCGGTTGTCGGACTGCTGTTGCTGTATGGCATGCTCGGCTGTTTTTTCACGGTTCCTGCGGAAAGCCAGGCGGTGGTGTTGCGGTTCGGCAAACCGATCAAAACCGTGGATCCCGGGCTGCATTTCAAAATTCCCTATGGTGTTGACCAGCGGTTGCTTGTGCCGGTCAGGCGGCAGTTGAAACAGGAGTTCGGTTTCGGAACCCCGGGTGCGACCAACATCTGGCAATACAGCGATCCCTCCGAACATGAGGCGGAAAAAAGCATGGTCACCGGTGACCTCAACGCCGTGCTCGTCGAATGGGTCGTGCAATACAGGATCGATGAACCCCGCGAATATCTTTTCGAAGTCCGCGAGCCGGATTCCACCCTGCGCCACTTGAGCGAGAGCGTGATGCGCGAGGTGGTGGGTGACCGGACCGTGGACGAGGTCATCACGATCGGCCGGCAGGAGATCGAGACGCTTGCGGCTGCCAAATTGCAGCAGGCGACAAGGCATTATGCCATGGGGCTGAGGATCGACCAGGTGCAACTGATCAATGTCAACCCTCCACACCGGGTGCAGGGCAGCTTCAATGAGGTGAACCAGGCGCAGCAGGAACGTGAGCGGGCGATCAACATCGCAAATGGCGAATACAACAAGGAGGTGCCGCGGGCGCGGGGCGAGGCCGACCGCATGATTCGTGCGGCGGAGGGATACGCCATGAAGCGCGTCAACGAAGCGGAAGGGGATGTGGCTGCGTTTGAGGCGTTGCTGGCCGAATACAGCAGGGCGCCGGCGATCACCCGTCAGCGTTTGTATTTGGAAACGATGTCACAGATCCTGCCGGAGGTTGGAAAGACCGTGATCCTCGATGAGGATGCCCGCGGCTTGCTGCCATTTCTGAATTTGAATGAAACCCAGACCATCCGCGGGGAAAAGCCATGAACTCAAAATCACCGATTTTCACCGTGGTCCTGCTGGTTGCCGGTTTGGTCCTGTTAACCCTGTTCAGCAGCATCTACACCGTGCGGCCGACCGAGCAGGTGATCCTCACCCAGTTCGGCGAACCGCGCGGAAAGCCGGTCAGCCAGCCGGGATTGCATTTCAAAACGCCATTCATCCAGGTCGCCAACCGGATTCCGAAGAACATCCTGCCATGGGACGGGATGCGCAGCGAGATGCCGACGAGGGACAAGCTGTATGTGGTGGTCGACACGTTCGGGCGCTGGCGCGTGACCAATCCGCTCGAGTATTTCCGGCGTCTGCGTGACGAGCGCAGCGCGCTATCGCGGCTGGAGGACATTCTCGGCAGCGAGACACGCAATGCGATTGCCAAGCATGACCTGATCGAGATCGTCCGCACGGACAAGGATCGCACTCCGCTTGTCGATGAGGCGCTCGAGGAAATGAAAGAGGGTGCTTCGGGGACGATTGGCGTGCTCACGCCGATCCGCAAGGGGCGTGGAGCGATCGAAAAGCAGATCTTCACGGCGGCCAGGGCGAAGCTTTCCGAGTTCGGGATCGAACTGCTCGACATCCGGATCAAACGTATCAACTACAACCCGAGCGTGGTGGAGAAGATCTACGAGCGCATGATTTCCGAGCGCCAGCAGATCGCTTCCAAATACCGCTCCGAAGGCGAGGGTGCCGCGGCCAGGATCATGGGTGAGAAGGAGCGCGATCTCAACCAGATCGCATCGGAAGCCTACAAGAAGGTCCAGGCCACCAGAGGTGGTGCGGACGCCAAGGCGACGGAGATTTACGCGCGGGCATATGGCCAGAAGCCGGAGGCGGCGGAGCTTTATGAGTTTCTCAAGAGCATGGAGATGTATCAGAAAGTGATCGGTCGCAAATCGACGCTGGTGCTCTCCACGGACAGCGATCTCTTCAAATTCTTCAAGCGCTCCGCTGGTGAAGGGGAGCGCGGGCGTGCCATGCCGCCTGCGGTGCCGCTCCCGGCCGGCGATCCATGACGGACCGGGGTTGTTTCGGCGTTTTCGCGGGTTTAGAATGCCGCCGGTCATGGATGCTGCGCCACCGCCCGATCTTTGGTTTTTGGAGAACCTGCCGGCACCGGGTGCCCCGCGGTTTTGGGATTCGCCGCATGGTCTGCGGGTGGCGTGGGCGGAGTCCGGTGTCTCCACAGGCAGACCGGTGTTTTTTTACCACGGCTGGCCGAGTTCCAGGCTGCAAGGATCCGTGCTGCATCATCTTGCGTTGCAGAGAAATCTGCGGGTGATCACGTTGGACCGGCCGGGTATCGGTGAGTCCACGTTTGTGCCGCACCGCAAACTCACCGATTGGCCGCCACTGATTGCCGCGTTCGCCGATGCGCATGGTATCGGCCGGTTTGCGCAGCTCGCGGTTTCCGGTGGGGGGCCGTATGTTCTGGCTTGCGCTGCGGTCATGCCGGAGCGGCTCACGGCTTCGGCGGTTTTGTGCGGGGCGTTGCCATTGGCCGACACCGGGCTGTGCGGATTTCACCCGGCGTACCGGCTGCTTTCGTGGCTCCGCTGGTTGCCGGGGCCGGTGTTTTCATTGCCACTGATGCTGGCAGGCCGTCTGGCGGGTGGTGATCCGGAGCAGGTGCCGTTGCGCTGGATCATCGGCAGTCTGGCAGAGCCGGACCGGTTGCTCTTGCGTGAACATTCCGGAATATTCCGTGCGTTGGCCGGGAGCTTCCAGGAGGGTCTGCGGCAGGGCGGACGCGGGGTGATGGCGGATGCGGAAATCTATGCGCAGAAATGGGGAATCCGGCTCGATGCCATCCAACATCCGATCCGATACTGGCACGGCGGGATGGACCGGAATATTCCTGCGGCGGCCGTGGGCAGATTTGTGTCCCGCATCCCTTCCGCGAGCCTGGTGGTCGATCCGCACGAGGGGCATTTTTCTTTGGCGGTTCACCGTGCGGTGGCGGCGATGGATCATCTTGCGGCAGCCGATTGAGCTCCGGATTCAGGCTGTGATCCCGCAGTCTCTGGCGTCGCCGCGTTTTTTTCCGAAACCGCTCTTGTCCGGCGGCGGGTCCATGTCATACGCTCGCCCAACCTTTTCCAAGCGTGGCGCATTCTTCATCCCATATCCACATTCTCGGAGTCCTTCCCGCACGCTGGGGCTCCTCCCGCTTCCCCGGAAAACCGCTCCACCTGATCGCCGGAAAACCCCTCATCCAGCACGTCTGGGAACGTTGCAAACGTTGCTCGAAACTCGATGAATTGATCGTCGCCACCGATGATGATCGCATCCTCAAGGCGGTCGTTGCCTTTGGCGGAAAAGCCGTGATGACTTCCAGCGCGCACCCGACCGGGACCGACCGCATTGCGGAGGCGCTGGCCTCGGTTCCCGCCGCCACCCATATCGTGAACATCCAGGGTGACGAACCCTTGATCGACCCGGACCTCATCGACCGGCTGGCCTCGGTCATCTCCGCCGACCCGTCGCTCGACATGGCCACTGCTGCAAACCCGCTCGACCCGTCGGATTCCGCTGTCAACGATCCGAATGTCGTCAAGGTGGTGACCGCACTCGACGGCCGTGCCTTGTATTTTTCGCGCTCGCCGCTTCCTTTTTTCCGCAAAGCCGTGGATGGCCTGCCGGTGCTCCGCCACAAGGGGATTTACGCCTACAGCCGGGGTTTTCTCGAACGCTTCGTTTCCTGGCCGCCATCGCCGCTGGAGATGGCCGAGTCCCTGGAACAGCTCCGCGCGCTGGAAAACGGCGCATCCATCATGGTCATTCAAACGGACGACACCTCACCCGGCGTGGACACCCCCGCCCAAGCCATCGAAATCGAACGCATCCTTGCCGCTGAAAACTGAAATTCCCCAACTCACCCAATCCCCATGAAATACATCTTTGTCACCGGCGGCGTCGTTTCATCACTCGGCAAGGGCCTTGCCGCGGCATCCATCGGAACCTTGCTCGAGGCGCGCGGATTGAAGGTGCTGATGCAGAAGTTCGATCCTTACCTCAATGTCGATCCCGGCACGATGTCGCCCTATCAGCACGGCGAGGTCTATGTGCTCGACGACGGAGCCGAGACCGACCTCGACCTCGGTCACTACGAGCGTTTCACCTCCGGGGTGTTGTCGCGCATGAACAACCTGACGTCCGGGCAGGTGTTTGACTCGGTGATCAAAAAGGAGCGGCGCGGCGAGTATCTCGGCAAGACGGTGCAGTTCATCCCGCACGTGACAGATGAAATCAAATCCCGCATCCAGCAGGTCACCGCGGACAATCCGGATGTGGATGTGCTGATCACGGAGATCGGCGGCACTGTCGGCGACATGGAAGGCCTTCTGTTCCTCGAAGCGTTGCGCCAATACGCGCTCGAAGTCGGCAAGGAGAATGTCTGTTTCATCCACGTCACCCTGCTTCCCTACATCAAGGCGGCCGGAGAGGTGAAAACCAAGCCGACCCAGCAATCGGTCGCCAAGCTCCGCGAGATCGGCATCCAGCCGGACATCATCATCTGCCGCACCGAGACGGATCTCGACGAGGACAACCGGAAAAAGATCGCGATGTTCTGCAACGTCGAACGCAAGAACGTGGTGGCGTTCCGCGATGTCGATCACACGATTTACGAATGTCCGCTCGATCTCCGCCGCGACAAGATCGACCGTCTGGTGGTGGACAAGATCGGCCTCGGCCACACGCCATCGCCCGCGCTGGAGGATTGGGAGCGTTTCGTGCACCGCCTGATCCACCCCACACACAGCGTCACCATCGCGGTTGCCGGGAAATACATCGAGCTTCAGGACGCCTACAAATCGATTTACGAATCACTGATTCACGCCGGAGCCCACCATGACACCAAGGTCAACATCATCCGCGTGGACACCGAGGCGATCGAAGAACAGGACGCGAAGTCGGTGATCGGCGATGTGGACGGTATTCTGGTTCCCGGCGGATTCGGCGACCGCGGCACCGAAGGGAAAATCCAGGCGGCGCGCTACGCCCGCGAAAACAAGATCCCGTATTTCGGCATCTGTCTGGGCATGCAGATCGCGACGATCGAGTTTGCCCGCAACGTCTGCGGTCTTGCCGGCGCGAACTCGACCGAGTTTGACAAGGCCACGCCGCACCCGGTGATCTGCCTGCAGGAGGAACAGAAGGGCGTCGAGGACATGGGAGCCACCATGCGGCTGGGCTCATGCGAATCGATCCTGTTTGCCGGCACCCAGGCCGCCGCGCTCTATGGTGGCAAGGACCGCATTCACGAGCGCCACCGCCACCGCTACGAGTTCAACTCGGACTATCAGGACCGGCTGCAGGATGGTGGCCTCGTCATTTCCTCGGTCTCCGCGAACGAGGGCCTGGTCGAGATCATCGAACTCCCGGACCATCCGTTTTATATCGGTGCCCAGTTCCACCCGGAATTCCTTTCCAAGCCGAACCACCCGCATCCACTCTTCGCCGGATTCGTGGCCGCGGCGCTCAAGCACGCATCGGAATCCGCCTGATGTGCCGCTCCGTCGCATGCGGGACGCCGTGCTTTTGAGATTCCGGCTTGATCCGGATACCGATATTTCAACCACTGATTTCACTGATTGAACTGATTATGAAATTCGCTTTTCACGTCGAAATGTGAAAAAAGGAATTCCCCGGATATTCAGTAAATCAGTGGAATCAGTGGTTTACCCTATCTTGAAAGCGATCTCGACTTCGGAATCCGGGTTGAAATGGCGAACGTAAGCAACCTGCGCGTTCCCTTCGCGTCTTGCAGAAGGTTTTTTACCGCACGGAGCGCCATGAGTGACCTCGAACCCCGATCTCGAGCAATCGTCTTCATGGTGACTTCACCCGGGTCCGTGCGCATGGATATCGAAAACCGGTGTATTATGTCGTGCCATGATGGGGGGATTTGATATGCCGGGTCATGGATATGCATGATGCACGTCTCAGATCGCTTGCGCTCATCCTCCTCTTGCTGGCGGCATCGGCGCTTTCGCATGCCGCGGAGAGCAAGCCGGGCAGGCCCAACATCGTGGTCATCCTCGCCGATGATCTCGGGTATGGGGATGTGCAATGTTACAATCCGGATCGGGGGAAAATCCCGACGCCACACATGGACCGACTCGCCGCCGAAGGCATGCGGTTCACCGACGCGCACTCCTCGTCGGCTGTTTGTTCGCCATCGCGATACACCCTGCTCACGGGGCGGTATCATTGGCGGACCCGCTTGCAGCGCGGCATCGTCGGGCCATGGGAGCGGCCGCTGATCGCACCGGACCGGCTGACGATCGCGGGACTGGCCAGGCAACACGGCTACCGGACGAGCTGCATCGGCAAGTGGCACCTTGGCTGGGATTGGCCGGTGTCACCCGAAGAACGGAAATCGCTCACAGGTTTTGGTGGTGAAGTGGCTGGTGGCCGCAACGTGCCCACGGCCGTGAGCCAGGAAGTTGTCTCCGCATGGGCAAGGATCTTTTCGCGCCCCATCGCAGGCGGTCCTGTGACCCGCGGGTTCGATGCCTACTTTGGTACGGATGTGCCCAACTGGCCGCCCTACTGTTTCATTGAAAACGACAGGACCCAAGGAGTTCCGGACCAATTGCTTCCGCGGCAGAAGTTGGGAGGGAACCAGGCCAGCCAGCAGGGCCCTGCGGTCAAGGGTTGGGATTTGGAAAACATCCTGCCCAAACTGGCGGGCAAGGCCTGTGAAGCCATCATGGACGGGGCACGTGCCCCGCAGCCGTTCCTGCTCTATCTATCCCTAACATCGCCGCACACTCCGCTGGCCGTCACTGCGGAATGGAAGGGGAAAAGCGGGCTCGGCGACTATGCGGACTTCGTGATGCAGACCGACGCGGTGGTCGGCCAGGTGATGGCGGCACTTGAGAAGAGCGGGGCGGGGGGCCGGACGCTGGTCATCCTCACCAGCGACAACGGCTGCGCGTCCTATATCGGCGTGCCGCAGATGGTGGCCAAAGGACATTACCCGAGCGGCCCGTTCAGGGGATACAAGTTTGACGTTTGGGAAGGCGGGCATCGCGTGCCCTTCGTGGTGCGCTGGCCGGGGCAGGTCAAAGCCGGATCGGTGTGCGACCAACTGGTTCATCAGGCCGATCTCATGGCAACCCTCTCCGGCATCATGAACGTGAAGCTGCCGGAGAATGCCGGCGAGGACAGTGTCAGCCTGTTGCCGCTGCTGAAAGGTTCGGACCAGCCCGTCCGCGCGCATGCCATCAGTTGCGAGGGTCATCGGGGGACGCCCGGGCTGCGCTCGGGACCGTGGAAGATGGTCTGCCTGCCGGATCCGAAAACCGGGACGGATGTGATGCTTTTCAATCTCGATGACGACCCTGCGGAAACAACCAACCTCGCCGCGAACCAACCGCAACGTGTCGACGAAATGAAAACCCTGCTCCGCAAGCTGATCGATGAAGGCCGCAGCACGCCCGGCGCACCCCAAAGGAACGATGTGCCGGTGCGGATCTGGAAATGACAGTGAAAACGCGCGAATGTAGATGATGAAGCTGCCCCACATGCTGATACGGAATCTGCTCCGGTGGATTGCGGCAGGCGCCGCAATGGTCTGTTCATGCCTTGGGGCGGCGGAAAAGGATTCACCGCCGAATGTCGTGTTGATCTATGCCGACGACCTCGGCTACGGCGACGTGGGATGCTACGGGGCCACCAAGGTCAAGACGCCAAACATCGACAAACTGGCGGCGCAGGGGCGGAGATTCACCGACGCGCATGTGACGTCCGCCGTCTGCACGCCGTCGAGGTATTCCCTGCTGACCGGTGAATACGCGTTCAGAAGGAATTGTTACGGGCCGATTTTCCTCCGCGACGGTCTGGTGATGGATGAGACCAAACTCACGCTTGCGGGGCTTTTCCAAAAATTCGGGTACCGCACGGCATGCATTGGCAAATGGCACCTCGGGTTTGGCCGGAATAGTCCCGACTGGAATGGCGAGCTCAAGCCCGGACCGCTTGAGGTCGGGTTCGACCATTACTTCGGTGTTCCTGTGGTCAACAGCCATCCGCCTTTTGTCTATGTGGAAGACCACCGGGTCGTCGGATTTGATCCGGACGATCCTTTCGTTTTCGGTCAATTGGCTGAAACCAGGCCGTTTCCCGAGAAACTCGATATCCGCGCGATCGGCGGCGCCAAGGCGGCGCACGCGCTTTACCGCGATGAGGAGGTGGGCGCCAATCTAACTGAAAAAGCCGTGCAATGGCTGAGACGGAACAAGGACGAGCGGTTCTTCCTGTATTTCGCCACCACCGCCATCCATCATCCGTTCACTCCTGCGCCTCGCTTCAAGGGCACCAGTGGATGCGGACCTTACGGCGATTTCATCCATGAACTGGACTGGTCCGTGGGTGAGATTCTCAAAACCCTCGATGAACTGTCGCTGGCCAATGACACGATCGTTGTGTTCACCAGCGACAATGGGGGAATGCTGAATGACGGTGGCAGGAAGGCATGGCAGGCGGGGCACCGGATGAATGGCGGACTTCTGGGATTCAAGTTCGACGTATGGGAAGGCGGCCACCGCGTTCCCTTCATTGTCCGCTGGCCCGGCAAAGTGCCTGCGGGCGGCAGGTCGGACCAACTGATTGCGAATGTGGACATGCTTGCGACCATGGCTGCGGTGCTGGGGTATGAGCTTAAGGAGGGTGAGGCGCCGGACAGCTTGAACGTGCTCGAGTGCATGACCGGCGACCCGGCCGCGGCACCAAGAGACCACCTTGTCATTGCGGGAAGGCAGGGCGCGCCCTGGTTGATGCTCCGCAAAGGGAAGTGGGTCTACATTCCCAACCGGGGGTCCGGCGGTTTTGCTGACAACCGCGGTGGGCCGGCTGCCCTGAAATTGACCGGGGAGACCAACAGCGACATCAAGGACGGCCGGATTCTGAAAGATGCTCCGCCTGCCCAACTTTACGATCTGGAAGCCGACATCGGACAGGGCACCAATCTGTTCAGCAAACACCCGGAGATTGCGGCCGAGATGGACGCCATGCTGAGGAATTGCATCAGGCAGGGCAGCGGAAATACCGGGCATCGGTGAGGCATCTGGCCGCCACGTGTTCAGGTATCGTCGATTGTGCTGTGAAAAAGCGGTTCCACTGAACGTATCCGCATCGTCTTCCACAGCTCCTTCTCCCCATGAGAGTTCATCTTGGATCCCATCTGCTCCTGTGGCTGCTCGCAGTGACCATTCTCCATGCACAGCGGCCGGTTGCGGCAGAAGCGAAGACAGAAGAACCCGCCTGGTTTGCTGAGGTGAAATACGGCGTGATGTTTCATTATCTTGTCGACTCCAGAGTGTCTTCCGAGGAGTGGAACAAGCAGGTGGATGCATTCGACGTGGCGGCATTTGCCGAAACCATTGCGGGGACCGGGGTCGATTACGTGATGTTCACCATCGGCCAGAATTCCGGCCATTATTGTGCGCCAAACGCCACTTACGACAAGCGGGTGGGTATCGTGCCAAGCAATGCTCGCGCCGCGACCTGATTGCGGACCTGGCCAAGGTCCTGAAGGAGACGCACATCCGGCTCATGGTTTATCTGCCGAGCGGTGCTCCTGCGGCCGATCACGAGGCCCGGCGCAAACTCAAGTGGCTGTGGGGAGCCGAAGGTGGCTGGCAACTGCCGGTCGAACCTGTGGGTGGACGGCTGGAGGATTTCCAGCGCCATTGGGAGGCCGTCATCAGCGAATGGTCGAAACGATGGGGAACGGACGTATCCGGCTGGTGGATCGACGGGTGCTATTTCGCAGACAAGATGTATCTATCAGAACAGGCTCCGAATTTCACCAGCTTTGCGGCCGCGCTGAAATCAGGCAATCCGGATTCGGTGGTTGCTTTCAATCCCGGTGTCGGTGCCAGCGTAAGGCCGAACACGAAGCATGATGATTATTCGGCGGGTGAGGTGAATCTGCCGCAGTTGCCGGTCGCTGCGGCCAACTGCCATGGTCGTTGGATCGGATGCGATGGGAAGAAGGTTCGTTTTCACATCCTCACCTATCTTGGCACCACGTGGGGCGCGGGCGATGAGCCGCAAATGCCGGACGCGGAGGTGGCGCGTCTGGCGGAGGCGGTGACAGCCAAAGGCGGTGTGGTCACATTCGACGTGCCGGTCCGCAAGGATGGCAGCATTTCCAAACCGTTCCTGAAACAGTTGAAGGCCATCACCACGAAATGAAATGAGAGCGGTCTTCCTCTTTGCCATTCTTCTTTTGTCCGGACACGGATGCCCTCAAGGGCGGGCTTCGCGAGGCGAATAATGGCCAAGGCGTCCATTTCCGCGGCAAGGGCTTGCGCGAACATGGTGCACGCTGGGCGGAAAAGGTCGGGGGATGGTTGGCAGAGATCGCAGCTGAGAGCCAAAAATGACCGGTAACTCGAGGGGGTAATCCTCCCTTGCGCATGGGGGTGGGATGTCCTAGCCTCCGGGCCCCAGCGATGAGCGCCAAACCAGTATTTCTTTATGACACCACCCTGCGGGACGGGACCCAGGGGGAGGGATTCCAGTTGTCCGGACTCGACAAACTGCGCATCGCGCGGCGGCTCGACGCATTCGGGATCGACTACATCGAAGGCGGCTGGCCCGGCTCAAACCCGAAGGATGTCGAGTTCTTCCGCGAGGCGAAAAAACTCGATCTGAAGCATGCGAAGCTCGCCGCATTCGGGTCCACCCGCCGTGCCGACATCCGGGTTGAGGATGACGCCCAGGTGCGTCTGCTGCTTGAGGCGGAAACGCCGGTGGTCACGATTTTCGGCAAGAGCTGGGAAATGCAGGTCACCGAGGTCCTGCGCACCTCGGTCGGGGAAAACCAGGCGATGATCCGCGATACGGTGGCCCATCTGGTCAAACACGGCCGCGAGGTCGTTTATGATGCCGAGCACTTTTTCGATGGCTACAAGGATTCACCCGAGCATGCGCTGGCGACCTTGGAGGCGGCTGCCGAGGGTGGTGCATCCTTTGTCGTGCTGTGCGACACCAATGGCGGCACCTTGCCGTCCGAGGTGATGCAGATATGCCTCGCTGTCAAACAGCGTCTGCCCGACACGGCGATCGGGATTCACACCCACAATGACTGCGAGCTGGCGGTTGCCAACGCGATTGCCGCGGTCAAGGCCGGCGCGACCCAGATCCAGGGGACGATCAATGGCTATGGCGAACGCACCGGAAACTGCAACCTGACCTCGGTCATTCCGATCCTGCAGCTCAAGATGGGGCTCGAGGTCGTGCCGCATTTGGAAAAACTCCGCGATCTTTCCTATTTCGTAGACGACGTTTCCAACAATCCGCATTTCGCCCGCGCGCCGTTTGTCGGCCGCACCGCGTTCGCCCACAAGGGTGGCATGCACGTGAATGCCGTGCGCAAGAACTCGCGCAGCTACGAACACATCGTGCCGGCAAGCGTCGGCAACGAACAAAACATCCTGGTCTCCGAACTCAGCGGGCAGGACAATATCCTCATCAAGGCGGAGGAACTCGGCTTGCCGCTTGAAAAGGGATCGCCCGCAGCCACCGCCGTGCTCAAACGCGTGAAAGAGTTGGAAAACGACGGTTATTCGTTCGAAGCCGCCGGCGGAACGCTGGAACTGCTGATCCGCCGGGAATTGGGCAACTACCGCAAGCCCTTCGACCTCAAGGAATATCACGCCAGCTTCCGCCAATACCGCGACGGTCACCCGCCGGTCTGCGAAGCCACGGTGAAACTCTCGGTCGATGGCACTCCGGAACTGACCGTCGCCGAGGGGCGCGGCGTGGTCAACGCGCTCGACCTCGCCCTGCGCAAGTCGCTGCTGCGCTTCTATCCGGAAATCGCCAATGTCTCGCTGGTCGATTACAAGGTCCGCATCATCGACGGTCACGATGCCACCGCCGCGAAAACCCGCGTGCTGATCGTTTCGACCGATGGCGAATCCACATGGGGAACCGTCGGGGTTTCGGAGAACATCATCGAGGCAAGCTGGCTTGCCATCGTCGATGGCATCGAGCTGTTCCTCCAGCGCCGGTGAGGCAGGGAATATAGAGGCGGGTCACCTCCGCCAGTGAAAGGGCACGCCAAGGGAAGAGGGGCGACAACATGTCGCCCACACTCAGCCGACAGGATGTCGGCGCTCCTGAGGTCCTGAGATTGGGAGCGCGTTCATTCTGAACGCTGCCTGCGGCGGACATCCTGTCCGCTAATGGAAGAGCACGCCAAGGGAAGAGGGGCGACAACATGTCGCCCACACTCAGCCGACAGGATGTCGGCGCTCCTGCAGTCATGTGCCCGGCCAGAATGGCATCACGCGGTGATGGATGCTGCCATGCGGGAGATCTCGCGCATCATCGAGCGTGTTTCGCTCTGCCAGTGTGCCAGCGCTTCGCGTGAGAGCTGGACGCGGTTGGCGACGGCTTTTTCCAATTCGTGGTAATTGGCGGTCATCCGTTCGACCAGTTCGTGGATCGCTTCGCTGACGCGATGGGCCGGTGCGTGTGAGTGTTCGCGGACCTCGGCGAGGTGTTTTTCCGCCTTGAGCCGGGCCTCGCGCATTTCGGCGAGGAGTATCTTGCTGTCCGGCACGCGGCGCAGACCCTCGACCAAGCCGAGTTTGGACAGCGTCCAGATCGTCCATTTCGACGGGTCCCACTGCCATGGTTTCACACCGTTGCGGTAGTCGTGTTGGAACTCGTGGTGGTAGTTGTGGTAACCCTCGCCGAAGGTCAGGAAAGCCATGATCGCGCTGTCGCGGGCACTGTGGTCGGAGGAATACGGCTGACGGCCAACCGTGTGGCAGAGCGAGTTGATGAAGAACGTGCAATGCTGGGCGACCACGATGCGGGCAACTCCGGCGATGAGGAATCCACCGAGCGCGCCGGTCCATGGGTTCATGCCATGGAAATGGTTCCATGCGTAGCCGAGGATGGACGGGATGATCAGTCCGACGACCAGTCCGATCCAGTGGACATACTTGTGTTGCCACATGACCAGCTTGTCCTTGCGCAGGTCGTTCACATTGTCCATCGGCGGTTCCGGGTTGAGCTTGAACATCAGCCAGCCGATGTGCGCCCACATGAAGCCTTTGGAAATGTCGTAGGGGTCCTCGTCGTGATCGACGTGCTTGTGATGGCGGCGGTGGTCGGACGCCCAGTCGAGGCAGGAGTTTTCAAACGCGCAGGCACCGAAGACCAGGGTAAAGAGCCGGACCGGAGTTTTGGCCTTGAACGAGAGGTGGGAAAACAGCCGGTGGTAGCCGACGGTGATACTCATCATGGTGGCCACCAGATAGAAGAAGAACATGCCGAACTGGAACCAGTCGAGGCCATGATGGTAGAGATAGATCGGGAGGCCGACGATGGCGGTCAGGGCGGTGCCGATAAGGAATGAGCTGGTGATCCAGTTCACCCGGTCGAAGGGAATGCGGTACATAATCAGGGAGGCGGTGGTCTGTGGGATTGGTTTCGGGCTGCGGCCACTGGCTTGTTGGTGGGGGGCAGGCTGCCGGGCAGCGCCGCATGGTTACCCCATGATTCTTTGCCGCGCAACCATCCTTTTCCCAAAATCCCCGGGTTCTGTCTTGACAAATGGGGGGGAATCCTTGATTACCCCGGCCCCGACACCAACCGGAACCATCCAACCAACCAAAATCATCGCATGCGTGGAGTGATCATGAAGAAAGGCGAGCCCGTTGACCGTGCTCTCAAACGTCTCAAAACCAAGCTTGATTCCGAAGGAATCCTCGAAGAGATGCGCCGCCGCCGCGCATTCGAAACCCCCACCGAGCGCAAGCAGCGCAAACTCCGTTCCGCCTCGAAGCGCAACAAGATCCGCTGGCGTTTCTCCAGCGGTCCCGCCGCCACCACCGAAACCACCGAGTCCGCCGATTGAGTTTTTCCGGTTCCGGAATCTGGTGTTGAGACGGGTGCCTGAAAAGCACCCGTTTTTGTTTTTCCAGAGCTGTTTTCGAATGCGATGAGCGCCCCCACCACACCGCCGCGTCCGACCCAACTCGCTCATGTGCTGTTGCGGGAGGTTATTCGTCCCGGTGATGTGGTGATCGATGCCACGGCAGGCAACGGGCACGACACCTTGTTTCTCGCGGAGTGCGTGGGGGATTCCGGCCGGGTATTGGCGTTCGATGTGCAGCAGTCGGCGATCGATGGCAGTCGGCAGCGGTTGGGTGATGCCGGATGGTTAGGCCGGGTGGATTTCCTTCTGAAGAGTCATGCCTTGCTGCATGAAGATGCCGCCCCGGAAAGTGTGACAGCCGTGATGTTCAATCTCGGATATCTGCCGGGTGGGGAGCACGGGCAGACGACCAAGGCGGCGGAAACGCTCACTGCCATCGAATCTGCGGCAGGGGTTCTCAAACCCGGCGGGGTGATGACGGTGATTTGTTATCCCGGACATGAGGCGGGAGCTGAGGAAACCCGTGCGGTGGAAACACATCTCTCATCACTGCCGGAAACAGGATGGAAGGTGGCGCGTTATCAAATGATTGGCACACGAAATCCGGCCCCTTGCCTGTGGGTCGTCGCCAAGTCTTGAGACCCACGCTCAGAGGGGTTCCGCCCGTCTGCGGCGTTTTTCGAAGAGCTGGGTTTCACGGTAGCCTGCGGCTTTAGCGACTTCGATGGCGCGCGGAAAATCGCGGCTGATTTCCGCAGGAGCGTGCGCGTCCGATGAGATCACCAGCGGGATGCCTGCCGAGCACGCGAGTTCCAGAAACCCGGGTGCCGGGTAGGCTTCCGCGCACGGTTTGTGCCAGCCGGCGGTGTTCAGTTCGATCGTGCAGCCGGTTGCGGCGATGGCATCGATCGCAGGCGCGTAGTAGCGGCTCAGGTCGCCTTCCGGGATTCGTGCGAATTTTTTCACCAGGTCCGGATGGCCCATGATGTCGAACAAGCCGCTTTCCGCCATTTGGGCGTAGGTATCCCAGTAATGTTTCCAGACGGCATCCACATCGGATTCCGCCCAGCGGCCGAGCCACTTCGGGTTGTCAAAATCCCAGTCGCCGAGGTAGTGGACCGAGCCAATCAGGTAGTCCCAGTCATGGCGTTTCGCGAGTTCGGAGATCCAGGGTTCACAGCCTGGCAGCCAATCGCATTCGAGCGAGCTGCGGATCGGGATGCGCCCGGCGGCATGGGCACGCGCGCGGGCGATCCAATCAAAGTATTGCGGGAGTTCCTCCTCCAGCATCCGCCAGTCATCAAATGGCTCCGGGCGCTGTGGGGCGTGGTCTGAGATGCCGTATTCGGTCAATCCTGCGGCAATCGCCGCATCCACAAACCGTTCGGGTTCGCCCTCCGCATGGCGGCAAAGCGGTGTGTGTGTGTGATAGTCGGCAGGCATGAAACGCGCGATGAATCCGGTTGAATGGCGCGTGCAAGTCATACTAGACTGTGCCTGCGGTGCAAGCGCCGTTGCCTTCCATGACCGAGATTCCGCCACCTTCCACCATTCCGGACCGCCCCGCCAACGATGTGGTCGCCCATTTGCTGGGGCAACTCCGCAGGCACCCGAAGCGGGTGGTTTTCACAGAAGGTGAGGATGTCCGTGTGATCGAGGCCGCCGCTCGTCTGGTCAAGGAGGAGGCCGTGGCACCGATCCTGTTGGGCGACCGCGACCGGATCCGTGCGTTGGCGGCCGACCACGGACATTCTCTCAAGTTCATCCACATCATCAACCCGCCCCAGGCGTCGGATTTCGACCTGTTCTGCAAACGGGTGGAAAACATGGACCGCTACCGCAGCCGACAGCTCGGGGTGCCGGCGGAGATTGTGGCGCGCCCGCATTACTTCGGTGCACTGATGGTCCAATACGGACAGGCGGATGCGATAGTCGGGGGCAATCAGGCGACGCCCGCCGCTTACTTCAGGGCATTGCTGCACACGATCAAGCCGTTGCCCGAGGTTCCGAAAATCTTTGGTGTGTGCCTGGTACTGGGGGCACATTTGCAACACCTTGGACAATCCGGATTGCTTCTGCTTGCGGATTGCGGGCTGATTCCCAACCCGGGCGTGAAGGAGCTGTCAGCCGTCGCGCTTGAGACCGGCAAGCTGGCCCATCACTTTTTGGGGCGCAAGCCGCTGGTGGCGATGTTGAGCCACTCGACCAAAGGCAGCGCCGGCAACCCGGACGCACAACGGATGGCCGCCGCCGCCGCTCTCGCCAACTCCGAGGCTGCGAGGCAGTTCCTTGAGATCGAGGTTGAAGGCGAGCTTCAGGCGGATGTGGCGCTCGATCCTGCGGCTGCGGAAGTCAAGATACCCGGAGCCGCCTTGCGTCCCACCGCGGACGTTCTGGTTTTCCCGAACCTGGATGCGGCCCACATATCGTTGAAACTGTTGCAACACGTGGCTGGTGCCCAGGTGTATGGTCAACTGGTCATGGGTCTCTCCCGCCCTGCGGCCCAGATCCCGCGGACGGCGAGCGTCCAAACCATTTTCGGCACGGCGATTGCGATTGCGGTGGAGGCCATCAAGTTCCACCAGCTTTATCCCGACGGCGAGGTCTAGGTCCGTCGCCGCCCGGTTAGAAACCGGTATAGCGATCGCGGGCCGGCATCTGGAAATCCCCGCCGGTGGCGAACAGGAGCGTGGCGAACGTCATTCCATCCGCATCCACCGCCACACCAACCCCGATGTGTGTCCACTCCTTGTTGCGGATGGCAGAGTGGTGCTGCGCTGAGTGTTTCCATGCGCTCAGGAAATTCGCCGACGTCTGCTGGCTGGAGCTCGACTTGGGCATGGCGGCGACGCATTCGCTGGTGCTGTTGAATTGATACTGGCGCATGGCCACGGTCGACCTCCCTTCGGATCCAATGTGGCTGACGTTGGTCCCTTGCAAACTGAACTGGCCACGATGCGACCGCAGATACTGGCTGTGGGAGCGTGCGAGCTGGTCCAGGCCGGAATGCCTCTGCAAAACCCGGACCCCGATGCTGGAACGGTAGGTGTTGATTTGTCCGGTGATGCCATTGGCGATGTTCGCGGCCTCTGCCGCATCCGGTCCGGTGTGGGTGGTGGGCGACGCGCATGACGAGATGCCGATCAAAGCCGTTAACAAGGTCATGAGGCAGAGAATGGATTTGCTGGACTCCAGCATTTTCATGATGGGAGCACTATGCCAGCAATTGCAGGAATCACAAAATCAAATTCGAAGCGAATTCGCGCCCATTCAATCGGCCAGCCTGATCTCGAAGACCGACGGCCAGTATTTTCCCGTGATCCACAGATGCCCGGTGGCCGGGTCGTGTGCGATGCCGTTGAGCGCCTCGGCACGGTTCGGAGACGGCAGTTGGCGGCGCAGCGGGGAAAGGTCGAGCCAGCCGGTGACCTTGCCGGATTCCGGCGAGATGCGGACGATCTCGTGGGTCATGTAGACATTGGCGAAGATTTCACCGTTCACCATTTCCAGCTCGTTGAGCCGTTCCAGCGGGCGGCCGTTGCGGGTCACTTCGAGAGTCCGCCTGACCGAAAAATCCTTGGGATCGATGAATTTGAGCGTGCTGGTGCCGTCGCTCATGATCAATTGGCTTCCGTCATGGGTAAGCCCCCAGCCCTCGCCCTCGAAATGGTGGGAGCGGATGAAACGGAAGGTGTCGGGCTCGAGCACATGGGCGATGTTCTCCTTCCATGTAAGCACCCACAGTTCACCGTTCAGGACGGTGATGCCTTCGGCGAAGATTTTCGCCGCCATCGGCCGTTTGCGAAGCACCTTGCCGGTAGTGGGATCGGTTTCACGGATGTTGGATTGTCCGTATTTTCCGCTGCTTTCCAGCATCCGGGATTTATGAAACTCAAGCCCCTGCGTGAAACTTTCCGGATCGTGTGAATGTGTGGCGACCACCTGGTATTCCAACTTTTCCGGTGCCTTGTCGCAGGCGGCAAGCAGGAACATGAGGCATGAAACCAGCAGGTGACGGGATGGCATGATCAGGTCGGCGGTTTTCAAATCAATCGGCGGGTTGTGGATTCGCGGCATGTTTCCAGCACTCGATGAAGCCTGATGCGAAGTCCTCCGGCCTGGATTGGATCCAGGATTCCAGTTCGGCCATCGGAAACCATGCGGCAGCCTGTACCTCGGCGGCAGGATAGCGCAGCGGCCCATGGTAATGCGCGCGATACAGCCGGACATGTTCCCAGCCGGTTTCCGGGCATGCGGCGATCCGGGCGATTTCCTCTGGTGCCTCATCCGCCCGGATGCCCATTTCCTCCTCAAGTTCGCGCACGGCCGCCGCCGCATAATCCTCGCCCGCATCGAGATGGCCGGAAACGCTGGAATCCCACACGCCCGGATGCGCATCCTTGAACATGGAACGCTGCTGCAACAACAGATCGCCGCGTTTGTTATGGACAAAAACATGCACCGCCCGGTGGAGCAGGCCACTGGCATGGACCACACCGCGGGTTTCCCGGCCAACCACCTGATCGGCCTCATCCACCACGTCGAAAATCTCGCCGGACTTCTGTGGCAGGTCCTTGAGCGGGTGGGGATCATACTGCCGGGTCACTTCCACCCACTGGGCAAGTGTCAACTCCTCTGCGCGAACCGTTGCCGGGACTCCAAGCGTGGAGGCCACCTCATCCCATGCGACGCCTTCAGGCAGTTGTTTTTTCAGTTGCTTCCGCCGCTGGGCGAAACCCCGGCGGATCAATTCATCAAACAGACGATGATCGAATGCCGGAAGCCCGTCCGTGCGTGGTCGCAGGATTGCCACGCTGGAATCGATCGCAGGGCGCGGATAAAAGGCCTCGGGCGGCACCGTGCGTTGCGGCTCAACTTCCCAGTCCGATTGGATGCGCAGTGATAGAATGCCGTAATCCTTGGTGCCGGGCGTCGCGGCAAGCCGCTGGATCACCTCCTTCTGCAGCATCACCACCGCCCGCTCGAACGGGTGCGGACGGGCCAGCATGTTTTTCAAAATCGCACCGCCGCAGGAGTAGGGGAGATTGCCGAGAAACTTGACCGGGCGGTGCTTGAACAGCACGCGACGATCGAACTTCGCGCCATCCGCGTGACGAACCTCCACACCGGGATCATCCCGGAACCGCTCGGCAAGCGCCGCCGCGAGACGCGCGTCGAACTCGATCAAGATCAGATGTTTCACCCGGCCTGCCAGATGTTCGCTCAGTGCGCCCGTTCCCGGGCCGACTTCCACAATCGTCTCATGAGGCTGCGCGTCGAGCTGCGAGACGATCCAGCGGGCCATGTTCGGGTCGATCAGGAAGTTTTGGCCGAGTTGCTTGCTTGGCAGCACCCCCGCACGATCCAGCGTTTCCTTGATTTCCCGACCCGTCATGTCCGGATTTCATGACCCATGGGCGGACATCATGCAACCCCAAGGATTTCTACGGATCAAAATCGCCCCCGCCTGGATTGCGAGCCCTGTGAATCAATGAAGAAATCGATTGCCAAGCGCCCACCGCCCCCCTAAGTTCCGCGCCTCCAAGGGCAGGTGTCAGAGTGGTCGAATGAGCACGCTTGGAAAGCGTGTGTGGCAGAAATGTCACCGAGGGTTCGAATCCCTCCCTGTCCGTTTCGACCCCACCCCCGTACGCGGGGGTGGGGTCGAAACGTTTAAAGGGCGGGGGATGAGAACCCGAGCAGAGGGTTTGAACGCAGGAGCGAGCATCGCGAGCCATCACAGCAATCGCGAAGCGCAAGTCGGCATGGCCGCAGGCAATCCCTCCCTGTCCGTTTCGACCCCACCCCCGTACGCGGGGGTGGGGTCGAAACGTTTAAAGGGCGGGGGATGAGAACCCGAGCAGAGGGTTTGAACGCAGGAGCGAGCATCGCGAGCCATCACAGCAATCGCGAAGCGCAAGTCGGCATGGCCGCAGGCAATCCCTCCCTGTCGGTGGATGGAGGTTCTTGGATCGGCGCCGCAGGCGGTAGCGCCCTCTCGCCGAGAGGGGGCAGGCCAAAGGGATGCCGGGTCAGGCATTTGCGGGCAGTGGTGGAAAACGGAGCCTGGACGTGCCAATTCCATGTTCAGGCCAAAGGCCACAACCCACTATCCCGCTAAGCCGCTAAGCCGCTAAGCCGCAACCATGCAGTGGGAAATGTGGCACGGGCGTCCCGCCCGTATGCCGGTGCAGAAGATTTCCATATCGCAGGGAGCTGGATTCATCATCCATGGTTGTCGGAAACCATGAAAATTGGCGGCGGGCCGGACACCCGCGCCACGATTGTCCAAGCCTGCTGCGCTCGTCTATCCCCAGAATATCGATTTGCCTGTGAATTCCGTGTCAACCGTCACCCATCCAGCTGAGCCATCGTCAGCAAAGGGTCGTGCGCTTTGCGAACGATCATCTGGCGGATCTAACATAAAACTCCCATTTTCCCATTTCAGCTTTTCAGCTTTGACCCCGCTCAGCCCGTGTTGGCGGTGCGGCGGGGTTGGTGGTCGGCGGGGTAGGTGCGTTGCCAGACGTCGATGCGCTTGAACTCGGTGGCTCCGTTTTCGGAGAAGACTTCGATTTTCCCGGCCGCGCCGGGTTTGATGAATTTCTCATAGTGCAGGCGGTTGCCGACCAGTACGCGGACGCGGTCCGGGGTGACCATGATGCGCATTTCCACCCAGTGATCCGAATCATCGGCCGTCGTGGTTTTTTCCGGGAGGACTTTCGACAAGTCCTCGCTGCGGGTGGGAATGACCGGATTGAAACAGGTTTCCAGCCCCATCAGCGTGAGCAGGTCCGATTTCTCATCGTAGCGGAACTCCTGGGATGCGCCGTCCTCATCCGTTAGACGGAGTCCCCAGCGGGAGGCAGGGGATTCGCCGAGGCCGCGAGCGCCGACGCGAATGTCGTAGGTTTTGCCGGGGACTGTTTCGATTGCCTGTGATTTGCCGTCGAGTTTCAGATCCTGCAGTCCGATGTGACGGCCCTTGGGTTCCTTGGACATGCCTTCGGCGAAGTCATTGACGAGCGCGCAGCCGCGGGTTTCATGGTCCCATGGATCATCCCAACCCTTGCGGTTGCCTTTGTAAACGCAGCGGTCCACCACATCGAACCCATCTTTGCGCGCGTAGATGAGCGTGTAGAGGCTCATCTTCGTCCAATACTCGGTTTGCCCCGCGGTGGCGGGCGAGCTGTTGAGGAACATGTTGCGATGCGAGTGGCCGCCGATGGCGAGCTTCACCTTGTGGCGTTCCATCAGTTCGAAAAACCGCTGGTGAGGGCTCCACGGCTGGTGGCAGAAAAAGTAGACCGGCGTGCCGTCGGGTTGGCTGGCGAGGTCTTTTTCCAACCAGTCCAAGGCGCAATTTTCGATGCCGCACTGGAGTTTCCCCTCGGCATCGATGAGCGACCAATCGAGGCCGGTGAAGTGGATGCCGGCGACATCGAACGACCAGCGGACCGGGCCGACATGTTTGATGAACGCGCCATATCCGGCCAGTTCGTGGGGCACGGTCCATGTGGTGTCGTGAATGCCGACGACATCGTGGTTGCCGACGCAGTGGGGCATGAGAACGGGGAAATCGTGGGTGAATTTCCGGATGGTCGAGAATGCGGCAAGCGCATTGCCGAAGTTCATGTAGCCGAGGTCGCCGCCGGATACGGCGAAGGTCACGTGGTTGCCGGCCTGCGCGGTTTCATCCATCCAGGTGAAATTGTGCGGGCGGGTGAAATTGTCGTGTGGGTCGGTGCCGAAACTGACCACAACCGGCGGTTTTTGTTCGCGCTCCGCCAGGGCGAAATCGACCCGGGTGGGGTCCTTCACATCCGCGAGGCGCACCCACCAGTCGAAGCGGCCGGATTTTCCGCGCTTCGGCCATGTGCCCGATGGCCAGCAGACGCCGATGGTTCTGTTAGGAAGGTGCGGGACCAGCGGGTCGTGCCCGATATCGATCGAGTATCTGCCGTCCTTGCCGGTGACCGCGAAGCCCACGCCGTCGGTCACGCGCACGCCGGGAAGTGCTTCGCCGTCGTCCGGTGCGTTGTTGTCATTGCGGTCGAGAAAAACCGTGCCGCTGAGCGACTTCGGCATTTTGGCCGCGAGTTGTTCCGCCGCGGTGATTTCCGCCTTCGGCGGGTAGATGCCTTTTGCAACCCGTTCCTCTTCGGTTTCCGCAGTGGCGCTGGAGGCGATTGAAAATGTGATCCATGAAAGATGGTACAGGGTTTTCAGATTCATCGGCTCAGCGCATAGACAGTCGGAAGGAAGGGGTCAACTTCCATCCGGCGACGCGCGCGGATTCCAGGTCGCGGGTTGCGCTCCGGGCGCGGAATGAGGCCTTGTGCAGGATGCGCAAGGATGCCAGCAGGATGCGGGCGCTCCCCAATCATGGAGATCCGCAGCATGAGGTCGGCGGAGGCGCTCGGGGCAAGACCGCTGCGCGGGCAAAGTGCGACGGTCACAGACCAACGCTAAAAGGACAGGCATTTTTCAGCGCGACCATGAGCCGCTGACGGAGGGGAGCTGGCCGCGACCGACCATTTCGTAATTGGTGGCGCCCTTGGCTCCTTCCAGCGGAATTCCCGTGGCGCGTTTCCATGCCTTGCTCATGCTTTCCGCCGTGTGACAACCCCAACTTTTGCAGTAGGCGTTGCGGGCGAAAACCGACGAACGGATGCGCGGCAGGTCTCGCTCGTGGAGCCATGCGGTGGATGCCGCCATGATATCGCTGCCGTAGTCGAACATGAAAGCAAAGCGGTTGGAATGGCCGAAGAAGTCGAAGGTCTCGACCGAGCCGCGCGGGCGGGAGTTGAGTGCCTGGATGAAGCCGCTGCCGCTGTCGAACCAGATGAGCTGGGCGCGGCGTTTGGCGGCCAGCTCGGTGATCCATTGGACGTAGGGCTTGCCGTCTTCGCGGCCGCGTGCGGTGTAGCCGGGTTTGAAGACCATCCACACGAGGTGGGCGTCCGTGCCGTAGGCCTTGCGGATCTCCGCCATGCGCAGGGTGGAGGCCCGGACAAAATTCGCCCACCAGCGGTCGTGCCGGTCCTTGGGGATGCGGTAGTCCTCCCATTTCCGCAAGGCGGGCCCGCCGGTGACGATCACATGCTCGGCAAGCAGAGTTGCCGGACAGTGAAGCACCAGCGCCAGAATCAACAACCGGATGACGCGCGGCAGGAAAGACATGATGGACACAGTGGAACACGCCCGCCGATGTGCCAATCGGAAAATCGGCAGGGACGCTGACGGATCAGGCATCGGTGCCGACGGAGCCGTTGCGGATGATTTCCAGGAAGCTCTGCGGCTCGAGAGCGGCACCACCAATGAGCGCGCCATCGATGTCCGGGCAGGCCATCAGCTCCGCGGCGTTGTTCGGTTTCACGCTGCCGCCGTATTGAATGCGGATGCGCGAGGCGGTGTCCTGACCATAGAGGTCGGCGACGAGCGAGCGGACGAACGCGTGGGCGTCCTGCGCCTGTTGGGAAGTCGCGGTGACGCCGGTGCCGATCGCCCAGACCGGTTCATAGGCGATGACGGTTTCGGCCATGTCCTTTTCGGTGAGTCCCTTCAGGCCATCGGTCACCTGGGTGCGGAGGACGGTTTCGAGCATTCCGCCCTCGCGTTCGGCCAGGGTTTCGCCGATGCAGAAGATCGGTTTGAGGTTTGCCTCGCGGGCTTTTTTCATCTTCGCGTTGATCACCGCGTCGGTTTCTCCATAGATCGAGCGGCGCTCGCTGTGACCAAGGATCACATAGTGGACGAAAAACTCGCGCAACATGACCACGCTGACCTCGCCGGTGTAGGCACCGGAATCAAACTGCGAGCAGTTTTGCGCGGCAATCTGGATGGCATGGGCGTTCTGGACCGCGGTGGCGGTGTGGAGGAGGTCGGCGAGTTTGGGGAGCGAGACAAACGGCGGGGCGATGACGATTTCGCACGGGTAGTCCTGACCCTGGAGTTTCGAGAGGAAACTTTTCACGAAGTCTTCCGTTTCGGAAGCCCCTTTGTTCATTTTCCAGTTGGCGGCGAAGATTGGTTTGCGGTTCATGTGGGCGTGTGTGTTGGGATTCGAAAATTTTGTCAGGGGTCAGGCATCGCTGAGGGCGGCGACACCCGGCAGGACTTTGCCTTCCAGGAATTCGAGGCTGGCACCACCACCTGTCGAGCAGTGGGAAACCTTGTCCGCGACGCCGAATTTTTTGGCAGCGGTGGCGGTGTCTCCGCCGCCGACCACCGTGATCGCTCCAGCCTCCGTGGCGGCGGCGATTGCCGCGGCCATGGCCTTGGTGCCTTCCGCGAAGGCGTCGAATTCAAACACGCCGGGAGGGCCGTTCCAGATGATCGTTCCCGAGGCGGCGATCACCTTGGCGAACTGCTCGCGGGTGCGGGGGCCGGCGTCGAGTCCCATGATGCCTGCCGGGATGTTGTCGGTGGCGGATGAGATGTTGGCGTCAGGAGCGAACTTGTCGGCACAGACGAAATCCACGGGCAGGTGGAGGTTCACGCCCTTTTGCTTCGCCTTGGCGACCAGCTCGGGGATGATTTTCGCGCCTTCCGCATCGAACAGGCTGTCGCCGATTTCCATGCCTTCCATGATGTTGCGGAAGGTGAAGGCCATGCCGCCACCGATGATGATGTCGTTCGCCTTGTCGAGCAGGTTGGTGATGAGCGGGATCTTATCGGCGATCTTCGCACCGCCGAGGATGGCCAGGAGCGGGCGTTTCGGCGATTCGAGCACGGTGTTGAAGGCCTTGATTTCGGCATCCATCAGGAAGCCCGCGGCTTTCTGCGGGAGATCCACGCCGACCATTGAGCTGTGGGCGCGGTGGGCGGTGCCGAAGGCATCGTTGATGTAGACATCGCCGAGGCGGCTGAGGCTGGCGCGGAAGGCGGCGACTTTCGCGGGATCGGCCTTTTCGGAGGTGCCGTCCTCGCGTTTTGCCTTGCCCTCCTCCTCGATGTGGAAGCGGAGGTTTTCGAGCAGCACCACGTCACCGGGTTGGAGTTTGCCGGGGGCACAGGCGGCTTCGACTTCGGGGCCGACGCAGTCGTCGAGGAAGGTCACCGGACGGTCGAGAAGCTTCGCGAGTTCATCGGCCACGGGTTTGAGGGAAAACTTCGGCGTCTTGCTGCCATTGGGGCGGCCGAGGTGGGACATCAGGATCACCGACGCCCCCTGTTCGAGAGCAAAGCGGATTGTGGGCAGCGCGGCGACGATGCGCTGGTTGTTGGTGATGGCACCGGTGGCTTTGTCTTGCGGGACATTGAAGTCCACCCGGATGAGGGCGCGCTTGTTGGAGAGATCGAGGTCGCGGATAGATAACTTGGCCATGGGGCGGGAATCCCGCCCTAGAGGCGCGCCGGTGTCAAGACATGCATAGTCCCGATGGGGCGATACGCGCAAAAAATGACAGTGGATGACCGGGATGCGCGGACCAGGCCGGCGGGCGTGACAAATCATTTGCCCCGGGGGTGCTTGGCGGCGGCACCAGTCAAATTTCCAGTGGATTTTTCGTGAATACGGAACGTCCTTGTGATGGAGTTCCAGCAACCCATGCAGGCAACCCTATTACCCCCCCGTAATCCGGAGTATTGCGCTCCCATCACCTCCAACCGGGATCTGGGTGCCTGTTTGATCGCCAACCTGCCGATGTGCGAATTGCTGGCTGCGGATTTGCGCCGCGCCGGGTTGCAGATTGTATCGCCTGAGGAGGCAGGCCCAAGGACTTTGCGCATCCCGATCGACAACTGGATCGAGATCGGCGCTTTGTTGCTGCTGGGCCGGAATCCGCGCAGTGCCTGTCTGCTCGATGACAACGGACATCCGCTGGCATGGAAGGGTGCGGAAAACCCGGAGGACTGCCAGGACAAGATCGTGACCGACGCCAATTGTTTCCCGGTCATCTATCCGTGGGATCTGCTGCGCATGAACGAGGAAGTCCTGCACCTGATGGATGAGACCTCGCTCCTGGGCGAGGTAAGCCCGTTGGCCACGGTCACCGGAATCGTCCGTCTTGCGAAGGGCTCCGTCATCCTTCCGGGATCGGTCATCGAGGGGCCGGTGCTGATCGGTCCCAACACGACGATCGGCCCGAACGCCTACGTCCGCGGGGCGACGAGTATCGGTGCGGATTGCTACATCGGGCACGGTGCGGAAGTGAAGAATTCGATCGTTTACAACCACACCTACATTTCCCGGCAGTGTTATGTTGGCGACTCGGTGATCGGCACGCATGTCACGCTGGGTGCGGGTACCTGCACTGAGAACCACCGCCATGACGGGCGCCATCATGTTTCGATGATCCAAGGGAAACCCGTCAATACCGGCCGTTTGAAACTGGGTGCGATTCTGGGGGACGGCGTTCGGACCGGGGTGAACACCTCGATTGAGGCCGGCGTCAAGATCGGTATCGCACGTACCACTTCCCCCGGCAGCCTTGTCAGCAAGGATCTGATGTAGCCGACGGATCCCGAGTGATCCATGCCAAGAACTCCTGATTGCCGTCGGTTCCGGTGATCGGGGAGGGGATGACACCCCGCCATTCAAATCCGTCCGCTTTCGCCACAAAATCGTGGATTTTGTCAATGGCCTGCTGATGAAGCCGGGAATCGCGCACAATCCCGCCTTTGGATATGTCCTCGCGCTGGAGCTCAAACTGTGGCTTGATCAGGCAAACCAGTTGCCCTTGATCATCCAGAACCGAAAAAACGGCAGGCAAAACCTTGGTGAGTGAAATGAAGGAAAGGTCCATCACGGCCAAACGGACCGGCTCACCGACGTCGGCCGGGCTCATCTTGCGGGCGTTGAACTGCTCCTTGACCACCACCCGCGGGTCATTCCTTAATTTCCATACCAACTGATTGGTTCCTACGTCCACCGCATGGACTCGGACTGAGCCACGCTGGAGCAGGCAGTCGGTGAAGCCGCCGGTGGATGCTCCGACATCGATGCAGACCCAGCCGGAGGGGTTGATATGGAAGGCGTCGAGTGCGGCTTCGAGTTTGAGTCCGCCGCGGCCGACGAAGCGGGGTTTTTCCTTGATGGCGAGGTCGGCATCGAGCGGGACCTTGGTGCTGGGTTTGTCCAGAATCCGGTCGCCAAGGCGGACCTCGCCGGCGAGGATCAGGCGTTTTGCCTGTTCTCGTGAGTCGCACAGGCCTTTGGCGACCAGCAAGGCATCGGCGCGTTCGGTTTTCATGGGGCGGGTGGATGAAGATTCGCAACCGGGGAGGTAGTCAAGTGTGCAAAGGCCCAATGCCAGTTTGGGATGATGCATTTCAGTATTTCATTATTTCAGTATTTCAGCTTTTACCTGCCGGTGTCATGCATTACCGGAGCCGAATGACTTGGGACCAGAAGTATCATGCATTGTTTGACCGGTGCGTCGCCGTCTATCGCGCAGGCAACCGGGATTTTGCCAGCTATTACAATGGGGAGGATCTCCGTTTTTTGGGGGAAATCGGCTACAAAACCCGGGAGTTTTTCGATTTTGTGGAGGATTTCTGTGAGGATGGCAGTCCTTCAGCGAGTACGGCGCTGTTGATTGCGGCAGTGCGGCGCGACTATTTCCACACCGTTCAGCAGGGTGTGGCGGGGACTCCGCGGCTGCTGACCCGTGATGACATACCGGGCTTTGGAGAGGCGCTGGATGGGATCGCCTACCTGCCACGGGTGTTGGCAAAGGCCCGCGCCAAACTCCGTGGCGCGCTGGACCCCGACCTGATGTATGGTTGTGGGGGAGACCGGAATTTTTTCCGAAAGCACGGGGAAATCCACCCCGCCGACTTTTTGCGCAGGGTGTGGGCCGCCGAAGACGACGACTCGAAGGTGGCCAGGTGGGTTGCGTCGCATGCGGGGTAGCCATCCCGCTTTGTGAATTACGCGCTTGCTTACCCCGGGCCCGCCGCCTATTTCCGCCCTCCACACCATGGCCAGCACCCCCGTCATCAACCTCCGCAAAGGACATGCCGTCCGCCACAATAACGAAATCTGCCTCGTGGTGGATCACGAATTGAAAACCCCGCCACGCATGGCGTCTTATGTCCAGATGTCCATCCGCAGTGTTGCGACCAAGAAGATCTTCAACCTCCGGATGACCTCGAACGACTCGCTTGAAGGCGTGGTGCTCGAGCGCACCCCCCATGAGTATTCCTACAAGGACAGCAGCGGATACCATTTCCTTGATCCCAACACCTACGAGGACGCCATCGTCTACGAGGATCTGATCGAAAACGTCAAAAACTACCTGATTGAAGGACAGACCTACACCCTGCTGATTGCCGACGGCATCGTGGTCTCGGTGGAACTGCCGCTCACCATGACGATGGTGGTTGCCGAGTCCTCGGAAGGGGTCAAGGGTGACTCCGCCAACAATGTGTACAAGCCCGCCGTCATGGAAACCGGTTTGGTGGTGCAGGTGCCCCTGTTCATCAACGTGGGGGAGAAAATCAACGTCAAGACCGAGGACAATTCCTATCTGGGGCGCGCTTGAGCCGCCCCCGGACCGTGGTCGGCGAATCGGCCGCAAACATCCCCCTTCCGTCTTTTTTCAGGCCGGTGGAAATTGTGCTTCATTCCCGGGATGGCTGTGTCAGAGTGCGCCCATTCGAGACGGAATGCGCCGGGCGGACTTGCGCGTTTTGCGTCTTGCCCGCGCCTGATTTCCGAATTCCATGCCACTGATCCCGCGATTTCATCATGCGAGCCCCGAAGAGGGTTTTTCAGTGAAATATCCACCCGTTGGAAATATCAGGGTCGGCCGGTCGTAATACCACCGACGATCTTTTCCTGGATTGTCCGCATTTCGTTCTCTCCACCAAAAACCAAGGAAATCAAAACCAAACACCATGAATACCCCAATGAATACCGATCGCCGCTCGATGCTGAAAATGCTCGCGGCCACCACGGCAGCGCCCATGATCCTTCCGAGCCGCCTGTTCGGGCAGAACGCGCCATCGAAGAAAATCACGCTGGGCTGCATCGGCGTTGGCTGGCAGGGCGGCGGCAACCTCGACGCTTTCCTTGGCATTGCCGACTGCCAGGTCGTCGCCATCTGCGATGTGGATGCAAACCACCTCAAGGGTGCGGTTGACAAGGTGAACCAGCGCTATGGAAATCAGGACTGCAAAGGCTATAAGGATTTCCGCGAGTTGATCGCCCGCAAGGACATCGATGCCGTCGCGATCTCCACGCCTGACAACTGGCACGCGATTATCGCCATCGCGGCTGCCAACGCCGGCAAGGATATCTTCTGTGAAAAACCTCTCTCCCACACCCTCGGCGAGGGGATTGCCATGGTGGCCGCGGTGCAGAAGAACAAGCGCATCTGGCAGACCGGGTCATGGCAGCGCTCGCAGGCATCCTTCCGCTGGGCGGTCGAACTGGTGCAGAACGGCTACGTCGGCAAGGTGAAGCGCGTTGAAGTGGGTCTGCCACCCGGACACATCGACTTCGGCGGCACCGGTGACAAAGGGGCTGATGGTCAGCCACCCGCCCATGTGGATTATGAAATGTGGGTTGGCCCCTCCAAAATGCGTCCGTTCAACAACTGCCGTTTCCACAAGAACTGGCGCTGGGATCAGAACATCGGCGGCGGCAACCTGATGGACTGGATCGGCCACCACTGCGACATCGCCCACTGGGGCCTTGCCAATCCGGAATTCGGCTGCGGCCCTGATGATGCGGTCGGCCCGATGGAGGTTTCCGGCACTGCTGATTTTCCGGACGAAAACGCCGTCTGGAACACCGCCACCAAATACCGCATCGAGTGCAAATATCCCAAGGATGTGGAAGTCGTCATCGCTGGCGGCCACGGCGACATCGCCGGTGGTGCCAAGTGGATCGGCCCCGATGGCTGGGTGCGTGTGGACCGCGGTGTGCTGGAGGCTTCCAACACTGAATGGATCCGCGAAATCCAGAAGCTCGACAAGGATGGCGGGCTCAAGGTCCAGCTGCCGCACAGCCCGGGCCACATGCAGGAGTTCATCGATTGCATCAAGTCCCGCAAGCGGACGCACACTCCGGTCGAAATCGCACACCGTTCGCAGTCGCCAGGCCACCTTGGCTACATCGCGGCGCGCACCGGCCGCAGCTTCAAATGGGATGCCGTCAAGCAGGTCATCGTCGGCGACGAGGAAGCCAACAAGATGATCTACAAAAAGATGCGCGCCCCATGGGATAACAGCGCCAACTGGAAGGTCTGATCATCTTTTCCCATGCCTGTCCCGCTGCCGGTTGGTGGCGGGACAGGCTTTTTTTCCAATCCATATTTTCCAAAATCCATGAAGCCACAGAATTTCGAAGCACAAAAACAAAAGCTTGTTTCCGCCTTCCGCGACAAGCTGGCCAAGCAACCCGCGCTCGCCAACCAGGAAATCAAACTGTCATGGAGCAACTGGGGGTTCGGCATCGAGTCCCTGGAAGACACCGCGAAGCGGCTGGGCAAGAACGGCGTCAAGTGGATCGAGTTGCACGGCAACCGATACGGAGCCGACCTCGGATACCGCACCGCGCAGACCCGGGCGACACTCGACCGCCACGATATCAAGGTCGCGGGCATTTGCGGCATGTTCGGAAAAGAGAACGATCTTTCCAGCAACTCCGGCATCGTCCGCCAGAACGCCGTCGACTACATCCGCAGACAATTGGATTTGTGCCATGACCTCGGCGGATCCTATCTGCTGGTGGTTCCCGGCGCCGTCGGCAGACCCCAGGCCTACGATGGCAGTGAATTCGAGCGCTCGGTGGAAACGCTGGCGATCGTCGCCGATGAATTTGTGAAAGCCGGTGTCCGTGCCGCGATCGAACCCATCCGCTCGGCGGAGGTTTCGCTGGTCCACACCATCGCCGATGCGAGGAAATACATCGCCGCGGTGAATCATCCTGGCATCCAGCACATCAACGGCGATGTCTATCACATGCAGTCCGAGGAGGTGAACATCGCCGAAGCGCTGCTTGATGCCGGGCCGATGCTGGCGAACCTCCACCTCGCGGACTCCAACCGCTGTGCGCTTGGCAAGGGCTCGATGGACGTCGATGCGATCCTGATGGCGCTCTATCTGATCGACTTCACCGAAGGTCCGCGTTTTGCGACACCCGAACCTCTGGGTCCGGGAGGCGACCCTTACCCGGCGATGTTTGGCAAGCCGGATCCGGCGCTGCTCGACAGCCTGGTGGCGGACACCGTCAGTTACTGGCGCGAGCGGGAACGCGAAATCAAGCAAGCCTGAGATCCCACGGATTCCGATCACAAGATTCTGCCGACCGCGTGCAACCCATGCTGAAAAAAATGGTGAAGCACGTTGTCGGCAGTCTTTTGTTCCGCTCCGCCCGGCGGTTTCAGGCGGCTGGCGGAATGAAAACCGGTGATCCCGCTTTCAAGTCCCTGATCGCCTTTCCAAGGTGGTCCGGGATTGTTTTTTTGATGGCCGCATCCCTGGCCTCGGAAATGAAGGCTGCGGATGCGGTCGTTGTGGCGGCACCCGATGCCCCGCCCTTGGTCCGTTTGGCGGCACGCGAAGTGGCCCGTTATGTCTATCTGCGGACGGGCGAGCGCCTTGCGGTGGCGGACACTGTTCCCTCTGGAAGCGATGCGATCCGCCTGCGCAGGGATCCGCAACTTGCGGCGGAAAGTTACCGGCTGAAATCCGGCGATGCTGCCGGGGGCGGCAAGGTCATCGATCTAACCGGTGGAAGCGACGTGGCCGTGCTTTATGCCGCCTATCAGTTCGCCGAATCGCTGGGGGTGCGTTTCTATCTGCATGGCGACGTGCTCCCCGACAAGCGCATGGCTTTCGTGCTGCCGGATCTGGACGAGACCCACACGCCTTTGTTCGAAAAACGCGGGCTGCTGCCATTCCATGATTTCACCCAGGGGCCGGATTGGTGGGAGGCGGATGACTACAAGGCCTGTTTCACCCAGATGGTGAAAATGCGGATGAATGTGATGGGGCTGCATTGCTATCCGGAGGGCCCCGCCGGTCCCGAACCGCTGGTTTGGATCGGGCACCCCGATGATGTGGATGGCTCGGGCAAGGTTTCCTTCAGTTCGCCATCGTTCTGGGCAAGCACCCGCGGTGGGGCCTGGGGCTATGCGGATGTGCCGACACGTGATTTTGCGGCAGGTGCGGGCCTGCTTTTTGAAGAGGATGATTTCGGACCGTCCGTGACGCGCGGGCATCGGCCGAAACCCACCACCGTGGCAGCCTCCAACGAGGTGTTCGGGCGTGCTTCCGCGCTGCTTTCCGACGCGTTTGGCTATGGCCGCGGGCTGGGTGTGAAAATTGCCTTGGGGACCGAAACCCCGTTGCATATCCCGCAGTCGGTTGAGGCGCGCTTGCGCGAAAAGGGTCTCGATCCAACCAGCCAGGAAACAAGGCAGGCTGTCTATGAGGGAATGTTCACCCGCATCGCCCGCGCCTACCCGATTGACTACTATTGGCTGTGGACTCCCGAATCATGGACCTGGGGTGCCGGAGCTTCCCAACCACAGATCGACGCGGTGGTCGCCGATATCAAGACCGCCCTCGCTGCCCATGAAAAGGTGGGCAAGCCGTTTGGCTTTGGAACCAATGGCTGGGAACTCGGACCCAAACAGGACCGCGGGCTTTTCAACAGCCTGCTGCCGAAAGACGCGGTGATGAGCTGCATCAACCGCAATATCGGTTTCAACTGGGTGGATCAGGAATTCCTGCGGATCCAAGGGCGGCCGAAGTGGGCGATCCCGTGGCTGGAGGACGACAGCGCGATGGTTCTGCCTCAGCTTTGGGCGGGCCGGGTGCGCCGTGATGCCGCCGACGCCCATGCATACGGATGCACCGGCCTGCTGGGCATTCACTGGCGCACGAAGATCCTTGCACCGAATGTTTCCGCATTGGCGAAGGCGGGATGGTCCCAGCAGGGGTGGAACCCGGATGCGGGCAAGCGCGCCATGGTTCCGGAAATCCCTCGCGGCGACGTCTGGCATGGCGGGCAAACGGCACGCTCGGAGGTGCCGGTCGAAAAAACCGATGAGGACAGGATCTATCAGGAAGTCCGTTTCGGCATGTCGTCCTGCCGCATCACGGTGCCCAACGGGCGCTACCGGGTGACGCTCAAATTCTGCGAAATCGCCTATGACGCTCCTGGCAAAAGGGTGTTCGGGGTCGATGTGGCGGGAAGGAAACTGGTGGACCGCCTCGATCTCGTCGCTGTGGCCGGGAAAAACAAGGCCCATGACCTGACATCCGCTGAAGTCCGCGTGATCGATGAGGAGTTGAAAATCGATTTCAAAGCGATCACGGAAAACCCGGTGGTTTCGGCCATCGTGATCGACGGAGTGACCGACGACTTCAACCAGTTCAAGAGCCGGCCATACACCCGGCGCATCAACTGTGGCGGCGGCAAGTGGGAATCGTATGAAGCGGACCTGGCACCAGCGGGCGAAATGCCGCCGATGCCACCCCGCACGCGCGACCTGCCGTGCGCGGATCTCTATCAGGACATGGCCGGTGCGTGGTTCGGTCCGGAAATCGCACGGGAAATGGCGGATTTCCTGACCCGTTACGACGGTGACGGTGGCGCGCTCGGCGTCGTCCAGGGTCGGGCGACACTGCCGCGGCCGAATACCTGGCTCTATGGACCGGGTGCGATTGTCGCCAGCAGGGAGCCATGGGAGCAGGCGGTCAAACGCTATGCCTTTGTCGATGAGCTCGCAGCGCTGCGCGGCAGGATCAACAGCCCCGGCGACCTCGATCGTTTTGACAACTGGCTGAATCACTTCCGCTATCTTCGCGCAGTTGATGAGGCGGCATGTACCCGTGGCGCGCTGGATGCCGCGATGGACAGCCTCAAGGCCGAAAATGATCCTGCGGGGAAAACGGAGTTGGCCCGCACGACCGCGCTTCCTGCCAGGATCCGTTTGGCCAGGGCATGGGAAAACATGATGTCGCTGCTGTTGCACACGGCCGATACTCCGGGCTGCCTCGGCACCATCGCGAATCTCGAACAAAGCACCCGCGCCGGACTGAAATTCGTCGACGGCCACGATGCGGAGCTTGTCCGTGCGCTGGGCAAAGACCTCCCTCCGTCTGCCGTGGTTTCAACCCGCTATCAGGGCAAGGCGCGGATCATTGTTCCGACGCAGCGTACGGTGATGGCTGCGGGTGAAAGATCAAAGCTCAAGGTGATCTTTCTTGATCGCAGGCCGCCCGAAGCTGCCGAGTTGCGCTGGAGGCCGCTTGGCAAGGGGGACTTCCGTTCGATCCCGCTTCGCCACGTGGCGAGAGGTGTTCACGAGGTGGATTTGCCGCAGGTTCCCGCGCAGGGCGCGGAGTATCATGTGCATGTCAAAACCGCTGGAGGAGAGAGTGTTTTCTGGCCAGCAACGGCTCCGACCTTGAACCACGTGCTCACCCAGATGCCATCCGCCCCCAATTGACCAGCCCGATCCGAAATCTTCAAACACACACTTATCATGTCATCCGCAAAAACAGATAGATCCGCCGTATTCGAACCACAACATCTCCGCTGTGAGAATCTCGACAACCCGCTGGGCATCGATGTGCGGATTCCACGGCTTTCATGGAAAACCGGAGTATGCGAATCTGGAAACGAGGGCTCTCCCGCCTCCCGCGGCCTTGTCCAGTCGGCATACCGGATCCTTGTCGCCTCCAGCGCGGAGTTGCTCGCCCAGAACGTCGGTGATCTGTGGGACAGCGGTGTCGTCGATTCCCCGGATTCGACATTCGTCAGTTATGCGGGCAAGCCCATGGCCTCGCGCATGCCATGCCATTGGAAGGTGATGTCATGGATCCGCCCGGCGGATGGTTCTGACGCGGTTCCGTCCGTGTGGAGCCGGCCTGCGTGGTGGTCGATGGGTTTGCTTGATAGCGGCGACTGGTCGGCCAGCTGGATCGGCTCGCCCACGGCGGAAGAGGTGGAACCCGCCCCGCTGCTCAGAAAATCGTTTTCGGTTTCAAGCCCTGTCAAACGGGCCACCGCTTACATTTGCGGCCTTGGTTATTATGAACTCTCGCTCAATGGCCGTAAGGTTGGCGACCACTGGTTTGATCCCAAGGTGACCCGCTACGACAAGCGGGTGCTGTATGTGACCTACGATGTCACGAACCAGCTTGTGAACGGCGATAACGCGGTGGGGGTGATGCTTGGCAACGGCTGGTACAATTACCATGTGCGGAACCCATGGGACTTCGACAAGGCTCCTTGGCGCGACAAGGCGAAGATGATGCTGCAAATCGAAGTCGAGCATGCCGATGGCACCGTCAGCACGATCGTCAGTGACGGTTCATGGAAATACGCCACGGGAGCGATTCAATACGATGGCATGCTCAACGGCGAGTTCTACGACGCCCGGCTTGAGAGAGCCGGCTGGGACACCGCGGGCCACGACGATTCGTCCTGGCTTTCCGCGAAGGTTGTCACGGCGCCGGCAGGCAAGGTTGTGGCGCAGAAGATCCAGCCGATCCGCATCACCAGCACGATCAGGCCGGTGTCGGTGAACCAGCCGAAACCGGGTGTGTTTGTTTATGACCTCGGCCAGAACATCGCGGGTGTCGCACAAATCAAGGTGACCGGCCCGGCCGGAACGGAACTCACGCTGCGATACTCGGAGCTCCTCCATCCTGATGGCACCATCGACCAAACCAACATCAACACCTTCTGTGAATCAGGCGAATTCCAGACGGAACGCTATACCCTGAAGGGTGATGGGGAAGAGGTGTGGAACGCCCGGTTCATGTATTACGGATTCCAATACGTGGAGGTCACCGGTTTTCCCGGCGAGCTGACCATCGACAACCTGACCGGTTTGGTCATGCACACGGATGTGGAAACGACCGGTGGCTTCGAGTGCTCCAACGACCTGCTCAACAAGATCCACCAGTGCAACATCTGGTCGTTCCTCAACAACTTCCACGGCTACCCGACCGACTGCCCGAACCGCGAGAAAATCGGTTGGACGGGCGACGCGCACATTGCGGGGGAGACCGGGCTCTACAACCTCGATCCCAGCGCGGTTTACGCCCAGTGGATCTCGGACTTCGAAGACGAGCAACAGCCCAATGGCGACCTGCCCGGCATCATTCCGACAGGCGGCTGGGGGTACGAGCGCTGGGGTGGTCCCGCATGGTGCTCCACACTGATCCTGATTCCCTGGTACATGTATCAATTCCGCGGCGATGTCCGGATTTTGTCGGACCACTACGAAACGATGCGCCGCTACATGGAGTTCCTCGTCGTTTCCTCGCCGGATGGAATCAACGGCCAGGGCATGGGTGACTGGTTCCCGTCGAAAACCGAAACCCCGGTGGAAATCACGTCCACCGGCTACTATTACATCGACGCGGTGATCCTGTCGAAAATCGCGGATATCCTCGGCCGCGCGGACGATGCCGAACGCTACAGGCTGCTGGCGGCCGACATCAGGAAGGCCTTCAATGACAGGTTCTTCGACCGCGAGACCGGCGAATACGGCGGCGGTGCCCAGACCGCCAATTCCTGCGCGATTTATCAGGGATTGGTCGAGGATCGGGACCTGGACAGGGTCGTGGCCAATCTCGTTAGAAATGTCGGCGAAAACAACGACCACGTGGATTGCGGGATTCTCGGAGCCAAATACATCCCGCACGCGCTGGTCGACCACGGCCACGTCGATCTCGCGTACCGGGTGGCGAAACAGGACACCTGGCCGAGCTGGGGTGACATGGTCCGCCAGGGCGGCACGACACTCTGGGAAGGGTGGAATGCCGATATCGGCACCCACAACCACGTGATGCTCGGTGATATTTCCGCATGGTTCTACAAGGTGTTCGGCGGGATCGTGTGCGATCCTGATGCGCCCGGATTCAAGCGGACCATCATCCGCCCGCGGCCCGCAGAGGGCCTCGCATGGGTGAACTGCCACCACGACTCGCCCCACGGCAGGATTGTCAGCAACTGGAAACGCGATGGCGCGAAGCTGGCGATGGACGTGACCATCCCGGTCAATGCCACCGCGGTGATCCACGTGCCCGCACGGGATGCGGCGTCCGTGACCGAGTCGGGCAAACCCGCCGCGCAATCCCATGGCGTGCGTTTCCTGCGCTTCGAAGAGACTGCCGCCGTGTTTGAAGTGGGATCGGGCGAATACCGGTTTGAAAGCGAGATCGACTGATCGTAATTCCCCACATTCCATGGAAAAGATTTCAGACCACTGGCGTAACGGTTTTATGAATCGCTGCGTGTTCCGATCCATGTTGCCTGCGTTTGGCGCTTTCATTCTCGGCTCGTTGCTTGCGGGCGGGTTGGTCAACCAGATGGAGGCCGCCGATCTGAGGCGTGCGCCCTATCTCCAGGGACAACGGCCCGATGGGATCTCCATCCGCTGGAGGACCGATGCCACGGTCCGCCACACCTCGGTGCTCCGCTACGGCAGGGATTTCAACCAGCTCGACAAGTCGGTGGCCGCCACGGAGGTCTCGGTCCATTATCCCGGAGTGCGTGACTGGCAGGTGACGTTGGAGGGCTTGGAACCGGATACCGTTTATTACTACGCGGTCGAGGCTGACAGGGCGACACTTTGCGGCGCGGATGAGCAACATTGCTTCCGTACCGCGCCGGAACCCGGCAAGGCGCGCAAGATGCGGTTTGTTTTGTTAGGTGATGCCGGAGCGAACCGTCCGCGTGAGGATGGGCTCGACGCGGTGCTCGCGGCCAAGAGCCCGATGGATCCGATCCTGGTGCGCAACGGATTCCGCAAGTTCAACGCGGGCAAGCCCCTTGACGGCATCATCCTGCTCGGCGACAATGCCTATCCGCTCGGGACCGATGAAATGTATCAATCGGCCCTTTTCAACGTCTATGCGGACGAGCTTCGCAACACGCCATTGTGGCCGTGCACCGGCAACCACGACATCGACAGCGCCTATGGGCACATTTTCACAGCCGACGGCAAAGGCCGGGCCGGTGGCAAGCCGTCGAAAAGCCCGCTCTACTACTCGGTCGAGCTTGGAAACCTGCACCTGATGGTATTCGATCCATGGATTTCCTGGTGGAGGGAAGACACGGTGCCGGACCACCAGCCGTGGGTGAAGCAGCTCCGTTGGATCAAGGAGGATCTCAAGACATCCCGCCAGGAATGGATCGTGGCTGTGAATCATTTTCCCATCTACTGCGCGGGAAACTATCAGAGCGATGGCGGAATCCTTGCGTCGCTCAGAAAGGAAATGGTTCCATTGTTCGATGAGGCCGGTGTCGATCTTGTGGTGGCGGGGCACGATCACACCTATCAGCGGTCGCATCTGATTGCCGGCCACAGTGGCGACAGCGACACCTATTCGGCTGAAAAACATCTCAAGCACAAAGGTGACGGCCGCGAGTCTCCGATTGAGAAGACTCCGGTCGCCGGGGCGGGCACGATGTATCTTGTTTCAGGTACGGCCGGCGGCAACCGGCCATCCGGAAATTTCGATCATCCGGTGATGGTTCCTTTTGACACGCCGGATGGGAAACGCGGCGGCATTGCCGCGGCGGGAAGCACCGTGATTGAAGTGGATGGCCTGACGCTTCGCGGCTGGCAGGTGGACGTCAACGGCAAGGTGCTCGACCAATTCACCCTTGTTCACAAGCACCCACGTGCCATACCTGCGGGGGATTGATACGGTCCTCAGCTGGCTCCCTTGTGTGCAGGCAAGCAGGCGTGTCACTTCGGTATATCTGGCATCCGGAACCATGAAATATGCGATATATGAAAACCATGAACCCATTGTCATTGGCCGCCTGCTGTGTTGCCGGCTTGTTGATGCTTCCAGCCGAAGCAGGATCGCAGCAATCCGTTACAGTTCAAAAGAACCCGCCCGCGGCGGCGGTTGAGCCCTATGATGCCTCCGTGCCCAAGCCCACGCTCAGCAATGTCAGCTATGGTTCGCACGAGCGGCATGTTCTCGATTTCTGGAAAGCTCCCTCTGAAAAACCGACTCCGCTGGTTTTTGTGATCCATGGCGGCGGTTGGCAGAGTGGCAGCAAGGAACGGATCAACCGCTCGGTCGATACCAATGCCTTGCTGAAGGCAGGCATTTCGGTCGTGGCGATCAATTACCGGCTGATCGCACATGCCAAGGATGTGGCGCCGCCGGTGAAGGCACCCATGCTGGATGCCGCCCGGGCCCTGCAGTTTGTCCGCAGCAAGGCGAAGGAATGGAACATCGACAAGACCCGCATCGGTGCGGCGGGTGGATCCGCCGGTGGTTGTTCCGGCTTGTGGCTTGCCTATCATGACGACCTCGCTGATCCCAAGAGCGATGACCCGGTCGCGCGCGAATCGACCCGCCTCCAGGCGGTTGCGGCGGATGGACCACAGACGTCGCTCGATCCCAAGCAAATGAAGGAATGGACACCGAACAGCAACTATGGCGGACATGCGTTCGGCATGCCTGGTTTCAATGAGTTCCTCGCACGGCGCGACAGCATTCTGCCGTGGATTGCCGAGTATTCTCCCTATGAGCATGTGACCAAGGACGACCCTCCCGTTTTCATGGTTTTCCCTGGACCGCCGGGCATTGGCAAGGATCAGCCCGACCCGACCCACTCGGCCAATTTCGGTGTCAAACTCAAGGAACGCTGTGCGGAGACGGGACTGGACTGTGAAGTCGTCTATCCGGGCGTGTCCGGTGCCTTGCACAAGAACCCGACGGAATTCCTGATCGCTGTCCTGGGAACTCGTCCAGGGAAGGCTGGAAAATAAGCCGGGGGCCTGAGCCGGATGCCAATTTTTTCAGCTCATTGCCAAACCTGTCTCCATGGCTTGCGGCCAACTGGAATTCACTTTTTCGCGCAAGACAGAGGATTGGGTGGGGGGCTTGCCGTGGCAGATGGCAAAGCGCCGTATCATTGCCGTGCCGCCGGTCATGCGTCCCGTTACCTCCCAAGACCGGGTTTGGCTGCTGCGCTGCCATGCTGGTGAGTCCGCCGGATCATCCGGCACTATCGATTCAAGATGTCGGTTTGTGGCTTGCCGTGGTCTGTCATGTCAGGTTAAGAATCCGTAAATGGAATCCCTGATATTCAGAGAATTACGTAGAACTGGCTTCGATTTTGCCACCCTGGTTCCCGCAAACAGGAATTTTTTTGGAAATTCAAGCCTGCCCCTGTGTTTGGGGCACCCCTGCGGCTAATCTGCCTTCGCCATGACCATGGAATCCTCAATGATCTGCCGCGCAGCGTATAATCTATTCGTTTCCCAGCCTGGTGGCATGAATAGGCTTCCTTGTCGCGACATCCTGTGGCGAATTGTTGCGGGCTGAATTGTCTCTCCCAGATTGCGTTGCACCCCATGTCCAATCCCTTCTTCGACCACCCAATTCTCAACTCTCCTTACGAGCGGCCTTCGCGCCACTGGGAACTCGACCCGACCGGTCAACCGACCCAAAGGATTCTCGATACCCGCCGCAGGGCGGAGTTCATCACACCGATTCCGAAAGCCAAAAAACGGAAGGGATCCGCCACTCAAGCGGAAATGGTTCTCGACGAGGGCAGTGGTGTCTCCACCCAGCAACAGCAATACGATGCTACCTCCATCATCAACGAGGTCCGCGGCTACGTCGAAACATGGCGGAAGCTCCCATCATCCGGCCAATGGCAGGTTACACCCGAGACGGCGCGGCTTCTCGATCACTGGCGTTATCATCAGTTCAGCGGCATTCGCCCGTTCTTCTGCCAGGTGGAAGCCGTGGAAACCGCCATCTGGCTCACCGAGGTGGCACCCAAATCACCAGCGGGCAAACGCATCCTCGAATTGCTCGACAGAGCCAACAACGAGGCAAACCCGGATATTTCCCGCTTGGCACTGAAACTCGCCACCGGCGCAGGAAAAACCACCGTGATGGCGATGCTGATCGCATGGCAGACCATCAACGCGGTGCGACGCCCAGGCAGCAAGCAATTCACCCGTGGCTTCCTGATCGTTGCTCCGGGTCTCACCATCAAAGACCGCCTCCGTGTTCTTCAGCCGAATGACCCGGACAGCTACTACGCCAGCCGTGAGCTTGTCCCGCACGACATGCTGGAGGACATCCGCAAGGCCAAGATCGTCATCACCAACTACCACGCCTTCAAACTCCGCGAGCGCATCGACATTTCCAAAGGCGGTCGACTTCTCTTGAAAGGCCGCACTGGGGAAGACATCCAGACACTCGAAACCGAAGGTCAGATGATCCAGCGCGTCATGCCGGATCTCATGGGCATGAAAAACATCATGGCCATCAACGACGAGGCTCACCACTGCTATCGGGAAAAGCCCGGCAGCGAAGAAGAGTCCGACTTGAAGGGCGATGAGAAAAAGGAAGCCGAAAAGAACCGCGAAGCAGCCCGCCTCTGGATCTCCGGTCTCGAAGCCGTCAATCGCAAGCTCGGCCTCAACCGTGTGATGGACCTTTCCGCCACACCGTTTTTCCTCAGCGGTTCCGGCTACGTTGAGGGCACGCTGTTTCCCTGGACGATGAGCGACTTCTCCCTGATGGACGCCATCGAGTGCGGCATCGTCAAACTCCCGCGCGTCCCGGTGGCCCAGAACATTCCGGGCGAGGAAATGCCGATGTTCCGCGACCTATGGAAACACATCGGCAGCAAAATGCCGAAGAAAGGCCGTGGCTCGTCTGAGGATCTCGATCCGCTCAAGCTTCCCACCTTGCTCAAGACCGCCTTGGAGGCTCTCTACGGTCATTACGAAAAAACCTACAAGCTTTGGGAAGAGGCCGGTATCCGTGTTCCTCCCTGCTTCATCGTGGTGTGCAACAACACTGCCACCTCGAAACTGGTTTACGATTACATCTCCGGCTTCCATCGGAAAAACGAGGATGGCAGCTCCGAACTCGTCAACGGACGACTCGCCTTATTCCGGAACTTCGATGAAACCACCGGAAATCCACTGCCGCGCCCAAACACCTTGCTCATCGACAGCGAGCAACTCGAATCCGGCGAAGCACTCGATGACAACTTCCGCAGCATGGCCGCAGATGAGATTGAAAAATTCCGCCGTGAGATTGTGGAACGCACCGGCGATCCACTGGCCGGCCAAAACCTCAGCGACCAGGAATTGCTTCGCGAAGTGATGAACACCGTGGGCAAGCACGGCAGCCTGGGCGCATCCATCCGCTGCGTCGTTTCCGTCTCCATGCTCACCGAAGGTTGGGATGCCAACACCGTCACCCATGTGCTCGGCGTCCGTGCCTTCGGTACCCAGCTCCTCTGCGAACAGGTGATCGGCCGTGCCCTGCGCCGCCAATCCTACGATCTCAACGAGGAAAACCTCTTCAACGTCGAATACGCCGACGTCCTCGGCATCCCCTTCGACTTCACCGCCAAGCCGGTCATCTCTCCACCACAGCCGCCTCGGGAAACCATCCAGGTCAAAGCCGTGCGTCCCGACCGCGATGCTCTCGAAATCCGATTCCCGCGAGTCGAAGGCTACCGCGTGGAACTCCCCGAGGAACGACTCACCGCAGAATTCAACGACGACCATATTCTCGAACTCACACCGGAAATGACCGGCCCCACCAAAACCCGCGTTGAGGGCATCATCGGCCAGGGCATTGAGATCAATGTCGAGCATCTCGGCGACATGCGCCCGTCTACACTCATCTTCCACCTCACGCAGCGGCTGCTCTACACCAAGTGGCGTGATCCCGGCGAGGCACCCAAGCTACACCTCTTCGGCCAACTCAAGCGCATCACCAAGCAGTGGTTGGATACCTGTCTCAAGTGCAAGGGCAGCACCTATCCCGCCCAGCTCATGTATCAGGAATTCGCTGACATGGCCTGCGAACGCATCACCAAAGGCATAACCGCCGCCTTTGCCGGCAAGCGCCCCATCAAAGCCCTGCTCGATCCCTACAACCCCGTCGGGTCCACCAACCACGTCCGCTTCAACACCTCCAAAACCCTCCGCTGGGAAACAAAGTCTGACCGCTGCCACATCAACTGGGTCATCCTCGATAGTGACTGGGAAGCCGAATTCTGCCGCGTCGCGGAAAGTCACCCAGAGGTTCATGCCTATGTGAAGAACCACAACCTCGGCTTGGAGGTGCCTTACCGCTTCGGTTCCGAAATGCGGAAATACATCCCCGACTTCATCGTCCTCGTCGATGACGGTCACGGCCCGGATGATCTTCTCCACCTCATTGTCGAAATTAAAGGCTACCGCAAGGAAGACGCCAAAGAGAAAAAATCCACCATGGATTCCTACTGGGTTCCCGGAGTCAACCACCTCGGCACCCACGGCCGCTGGGCCTTCGCCGAATTCTGCGATGTGTATGAAATCGAGTCGGATTTTGAAAAGAAGGTGGAAAGCCACTTCAACACGATGATCCAAACCGCATCGGAAAAATCCAACGCATCCCTTCCCGAAACATCCTGATCATGGCCTGGTTTCTCTTCATGGACGAAAGCGGGCACGATCACAAACAGATGCCCTATGAAGTGCGTGGTGGATTCTCCATCGCCGAGGACAAACTTTGGCCACTGCTGCAAGACGCCAATCGCTTGGAACTCGACTGCTTTGGCGCGAGACTTGCCGATTACAAATCCGAAATCAAAGGCTCCAAGCTGCTCAACAAAGATCGCTTCAAATGGGCCGCGGGTGGAGACGAGATTGATGCGGAGACCCGTAAACAACTCTGTCGCTCCTTCCTCCAAGTTGGCTTGGAAAAGAAATCCCCCTCAGGACGGCAATTTACCGCTTACGGCCAGGCCTGCCTCCTCATGGCAGATGGGATTTTTGACATTTTGGATCGCTATCAAGCTAACGTCTTCGCTGCTGCCGTGCCACGTGGTTCAGGCAAGCCCGATCCAGCAAATGCTGAGCCACCGGACATCCTAAGAAAGGATCATGTCTTTCTTCTAGAGCGATTTTTCTACTTCTTGGAGCGCGAGCGCCATCGGGGAATTCTCGTCATGGATGAAGTCGAGGAACAGGCTGACCGCCGGTTTGTTCGCAAGCTCGAACAGTATTTCACCGGCACACTGAAGGGGCGGCAGCGAGCGTCGTGGATTGTTCCTTCACCATTCTTTGTCGCATCCAACATGACGCTACCAGTCCAGATGGCGGACGTTTTGATCTACGCCCTGAATTGGGGATACCGCCGTAAGGGTGAAATGGAACAGCCCGTACGCCAGGAAATTGCAGCCCGCTACGGGAAACGCATCAACACTCTCAAATGGAAGGGCGATGGCTACGACGGACAACGCACCTACAAAAGCTTCGGAATTTTTTGTGTCCCAGACCTCTATGAACCACGTCGTTAAAAAAGAAAAAGGAGGCAATGTCCTTGAGTTCCCCGATCCCCTTCGGAATGCGGTATTCTCTTGGCCGAGCCTCCGGACGAAGAAAACCACCGATTCCCAACCCCTGCAACAAAAAATTTCATCCCCTCTGAAGCCTGGACTCTGCCCCATTTATTGACCTGTTTAGCCCAGCTAAAGCCATTTTCTCAATTTCAGCTTCTCAGCATTTCAGAATTTCAGCTTTTACCCACTCCCATGCCCGCCAAGAAAAAGCCTGCCACCTACAAAGCCGTCGAGACGATCAAGCACGACGACGCCAAGCGGAAGAACATCCCTTCCGCTGAGCAGCAATCAATCGTGCAAAAGGAGCATGAGCAGCCGAAGACAATCCGCTACCCGCGCAATACGGATCTCGACCCCCAACTGGTGTGGCGTGGCAAGGATGAGCAGGACTGGAGCGATCTCGTCGTTCACGCACCACCGCTCTACATTCAGGAAAAAGTCCACCCAAAGGCGCTCATCGACGACCTGCTGAAGCAGACCAAGGAACGCCAGCATGACGAGGGCAATCTCACGCCCGATCTCTTCGCCGATTTCAACGGCATCCCCAAGGGCGCGGACAAGACGGAATTCTATCAGCACGATCAGAACTGGTCTAATCGCATGATTCTCGGCGACTCTCTTCAGGTCATGGCCAGTCTCGCCGAGCGCGAGGGGCTGCGGGGGCTCGTCCAGTGCATCTACATCGATCCGCCTTACGGCATCAAGTTCAACAGTAACTTCCAGTGGTCAACTACTAGCAACAAAGTTACAGACGGCAAGACCGACCAAATCACACGCGAACCCGAACAGGTCAAGGCATTCCGCGATACATGGCGCGATGGCATTCACACTTACCTGACTTATCTTCGGGATCGGCTTACTGTTGCCCGCGACCTTCTATCTGAATCCGGCTCGATATTCATCCAGATCAGTGACGAGAATCTACACCGTGTCCGCGCCTTGATGGACGAAGTGTTTGGCGAAACTAATTTCTGCTCGCTCATCGCTTTTGAAACAACAACTGGCCAAACTTCTGCTTATCTCGCTCAAAACAACGATTTTCTTTTGTGGTATGGAAAGGATGCTTCGCGTACAAAGTTTCGCCAATTGACACGTCCAAAGTTGGCTGGTCAAGAGGGCGGCACCGGTTACAAATTTGTTCAGACCCAAGATCTTGGAGAAAAGGCATTTGATGGATCATTAGCTGCGGGGGAAAGGGTATTCATGAAGGGGGATGCCACATCACAACGCCAAGGCCGTCCTTCAGGTGAAGGTTCTGCAATGCACTTTACGGTGCAATGCCATGGGCAGAAATATACCCCGAGAGGAGGTCGTGGTTGGTCAACGACTGAACCAGGCATGGTCCGCCTTAATAAAGCCGATCGACTGATGCCGAATGGAATTAATATGGCATACAGGCGATTTCTTGATGATTCCCCGGTAATACCAATTGTTGCATCTTGGCGAGATACAGGCAGTGGCTTCATGTCTGATAAAGTCTATGTCGTGCAGACTAATACTAAGGTCATTGAACGCTGCATCCTCATGGCCACCGACCCCGGCGACCTCGTGCTCGATCCGACCTGCGGTTCCGGCACCACCGCCACCGTAGCCGAGCAATGGGGCCGCCGCTGGATCACGATTGACACCTCGCGCGTGGCGCTGGCGCTGGCCCGTGCCCGCATCATGGGCGCTCGGTATCCCTTTTACCTTCTGGCCGATTCTCGCGACGGCCAGCTCAAGGAAGCCGAAGTCACCCGCACCGCGCCCAGCACCCAACCCACCCACGGCAACATCCGTCACGGCTTCGTCTATGAGCGCGTGCCTCACATCACCCTCAAATCCATCGCTAACAACGCCGAGATCGATGTCATCTGGGACAAGTGGCAGGCCGAACTGGAACCATTGCGCGAGAAATTGAACGGTGAACTCAAGAAATCATGGCAGGAGTGGGAGATTCTTCGCGAGCCAGACACCAAGTGGCCGGACACCGCCAAGAAGCTCCACGCCGATTGGTGGGAAGCCCGCATCGCACGCCAGAAGGAGATCGACGCATCCATCGCAGCCAAGGCCGACTTTGAATACCTCTATGACAAACCCTACGAGAACAAGAAAGCCGTCCGCGTCGCCGGTCCCTTCACCGTCGAAAGCCTAAGCCCCCACCGCGTCCTTGGCGTGGATGAAAACGACGACCTCATCGACAGCCTCCACGACGATGTGGCCGAATACGGAGCCAAGCAGACTTTCCCCCAGATGATTCTGGAGAACCTCAAGACCGCCGGTGTCCAGCAAGCTCACAAGGAAGACCGCATCACCTTCACCAGCCTCACGCCGTGGCCCGGCGAAGGCAGCGTCTGCGCCGAAGGCCGTTACATGGAAGGCGAAACCGAAAAGCGTGCCGGCATCTTCATCGGCCCCGAGTTCGGCACCGTCCAGCGCGCCGATCTCGTGGAAGCCGCCCGCGAATGCGGCGATGCCGGGTTCGATGTCCTCATCGCCTGCGCCTTCAACTACGAAGCCCACACCACCGACTTCAACAAACTCGGCCGCATCCCCGTCCTCAAGGCCCGCATGAACGCCGACCTCCACATGGCCGATGACCTCAAGAACACCGGCAAAGGCAACCTCTTTGTCATCTTCGGCGAGCCCGACATCGACCTCCTCCCGCAACCCGACGGCAAGCTCCGCGTCAAAGTCAACGGCGTGGACGTCTTCAAACCCCAAACCGGCGAAGTCGTCAGCGATGGTGCAGACGGCATCGCCTGCTGGTTTATCGACACCGACTACAACGAGGAATCCTTCTTCGTCCGCCACGCCTACTTCCTCGGAGCCAACGACCCCTACAACTCCCTCAAAACCACCCTCAAAGCCGAAATCGACCCCGAAGCCTGGTCCACCCTCCACAGCGACACATCCCGACCCTTCGACAAACCAAAGCAAGGCCGTATCGCCGTCAAAGTCATCAACCACCTCGGGGATGAGGTGATGAAGGTGTTTCGTGTCTAAAAATTTTAAAATATTTTTTCAAATTCTGCCCGAAATTCACTGGCCAAAAAAGTATCACGTGATACGTTTTGCCCGTTGGACCCACCAAAATGCCTCCAACCAACCGACATCCGTATGTTCCCGGCGCAAAGGAAGTCGGAAAAAAAGTCCGGGATGCGATCCAAGCGCTGGAAGATGGACACTACGACATTGCCGACGACAACCAAAACGCACGCACCTTCGAATCCCTTGGAGTATCGACCATGGAGGAGGTTTTGGAACACGTTCTCGTGTTTCTCGATGAAATCAATGAGCTCGGCCCACAACAATGCTACTGTGGTATTGCTGGCAAAGTGGAGTTCAGCCACAAGCGCGGCTACTCCGACGTCCGCCTCTACGCATACTGCTGGCACTCGAACACCATGGAAAAACGGATGTATCTAAAATTTGGCTTACGCAACAGAAATTCCAAAATTTCCTTCACCTACATTCACCTTAGCTGCCACGACCATGAAACAAACAAACCCTAAAAAAACCAAGCGCCGCCTTGGACAATGGAAGGCCCCGGAGGCCTGCCTGGGTTGTGAACGTGCGGACACAATCGGAACGGCGATGCGGCCAGCCTGCCAGGAAATCCATGGCCGGGAAATCCACTACCATACGGAAAAGTGGCATTGTTCGGCTTGTGGCGCGGAATGGCTGTCACCCGCGCAGGCAACCGTTGGCGTATGCAGGGCGGTGGAGAAATTCCAAATCCAGAACGGAATGCTGACGGGTTCGGAGATGCGCTCGAAACGCAAGCGTCTGAACTGGACCCAGGAAGGGCTGGCGGACTACTCAGGCGTGAGCATTGCGTCCATCAAACGCGCTGAAAGTGGTGTGCATGTGCTCAGCAAGCTGCATAACGATGCCATCGCCAGCACGCTTGAAAATGCGATTCCCATCTATGAAGTGATTGTGGATTGCTCGGACTTCGCAAGTTCTGGATTTTCCGTCCCTTCCGGATGGCATGATGAGGATACTTGGAGCGGACTCGATGCATGGAGCGATTGCTTCGGAGCTCAGGAGTCCGACTTGTATGCCGCCGATTCAAATACACTCGCACTTGCAGTCTGAATGATCAGTCCCATCCAAACACGCAAACACTGGATCAGCCGGGTTGTTTTTGAGCCGCAGGAAAGCCCGGTGGAACACTCAAAATACGAAGCCCGTTTTTCATTGCGGCATGAGAAAGCTGGAGAATCATGGTGTGTGATGCTCAAAGTAATCTTTGGCGGCAACCCGCTAAGCCACGCATTACACCATGGGGAGATCGAGTTTGAGGGTATTTTTGACGTGCACCCGGATTTCCCCGAAGACAAGACGGAAGATCTCGTCCGCATGAATGGCGGAGCCATCCTCTACGGGGCCGTCAGAGAACTCGTAATGAACCTGACAGCACGCTCGAAACATGGCCCGTTTGAGATGCCCACCATCGATGCACGGATGTTCCTCAAACCTCCCGAGAAGGCTGCCTCCACGAAAGCAGTGCCCAAAAAATTGAAGGAATGAACTTCCTCATCTCCGACACCTTCACCGACAGCCTCGCTCGCCTAACGGGCGACGAGCAAAAGGCGGCGAAGACCACGGCTTTCGACCTCCAGATGAATCCTGCGGGAAACGGTCTGAGCTTCCATAAGCTGGACAAGGCGAAGGACAAGAATTTCTGGTCTCCGACGCCTTGGCCCACGCCCTTCACACCAAGTTCAAGCGACTTCTCAGCGGCGAACCCCGCCTCGGCGAGCGCATCGACGTCCATTCTCTCGAATCCCTAGGTCTTCGCCTATACAAGGCCAACTTCGGTCAGGTTCGTCTCGCAACCCGACAGGATGTCAAAGCAGCAGTGCAAGCGGCAGCAGATGCCGTCACCGGCCACCGCTTCGGCCTGCCGTTTCTTCTTTCCGAATGGGAGCATGTAGTGGATTCATGGCAACTCCGCACATGGGAAAGCTACCGCGATGTGGCACGGCTCGGCCGCAAGACACGGATTCCGGAAGCCCAGCGGCTGGTCCTTTGGTCCATCTTCGAAAAGGTAATTGCCGATCTTGAGCGGCATGGGCTGAAAACCCCGTCCGCGGTCTTCACGGTACTGGCCGCCAACCTTACCGATAAAAAATCCCCATACGACTACGCGGTGGTGGACGAGTGCCAGGATCTCAGTGTCTCACAACTGCGATTCTTCGCCGCGCTGGGTGGCGAACGCCTCAACGCCCTCTTCTTTGCCGGGGACTTCGGCCAGCGCATCTTCCAACAGCCCTTTTCGTGGAAATCCCTCGGGGTGGACATCCGCGGACGCTCCCGCAGCCTTCGCATTAACTACCGCACCTCTCACCAAATCCGCCAGCAGGCCGACCGACTGCTCGGCCCGGAAATCACCGATGTGGATGGCAACCGCGAGGACCGCAGCGACACCATTTCCGTATTCAACGGCCCAGCACCCAATATCGTCGCCTACGCTGACGAAGAAGAAGAACAAAGCGACGTCGCCGAATGGCTCCAGGAGCAGATCCAACAAGGCATTCTGCCACACGAACTGGGTGTATTTGTCAGATCCGAAAGCCAGCTCCCGCGTGCCGAGGCTGCCATCAACCAGGCAGGCATTCCCTACAAAATCCTCGACGAGCATGTCGAAACCGTCAGCGGACACGCTTCCATCAGCACCATGCACCTCGCCAAAGGTTTGGAATTCCGTGCCGTTGCCGTCATGGCCTGCGACGACGAAATCATCCCACTGCAAGAACGCATCGAGACCGTCGGCGACGACTCCGACCTCCAAGAAGTCTACGACACCGAGCGACAGCTTCTCTACGTCGCTTGCACCCGCGCCCGCGACCACCTATTGATCACCAGCGCAGGCCCGGCATCAGAGTTTTTGGAAGATATGAAGCCTTGCCAAAATTGCCACCTCGCTTAAATCGAAACAAATAAAGTTACCCAGCAAAGCCCAAAAACCCTTGAAAACTGGAGCCGCTGGTCGGATTTGAACCGACGACCTGCTCATTACGAATGAGCTGCTCTACCCCTGAGCTACAGCGGCTAGTGAGGGCCTGTGGATGGCCTGAAACGGGTTGTTTCGGGGCGAATTGGTATCGTTCCACCCTTTGGGATCAAGAAAAAACGCGTGAATCGCGCCTTGAATTGCCCGGATTGGCGTGCATTCTCGCCGCCCGCCCATGGCAGGTCCCTCGTTCCAAGCTCTTCCAGGATTTCGCGACTTCATTCCCCGGGAATGCGCGATCCGCAATTATTTGTTCGAGACCTGGCGTGGGGTGGCCCGTCGTTGCGGGTATCTGGAATACGAATCGCCGATTCTTGAGGACACCAGCCTTTACCTGAAGAAGTCGGGTGGCGAGTTGTCCGCGCAATTGTTCCGTTTTGAGGATCAGGGTGGCCGCGACGTCACGCTGCGCCCTGAGGTGACCGCCTCGCTGGCCCGGCTGGTGGCCGAGCACCAACGGCATTTTCCCAAACCAATCAAGTGGTTCGAGATCGGCCAATGTTTCCGCTACGAAAAACCGCAGAAGGGCAGGGGGCGCGAGTTCCATCAGTTCAATGTGGACATTCTCGGTGAGGGCGGACCGGCCGCGGATGCGGAACTGATCTCGCTGGCGATCGAAACGATGCTCGCCTTCGGGTTTGTCGCCGGTGATTTCGTGGTTCGCGTGTCCGACCGCCAGGCATGGATCGATTTCGCATCCCGCCACGGCGTGCCTGCCGATGCGGTTCCGGATTTCCTCAACATCGTCGACAAGATCGAGCGGGAGAAACCCGAAGTGCTCGCTCAGCGACTGGCCGCTTACCAACTCACGCCGGAAATGATCCGGGAATTCATCGCCAATCCTGCGAATTCCTCTCCGGCCTATGATGGTATCCTGGCCGATCTCACGTCCCGCGGGCTTGGAGATTTCATCGAGCTCGACCTATCGATTGTCCGCGGGCTCGCGTATTACACCGGGGTCGTCTTCGAGGTGTTCGACTCGAAAAAATCGATGCGCGCGGTGGCGGGTGGTGGTCGATACGACACCTTGATCGCGACGATTTCCGATGGCGCCGTGGACATGCCCGCCACCGGGTTTGCCATGGGCGATTACGTGATCCGCAACCTCATCGAGGAAACCACGCATGCGGCGATGCAGATGGAAGCCTGGCTCCAGCGCAATGCCTCGGCATGTGATGTGTTCGTGGTGGTCGCGGACGAGGCCATGCGTGTCCACGCCCTCAAGCTCGTCACCGATTTGCGCCGTGCCGGGGTGTCGGTCGATTTCCCGCTCAATCCGGCGAAAGTCGCAAAGCAGTTCCAGAGTGCCGAGAAATCCGGGGCCCGTTTCGCGCTGGTCGTGGGCGCCGAGTATCCCGAACTCAAACTCAAGGTGCTCTCCAGCCGTGCCGAGGAGTCCGGCAACGCCGCATCCGCCGTCGAGTGGCTGACCGACCGCCTCCAACAACCCGACGGCCCGCTGCTCGCCTGACATCTTCCCAATCTTCGATCCCCAATCTCTAATCTTCAATTTCCTTTCTCTCCTTTTCCCCAATGCGCACCCACCACTGCAACGAAATCCGCGAGTCCCACATCGGTCAAACCGTCACCCTGATCGGCTGGGTCAACTCCGCCCGTGACCATGGCGGCGTCATCTTCATCGACTTGCGCGACCGTGAAGGGCTCACGCAATGCGTGTTCCATCCGGATGAGAACCCGGAAGTCGCCAAACTCTCGCACACGCTCCGCGAGGAGGATGTCGTGCAGGTTGTCGGCACTGTCGCCAAACGACTTGAGGGCACGACCAACGAGCGCATCGGCACCGGAGCGGTCGAGGTGGTGGCCAAGCAACTGACGATCGTCAACAAGGCGGACGTCCTGCCATTCCAGCTCGACAAGGAGCTTTCCAACGAAGACCTGCGGATGAAATACCGCTACCTCGACCTGCGCCGCCCGCGCATGAGCGCGAACATCCGCACCCGCAGCGTGATCACCTCCTCCGCCCGCCGCTATCTGGATGAGTGCGGGTTTTATGAAATCGAGACACCGATCCTTTCCAACCCGACTCCCGAAGGTGCGCGCGACTTCCTCGTGCCATCGCGCCTCAACCCGGGCCGCTTCTACGCGCTGCCGCAGGCACCCCAGCAATACAAACAGCTGATGATGGTTGCCGGGCTGGAGAAATACTATCAGATCGCGCGTTGCTTCCGCGATGAGGACCTCCGCGCCGACCGCCAGCCGGAGTTCACCCAGATCGATATCGAGGCCAGCTTCATCGGCCAGGAGGACATCATCCGCACGGTCGAAGGGCTGTTGGCATCGATGTTCAAGGCGGGCCTTGGCATCGAGATTCCATCGCAGTTCCCGCGCATGACCTATGCCGACGCGATGGACATCTACGGCTCCGACAAGCCGGACACGCGCTATGATCTGAAGATCACCGATCTTGGCGATGTGTTTGCCGCCACCGAGTTCAAGATTTTCCGCTCCACGATCGATGGCGGCGGTGTGGTGCGTGCGATCAATGCCAAGGGTTTCGCCGGCATCACCACCGGCCAGATGAACCGGCTCAACGAGATCGCCATCCAGGCCGGTCTGCCGGTCAAGACGCTGGCGTTCATCAAGTGCGAGGGAGGAGAATACAAGAGTCCATTGTGGAAATTCTTCTCCGACGCGGAGAAGGACGCGCTGGTGGCCAAGCTCGGTATTGCCGAGGGCGACATCGTGTTCTTCGTCGCAGGTTCGCGTGAGAGCGTTTCGACCATCCTCGGCCGCGTCCGCACCGAATGCGCGGTGATGATGGAACTGACGAAGGATTCGAAGGCCTTCAACTTCCTGTGGGTCGTCGATTTCCCGCTGTTGGCGTTCGACGAGGAAACCGGCCATTGGGGGGCGGTGCACCATCCGTTCACCCGGCCGCATCCCGACGACATCGCCAAGCTGGAAGCCGGCGATTTCGCCAACGTCCGCGCGGTTGCCTACGACGTGGTTCTCAACGGATACGAGCTCGGTGGCGGATCGATCCGAATCCATGAAAAGGACTTGCAGGCACGGATGTTCGATGTCCTCGGTGTCGGCCCGGAAGAACAGCAGATCAAGTTCGGCCACATCCTCGACGCCTTCCGCTTCGGCGCGCCGCCACACGGTGGGTTGGCTCTCGGTCTCGACCGCATCGCCATGCTTGTTTCAGGCGAGGACAGCATCCGCGAGGTCATCGCATTCCCGAAAAACAACAAGGGTGCGGACCTGATGGCCCACAGCCCGTGCCAGATCGACTTCAAGCAGCTCCGCGAGGTTTACGTGCAATCGACCTGGAAGGATCCCAAGGCCGATGCCAAGCCTGCGGGAGTTTGAGTTCCAACTGTAGCGGCGCTCTGTGAGCGTCGAGGCGGATGAGGTGCGTCGAGAGGGAACCAGCGACGGTCATGCATTGCCTTCGGCCAACCGGATTGCGCTGAGCGGTGCATTCAGAGTCGCGATCGCTCCGAGTGGTTTGCCGCTACAGTTTAGAGCTACTCCACGGTGACGCTTTTGGCCAGGTTGCGGGGTTGGTCGATTTCGCAGCCGCGGAGGCGGGCGACGTGGTAGGAGAACAACTGGAGCGCGACGACGGCGGGGATCGTGGCGACGAGCGGGTGGCAGCGCGGGATGGGAATGAAATCATCCATGCATTCGGCGGCTTCGTGGTCGCCCTCGGTGACCAGGCCGAGGATGCGTGCGCCACGGGCGCGGCATTCCTCGATGTTGCCGAGGGTCTTGTCCTTGCCGGGGACATCGCAGGCGATGGCGATGACCGGGGTGCCATCGACAAGCAGGGCGATCGGGCCGTGTTTCAACTCGGCGGCGTGGTAGCCCTCGGCGTGGATGTAGGAAATCTCCTTGAGTTTGAGCGCGCCTTCCAATGCCACCGGATACATCGGTCCGCGGCCGATGAAGAAGGCGTGCTCATTTTTGCAATAGCCTGCGGCGATCTTGGCGATGCGGTCGTTTTGGAGGATCACCTTGGCGACGAGGGACGGGATGCTTTCGATTTCGCGGGCGAAGCGGATGCCTTCCTCGCGCGAGTAGCGGCGGCCGCGGCCGAGGCGCAGGGCCATCATCAGCAGCACCGCAACCTGGCAGGTGAAGGCCTTGGTGGAGGCGACCGAGATTTCCGGGCCGGCATGCAGGTAGACGCCGCGCCCGGTTTCGCGGGCGATGGTCGAGCCGACCACGTTGCAGAGGCTCATCACGAAAGCGCCCTTCTGGCGGGCCTCGCGCACGGCAGCCAGGGTGTCGGCGGTTTCGCCCGATTGAGAGATGGCGACCACCAGGTCGCGGCTGCCGAGGATCGGGTTGCGGTAGCGGAATTCCGCGGCCTGTTCGACTTCCGTGTGGATGCCGGCCAGGTCTTCGAGCGCGTATTCGCCGACCAATCCGGCGTGCAGCGAGGTGCCGCAGCCGACGAGCACCACGCGGCTGAGATCGGCGAGTTCGCGCGGGGATGTGCCCATCCCGGCGAGGACGGCGGAGCCGATGTTGAAATCGAGCCGGCCGCGGGTGGCGTTGGAAAGCGAGTCCGGTTGCTCGTGGATTTCCTTGAGCATGAAGTGGTCGAATCCGCCCTTTTCCGCGGCGGAGGCGTCGATCCCGAGTTCGGCGATCTCGCGGGTGACCGGGATATTGTGGAGGTCGCGGATGTCCACCGAATCGGAGGTGACGATGGCGATGTCGTTATCGTCCAGATAGATCACGCGCTGGGTGTGGGCGAGGATGGCGGCGGCGTCGGATGCGATGATTGTTTCGCCATCGCCGACGCCGATCACGATCGGGCTGCCACGGCGGGCGGTGATGATTTTTTCCGGTTCGCGGGCGGAGAGCACGGCGATGCCGAAGGTGCCTTCGACCTGGTGGAGGGCGTCGCACACCGCTTGGAAAAGATCGCCCTTGTCGCAATCACCGATCAAATGGGCGAGGACTTCGGTATCGGTTTCCGAGTAGAAATGATGGCCGCGGCCTTCGAGCCGGGCGCGGAGCGAGCGGTAGTTCTCGATGATGCCGTTGTGGACGAGCGCGATCTCGCCGGATTGGTCGAGGTGCGGGTGGGCGTTGATCTCGGTGGGCGGGCCGTGGGTGGCCCAGCGGGTGTGGGCGATGCCGGTGGTGCAGCGGGCGAACACCTCGGGTGCCCAGTCGCCGCGGGCACGCTCGTTGAGCGATGAGACCTTCCCCGGTGATTTCGAAATCCGCACGCGGTCGGCATCGATGATCGCGAGACCGGCGGAATCATAGCCACGGTATTCGAGACGGCGCAGGCCGTTGATGAGAACGCTGGGCGCATCCGCGCGCCCGATGTATCCGACGATGCCACACATTTGATTGTTAGATGATGAAGGTTGGTTGGAAAAAAAAGGAAGGAGGCGGATCAGGAGTCCTGCTGGACGTCCAGCTGGATGATTTCGCCGGGGCGGGTGGAGGTGTTCGGCCAGAGTTTGCGGCCGGGATAGATCGAGGTGTGGATCCCGGTGTGGACGCCATCGCCGAGGATGGCGCCGAACTTGCGGCGGCCGGTGTCGACCAGCACGCCATCGGCGAGCGAGCGGTGGTTGCTTCCGTCGTGGCGGAAGTTCGAGGTGATCGTTCCCGCGCCGAGGTTCACGGTTTCCCCGAGCACCGAATCGCCGGCGTATGACAGGTGTCCGACGTTGGTTTTCGATAGAATGAGGCAGTTCTTGATTTCGACCGATTGTCCGATGTGGCAGTGGTCGCCGATGCTGGTGTTGCCGCGGATATAACAATTCGGTCCGATCTTGCAGTCCGCGCCGATCACCACGTTGCCCTCGATGTAGACCCCAGGGAGGATGCGGGAACCGGTGCCGAGATGGAGGGTGCCCTCGATCACGGCGGCCGGGTGTACCGAGCCATCGATGCGTTCACCGGCGAGATGGGACAGGTATTGTTCGTTGGCTCGGAGGAGGTCCCATGGATAGCGGATGGGAAACGACGACTTCGCGGCGAACGAGGGGCCGCTGGCATCCGGGGTGGAGCCCTTCCATGCCAGGATCGCGCCGTCGTCATCGGTCATCACCGTGGCGGGCGAGGCGAGAAACGTCTTGATGTCGTCGGGCGCGAGCCAGACATCCGGCTGGGCCTGGATGCCGGTTCCCGTCAGGGCCAGCCGCCGGTGATCCGAGACCGTGATGTTGCCGACCGGGGTGTCGGCGATCGTCCGGGTGCCGGAAAGGCATGGGATGGTGGATGACGGCGTGGTCATGGTGGGTGGGCTCAGCCGATTTCCTCGCGGACGACGGCGGTGAATTTCGCGACCCAGTGGCGGCACTCCGCGGCGTCACGGTGTTCTATCAGAATGCGGATCTTGTTTTCCGTGCCCGAGTAGCGGATCAGATGCCGGCCCTGGTCGCCGAAGGCGGACGTCGCCTCCTTCATCAGCCTGTTGAGGCCGGGCAGCGAATCGAGCGCGGGTTTTGCGGGGACCGGCAGGTTGGCGAGCTGGGTGGGATACTCGTGCATCACCGTGGAGAGTTGCGCGAGGGTGGCGTTGCGGTCGCGCATCATGCGCAGCACCTGGAGGGCGCTGAGGATGCCGTCGCCGGTGGTGGCGTGTTCCGCGAAGATCAGGTGGCCGGAGTTTTCGCCGCCGAAGCTGAAGCCGTTCTTGCGGATGCACTCGATCACGTTGCGGTCGCCGACGCCGGTGGTTTCCACCTTGATGCCGTGTTTTTCCATCGCCTCGCGCAGGCCGAGGTTGCTCATCACCGTGGCGACGAGCGTGTCGTGGCGGAGGCGCCCCTGTTCCTTGAGGCTGACAGCGCAGAGTGCGAGGATGCGGTCGCCACTGACGACCTGGCCGTTGGCATCGGTGAAAATCACGCGGTCGGCATCGCCATCGAACGAGATCCCGAGGTCGGCATTGTGGCGGCGGACGAGTTCCCCGGCGTGTTCCGGGTGGAGTGCGCCACAGCCGGAATTGATGTTGAGTCCGTCCGGCTGGATGCCGGTGGTGATCACTTCCGCGCCGAGTTCCTTGAAAATGAGAGGTGCGATGAAGTAGGCGGCGCCGTGGCCGCAATCGACGACGACTTTCAGGCCGTGGAGCGGGACGTTGTCGGCCGTGTGTTTGGCGAACTCGATGTAGCGGCCGCGGGCGTCATCGATGCGGTGGGCCTTGCCGATCTGGCGTGGTGGCAGCGGCGGAGGTTCGGGTTCCTGGCCGAGAACGTGGCGCTCGATGAGCTGCTCCAGGCTGTCGTTGAGCTTGTAGCCATCGGGGCCGAAGATTTTGATGCCGTTGTCCTCGTAGGGGTTGTGCGAGGCGGTGATCATGATGCCTGCGGCGGCCCCCATCGACTTGGTGAGGTGGGCGACGGCGGGGGTTGGCAGCGGTCCGACCATGAAGACGTCCATGCCCATGGAGACCAGGCCGCTGGTGAGTGCGGTTTCGAGCATATATCCCGAAATGCGGGTGTCCTTGCCGACGAGTACGCGGTTGCGGTTGGGGCCGGACGAGCGGAGGACATTGGCGACGGCCTTGCCCATGCGCAGGGCGAGTTCCGCGGTGATGGGAAATTCGTTCACGCGGCCGCGGATGCCATCGGTGCCAAAGAGTTTCGGGTGTTGGGGAGGTGGATTCAAGAGAGGATGCTTCCTGTTTGGAATTGAAATGAGACCTGCCGTGGTGGGAGGCGGGTCCGAGTTTCTGCCTGTGGCCCGGGTTTTCGGGCGGCAATCGAGTGCTGGAAATGCAGCGTGGCAGGTGTGAAGGACAAAAAAGACAAAAGCTTTGTGCTTCGGATTTTCCGGCTGATCAAGGGGAATTTGCCCGGGGCCGACACATCTCAATCTCGGATTTATCACCACCAAGCCGCAAATGACGCCAGGGAATCGCAAGGATATTCATAAAACTGAGCTCGAAAGCGGCTAAACAAGTGGCAAAGTCGTTCTGCCATATCGAAGTTCTTTAGATCATGTTAAATCATCCAATAGCCGCGAAGGAACGCAGAGAACTCAGAGAATGAAGATTGATCCCAAAAACTTTTGCGATATTTGTGTTCTTTTGCGGCAAAAAGCGTGCCATTGAATGGCTACGGTTTTGATGAAAACGCTGTAAAAATTTCTTTGCGGCCACTTTGCGGCCTTTGCGGCTTGGCGGTAAAGGCCTGGTTTTTTTGATGTGCCCGCCGGGGAATTTGCCCGGAATTTCCGGAGTCGCGGCCGTAAAAGCTCCGATTTTAAACTTCAAGCACCGAGCGACGCGCGTTGGATGCGGCCGGGAGGCTTGGTCAGGAAACGGCGGGCGAGTGCTTCGAATTCCTCCGAGAGGTCGCTGAGGTGGATTTCCAGAGAACCCTCGCGCCCGGGATCGGCGAGCAGATCGAGGCCGGCCAGTTCGCGGCGCAGATGCTCGGCGCAGGTGGTGGCGGAGTCCACCAGGCGCACCTCGTCGGGCAGCAGCGACCGCAGTGTCGGGATCAACAGGGGATAGTGGGTGCACGCCAGCATCAGCGTGTCGATGCCCTTCTCGACGAGCGGTTCGAGGTAGGTTTTGAGGATCACGCCGGTGGCCGGGTGATCGATCCAGTTTTCCTCAACCAGCGGGACCAGCAGCGGAGTGGCCTTGGCATGGATCATCAGGTCGGTGCGCCGCGAGGCGAGGGCGTGCTGGTAGGCGTGCGAACGAATCGTTCCGCGGGTGGCGATGATGCCGATGCGCTGGGTGTTTGGCAGGGCCAGCGCGGCGTCCACACCGGCGTCGATCACGCCGATGATCGGGACCTTGAATGTTTCGCGCAGCAACGGCAGGGCGTGGGCGGTGGCGGTGTTGCAGGCCACGACCACGGCTTTGACTCCGTGTGCAATGAGGAAACGGGTGTCCTCTGTGGCGAATTGGCGGATGGTTTCCGGGCTTTTCGAGCCATAGGGCAGACGCGCGGTGTCACCGAGATAGAGAATGTCTTCGGCGGGCAGGAGTTCCTGTACCGCCCGGGCGACGGTCAATCCGCCGACTCCCGAGTCGAAAAATCCAAGTGGTGATGACTTCACGGACGGGATTGTGCCTGTCCGGGGGCGGCGGGCAAGCGGGAAGGCGGCTCAATCTTCATGGATTGATTGAGGATCGTGGATCCTGGATTCTATGTTCTATTCACATCCACGATCCATCAGGTCACCAGGAGCTCTTGGCGCGGCTCACATGAAATACGGGGAAATCCAACCCTGATCCAATTCAAGATGTTTTTTTCTTTAATTATGCTGGTGAAATTTCCGGATCCGGTGTAATCAGTAAAAGTCGCCGTCGTGCGGGGGGGGAGAAACCTGCACGATTGGCGGTGCAATCACCTATGAAACACCCGATGAACACACGCAGAAAATTCCTCATGAACCTTGCCGTTTCCGCCAGTGCTCCAGTGGCATTGGCCGGCAAGGCGTTTGCCCAGGACGCCCCGCCGCCTCCCGTCAAACTCACGGAAGACGATCCGGTGGCGGTCGCGCTTGGATACAAGGAGGACACCACCAAGGTGGACTCGAAAAAATATCCGCAGCACAATAACGAGCAGCATTGCGGCATCTGCCAGCTTTACACGGGCAAGGCTGGAGAGGCGAGCGGTCCTTGCACGGCGGTTGGCAACAAGATCGTGATGTCCGCCGGCTGGTGCGCGGCATATGTCAAAAAGGCCGAGCAGCCGAAGTGACGGGCATGCGTAAGGATTTGGCAGGGACCGCATGGCCGAAGGCAAAGCGGTCCGTGCCGGAGGTCGGGAGCTACGGTTTTTACTGGCGCTTCGGGCGGTATCCTAACAGACGGAGCCCGTTGAGGCAGACCAGCACGGTGCTGCCTTCGTGGCCGACGACGCCTGCGGGCAGTGGTAGGGCAAATCCGAGCGCGGAGATGATCAGGACGACGATGACCGCTGAGGCGAATGTCAGGTTCTGGATCAGCACGCGGCGCGCGTGACGGGCCATGCCGGCGAGATCCGGAATGCTGTCGAGTTTGTCGCCCATCAGGACGACATCGGCGGTTTCCATGGCGACATCGGTGCCGGCCGCGCCCATCGCCACGCCGAGGTGGGAGGTGGCAAGCGCCGGGGCGTCGTTCACGCCATCGCCGACCATCAGGACGGTGCCTTCCTCCTTGAGCCGGCGGATCTCCCTGACCTTGTCATCGGGAAGCAGGCCGGCGCGGAACTCGTCGATGCCCGCCTGGCGTGCGATGGCCCGCGCGACTCCGTGGCGGTCACCGGTGAGCATCACGACGCGTTTCACGCCGAGTGTGTGGAGGCGAGCGACCACCGGTGCCGCTTCAAGGCGCAGCGTGTCGGCGAGCGCGAAAACGGCGAGGGTTTCGACGGCGTCGCCACCGCTTCTTCTGCCGAGCCAGATGCAGGTTTTGCCATCGGCTTCGAGCGCGTCCACCCGCTGGGAAAACGCATCCATGCCGGTGGCGGAAATTTCCTCGAACAGGCGGGCGCTTCCAACGAGGTGGCGGATGCCATCGACCTCGGCTTCTGCTCCCTTGCCGGTGATCGATTGGAATGCGGCGGCTTGCGGTGCCTGCAGCCCGTGACGTGTGGCGGCGGAGGTGACAGCCGTGGCAAGCGGGTGCTCGGACCGTGCTTCCAACGCGGCGCAGATGCGCAGCATCGCCGCGGCATCACTGGCGGGCTCCCGTTCGGAAAGGATTGCGTGGGCTTCTTTTGTTAGAATGTCGGTGACATCCGGTTTGCCGTGGGTGAGGGTGCCGGTTTTGTCGAAACAGACGATATCGACGCGGGCCGCGGTTTCGAGGTGGGAACCGCCCTTGATCAGGATGCCGCGCCGTGCCGCGCCGCCGATGGCGGAAAGCACGGTGGCCGGCGTGCTGATCACCAGCGCGCAGGGTGATGCCACCACCATGACGGTCATCGCCCGATAGAAGGCGGTGGCGAAGTTCTCGCCCCACATCAGCCATGGCACGAGGAAAACGAGCGCGGTGAAACCGATGACACCCGCCGCGTAGCGTTGCTCGGCTTTTTCCAGAAACCGCTGCGTGCTGGATTTCTCCGCCTGGGCTTCCGCGACCAGCTTGACCATTTTCGCCAGCGTGGAATCTCCGGCGGCCTTGGTCACCCGGACTTCCAATCCGCCGGTTTGGTTGAGAGTGCCGGCGAAGACCGGATTGCCGCTCGATTTGGAAACCGGCATCGATTCTCCGGTCAGGCTTGCCTCATCGATGTTGCTGGAGCCTTCGGTGACGACGCCGTCCACGGGCAGCAGCTCGCCGGGGCGGACGATGACGACATCACCCGGGACAAGCGATTCGATGGGGACCAGGACCGAGCCATCGCGGGTCTTGCGCAGCGCCTGATCGGGCCGCAGCTTGAGCAGCGATTCGATCGCCCGCTGGGTGCGCTCCATGGCATGGCGCTGGAGGACGTTGGAAAAGCTGAACAGGAACAACAGCAGGGCACCTTCGAACGGCGCGCCGACCGCGAGTGCGCCGAGGGCGGCCAGCACCATCAGCAGATCGACATCGAGGGTTTTCTCGCGCAACGACGCGATCGCGGAGCGCACGCCGTTCTGGCCGCCGAACAGGTAGGCACCGCCGTAAAGCCAATGGCTGGCCGCACCCTTGCCGACCGTGTGTTCGATTGTCGCGGCAAGGATGAGGCAGAGAAGGCCCGTACCGCATGAGAGTTCCTCGTTCTGTTCCCCGGCACGGACGCGCTCCCACCAGGATTTGGGTTTTGCGGCGCGTTCTTCTAACGGACGCACCTTCGCACCTGCGTCGCGCAAACCCTGGAGGACCGCGGCGTCGTCGGAAACGCCGGAGTCGAACGTCAGGCAAAGCACGTGGCCGATGTAGGTCGCGGTGGCGCGCCTGACCCCCGGAACCTTGACGATCCTGCTTTCGAGTTTCGAAGCCGCGGCCTCGCATGCCTGGCCATCGAGCCGCATCACCCAGCGGCGGATGCCGTCCGGCCCTTGCTCCGCGGCCGGTTGGAGGTGTTCGGACGCGATTTTGCGGATGTCGTCATCGTTCAGCTTGTCGGGATCGAAGGCGATTTGAACGCGCTCGCCGGATGGCTCGGGCACCACTTCGAGAATGCCTTCGTGCTCGGTGATGCGATGGCCTGTTTGCTTCGAAGGATCCATGCGCGAAGGGTGGTGCCATCCCTTGCGTGCCGCAAGCATGGATGCGAAAACGAACGATGAATGGGCCGGCGTGCGGACGCGCACCGGCCCATGATTTTGAGACCTTGTCTCGTTAGTCCGCCCGGTTCAGGAAACGGGCTTGAGTTTGTAGGGATAGGTCTGGTTGGACGCCCAGTGGGCGACGTAGATGTTTCCTTCCTGATCCAGGCAAACGTCGTGGCAGTTGAGGAAAGGCTTGGGATCGACGTTCCGATAGAGACCGGCCTCGCCTTCGGCGCCTGCGGTGGGTGGCACGCCGCCGATCAGGGAGACCGGCTTGTTGTCCTTGTCGAGCACCATCACGAAACCGCGGAAATCGCTGCCCCATTGGCGGCGGCCGGAGTTGATGACGGCGAAGAAGACATTCTCCCCGTGGACGACGGGCCGGCAGATCCATGCGCCGGGGAAATCGATGTGGCCGAGGTTTTTCCCGTCTAACGAAAGCGTGAAAAGCTTGTTGGCCGCGCGTGAGGTGACGAGCAGGCGCGGGTTCTTCGGATCGCGTCCGTCGAAGGCGACGCCGTGGATACAGTCGAAGCCATCGTGCTTGTAACAACCCTTGATCTCGCCGGTGGCGGAGTAGTGGGTGAGCCACTGGCTGCCATAGCCATCGGCCACGTAGAGGTCGCCATTGTGCGGATTGACCGCGGTTTCAGTGGGGCAGAAGCCGCCCTCGTTCTGGTATTTACCGGTTTTTTCCGGCCATCCGAGGGTCATAACCTCCTTGCCCTGCATGTCGAGCTTGACGACGATGCGGCGCTGGGTATCGGTGAGCCAGAGGAACTCGGTGCCATTTTCGTTAGAAATCGATAGTCCGTGCGCGCCCGGGTAGGTGGTGCCGAAGGTCCGGAGCACCTTGCCGTTTGGCGAGAACTCGATCAGGTTGTTCTGGGTGTGGGTGGTGCAGAGGATGAGGTTGCCGTCCTTGGTGCGGACGATTTCATGGCAGTCCGCGACGGGCACCGGTTTTTCCGCCGCCTGGAACGTCCAGTCCTTGTCCCTGCGGAAACGGAATTTCCCCTGGCCGAGAACCGACGGGTCCGGGTCGGCCTCGGCGGCAAGGGAGGAGAACATAGGAAGTCCGAAGGCGGTGGCTGCGGCACCAGCGGCGGAGGTGGCGAGGAATTGGCGGCGTGTGGTGGAGGGAATCATGGGTATGTTGCTGAAGATTTCCGGAAGCTAATGGCGAGTCCCGATATCGCAAGGTTTTTTGAAGGCGGGTGGGAGCGTTTCACTGGCTGCGGATTGCTGCCGTGATGCGCAGCCACAGCCGAGGTCCGAGGGTGACGCAGGCGACAAGCAGTCCGGCGGCAAGGCCCCACCAGACTCCGCGTGCTCCCATATTGAGGCCGAATGCCAGCCATACGCTGACCGGCAGGCCGACAATCCAATAGGAAACAAAGCCGATGATCGCGGGAATCTTCGCGTCGCGCAGGCCGCGCAACATGGCCGAGGAGGCGACCTGCAGGCCATCGGCGCATTGGAAAATCCCTACAATCACCAGCAGCGAGGCGCTCAGGCGGATGACATCCGCTGCGGTGGTGAAGAGCGAAGCCATCCAGGAGCCGAACCATAAAAACGAGCTCGCCCCAAAAATAGCGAAAGCGGTGACCAGCAGCCAGCCGGACAGTGCGATGGGCCGCATGCGCGCGATGTCTCCCGCGCCGTGGGCCTCGCCCATGCGCACCGTGAGTGCCATCGACAGGCCCAGCGGGATCATGAATGCGGTTGCAGCGAGCGTGATGGCGATCTGGTGGGCGGCCATCGAGTCCGGTCCGAAGCCGCCCATCAACAGTCCCGCCACGGAAAATGCGGAGACCTCGCAAATCATCTGCACGCTTGCGGGAACACCAATGGCGAGCAGATGGCGGATGTTGTGGAAATCCGGTTTTTTGAACCAGCGCTGGGGAACCCATGCCTGCAAGTCTTTCACGCGGGTCAGCCAGATCCAGATCGCGGCGAGAATGGCCGTGCGGGCGATCAATGTCGCCCATGCGGCACCTTCGAATCCAAGTGCCGGGCAGCCGAGTTTTCCATAAATCATCACCCAGTTCAGCAGGATGTTGAGAGCGACGCCCGCGAGGAAGATCCAGAAAGGCGGCCAAGGACGATTCAACGCGTCGGCATGATTCTTCAGGGCGATCGATGCCAGAGCAGGAACCATCGACGCCATCAGAATGCGGAAATAGACGGTCGTTCTCGCACTCACCTCTTCCGGTTGGCGGAAGAGCTCCAGCCGCGTGGAAATCCACCACGAGAGAGCGAAAAGCACCAGACCGAGGAGGCAAGCGAGGATCAGTCCGTGGCGACAGCTCCCGCGGGCCGCCGATTCATCGCCCGCGCCGCGCGAGTTGGATGTGTAAACGGAGATGCCTGTCAGCAGGCCGATCCCGAAAACGAAGGGTACGTGAAACAGCGAGTTGGCGAAGGTCAGTGCCGCCAGTTCGGTCACGCCGAGGTGCCCGATCATCACCGTATCTGCCACGCCCAGCAGCATCTGGCTGAGCTGCCCGATCATCAGGGGCAGCGCCAGCTTCAGGCTGAGGCGGGATTCGTGCAGCAGGCTCATGGGCGAACCGCTGTCATCCTACAAAACCCGGGATTGTCCACGCGTAATTTCGCCGATTCGCCATTTTGCGGTTGCCCTTGGGTCGCGAGTTGCTACAAAAGCCGCGTCGCGACGGTCCGCTGGCATTCGCATTGCGAAAACCAGCCAGGCTGCTCGCCAAATGCCTCGGTAGCTCAGTTGGTAGAGCAGTTGACTCTTAATCAATTGGTCCTTGGTTCGAGTCCAAGCCGGGGTACCAACCTTTAAAGCCCTAACCTCCAATGGTTCAGAAAGGCGGGGTTGGTCAGGATTGACACCATTTCCGCGTCATGAACGCGGCTGGTGACAAAATGGTGACAAACGGCAATGAGGGGTCTAACACTTGTTCCCGGAAAGGCAGAAGAGCCGGACCGACTGCCACCGTGAAATCCGGATCGGCTTCCGTGACCATCTACTTGGCGGAATCGAAGGGCCGAAAACGCTACGTCACCGCCCATTGCCGGGACGGGGCCGGCAAGACATACGTGTCGCAACTCAAGACGATCTTGAATCGCCTTGCGGAGGCATTCCTCGGGGAAATCCTCGGCGCCAGCTCCTCGGACATCGACGTCCGCGCCTTGAAATTGGACTGGCCGCGTAAAGCGCTCCGCCATTCCTTCATCAGCTGCCTTATCGCCAAGGTGAAGAGCGCCGACCAGGTGGCACTTGAGGCTGGCAACTCGCCATCGGTTGTCTTCAAGAACTACCGGGAACTGGCCAGGGAGGAGCAGGCGGACGAGTGGTTCGGCATCCTGCCGAAGGAGGGCCAGTGGAAAAATACCTGCCAATGGGATCACCGGGCGAGGATCGTCACGCTGCCGGATTCGGAGGAGAGCTGAACGCCGGTATCTCCAGCAGGAAATTGTGAGGACATATTAAATGGCCTACAATACTGCTTTCATGTCGTGCGCTGAACCGGCAATCTAACATAGCATGGGCTGTCATATACACACCAGGCGCGTATAAAGCTTCCCGGCCGTGTCGAGCGCGATGCAAAAGGCGGTCCGGCGCGGAGACGCGAAGCTGGCCGGTTATTGGGCGCTCGAACTTTGGGCCAGCGGATACGGCCAGTATGTTTGGTGGCGGTTGCTCACCGTGAGTGCGGAAGACTGCTTGGGAATCCTCACGGCCGAAGTCAAGGCACTGCACGACAGCTACACCGAGATCAACCGCAACACCGTGGCCAGGACGCCAAAAGGGCGCATCCGCGATGCTTCAGACCGGATTCTCGATGCCCCCACCACCCAGACCAGCAGCGGCGGCATGACCTCCACCATCTACCGCGACGCCTTGGGGTGCCCGGCCGCGGGACAGGATGCGGCACGGGGACTGGGAAGTGCCAGATCGTGATGAGGCGTCCTGCTCCCCGATACACAATCGAAAGCAGAAATGACCCCCATTGGATGCCTCTGGGTGGTGCGCGTTACGAAAAATCCTGCATTCCACATTTTTCTTTTGACTGCCCACCAAAAGAATGAGCTGATCGATTTTGTCAAAAGTCAACAGCATAAGACAAAAATAAATACCGTGCGCAAAGAGCCATGAAGCATCGATCTTGCAATCCTGCCTGCCTGTGCGCCTCCGCCATGCTCGCCGCCCTGCCCGCCACGGCCGGAGCTGTGCCGGTCTTTGCGGAGAACTTCAACAGCTATACGTGCAGCCAGAACTCCACTCAGTAAACTACGCAAACCGATCAACCAACTGATTCATTCACCATGAAGACAACCATGAACACACCCCAACCACTCCCTAGCGCCCTTTGGGCATCCGCGATCCTGGCTTGCCTCGCCCTTCAGGCGAAAGCGGCCACCACCTGGAATCTAGCCAGCGACTTCTCGCTGTCCGAGAACTCCATCGCCAGCACCTGGTCTTACGGGTTGGCCACGGCAGACGACAACCCGAACCACACCGCGAGCCTGTTCACTACAAACACCCTCAACGCCAATCAATTGTGGGCCACGGGTTTTGCCACGCCGCCGACGATGTGGAGCCAGGCGACAGGCTACTGGGGGATTGGCCGCAATGACACCGGTATCACACAAACCAGTGGCTCGATCTCCTGGGCCCCCGGGGAAATCCTGATCCATCCGAAAAACACCACGTCGGACCGTGTCGTCATCAGTTGGTTGGCCCCTTCTACCATGACGGTGGGGATTGACTACTCGTGGGGAGAAGCCATGCCCATGCCCGCCGGGCTTGCAAACGGCGTGGGCCTCCGCATCTGGCATGCAAACACCGTTCTCACGGACACCGGTGGCAACGGCTGGCTTGAGCCTGTTGCGGGCGGTGGCAGCGGCACGATTTCAAACCTTTCCGTCACCGCCGGTGACCGTCTGTTCTTCGAGTATGACACGCTGGGCCAGCCCAACTATGATGTCACGCGCACGGGGATCCTCATCACCGCCGTCCCCGAACCCGGCACTACCCTGTTAGGTGCTCTCGGCCTGCTCGCACTCATGCGGCGCAGGAGGTGAGGGATGCCTCAGGGGATCTGGTAGCGAGAGGACTTGATGTTGTTGCTGGCATCCCAAACCGTTTTTCGGCCGCATCGCCCGTCCGCCCGGCGATGCGCCATGGACAACCGATTGTCCAAGCGGTGTTGTCCTCTGGGTCTTCGTGGAAATTCGTCTTTTGTCATTGCCTTTTGACAAAAAGCAATAAAGGTTCGCTCGTGAACGACGACATCATGACAAGACAAGCGACGACTGCCTGTTCCGGGAGATGGGGTTTGGAGAACTGCGGGTGGGTGCGGAATACGATGGTAACCATGAGGACTTGGGTTCTTGTCCTATCGATCCTCCTGTTTCCGGTTTCTATCAGCCACGCCTCGGGGTATGTCATGAACCTGTGCGGCGAGTGGTCGTTTCAACCGGATGCCGAGAAATCAGGTCTCCGCGAGCGCTGGTTTGAAAAGGACCTGAAGGAGAGGATTGTCTTGCCGGGTTCTACGGACGAGGCCGGGTTTGGGGTCAGGTCCGCTCCGGATCCGGTGCGGCTCACCCGCGAAAACCGCCATGTCGGACCTGCATGGTATCAGAAGACGGTCGAGATCCCGGAATCATGGCAGGGCAAGCGCGTCGTCCTGTTTCTCGAACGCGCGATGTGGGAAACCCGGCTGTGGCTCGACGGCTATTTCATCGGCATGCAGGACAGCCTCTGCGTTCCGCATCGATTCGACCTGACCGAGTATTTGAAGCCCGGCAAACACAGGCTGACGCTGCGCATCGACAACCGGATCAAAATCAACGTCGGCCACGAAGGCGGCGGGTCGCGGATGTGGGCGATGTCGCTCACCGAGGAAAGCCAGGGCAACTGGAACGGCGTGATCGGCCGCATCGAACTGCAGGCCAGCGATCCGGTGTGGATCGAGCGGGTGGAGGCACACCCAGATCTTGATCAGAGACAGACCCATGTCACCGCCTGGGTGCGCAGCCATGTGGGGGCGGTGTCCGGCACGGTCGAGGTGTCAGCCTCATGCGGCGGCCATTCCATGCCGGCCGTCTCTGCGGGATTCCGGACGAAGGATGACAACGAACGCTCGGCAGGTGACCCCATGTCGCCGCTGCTTGGAGAACTGAGCGGGCCATACTACGAGCGACGCGCCCTCACCTGTGTTGATTTGTGGTTGCCCTTCGGCGAAGGAGCCAGGCTATGGGATGAGTTTTCGCCGAGTGTCTATCAGTTGAACGTTTCGCTGGCGGGCACCGGGGCCAAGGGGGAAAGCTACAAGGACAATCATCATGCGACATTCGGCCTGCGCAAGTTCGTGGCGGATGGGAAACAACTCAAGCTGAACGGAAGAACGGTTTTCCTGCGCGGCAACCAGGACAACTGCATCCACCCCAAGACCGCCTATCCGCCGATGACCAAGGCGGAATGGCTGGCGTTCCTGCAAAAGCACAAGGATTACGGTCTAAACTGCATGCGTTTCCATTCGTGGTGCCCGCCCAAGGCCGCGTTCGAGGCCGCCGACGAGCTTGGCATGTTCGTCCATGTGGAAACCCCGTTGTGGGACGGCAACGGCGGAGTCGGGCGGCTCCCGGAACGCGCGGCCTTCATTCGTGATGAATCCGAGCGCATTTTGGACGCCTACGGCGACCATCCGTCATTCGTCATGATGTCCACCGGCAACGAACTGGGCCATGGGCAGGAACTGTTTATCCAGCATTTGGTCGAGGAATGGCGGGCCCGTGACAAGCGCCACCTCTACACGGCCACATCCCATCCGTTTCAACCTTCCCGCAATGATGATTTCTACGTCGGAGCCGATGCTGTTGGCGGCCTCGCACGTGGCATCGATCACAGCACGCCCGGCAGCCTGACGATTGATTACGAGCGGACCGTCGGGCCTGTGGAACGGCCGTTCATCTCACACGAAATCGGCCAATACACCAGTTTCCCGGACTTCTACTCGTGGTTCGACGAGAAAAAATACACCGGTCCGCTCAAGGCGCATTACATCGACATGATCCGGAAACGTTTTGAGAGCCTGCACCCGGCAGCGCGCGGGCCGGAGTTTGCCAAGGCTTCCGGGGCGCTCCAGGTGTTGCTCTACAAGACCGAGATCGAGGCCATGCTGCGCACGCCGTCAATGGATGGCTTCCACCTGAACGGATTGATGGATTACCCGGGCGAAGGCATCGCCCTGATCGGCATGCTCGATGCCATGGGTGATTCCAAGGGGCTGATTACGCCGGCACACTTCCGCCGGTTCTGCTTCGAGACCGTCGCGCTGGCTGCCATCACGGACGACGAAATCACCGGCGGCGGCACATTCGAGGCCGATGCCATGGTGCGTCATCACGGCCCGGTGGACATCGAAGGCAGTCGCTGGAACTGGAGCATCGCGGATCGTTCCGGAAAAATCCTGCTAGATGGAGAATTGGGAAACCACAAGGTGGTCACCGGAGGTTTGACCGCGCTCGGGAAAATCGAGGCAAAACTGCCGGACGTTAGCGAAGCCAAGGAAATGGTCTTTTCCCTACGCATGGCCGGTACCGATGTGATGAACGAGTGGTCGTTCTGGGTTTTTCCCGCGCAAAGCGATGTTGCCGTTCCCGACGGCGTGATCTTCGCGGACAAGTGGACGCGCGAAGTCCGCGAGAAACTGGAGAATGGCGGCAGCGTGTTGTTGGCTGCGGAGGCCGGGTCGCTGGCCAATCCGGTGCCGTGCACCTTTTATACCGTCTTCTGGGGACGTGGATTATTTCCCCATCTTCCGCGCCCGATGGGCATTCATTGCGATCCGAAACATGGCGCGCTGGCCGGATTTCCGACACGCGGGCATTCCCAGTTCCAGTGGCACAGCCTGCTGAGCGGTTCCACCGCGATGACCCTGAACCAACTGCCATTCGGTTTTGAACCGGTGGTTTCCGTGATCGATGATTTCAACGAGTGCCATCACCTCGCCGTGGTCATCGAGGCCGGGGTCGGCAAGGGCCGCCTGCTGGTCAGCTCGCTCAATCTCGGCAAGGAAGGACAACGGACGCTCGCGCAGAAGCAAATGCTTCGAAGCCTGCTGGCCCGCGCCGGTGATCGCAGCGCCGTCCCTGCGGTTTCCTTGGATGCCGGACAGATCGACACCATCTTCACGCCGATCAGATCGATGAACCTGAAGAGCATCGGTGGTTCCATCGCTGAGGTAAGCAGTCAGAACGCCGGCATGGAAAAGGAAAAGATGCACGACGGCGACGCCGAAACCTTCTGGCACACCCGCTTTGAGGGAGGCTTCGCGCCGCCGCCGCACCATGTGGTGTTGGAGTTGCCTGCGGGCACCCCGATCGCCGGGCTGTCCTATGCAGCATGGAGTGGAGGCAATGGCAACGGACATGTGAAGGGCTATGCGGTTTCCGTCTCCGATGACGGCAGGACCTGGGAGCCGGATCTGGTGCGCGGAGCACTGGAGCCCGGATCGCCACAGAATCAGGAAATTCGCTTCCCAGCGCCGGTGACAAAGCGTTTCATCAGATTCGAGATCACCGACGCGGTTTCCATCGGCGGCCAGCCAATCGCGGCGATCGGGGAACTGGATGTGTTGCTGAAATGACGCGCCACGCTTTATTGAAAATGCCATGAAACAATCCAGCACATCATCCCGGAAATCCCCAAAACCAGCTGCCTCCAAACAGGAGACCGCCAAGCTGGGGACCTTGGTCCAGATCGCGCGGCTATACTACGAGGAAAACCTCTCCCAGCAGGAGATTGCCGAACGTCTCGAGGTTTCGCGATCGCTGATCGCACTGTACCTGCAGAACGCGCGCGAGGCTGGCATCGTGCGCATCAAGATCGTCGATCCCACCAACAACTGCGTTGGTCTGGCCAGCGCACTCAAGAAGCAGACCGGAGTCAGGCAAGTCACGGTGGTTCCGAATCCCCGGGGTTTGCAGGCGCTGACCCTGCGCGCCGTGGCCGGGGCGGCGGCCGATCACCTCAATGAAAGCCTTGCGGACGGAGCCACCTTCGGCATCGCCTGGGGACGCTCCACCGCCGTGATGGCGGAACTGCTCACCCGCACCGAGGCCCGCCGGGTTGATGTTCTCCCACTCCTGGGTGAGAGCGGGCATTCCGTGCTCCACAGCCAGATGAACCAATTGGTGATGCAAGCTGCCCAGCGACTCGGGGCCAAGGCGCATTTTCTCTCGCTGCCGATGATCGTGAGTTCCGCCAAGTTGCGGGATGCCTTGGTCAAGGAGGACGGTATCCGGGACATCATCAGTCAATGGGACCGGATCGACATCGCCTGCGTGGGCATTGGCGTGGTGCCTCCGGTGCCCGGCATGGTCGTCTACATTGGCGACGAAGCCCTGCCGCGCCTGATCAAGGACGGGGCGGTCGGCGATATCTGCGGCGTCTACTTCAACCACGAGGGACGGATCATCGAGAGCGGCTTCGAAGACCGGATGATCGCCGCTGGCATCAAACAGCTGAAATCCGCCGGTTCGGTGATGGCCGTGGCCTGCGGCGATGACAAGGCCGCGGCCGTTCTCGGCGCCCTGCGCACCGGGTTGATCACCAATCTTTTCATCGATCAATCGATGGCCGAACGGATCCTTGCCGGGATTGCGGCCGGATACCACCGCAAGGCCTGATAGATAAAACGCTCATGAACACAGGGAAATGCTTCATCGGCATCGACTTCGGCAAAACCAATGTCCGCTTCGCCATCACGGAGGATCAGCCCGAACTGAAGTGTTTCACCAAGCGGCCCTACCGGCGCGGGACGCCGGAGGAAATGCACCGGCGGATTTTCGAAGGCATCGACGCATCCCTCAAGCAAGCCGGTTACCAACGCGACGCCGTCCTCGGTATTGGCATCGCCGTGCCGGCGGTCATCCATCGCGGAACCGGTGCCATCGTCTGGGGACCCGATTGGGATTTTCTAACGGGTTTCTCACTGACGCAGCCGATTTCAGACCGCTACGGCGTGCCGGTAGTCGCCGATGTGGACACTGTGATCGCCACTTGGGGCGAATTGTGGGCCGGCATAGGAAAGACATGCGAACGGTTTGTCCTGCTGACCTGGGGAACGGGACTAGGCACGGGCGTGGTGATCGACGGCAAAGTGCAGGAGTATCGGCATAACCTTTTTCCCGAATTCGGCCATTCCCGCGTCAGCGACGACGATTGGCCGTGCCATTGCGGGGCTCGGGGCTGTGTGGATGCGATGGCCTGTGGTCCCGGCATTGCCAGGCACGGCCGGCTGGCGGTCGAGCGCGGCGAGCAAACCCTGCTCCGCGAGTTGTGCGGCAACGATCCGGAAAAGATGACCCCCCCTATGGTCTTTGATGCCGCCGACCGGGGTGATGCGGTGGCCGCTGCCATCCTGGAGCGGGTGGCGGTCTTGCTTGGCAGGCTCTGCTCCAACGCCGTCCTGAGCTTTCAGCCGGAAAAAATCGTGATCGCGGGTGGTCTGACCGGGCGCTCGCGCCGAATGCTCGAAACCATTAACAGGACAATGAGGGAAAGCTGCTGGCTGATCTTCAAGGGACTGACCGAATGCGAGGTGGTCTGCTCGGAACTTGAAGACAGGGCCGGGGTTCTCGGCGCGATCCGCAAGGTTCACAAGATGCTCGGGTAAGTCTGAAACCCGGAAACCAACTCGAACCCACATTGTCCAATACCCAAGGAAACCAGTCATCATGGCCTCCACCAGCACCTTGGCGCAATTCGACGTGCCTTGCTGTGAACCTCCTCCAGCTCGAAAACCCAATGACAATGACCAACCCAATGAAACATCCCGCGACCAGCGGCCTTGCCGCCCCCTTCGCCGCCGCTGTGCTGTTTGCCTGCCTGTCATCCATGCATGGGGCGGATGTTGCCCGGTGGGAGGTGTTTGAAACCTCCTACGATAGCGCGAAAGACTATGAGAACCCGTTCACGGAGGTGGAGGTCGATGTCGTCTTCAAACAAGGCGGAAAACAGTGGAAGGTTCCGGCTTTCTGGGCCGGCGACAAAAGATGGACCGTTCGATTCGCTCCGCCGGAGCAGGGGCGATTCACCTATCGCGTCGAATGTTCCGACAAGACCAACTCCGGCCTGAACGGCAAGGAACAGACGCTCTCGGTCTCCGCTTACCAAGGCGGCAATCCGCTGCTCAAACACGGCCCGCTGCGCGTGACCAAAGACCGGCGCCATTTCGAGCACGCCGATGGCACCCCTTTCCTGTGGCTTGGCGACACCTGGTGGAAGGGTTTGTGCAAACGGATGACGTGGGAGGGGTTCCAGGATCTAACATCCGACCGCAAGAGAAAAGGGTTCTCGGTCGTGCAGATCGTGTGCGGGACCTACCCGGACGAGCCCGGGCTGCTGCAACCAAGCTGGGAGAACGAAGGCGGGATGCCATATCTGAAAAAGGATTTCAGCGAAATGAATCCCGCGTATTTCCATTACGCCGACCGCCGCTTCAGGCATCTGGTCGATGCCGGTATCGTGCCCGCCATCGTCGGCGGATGGGGCCGTGCTGTGGATTTGAACTCGGTCGGACTGCCGGGATACAAGCGCCATTTCCGCAACCTGATCGCCCGCTATGGAGCCTATCCCGTGATTTGGATCCTGGGTGGTGAAACCGACAAAGGGCAGGGGCCTTGGCACGAACTGGCGCAGTATGTCGAGGCCACCGACCCCTTCGACCGCCTGCTCTGCAATCATAGTTCCCACCTGCGCGGGGCGCTGGAAGGCTCCTCCATGTTCGATTTCGACATGGACGCCACCGGGCACAACTCCTGGCAGACGGTGAATGAGGTTGTCGGAAAAACCAGGCAGTCGTTGAAAAACGAGCCCTTGAAACCGTTCGTGAGTGGCGAATCCTGTTATGAGCTTCACATGCAGGAGAATCCCGCCTACCTGCAGCGCTACCAGTTCTGGGCCCTGATGCTTGCAGGTGCGGCCGGCCATACCTACGGCGCAGCGGGAATCTGGCACATGGCGACACCGGAAGAGCATGGCAACTGGGGCGGCTGGGGCGGCCAGCCTTATGACCTGACGACGTGGAGCGAAGGCATGAATTTTCCCGGCTCGGCGCAGCTTGGACATGGAAAAGCACTCCTTGAAAAACTGCCTTGGCAGCAGTTCCAGGAACATCCCGAGTGGGTCGGCAAAGACCTCTTCGCCGCCGGCATTCCGGGCAAGGTCCGGGTGATCTATCAGCCGAACCGCGGCGTCTACATATGGGATGGCATGGTCATCAACCACATCGAACCGGGGACCTACTCGATATTCTATTTCGATCCGGTTTCCGGGCGAAGCTACGACCTCGGCGTTCACACCGTGTCCGGCACATGGCAGGCGCCAAACGTGCCATCTCCGCAGGATTGGGTGCTCGTGATGCAGGCACAGGAACCCGCTGAAACCATCACGCTCCCCGCGATCAAGGTCGGTGAACAATGCTCCGGCAAACTGCAACCGGCCGGCGCGGTGTTTGCCCGGAAGACCGGAGCGGAATGGCTCACCATCAAGCCCGACGGCAGTTATGCGGGTGCGCCGGGTGATATGGACACGGGGCGGAACTCATTTCTGCTGTCCGTCAAAAGGAATGATCAAACTGAAGAATTGATAGAAGTGGCGGTTGACGTGCGCGGCGCTGGCGGCGAGATCCTCGTTGAGGGTTTCGGCGGTTATAAGGGGAACCGGAACAATACCCAGTTCAAAACCGGACTGAACGTCGCATGCGATGGGAAGGTCTCCGGGTGGACGGGTGCCGGCGGCGGTGCCATGCACGCTGTGGACCGCTCCTTCAAGGGTGGAGATGTCACGCCGTCAGACTGGGCCATCATGATCTTCGGGGACAACGTCATCACCTCCAAAACCATTGCGGCGAATGTCGCCGGGACCTCCTACCGCGTGGACTCCGAGATCAGTGCCGCTGTTTATGCCGACGCGGCCCAGGCGACACAGGCTGGCGATGCGCTGCTCATCGAGGTGCTGCGCGCGGACAACAGCGTGCTGGCCAGCACGACAAAGGCACCCGGTGCCTGGACCGGCAAGATGGAATTTGCAACGGTGAGTCTCGGCTACAAGGGCGACGGCACGGGCGATCTTCGTCTCCGCATCGGACCTGCTGGTATGATGAAAAGCGGGCGCTTCCATGGGGCCGTTGACAATATCACGGTCAAGGAGATGAAGTGAGAACCAGAAGGCGTCACCAATGATTCCGGGACCGGGCATGGTGACGCGGTTAGCCATGCCTGAGTTTTCCTCGTTTCCATTTTGCCGCATCGCTTCACGTCAGCCGGCGGGGCCTGAGCACCGGAAAAAGTTGGCGAGCGCCTCGGCCACGGCTGCATCGATGCGGGCGGCGCGGGTGGAGGACGATGCGCCCTTGACCACGTCGTTTTTCGAGAACCCGCGATAAACCAGCTTGTTGGTGCGGCTGTCGATCACATCGATGACGATGCCGGCCTGGCGGAAGAAATCCGGGCGGTTGCCGAGCGCGCCGCGATTGTGCGCGAGGGCGGCGATGTCGTCCACATTGCGGCCGTAGCCGAAGTAGTCGCGGTAATCGGCGGTCATGCCGGGCTCCTGATAGATGACGAGATAGGCGACCACCAGATCGGCATCTCCCTTGCCGTAGCTCATGCCCTTGGAGGTGAATTGTCCGGCAATTGACTTCTGGATCATGCCGTGGACCTGTTTTTCGATGGCGGTGGATGGTGCGGGCAGGTTGGGATCGCGTTGGATGAGACGGGCTGATGCGTATCCCTTGTTGGTGCCTTTCGGTTGGTCCACATGGCCGGTGCATGAGGCAAGCAGGCCTGCGGCCAGGACGAGCGGTGCGAGAAGTCGTTTCATGAGAATGTGTGTTCGGTAGGAGCGTGAAGGTCGTTGACCGGGTGAGGCGGGTTCGCGTCGCTACAGGCGTGGGTGGTCATGCGCCCGGATCAAATCAGATACGCAGGCTTGCAATGTGGGTGAAGCCCGCTTTCAACGACAAGCCGAAAAGCAGGTTGTCGGACCAAGGTCCCATGCGGCCCGGGCCTGATCCGTGTCCTTGGATCATGCGGGCCGCGATGGGGGGCGTGGTGCCTGGCTTTCCGGACAGGCACGCCGGGAAGGAGACCCGTGCAATGCTCACGGGTCCTGTGATCCCGGTTTCAATGCAGGGAGACGAGCTGGGGGGCGATGTCGGCGGGCAGGGAGGAACGGTCGACCACCTGGATTCGGCGGCCTACGCCGGCGTCGATCACGGCGAGAGGTGTGAGTTCGGCATTTACGGAAGGCTCCAATTTCCACATCGCGCCAGTGAGCGGATCGACCACCAGCAGGCCGATCAGTCCGCCAAACAGAATGTTGCCAGCATACCAGCCGTCCATGGTGGCGGTGAGTTTCACATTTTGGCGGGCCTTGCCTTTGCCGCTGAACTCAAGATCGTAGGAGGCGGCTTTGAAGTATCCTCCTTTGGCGGAAAGAACGACCGAGGTCGGGGTTTTTCCCTGATGGATCACGATACCGTCCGCGTTCTTCACCACAACATTGCAGCCGGAGGGATGGCTTGTGATGGAGACCGGGTAATCGCTTTTGCTAACAATGGTGGCGCAACTGGTGAGAAGCGCTGTTGACAGGCCGACAGTGATGATGGATTTCATGCGGCGTGAGTCTTGATGCGGTGAAAGAGGTGTCAATAACAGATATACAGGTATTCAACGGATTGTCGGACTGGTGGGTTGATCTGAATCCCGATGATGGCCTGTGCGGTTGATCCATCACAAGATTCCGAACGCGTGGTTCCATTCCGTGTGCTGGTGGCGGGGGCGCGTTGGAAAACCGACGGGTTGGGTCACGATTGCTTGCATTCCGGCGGGTGGCGGTCAATCTCCTCTTGCGCGAAAGCCCACCAGGATATGAACGACACCATAGCCATTCACGGACACGATATCATCGACCTTGTTTCCAATCATCCGAATGGCATCCGTCTGGGACAACTGATGGATATCGTGGGCGAGCGATACGGCCGCAATGTGACGTTTCACACCTGCTCGGCTGCGGGGATGGATCTGGATGGATTGCTTCATTTCCTCGAAGCCCGGGACAAGGTGCGGATTGCCAGCGGCGTGGTTTTTCCCGGCGGTTCGCCCGCGTGCGAACACTGAGCCGCTGCCGTGCGGGATGGATGGAAAGGGGATTGGAAATTGGTTGTTTGGGGGATCGCAGCGTGTGTCTGCCGCCACGAGTGGGAAGAAGGTAGGGCGTGGCGGCCCGCCGCGCCGTGAATGCCGCAGGGACGATGGATTGGAGATTCTCCGCACGATGTTAACGCCTGATGGTCTCTGTGGAGTTCGACGATGGCGGGGCAAACGCAGCCGGGAGCCTGATGAAATTTTCCGTGGACAAGCCACCGATCCGGGCGATGGATACGACGCGAAACCAGAACGCCACTCAAAAATCCACCAGCCATGCAACTCTCACAATCCCACCCGTCCAGTGAATCCCTGCTTGCCATCTGCCTGTTTGCGGCCTTTGCCGATGGTGACAAGTCCGAGCAGGAACGCGGCGAGATTGAATCGCTCGCCCGCGAGTTGGGCGGTGATGATGTCTCTGCGGTTTCGCGCCGCATTCTGATGGGGCGGCTTTCGCTGGATGCCGCGGCAGCCGAATTGAAAACCCGCGACGACCGCATGCTCGCCTATGAGATGGCCCGTGCCGTGTGTGAGGCCGGTGGCGCGATTTCCGCGGCCGAGCAGGTGTTTCTCGACGATCTCCGTGCCAAGCTTGGGCTGGGGGATGCGGAGGCCAGGACCTTGGATGACGAGGTGGATGCGCTGGCTCTTGCGCCATTGGATGCCGGAGTTCCGGCCGGTGCGCCGGCAGCGGCCGCCGCTGACGACCAAAGCGGCATGATCCTGCGATATTCCATTCTGAACGGAGCGCTTGAGTTGCTGCCGGAAACCCTTGCCACCATGGCCATATTGCCAATGCAGATGAAGATGGTGTGGCGCATTGGCAAGGCCCATGGGTATGAGCTGGACCGCTCCAGCATCAAGGAATTCCTCGCCACGGCAGGCATGGGATTGGGTTCCCAGGTGATCGAAGGATTTGCCCGCAAGCTCATCGGCGGTTTCGGTAAAAAACTTGGTGGCAAGCTGGTCGGCAAGGTTGCCAACCAGGCGACCGGCTCGGCGTTTTCCTTTGCGTCGACATACGCCATCGGCCATCTCGCCGTGAAATACTACGCGGGTGGTCGCAAACTGGGCGGATCGGATTTGAAGGCGCTCTATACCCCGCTGAGCGAGCAGGCGGGGCAGCTTCATGCCAAATATCTGCCGGATATCCAGCAGCGTGCCAGCACGCTCGATACCACCTCCATCCTGAATCTCGTGCGCGGCAAGGCGGCGGTGTGATGGATGTGGCGGTCGACAGCCGAGATTCATTTTTCTCGCAGCATGCCAGATGGCGGCAATGATACACGATGTTCACTTGCATCTCGCACGTCAGATGTTTCCAAATCGTGCGTATCGCCGGGTTTCCCGAGTACTGCTATTGTCTCTATCAGTCGCAGTGACACCCGGATCTGCCAATGGCGCTCCAGTTGCCAATCACAGTAAAAAACAAGGACGCACAGAGGTTTGTGCGTCCTTGAATGCCATGCAAATCGGGTGATCTTGCGGATCAGCGTCTGCGGCGCAGCAGGCCGAATGCTCCTGCGGCACCAAGCAGGATGAATGAGCTGGGCTCGGGGATGACGGATTGATAGGCGACAATCACGACGCCGGAACCGCCGTTACCGGCGTTGTTATCAGAAAACCGTCCGCCCGCTCCACCGCCACCCAGGCCGTTGACGCCGTTGGGATCGCCCGGAGGAACTGCGTCAATGGTAGAGCCACCACCGCCCACGCCACCTTGCGAGCCATTGTACAAACCGCTGCCGCCACCGGCGTAGGCCGTGCTGGTGCCCGTGATCGAACTGTAGGCACCCGGGCCACCGACGGGTGGTGAAAACCATTCGCCCGTGCCGGCACCGCCAGCTCCGCTACCACTTGCGGGACCTCCGGCAAAACCCGTGCCGCCTTGGTTGTTTCCACCGGAAGCACCGCCGCCGGAACCAGAACCACCGATGCCGCCGTATGCAATGAAGCCGTCAAGCGAGGAACTGGAGCCATTGCCGCCAGCAGCAAACAATCCTTTGGTTCCGCCAAGGCCGACACTGATATTAAGGCTGGCCCCATAGCCCGAGTAGTTCAGGTTTTCATAAAAACCGCCGCCGCCACCGCCAGGTCCGGGGTCGGTTCCGGCACCGCCACCACCGACAACCAACACTTGCAGGTTGCCGACATGAGCGGGGACCTCCCAGATTCCATCACCTGCGGTGAAGGTGACGACAGTCCATGTGACACTCTCGACAACTTTTGAGCTTGTTGAGAAGGTGAGGGCTGCATGAGCATCGGTGGAAAAAGCCGTGGCCGCCACCAGCGTGAGGAGCAAATGTCTGATTTTCATTGGGTATGTGGTTTGTGAAGAGAAGCTTGTTTATATAAGACATATGATCATTGCCTGAATGATATCAAAATGGCAATCGCCAAATTGCCTTGAATTGCGAAATAAAATCCTTGATATCAAATGGATATGCATGGTTTTTTCATTGAAATGCGAATTCCGAGACCCTTCTCCTATGCCCTGCCCGTGCCCGACTGGCTGTTTCGGGAGGATCTTTACCTGACCCATGCGGGGTGGGAGCGCGTGCTGCCGGGCGACAGCTACCCGCATCCGAACCTGCCCATTTATGTTTTCGACTGGAGCGAGGGCCGTGTGTTGCCCGAGTATTGTCTGGCTTGGTGCCTTGAGGGGAGCGGTGAGCTGGAAACGCTTGAGGGGCGGCGGAGGATCGAGCCGGGAGAGGCTTTTTTCTACCGGGCGGGTGAGTGGCATCGCCACCGGCCGGACGCCGGGACCGGCTGGGTCATCTGCTGGATTCACTGCAACGGGGCGATGGCGCACCGCTGTGAGAACGACCGGGCGTTTCTGCTGGAATGCGGCAAGCCGGTGATCGCCGCACCGGAATTGTTCCAGGCGCAGTTCATGCGTCTGCTCGAATCAGTCCATGAGAACCCGGGGTGCAATTCGCTGGAATTTTCCTATCAAGTGGTGGGTCTGTTCTCGCATTTCATCAGCGACATGCGTGTCCACCGGCCAGGGCCCGCGCTTTCCTCATCCGACAGTGTGAGGAAGGCCCGCGACTACATCATGAACCACACCCATGATTCGATCAGTGTGGCGGATGTGGCGGCGCATGTCGGGTGCAACCGCCGGACTCTCGAAATCCAGTTTCGAAAATTCGCCGGGCATACGGTTTTGGCGGAAATCCAACGCTGCCGGACCGACCGGGCTCGGGCGTTGCTTGTCGAGACCGATCTGCCGATCAAGCAGGTGGTGCATCTTTCCGGATTTCAGAGCCGGGAGCAGATGCGACTATGGTTCCAGCAGTTGCTTGGCATGACTCCCGGCGAGGTCCGACGCCAGAACCGGGAGCGTCCTGTCCATCATCCACCGGCCACATGAAGCTGATTCTAAAACAATCGTCAGAAGCACGCGCCTGGAGCGTCTGGCGTATGGAGTTTGATAGGGACAATCATGTTATTCTGCGGTGATCGCATAGACGATGCGCTTGGTGCGGCTCTCCGCAAACGCTTCCTCAATGATGCCGTTGGGGTGGTTGAACCTGTTTCCCGTGCGTCGCAGCATCGCATCCTCCGGCTCCAGAACGGCGAACCTCACTCCCTTGCCGTCGAGCTTCAGACGCATCGAATTCGCGTCCTCGGTTACCTCGACCGGCTGCGCGCCATCGGAAACGAGCAAGGGGAGATGCACGCGCATGGCCTCCACGTTCTCCAAACCAACCGTGTCCTCGACGGTCACGCCGCGCCCGTTGATGGTGATCCGCTGGCGCACATCGGTGTAGGCGATTTCGAAAGCCACCTGCCGCGGTGTTTCTTCCAGGATCGTCAGCCTGCATTCTCCCGCGCCGCGTTTGGCCAGCTTTTTCCAGACGCCATTGGTGCGCCATGCCGGGCCCACAGCCAGACCCGCATCCTTGCCACCGAACTTCGCCGCGCAGCCATCAGAGGGCCCGAGTTGCGGATGGCCGTTCCGCAGATGGATGCGGATCAGGCCGGTCGGATTGTAAACCTGATCGCCGGCAGTCTCGTACTCGATGTAATTCCCCGCCGCATTGGCGAACACCTTGTGGAAGGGTTTGAGGAGGGGAACGACAAATCCGCCGACGTCGGCTGGCGCCGGCCGCTCCTCGATGCTGTCGTCCGCGCAGTCCCACGCCTGGGCGAGCATGCTCATGGCCAGCATGTTGTAGCAGGCATGCACGGAATAGTCCTCATAACCGTGCCTTGCCTCAATGGGATAGCGGTTCTTGACGATGAAGCCCGAACCATCCGGACGGATCCAGTTTTTGACGGACTTCAGGGAGAGCCGGGCAGCGCGCTTGAAGGCGCCCGCCTCCGCCATCCGTCCCGCCCGGCCATAGGCCGCGGCATAAATCTCGAACACCACCGCCTGCTCCGCCTCGTTCCAGAGGTGATGACTGCTGCGGTAGCCCGTCGGGAGTTCGCCAAATGGCGACTGCATGAACAACGAGGTCCAGGCCCCGCGCCAGAGGATGTCACGATAGGTCGTGCCCAGGAAGGAATCATAACCCCGGTGCAACATTCCCGCCAGGTAGTGACGGGAAAACAGGTCGTAAGCCAGGGGATTTCCTCCCTCGTTGTACATCCCGAACGGAGTGAAGTTCGGCAACTGCATCGTCAGGCAATAGTCCACATACCAGGGATCACCGGAACCGTGCTTCAGACGTGCCCACTCGCCCGCGACATTGACCAGGTTCCAGTTGTTGGCGAAGGGAGAGGCATAGGCCTTGTAGAAACCGGCGTGGTTCCAGGGATCAACAGGTTTCCGGTACTGAAGATAGGCTTTCGCCGGATCAACCTGGCCGAGGAGGCGTTTCCACTCCTGCTTGCGCGCCACGGGGGCCGATTCCTCAAACAGCTCGCAGGCAAGCACCACCGGCCAGGTGAAGAAATCCCCGTGTTTGTCAGGTGCCTTTCCAGCAACCAAGTCCGCCAGCGAAGCCTCCAACGCCTTCATCCCGCTTTCCGCTATCCCCGCATCCATTGGATAACCCGCCTTGACCAGGACCGACACGCTATGTGCGTAGCATGGAGTGGTGTAATATTTTTCCGCTTTGGCAACCGGATCGATGATCCGTCCCTGGGCATCCTGGTAGCCGCGCATGGCCTTGACCTGTCCGGCGATCACATCGAGATAATCCCGCTTCTTCAATCCGGTGGGCTCAACCTTACCCGCCTGCTGGTCCTTCAGGAAGCGGTTGATGTTCGCGCCCAGCGGATGCTCGCGGCTTGTGAGGGAATTCCTGCTGGCTATGCCCGACGGCAAAACCCGATCCTCCCCGGGAAGCGCGGCCCGGATCGCTTCCGGCGTGATGATGCCCTCCTTGACCAGCCGGTACACCTGGCTACCCGCGCTCAGCAACAGACCGGTCCCGTACTCCTGCGTCGTCCGCGGGTGCGCCGGACGCGGCTCCCCATCCACCGGTTGTACCCAGCCCAGCAGTCCGTCAGGATGAACCGACGAAACCAGCGCCACCCAGCCGTGGACGATGACCGGCAGATAAGTCTCCCTGTCAAGCAGTCCCATGCGTACGCCCTGGCTGAAGCCATCGACAAAAAACGCGGTACCGCTGCTTTCCGGCATGGGGTATTGCCAGGCGTCCCCCAGGTTGGCCCGCCAGAATCCGTCATCCTGCTGCTGGGCGGCGATCGCCTTGGCCATGCTGCGGTAGAGCTCGACATAGCGCGCATATTGCGGGTCCTCCTTCGGCAGGTTCCGGATCACGCGCGGCAGGCCGGCGAAGACCCAGCCATTCCCGCGGGACCAGAATATCTTCCCTCCGTTGGGGGATCTTTTCCCGATATAGCTCGGATCGCGGTAGCACAGGTTGTCGTCCTTGTCCAAAATGGTTCCGATCACCTTCCAGTAAGCATCGTGCAGAAAATCCAGGTATTCCTGTTCTCCGGTTGCCCGGTGCAGCATCGCCAGGGTCGAGGCCGAATATAGCCCGTCGGCATAGACCCAACCGATATCCGTTTGGTGAGGATCGTGCCCATACCAGATCTTGCCGACCTTGGGTGACCAGGGCAGATCGGCCTTCAGCGCTTCGATCGTCGGGTGGATCTTCTTCTGGTCGGGCTCCAACAGGTGGAGTTCCAGCCAGGTCATGGCGCAGAACATCCGGTTGAACCCGCTCTTTTCGGTTCCGATTTGGTATTTGTGCTTCTCCGCCCACGCGCGGGCCTGTTCAAGGTATTTGGCGTCGCCCGTGGCATGATAGGCCTCGGTCACGCCGCTGTACCAGGTCCCGCGAATCCAGTTGTGGTCGGATTCGACGCGCGGATGTTCCAGCGCGTGCGCGTCCACCTTGCGCATCAGGCCAAGGATCGTCTCTTGTGAGAAGGGGTCTTCCACAGAATCGCCCTCCGCGGCCAATGGGTTCCAACAGAGAAGAAATCCGCATGCGGCAGGCAGGAAGTGTTTCATGGACGCGAATGATTGGATAACAGCTGATGTTTTCCGCTTCAGGCACGAGGTTACAAGCCCGCGCGGGAGTTTCTTTCACTGCAATCCGTGTCATCCCCGGGGGCCGTCCGATCAATCTTCCTCCGGCCTCACGAAGCTGATTGCGAATCCGCCGTTGGGTGGCAGGGCGATTTCGAACGGCTGTGAGGGATCGATCCCGATCTCACGCCGCAGGATCTTTGTTTCAAGCGGTGGCGTGCCGGACTTCTGCCCGGGGTCGTCGGTGTAGAGCCATGCGGCCGCGTTTTCCGTTAGAAACCCGAGATCCAGCGTGAGTTTGCGGGGAGCGGATGCGTTGATGCCGGCGATCCACCATTTGTTGTCCTTGCGACGCGCGATCACGGCACATTCATCCGGAGCGCCGGTGAGAAACCGGGTCTCGTCCCATGCCGACGGCAGGTTCCTGAGAAACTCCACCCCCGGTGCCGCCGGGCCGCGAACGCTCTCGGGATTCAGGCCAAGGACCTGCCAGCCCGATTCAAACACCAGGGCCAGCGCGATCTCATGGGTGCTGGTGGTCTTGCGGTTGCCCGCGCCATACCCGGGAAGATCGAATGTCGTTGGTGTGTAGTCCATCGATCCGACGATGTTTCGCGTGAAGACCAGGTTCACGTTGTGTTCCGGCGTCGGTCCCTTGTCGGTGAAAGGATAGTATTCCTCGCCGCGGACCGCCTCGTGGGTCGCGATGTTCGGCCATGTGCGTTGCAGGCCGCGCGGCGCGGAGTCGCCGTGATAGCTGAGCATCAGCTTCCGTTCCGCACAGTCCCGTGCGACATCCTCGCGGAACCGGTTCATGGCCTGCGTATCGCTGTTGAGAAAATCCACCTTGATCCCCTTGAATCCTTTTGCCGCGAGCCAGTCGAGTATGTGGGCACGCTTCTCCGGGGTGTCGAGATTCCGGATGTGGTCCCATCCGTAAACCGAGACTCCCTTCTCCTTGGCATGGGCCATGACCTCGGGGATCCACGGGATGGCCATCCATTTTTCCGGAGGGTCCGCCTGTTGGTTGCCAAGCGCCAGGGCTTGGTCGAACTCAATCCATTGCAGGCCGAGCTCCGCAGCCTGATCGATGAACTGTTTCAGCCGGTTCGGATCCATGTTGTTGGTGTTCGCACCGGTCAGCCATGGGAAGATTCCGGCTCCGGGCTTGATCCAACCGGTGTCGGCAATCCGGCTCGGCGGACTCAGGTGGAGGACCAGGTTGCTTTCGACGATTGGCTTGAGCGAGCGGCCGGTCATGACCACCCGCCATGGCATGAGCCACGGCCTCGGCGAGGTGGATGTGCCATCGCCACGGAACCCCAGCAAGCCTGATGCCGCGTCGCGAACCACAAGCCGCGATCCGGAAAAGTCGCTGCCTGCGGCCGCCTCGGTCACAAGGACCCACACGCCTTCCGGTGTTTTGAACAGCGCCGACATCTGGATGGCTTCGGCCATCTCCGCCCACTTGTCCACGCGCTGATAGAAGTTTTCATAGTAGGGAGAATACGATGCCACCCAGGCCGTCGAGGCGGGGGGAAGCCGGATTCCCGAAGTCTCGTCCGCCGCCGTCGTGTCGGGGCCCCCGCCATCGATGCGGTACCGGTATGCGAATCCCTCATTGTAGGCGCGCACGATGAGGCTGACGCGTTCTTCCGCCTCATTGGCGAAATCCAGCGTCATTTCATTGGCATGGTTCCGGTTGCGGGCGTGTTTGCCGACAGGCATGGAGTAGGTTTCGTCGATCAACTTCCGCTGGTGGCCGGTGACACGGAATCCTTCGGGAAAACGCCCTGTTTTCTCCAGACTGATTCCGAGTGGGGAAGGGGGGATTGCCGCCACTTCACCGACGGCCGCGCTGATCGATAGAGCGGGCGCTGTGTGGATGGTGACCATCAGCCTGCCGTCCGGAGACGGCAACTGATGGTCTTCCGCATTGGCATGGCCAAGGCTGATGCAGCCTGCCGCAAGCAAAGCGACCGGAATTTTCACTGCGAATCCCTTCATGATGCGTGAATGCATGAGCCTGGCCGGATCCGGGAAATCACCCGGTTGTTATTTTTTCGGTGCGATCCACACGTGCGACTGCCAGCATTGCTTGGCATCGGGTGCGGAGATGCGTGCCCAGCCTTCGAACTTGGTCGCGCCTTCGTCGAGCTTGCCAAGGCAGACCTTGGCGTCGTCACCGGCGGGTGCCACCAGCGTGATGAACTGCGGATCGAGGCTCCAGCGGGTGAGCCAGGTGTTGCGGCCCGCGGCTTTCTGCTCGGCGGTCAGCGCGCCGGTCACGTCGATTTGCCGCGGGTTGGCACCGTCGGCATCGCACATGCTGATCGACTTGTGGTCGCCCTCGAGGCGGAAGACCCGGTAGGAATTGTCCGGAGCCATCGATGGGAAGCATCCGCCGCCGTATGTCTTGTATTCGCTCTTGTCAGCGTCCACTTTTCCGTCGGCGGTGAATGCCAGCTTCAACTGGCCGATGTTGGCCCAGCTTGGCTCGAAGCAGGCGCGGGTGCCGTCGGCGGAAAACATCAGATAGATATGGGTGGATGTCCGATCCCAGAACAATTCACGCTCGGCGGGTTTATCGGTCGGGAAACGGTGGGCTGGTCCCGAAGGAGCATCCCAGGATTCGCCCTTGTCGCCACAATCATTGACGTAGATCCATGTGCGTTTCGTTTTCGGGTCCTGCCACACGGCGAGCAGGTTGTTGCCGGGTCCGGCGGGAAACTCGGTGGCTTTTCCGGCATCGAGGTCATACATCACGACCTTGCGTTCCGCCGGGGCTTTTCCCGTCGAGATCACCACCGATTTGCCGTCCTGGGTCAGCAATGGTGCGGATCCTGCCGGGACCGGCAGCTCCTTGATGGCGTCGGCCTTGGAGTCATAGGTCATGACTTTCTGTCCGCCGTCGGCTGTCTGGTTCCAGACGGCCTTGACCTGGCGGCCGCCGGTGAGTTCCAGGATCGCCTTGGTGTTGGTTTCCGCGGCAGTGACCGCGGGTGTTAAGGCCGCCGCGAGTCCGAAGGCGAGGGCAAGCGAGAGGCGGTGCGATGGTGGATTGGTGGTATTCATTCTTTTGTTCGATGTGTGGTTTTGGTTTTTGGGAGAGGATTCGATGGAGTGTGGATTCATTTGGCCGCTGTGGGAACTGTCAATTTGAGGTCGGCGGGACAGGGCGATCAAGCTAGGGAGAGGAGTTTTTCGCGGTAGTTGGTATCGAGCAGGGCGTGGCGGCGTTTTTTTGCGAGGCTGCCTTTGAGGGTTTCTTCGGTCTTGAGCAGGTTGAGAACGATGCGCAGCAGGGTGGAGAAGTTCTTCGGGGCGTTGCCGCGGCGGATTCGGTTGTGATCTTCCCGGAAGACGACATCCAACACCCAGTGGCATTGGTTTTCGATACTCCAGTGGCTTCGGATCAGATGCTCGAAGCGCACGGCGTCGGCCTCCAGGCTGCTGAGGTAGTAGCGCCGTTCTCGTTTGCGCTTCTTGCCGGTGAGCTGCTCGGTGGTCTCACTCTCCACCACCACGAGGCTTTTCAAACCCCGCCAGCGGGCGCGCAGACCGGCGTCGAAGGTGTCGAGCCGGTTGGTAGCCAGAACGGTGCGCACGGTGTGCCGGCCGTGGGATTTGTCGATGTCCTGATGATGGCTCCAGCCCGTGACCCTCCTGAGGTCAAGCTGGCGCAGGGCGAAATCAAAATGGTCGATGACCTCCTTGTGGGGGTCTCCCTGGTTTCCCTTGAGAGCCAATAGGTAGTCGCCTCCCTGCCGGACAATCTGGTCGGCAACGACGGTCTGGGTGCCCATGGCGTCGATGGTCACGACACTGCCCTGCAGATCGAGCATTTCAAGCAGTCCGGGCAGTGCGGTGATCTCGTTGGATTTCGCGCTGACAAACCTCTGGGCGAGGGTGACGCCTTGCTCGACCGACCAAGCGCTCACGGCATGGGCCGCGCCGGTCAGCAGGTCGTGGCTGCCGCGCAGTTGCTTGCCGTCCACGGCGATGATGCGGCCGCTGAGTTCCGGGCTCATGTCCCGCAGATGAAGCACCAGGCAGCGGCAGAAAAGGTCCGGCTCGATGAGTTGGAAGATGTTGGAAAAGGTCTGGGCTCGGGGGACTCCGTTGGGAAGGGGTACCCATTTGCGGAACCATTCGATCTGCAGGTTGGCGAAGTCCTCAATGTCGGCGAAGCTGTTCATGCCGCAGAGCAGCCCGGTGGCGCACATGAAAAGCACCGGACCGAAGTGATGCCGCCGATTGCCGCCTGTGCGCGGGTCTTCGATGACTTCGAACGAAGTGAAGGTCCCGGGCAAGCCACCCGAGTAGTCGATTTTGTTAGGATTGCGTGGCATCCGGCCAGCTTGGCACCACTAGATATGGGGTCACAGCCATCCCATAGCATAGACACAGGGGAGCTATAACCCTGATTTTGCAGGA
>CAYNQJ010000002.1:0-116273 GCA_964399305.1 uncultured Luteolibacter sp.
CGGTCGACTTCATTTCCGGGCCGAGCACGATGTCGATGCCGGGGAAGCGGTTCCATGGGAACACGGCTTCCTTCACCGAGAAGTGCGTGGGGATGATCGTTTCCGTATAGCCGAGGTCCTTCAGCTTGTGGCCCAGCATCACCTTGGCGGCGAGCTTGGCCAGCGAGACGCCGGTGGCTTTCGAGACGAACGGCACCGTGCGGGATGCGCGGGGATTGACCTCGATGACATAGAGTTGCTCGTCCTTGACGGCGAACTGGATGTTCATCAGGCCTTTCACCTTCAGCTCACGGGCGAGATCCTTGGCGGCGCGGACGATTTCCGCCTGGATGTTTTTTGATAGAGAGAACGCCGGGATCACGCAGGCAGAGTCGCCGGAGTGGATGCCGGCCTGCTCGATGTGCTCCATGATCGCGCCGACCACGGCGGTTTCGCCGTCGCTGATGCAATCGACATCCACCTCGGTGGCGTTGTCGAGGAAGCGGTCCACCAGCACCGGGCGTTCGGGCGAGGCGGAGACCGCCTCGCGCATGTAGCGCGAGAGTTCGGCATCGTTGTAAACGATCATCATCGCGCGGCCGCCGAGCACGAATGACGGGCGGACGAGCACCGGGTAGCCGATGCGGTTGGCGACGGCGAGTGCTTCGGCCTCGTTGGTGGCGGTACCGGCCTCCGCCTGTTTCAGGTTGAGTTTGTCCAGCAGCGCGGAGAAGAACTTGCGGTCCTCGGCGAGCTCGATCGACTTCGGCGAGGTGCCGATGATGGGCACGCCGTGGCGTTCGAGGTCGGCGGCCAGGTTGAGCGGTGTTTGGCCGCCGAACTGGACGATCACGCCGTGCGGTTGTTCCTGGTCGCAGATATTCAGGACATCCTCCAGCGTGAGCGGTTCGAAGAACAGCTTGTCCGAGGTGTCATAGTCGGTGGAAACCGTTTCCGGGTTCGAGTTCACCATGATCGCCTCGTATCCGAGTTCCTTCACGGCGAAGGCGGCGTGGACGCAGCAGTAGTCGAACTCGATGCCCTGGCCGATTCTGTTAGGTCCGCCGCCGAGGATGATGATTTTCTTTTTATCCGACTGGCGGGCCTCGTTTTCATCGCCGTAGGTCGAGTAGAAATACGGCGTGTAGGCTTCGAACTCCGCGGCACAGGTGTCGACCAGCCGGTAGGTCGGGATGATGCCGTGTTGTTTGCGGAGCGCGCGGACGGCATCCTCGGTGGTGTTCCATGCCTTGGCGAGCTGGCGGTCGGAAAACCCGAGTTTTTTCAACCGGCGGAGTTCGGATGGGGAAGAAGCGGGCGAGACGCCCACGCTCCTTGATCCCTCATCGGCGATTTGCTGGAGGTGGCGGAGGAACCAGGGGTCGATGCTGGTGAGGGCGTGGATTTCCTCGAGGGAGAAGCCGTTCACGAAGGCGGTTTGCAGCCAGAAGATGCGTTCCGCGTTCGGGATCTGGAGCTTGCGGGTGATTTCCTCGCGGGTCGGGTTTTGCGGTTCCTTGCTGTCGAAGCCGAATCCCCAGCGCCCGGTTTCAAGCGAGCGCAGGCACTTCTGCATGCTTTCCTTGAACGTGCGGCCGATCGACATCGCCTCGCCGACCGACTTCATCGAAGTGGTTAGAACCGGGTTGGCGGTCGGGAATTTCTCGAAGGTGAAACGCGGGATCTTGGTGACCACGTAGTCGATTGTCGGTTCGAACGAGGCCGGCGTCTCGCGGGTGATGTCGTTGGGCAGTTCGTCGAGCGTGTAGCCGACGGCGAGTTTGGCGGCGATTTTCGCGATCGGGAAACCGGTGGCCTTCGAGGCGAGGGCGGACGAGCGCGAGACGCGCGGGTTCATCTCGATGACGATCATGCGGCCGGTTTGCGGGTCGGTGGCGAACTGGATGTTGGAGCCGCCGGTTTCCACGCCGATTTCGCGGATGCAGGCGAACGAGGCGTCGCGCATGATCTGGTATTCGCGGTCGGTGAGCGTCTGGATCGGGGCGACCGTGATCGAGTCTCCGGTATGGACGCCCATCGGGTCGAGGTTTTCGATCGAGCAGATGACCACGCAGTTGTCCTTGCAGTCGCGCATGACCTCCATTTCGAACTCCTTCCAGCCGAGCAGGGATTCCTCGACGAGCACTTCGGTGACGGGCGAGAGATCGAGGCCGCGGGTGATGATTTCCTCGAATTCCTCGCGGTTGTAGGCGATGCCGCCGCCTTGGCCGCCGAGGGTGAACGCGGGGCGGATGATGAGTGGGAAGCGGCCGATTTCGTCGGCGACCTTTTTGGCTTCCTCCATCGTGTGGGCGATCCCGGAGCGGGGCATGTCGAGGCCGATGCGGGTCATGGCCTCCTTGAAGAGCTGGCGGTCCTCGCCCTTGTCGATGGCTGCGGCGTTGGCCCCGATCATGCGCACCTTGTGGCGGTCGAGCACGCCGGACTTGAAGAGCGACATCGAAGTGTTGAGGGCGGTTTGTCCACCGAGAGTCGGGAGCAGGGCGTCCGGTTTCTCACGGATGATGATTTTCTCAACGACCTCCGGGGTGATCGGTTCGATGTAAGTGCGGTGGGCGAACTCCGGATCGGTCATGATCGTGGCCGGGTTCGAGTTGACCAGGATCACCTCGTATCCTTCCTCTTTGAGCGCCTTGCAGGCCTGGACCCCCGAGTAATCGAATTCACAGCCTTGGCCGATGACGATGGGGCCGGAGCCGATGACGAGAATTTTGTGGATCGAGGTGTCTTTGGGCATGGTGTGAGGCTGGGGTGGCGCGCGCGGCAGGGCGGCTAAATTGGACGGGGTTTGGCAGGGATTTTCCCGCTTGTAAAGGGCCGGATTGCAATCGGGGGCGATCGGCCGACATTTCGTCCGGACAGGCTGTTGGGGGGGATGGGCGCGGGTGTCACTTGCGTTCGATGCCCTTGGGCAGCCAGTCCTTCTCCATCGGCTTGATCGCAGGCTCTTTTTTGGCGGATTTCCCGTCCTTGCCGGGCTTTTCCTCCTGGGTTTCCGACTGGTCCTCGAGCTGCCTGTCGATCCGTGTGCGGATTTCCGTTTCCGGCGGGGCTCCGACGAACTTATCGACCATGGTTCCATTGCGGAAGAGCCGGACGTCCGGGATCGAGCGCACGTTTTCGCGCGTGGCGAGTTCCTTGGCATGGTCCACGTTGATTTTGCCGAGTCGGACGGCTCCCTTGTGTTCCTTGGCGATGGTTTCGAGGATCGGCGAGAGTTGGCGGCATGGGCCGCACCAATCCGCATAAAAATCGATCACGACCAAGACATCCGGCTGTTGGGTGAAGGATTTGAAATCCTTTTCGGAAATTTCGGACACGATTTCGTCCGGGGTTGATTGCTCCAGTTGGTCACCGAGTTTGGTCGCGAGGTCACGGGCTTTGTTGCAGGAGCAGGTGGCGCAGATTGCCAGCAGGACAAAGGGGGTGAGCCATTTCATGAGTGTGTTTTGGATGGAGGGATAGTTCGGGATTTGGCAGGCGAAACTCAGGACGTCCAGGCCGAATGATCGGCGATGGCTTGCAGGACGGCTGAGGTTTCCAATTCGAGTTGGCAGCGGCTGTCGAGCGGGCAACGGCCGAGCAGGCAAGGCGCGCATTCGACGTGCCTGCGGACCACCGAATGGCGTCGGCCGAGCGGTCGTTTCCACTGCGGGTCATTCGGGCCGAACAACGTGATGCAAGTGGCCCCGACATGCGCCGCGAGATGGGGAAGCGAGCCGTCGGCGGCGATCATACGAGGGTGTTTGGCCAGCGTGCGCAAGGCACTGGAGACCATGGAAATCGGTTGAAACCCGACGGATTCACCGAGCCGGCTGGCAAGCGAACGTCCCAGCGACCGGCCAGTGTCGAGGCCGGCGATCACAAGTGGCTGTTGGTTTTCCATCAGGTGGCGCGCCAGATCCTCCCATCGCTCCAGCGGCCATTCATGGCTCGGGCCGAAATCAGAATCCGGACAGAGCAAGAGTTCGTCGGACAAGGCATCCGTCGCGACTTCGGCAGGGGCGAAAAACGCGGACTGCCGGGTTTCGAAACCCAATTCCTCCACGGCGGAGAGATAATATCTGACGCGATGCTCCAGCGGGACTTGGGTAGCGCGGAGCGGGTGGGTGAGGATTTTTTTTAACGCCAGCTGCTGCGGACCGAGGATCCGGAGCGGCTTGGCGAGCCTGACCACCTCCGCGGCGAAGCCGGGTTCCCAGACGAGCGCCGCTTCCCAATGGCCGATGGTGGCGGCGAAGGCCTTGGACCGGGTCCGTTCTGAAAACCCGATTACCTCCGGTTGCGCCAGAGTCTGCCAGAATCCGGTCTGTGCGTCGTTGCACAAAATGCCGATCCGGAGCCCGGACGCGCTCAAGGCCCGGACGGCAGGCACGGAGAAGCAGGCCTCATCCCAGCGTCCGGGTGCCGCCACCAACAGGTTGCCTCCGTTTATCGTCACCCGGCCATCATAGCCGACCGCGGCCTTTGCGGAAACCGCAAACTCATTCGCATGATTTTCACTGTAAGTATGGACATTCCTTTTCCGGTATAGTCATTCCATGCGGCCGGACGATCCGTTCCGTCCGCCATGAGGGATTTTTCCCCTCGATTTCAGCCGTTTCCGCAATTATCCTGCTTCTCGCTCCAACCCAAGTCTCCACAATCCATGGCCCGTCGCGCTAGTTCCCGTATCAATCCAGGCATCATTCTTGGTGCCATCGTCGCCATTGCCGCCGCTGTTTTTGCCGGAAAATCCTTCATAGGGAAAAAAACCGCGACGTTTGGCGACGTCGCGGCCTTGAGGATCGAGGATTTGCTCGAAAACGGCAACAGCCTGCGTGGCAACGAATACGTCATCCAGGGCCAGGTCGACGAAAAACTCAATTGGACCAGCGACCGCGGCCAGCTCGTCAGTGTCCGCGTGGAAACCTCCGGCGGCGATGAATTCATCGGCATTGAGATCCCGCCAAAGTTCAACAACCTGAACATCGACACCCGCCAGAAATATGCTTTCCGCGTGAAATTCCGCCAGGGAGGCATCGCCGTCGCCTCCGATGTCAGCCGCCTTTGATTGATTTAACCAACTCCTTTGCTTCTTCATGAAAACCCGGATTCTCATTTCGATGGCCTGTGCCGGTCTCGCCCAAGCGCAGGTTTACACGCCGCCCGCCGCGCCCAAGCCGAACCCGGGCGCGCCGCAAGACACCGCAGCAGCTCCTAACAAACAGCAGGGCCCCAGCCCGTTCGGCCAGGAAATCCCGATGCTCGACCCATCGGCGGAGACCATCACCGTCGGTGGTGTTTCCATCCCACTGGGTGACAACCGTCTGCTCAAGGCGCGCTTCGAGAAATATCTGAGCCAGCCACCTGAGGCGGATGAGGACGCGCTCCGCTACCGTGCGACGATCCAGGAAATCCTGTCCACCATCTCTCCCTTCCGCAAGGGTGGGCCGGACCTGTATGGAGCATTCAAGCTTCTGCCCACCGCCACCTCCTATCCGGGAGATGCCAATCTTTGCGCCGCACTCGCGGAATCGATCTATCTGGCCATGCTCGCCAAAAAGGATGTCAACGGCCTGAACAAACTCAACCAGACGATCGAGGCGGAAAAGAAAGCGATCATCGGCGAAGGAGACTGGCAGGCACGCCACGAACGCGACCAGTCGCTCGGTGCCACCCGCACGACAGGCGGCAGCAACAATGGCCAACGCGGGAATGGTGGGCAACGCGGTGCCGGCGGTGGCGGTGGTGGTGGCGGCGCGGCCCAGTCGGCGGGAGCCGGCACCAATTCCCTCAAATATGCGGAAACCCTGCGGCGCATTGCGGAAATCGAGGCGCTCAAAAAAGCCAACATCCTCCGCACCGAGGCCCAAACGCTGAAGACCAAGGCCGAATACCAGGTCAACATGATCCAATGGTTTGTGCAGCGCCGCTTCGAACATGTCCTGATGGCATCCCGCTTCTACAACCAGATTTGGAAGGACGGCGACTCAAGCCTGCGCGTGGATAAAAACTCGGATGTGGCCAAGCTTTTCACCGAATCCGTCGGGGTGAGTCCGACGGTTTCCTCGCTCGACTCGCTCTCGAACGAGGCGATTCGCGAGGTCGCCAAATACATCGAGGCATTCAATTCACTGCTCGAAAGCGGCGACTTGCACTCCGCTTCACAACGGTTGATGGAGGCCTTCGCCCTCGGCGAGTATCTTGCCCCGGTTGCCACCCTGCCGCTCGACAAGAAGCGCCAGGTCCTCGAATACGTCCGCGACCTCCACGAACTCTACGGCACGCTCCAGGCTCGTGACTACACCAAGACCCGCGAAATCGCGGCGCGGCTCAAGAAGCGCGCCAAAGATTTCCCATCGTCCAAGGTGGACAGTGCGATCGCCGGTTACACCCTGGCATCCGACCTCGCGATTGAGGAGGCGAAAGCCCACCTGCTCGCGCGTGAAAGCGACAAGGCAGCTGAGAAAATCCGCGCCGCCGCCGAGATCTGGCCGACCAATCCGAAGCTTGAGGAGTTCCGTTCCCTGGTCGGCAAGTCGAGCGAATTGGTGACCATCCGCAATGATTTCGACCGTTTGTTAGGCGAGGGCAACTACCGCGAGATCTACAAGCGCCAGTATGAGATTGCCACTGCCATCCAAGGCGATGCCACCCGCGAGGACGCCTTCAAGCAGATCATGACCAACCTCATGACGATTGAGGCGGCGCTTGGCAAGGCCTCGGAGTTCAGCAAACAGGGACAGAGTTACGCGGCATGGGAGCAGCTCGCCGAGTTGCGCGAGCAATTCCCGGATGATCCGAAGCTCGGCCGCGAGTTGGAGTTGCTGGCACCACAGGTGGCGGATTTCACCAAGGCACTCGACAAGGCGCGCCAGTTTGAAAACCGGCCCGACAAGCAAATAGGTTCCGCGCTTTCCTGGTATCTCAAGGCACGCAGCATCCATCCGCAAAGCAAGCTTGCCGAAGAAGGGGTCAAACGACTGGTCCAGGAAATCCTGCCATCCGAGACCGCCGCGCCCACCGACACGGCTCCGCCAGCAACGGCGGAAAGCACCAACGAGTGGGACCAGTAAGCAAAAACTCAGCGTGAGGCGGCAGGCAGCCAGACCTTGGCCCCGGCGCTACGCCCGGCCGGCAACCGGAAAAACCCCTGCATGCCACGGCGCGATTCCAGGTCGGCCATGGCATCGTAGGCCTTGGGCCAACGCCAGCGAAATCCGGCATCGCGCAGCCGCAGCGGATCGGCCCAACGGCTTTTGGTCACCAACTCGGTCTCCGTCCCACGGAGCCGCGCGCCGATTTCCAACATCCAGCGCGTGGCGGGAAAACCGATGGGCATGCCGACGACTTCACGAAACGCGCGCATCCATTCCCGGTTGGTCGGAAAGTCGGGCGTGGTGACGTTGACCACTCCACTTAGAAACGGATCGCCGATGATGAATTCGGCGGCTCTCAGGAAATCCTCCATGTGGATCCAGCTAAGCCGTTGGTTGCCGTCACCCATGGTGCCGCCCAAACCGCAGCGGGTCAGCTTCCACAACACGTCATACACGGTGTCCGGCTCGTTCGCCAAGACCATGCCGATGCGCATCGCAACCTTGCGGGTCCGAGCCGGAACCATGGCCTCGAAAAACGCTTCCTCCCATGCGCGCGCGACTTCACAGGAAAAACCCTCGCCAGGCTCACCGCGCCAGTCGTCCTGCGGCCGGTCTTCCGAATGGCGGTACCAGGTGGCGGTGGCCGCGTTCAACCAAACCAGCGGTGCCTCCTTGCAGGCGGCGATCGCGCGGCCGATCGCGCGGGTGGAGTCGACCCTCGACTCAAGGATTTCCCGCCGATTGCCAGCCGTATAGCGGCAGTTCACACTGCGACCGGCCAGATTGATCACCGCTTCGGCCCCTTCCAACGCGAGCGCCCACGGTCCTTGATTCCTGCCGTCCCACTCCAGGAACATGCCGTCACCGCTCCAGCCGTCGCGGCTGCGCGCCACAGCCACCACTTCCCTGCCCTGCCGCGAGAAATGCCGGCAAAGGTATCTGCCGAGAAATCCGTTGGCACCAAAGATGACGATCACCGGGGACATGGACGGGACATTTGAAATAATGTTAGATATCAACCCAGCACCTTTGCTGCCATCTGCAGGGCGAAGCCGTGTTTCATCGACGCGATGCGATCCGCCATCTTCGAGGCGAATTCGACGAATTCCTCCAACTCGCGCATTTGTTCGTAAAACGCGCGGCCCTCGGCGGTATCGATCTCCTTGCTGTCATTCGCACACTTGCGCAAGACCTCCAGCGCCGGGTCGATCTCGCGACGCTTACGCTCGCGTGCCACGGTAATGAAAATCTTCCAGACATCCTTCTCCGCTTCGAAATACTCCCGGCGCTCACCTTTTTTCACCACCACCCGCACGAGCCCCCAAGCGACCAGCTCCTTCAGATTCGTGTGCGCATTGCCGCGGCTGATTTCCAACTCATCCATCACCTCGTCGGTTCCCAAGGCCTCCGGCGCGGTCATCAGCAGGGCGTGAATCTGTGCCATCGTCCGGTTGATCCCCCACTGCGTCCCCAATGCCCCCCACTGCGCCACGAATTCTTCCCTCGCTGCTTTCAACGGATTGATGGTTGAGTTCATATGTTTCAGTAAATACTGAAAATTCGAGCTCGCAAGAAATTTCATCAGGCCATTTGAAAAATCCTGCAGGTCGGTTTTGTTGGGCGGTCATGAGTCTGATGAAAGCACTGCGAATTGTGTCCCTCACTGAGGGGATTTCCTACCTTTTGTTGTTGGGGGTGGCGATGCCGCTGAAATACTGGTGGGATTTCCCATTGGCGGTGAAATGGGTGGGCTGGGCGCACGGCGGGTTATTCATCGGGCTGGGAGTGATGGTGTTATTGGCGATGTGGAAGGCGGGGTTGCCATTCAAGCTGGCGGTCCGGCTGGGGGTTGCGGCGTTGTTGCCGGGCGGGCCGTTTTTTCTCGATCGGGCGTTGAAACGGCACGAAAAGCTCCTTGAGCCCGGCGGTATGTCGCCCGAGCCGGCCTGAGTCCGCGACCATGCGCCTGAAAATCACCATCGCCTATGACGGCCGCCCATACAACGGCTGGCAGTCCCAGGCCTGCGGCAACACCGTGCAGGATTTCATTCTCCGCGCCCTCGCGGAAACCACCGGAAAACCGGTCAAGCTGCATGGCTCCGGCCGCACCGACACCGGCGTGCACGCACTCGCCCAAACCGCGCACTTCGACGCACCGCCGGAATTGACAATGAACCCCTGCAACTGGGTGCCCGCGCTCAACTGCAAACTGCCGGCCACGATCCGCATCATGGCCTGCGAGGAGGTCGCACCGGATTTCCACAGCCGCTTTTCCGCCAGCGGCAAAATCTATCATTACGACCTGTGCACCGACCCGGTCCTGCCACCGCTCAAGGCCGGACTGGCATGGCACCTCCCTCGCCTGCTGGACTCCGACGCGCTGGAGCGTGCGCTTTCCTTGTTCACCGGACGCCATGATTTCCATGCCTTCGCCGCATACCGCGGCAATGAAATGCCGGACATGGATTGGTTCCGCACGATCCACCGCGCCGATTTGGAAACCCTCGCCGATGGATATCGAATCACCTATGTCGGCGACGGGTTCCTCTACAAAATGGTCCGGATGATCACCGGTGCCGCCGTGCATGCCGCGCAGGGCCGCACCAGGCTCGAGGATCTCGCGTCCATGCTCGACCAGCCGCCCGGCCTGCCAAACGGAAAATCCCCGGTCTGCGCCCCCGCAGACGGCCTTTTCCTCCAGCAGGTTTTGTATCAGGCGGTTTGAATCGGAGCATCACACCACCAGGCGCACGATCCTCCGGGAATTCTCTGACACCGGCGGCTGCCGTGCGTCGGCAAACCCTGTTTTGCACTGGATATTCGAGCCCTGACAGAGGTAAAACCCCGCAATTTCCGCTCAATCTGCTTGATTCGCCCATTAAATGGGTATGGACTAACTGCCCCATGAAACTTCAAGCAAAATGGTTGATGCTCCCGGTCGTCATGCTGGGACTCGGTGCCTGTAAAAAAGCCGAGCAACCAAAAACTCCCGAAACTCCGCCTGCGGAGACCCCCGCCGCCAAGCCTGACGGAAAACCGGCTCCCGAAAAACCGGTTCCGACACCGCCAGCCGTAAGCGTCGATGAACGCGCCGCCAAACTTGGCTTCGCCAAATACCTGCCACAGGACACCGAGGTCCTGATGTCCTTCCACAACGGTTCCGACACCGCCAGCCGCGTCAAATCCAGCAAGCTCTGGAAGCTGATGCAGTCCGAAATGGGTATGGGCGGCATGGAGGCCGAACCCATCGCTCCGGATGAAATCGAGGAAGAGGAATTCGAACTTCCCGAAGGCGAACAAGCCGACGAGGAACTCGCCGAGGATGCCACGGATGGTGCCGTCATCGGCGACGCGGCGGGCGATCTCGCCGGTGATGAAGCTGCCGAGGAAATCGAGATGGCCGAACCGGTCGGCCCGGCCGCGCTGTTCGGCACTGAATTCACCATCGCGCTTGGCAAGCCCGCCTGCGAGCAAACCGCGAATCTGCTCACGGCATACAGCCGGGTTGGTTACATCCAGATACGCGCCCTCACCCGCGCCTTCGCCGCCGCTGCTGAAGCGAAGGATCCCTCGGTGATGGATGAGATGATGATGAATTCCTACAGCGAGGAATTCTTCAAGGACCTGATCTCCGAGCCGGAATATGGCGCCAAGCTATACGAAAAGATGCAGATGCCGCCGCTCTATCTGGCATTCCGCACCCGTGAGGCGGATCGCGAAGGTGCCGCCCAACAGATCGCCGCCAGCGTGGAAAACCTTTCGTTTTTCGGTGAAATCGTCGAGCCCGCCTCGCTCGAAAAAGACGGCCAGACATTCGCCGGCTACAGGATTTCCGGAGCGAAAATTGCCGCCAGCATGGAGGAAAATCGCGATGACATGGACGAGGCGATCGGCAAGGACGTTGCGGACAAACTGATCGCCGCCACTGCGGAGAAAAACCTAGTGGTGCTCAGTGGCGTCGTCGGCGATTACGTCGTGATGTTCATCGGTTCATCGATCGATGAGTTCCGGCTTGCCGCCTCGGCGGGTGAGTCCCTGGTGGCTTCGGATTCGCTCAAATTCTGTGACACCCTGCTGGCAAAGGACCTCGCTGCCGTGATGTTCGGCAAGAAGGAGATGCTGGAGGGTTTGATCAAAGCCGCCGGCGGCTTTGCCGATATTTCCTCCGCCATCAGCGAGGGCTTGGCCGACAGCAAGGCACTCGGCGATACCCGTGATCTCGTGGCACTGCTCCGCCTGGTCGCCGAGCGTGAAGCCGCGCTGCGCTCGCTCGCCCACGTCGAGGAAGGCGGCACCGTCGCGTTTTTCGAAGACGGCCTCCGTATTGAATCCTTCGGCGGCATCGATGCCGGAGCGGTGGATTGGAAGGCAACCAACCGCCTTGCCTCGCTTGGCAGCTCGCAGGAAGTGGTGATGTTCCTCAACATGACCGCCAATGCCGCGTACGACGAGAAATCCAGGGAATACTTCGAGGCTCTCGTTCAAACCGCCTATGCCGGCGCGATGAAAGCCGCAGAGCTGGAAATCGAAGATTCGGAATTCGCCCAGTTCAAGGAGATGGCGAAACTCTTCGACAACAAATTCCGCTCGGATCTTTTGGGAATCTGGGACACGCTGAACGCCGACTTCAGCCGCGGCCTTGGCAAGGAGGGCGCGCTGGTGGTTGACCTCAAGGGCGCGATGCCGGGCTTCCCCGGCATTCCGCAGAAAGTCGTCGATGAAGCGAAGTTCCCGCGCATCACCTGGGTCGCACCCGTGACCGACCGCGCCAAGCTGGCGGCGTCATGGACCAAGGTGAACGCCAGCGCCACCTCGATCCTCGCGAAAATCAGCGAGATGACCGAACAGGATATCCCGATGCAGAAGCCGCTCAGCACCGACAAGGACGGCTTCACCACCTGGTTCTTCACGCTGCCGTTCCTCAGCGATGACTTCATCCCTTCGGTCACGGTGGGTGACAAGTGGTTCGCCGCATCGACTTCCAAGAACCAGGCGCTCGACCTGCTGGCCATGGCCGATAAGGGAGGGGAGACCTCCACCGGCTTGAACTTCACCATGAACTTCAAGGCCCTGCAGAATTGCCTCGGTGAAATGACGGCGGTCATCGAGAAAAACTCCGATGCCCTTCCGTTCAGCCCCGGAGATCTGGATACCTTCAAGAAGATGGTCTCCGCCCTTGATGATGTGGAGAAACTGAGTGTCCATTGCCGCCAGGAGGATGGCAAGCTTCGCACTTCGATCCATTTCAAGACCCGCTGACAGCGGTCGGTCTTCAGATCGCTTCCCACCGCCGCCGCGTCTATGGCGCGGCGGCGTTTTTTTGGCAGCCATGCTTCATGGGGGCGCGCTCTGCCGGGGCCATCCGCATCATCGATCTATCAGATAATACACGGTATCCGGGCGGAGCATGATGCGCGCCGCCGTGCCGTGACTTTCTTTTGGCATGCCGTTCGGATCGAGCGGGGTGACTTTTAGTCCGGCAGCATCCGGGCGCTTCAGGCGAACGGCTCCCTCCAGCCTGCGGATCAACCATGGTTCGCTGCCGATGCTCAGGATTCGCCGTCCGCCATTCGCGGCGGGTTCGGTGGCGAAGCCGGTCGCCATTTCCTCGCTCATTACCTGGAGCAACATGCGGGAGGAAACGGCCAGAGGTTTGCCATCCAGGGCGACCACCACGATTCCGGCGACTTCGAGCGGGGAAACGACATCGAGATCCGGCAGGCGGATGGTGCCGGCGGACTTCAAGTCACCCAGCGCGCCCTGCGCGCATGGCGCGTGAAGCGTGAGCAGGCCCTTGCCATAGTCCAGCCGCACGTCGCCGTTGGTGCTGGCCACGCGCCGGTTCTTGCGATCGATGTGGCGATCCAATGAGGCGAACCGGTTTGCCCGGGCCGGGCCGCCGATGGTTACCGCGGTGCGTCCGGCAAAGTGAATGAGGGGATCGATGCCTCCGGTGCGCTCGGCGGTGGCCGGGCCGCCGTCCACCTTGCGCAATTCGTCCGGATTGGCCTTCGGCGCGAGCGGGCTGCCCTTCAGGCCGATGGCATCCTCAAGACTGATTGAGACATCCGCCAGGACGTCTCCCTCTCGGACAAGTCCCTTGCGGAAAATCAGCGCCGCCGCGGGAAACTGGCCGATCTGGGTTGGTGTCATCAAGGTCCACGGCTGCATGAAAAAGGCGGGTTTGACCGCCCAATCCGTGGAGTCGAGGGCGAAGTGCACGATCGCGTCGCTGCCCTGCAGCGCCCCGTATGCGGCAAGGAACAAGGGCGCCTCGGTTCGACTCCTGTTAGGGCGTGTCCATGCGGTCTCGGAGATCATCGACGGCATGCCATTGTAGCAGGGATCCGCGGCCGGGTGGGAGAAATCGCGTGGCTTGCCGGGAGTTTCAGCATCAAACCGAAGCGCGCTGCGATCGGCGTAGGAGTGGCCGTCACGGATCGACCAGGCGGCATTGTCGCCCTTGTGGCCGCAGCCGAAGTATCCGTGGCGGTCGATGAAGTCCCCGCAGGCATAGCTGAATTTTTCGAGCGGTCCGAGAACGTCGTTGTTGGCGGTGGTCCAGTTGGAGGCGGTGACCATTCCGGTGAAGCCAAGCCCCCTCAGAAACGCCGATGTTTCCTGGTAGAATCCGCGCTGGGTTTCCAGGAGGAATGCCGCCGTGTCCCGGTCGCGCGGACCGCGCTCGGTGAAGATCTGATAGAGAGAGCGGAACCCGAGCCGTCCTTCCACGTCTCGCGGGTGTTGGACGTTGTTCCATGCGGCGAGCGCCTTCGCCTGCGAGCCGTGTTTGCGCGCCGCCCATGTGGCGAACCGGGATTCGAATTTCCGCAGCTGGGGATCGGGGATGTTTTTCCCGTCGAAGGTCCAGAAGAACAACGAGTCCTCATTGATGATTTCCACACCCATGACGGCGGGTTCCCTGGCGAGGGGGATGCCGCCGGGACCAGATGATTCCAGCAGCGTCTTCAGCCAGGACCGATAAAGCGTTTGGAATTCCGGTTCGAAGAAGATCAGTGCGAACGGGTGTTGGTCGCCGTTGTATCCTTCACGCCATCCCGGGCCGGGCCGGGGTTTGAGCCACAGCGGAAAATAAACCGACAAATGCGTGTAGATCCCTTCCTTTTTCATCGCCGCCACGACCTCGCGGATATGCTCAACACGCGCGGGATCGAGCTCGCCGGATTTTTCATCGAACACCGCGCCGTGGACCCGCACCAGATTCACCCCGCGCTTCGCCAGCATCCGCGCGCATCCGGCCAGCTCCCCGCCGCTTGTCGTCGATGGCGGCCCGTTGACACCCCAGAAACGGACGGGCCGGCCGGTTTTCCGATAAATGAAGCCGCCGTCCCGGGTGCCAATGCCGCCGTGTTCGCCTGCGAATTTCTCATTGAGCGCGCGCAGATCGATCGGCGATGGTTCGAACTCGTCACGCTGTGGCGACCATGGCAGCCAGGCGCCGGATTCGTCCCCGGTTGCACCGGATTGGGACCATGCGGAGGAGGCAAGAGACAACGCGAGCAGGGCCCGGTAAATTTTCATTGCTGCCATAACAGGATTTTCCACTCCGCATTGCAAGCCCGCGGCCGACTGGACGGGTGTCTCCGCAATATGCGCCATCATGAGGCGTTGCTTGTGTGAAAATTCCCGCCGGTTTCCAGCTGCCGGCATTTCCAGCCTGCCAGGCCGGCACGCTTCCGCATATGGAGCCATCAGGAAACGACGATGCTCCCGTCGCACTGTTCAACGTGCTGATCATCAAGATGCCCCCGGGTCACGCCTCCGCACAGCGCATGGCGATGTGGGCCAGCGCCTCGTCGATGCGGTCGATGAGGATCAGGCACAACTCGCCGGAGCGCAGGCGCGAGAGAGCGGTGTCGATGGCGATCAACTCTCCGCGGATTTCCTCGCAACGGGTGGTGCGGCGCGCGTTGACCAAGCCTTCGCGCAGCAGGGCGAGCACCTCGCCGTCGGCACGGCCGCGCTGACATGCGTCCTGATAGAGAATCACCTCGTCGAACGCGTCGCCGAGGATTTCCGTCTGCATGCGGATGTCGCAATCGCGGCGGTCGCCGGCACCGCTGATGACGACGGTGCGGCGGCTGGCGGGCATACTGTCGATCGCGCGGACCAGCGCGCTGATGGCGTCGGGATTATGACCGTAATCGGCGATCAGGGTGGCGCCGTGGTAGTTGAAGAGATTGAAGCGCCCGGGGGCGGTGGATGCGTCGTTGACGAAAGTGGCCAAGCCGCGTCGGATGACCGCCCAAGGGATGCCAAGCCCCCAGGCGGCGGCGGTGGCCGCCATGGCATTTTCCACCTGGAAGTGGATCGTGCCGTTGCGGGTGAGCGGGATTTCGGACATCGGGATCCGGTAACGCAGTTTGCCTTTGGCTCCCACAATATCACCGTCCTCGACAAAGACGCCGCGTTTCCCCTGGGCCAGATGGTTGGCCAGGATGCGTTCATGACGGTCATGGGCGAAATAAGTCACCGTGCCCGGGCAGGCATTGGCCATGGCGGCGACGATCGGATCGGCGGCGTTGAGCACGGCCACGCCGCCGCGTTTCACGCTGTGGACGATGACTCGCTTGACCACCGCCAGATCCTCCAGGGTGTTGATGTAATTGAGGCCGAGGTGGTCTCCCATGCCGAGGTTGGTGACCACCGCGACATCGCAGCGGTCGAAACCAAGCCCTTCTCGCAGGATGCCGCCGCGCGCGGTTTCCAGCACCGCGGCATCGACGTCGGGGTGAAACAGAATGTTGCGGGCACTGCGCGGGCCACTGCAATCACCGGTATCGATGCACTGGCCGGCCACATAGACACCATCGGAGTTCGTCATACCCACCCGCTTGCCACTCTGGCCCAACACGTGGGCGATCAGCCGGACCGTAGTGGTTTTGCCATTGGTGCCGGCCACCGCGACCACCGGAATACGGCCGTCGTCGGAGGGAGGAAACATGGTGGAAATGATCGCTTCGCCGACCGGCCGGCCTTTGCCGAACGACGGCTGGAGGTGCATCCGCAAACCAGGCGCGGCATTCACCTCGATCACACCGCCAGACTGGTTTTCCAGCGGGCGCAGCACGCTTTCGCAAACGACATCCACTCCGCAAAGGTCGAGACCGACCATCCTGGCGGCGGCTATGGCACGCGCGGCAAGTTCCCGATGGACATCATCGGTGACATCGGTGGCGGTGCCGCCGGTGCTGAGATTGGCATTGTTGCGCAGCACCACGCGCATGCCCTTGCGCGGCACGGAGTCGGCATCAAAACCCTGGGAGGAAAGCGTTGCCAGCGCGATCTCATCGAGCCGGATCTTGGTGAGGATGGTGGCGTGCCCCTCGCTGCGCCGGGGGTCCTGGTTGACCTCATTCACCAGCTCGCGGATGGTTTGCCTGCCGTCTCCAATCACAAAGGGCGGATCCCGGCGGGCGGCGGCCACCAGACGTCCGCCGATGACCAAAAGGCGGTAGTCTTGTCCTGTTAGGTATTGCTCCACCATTACCTGGGGGCTGATTTCGCGGGCCGCGTCATAAGCGGCCAATACTTGCTCGCGCGTCCGGATGTTGGCGGCAACCCCCTTGCCCTGATTGCCATCACGGGGTTTGACGACCACCGGGCCACCGAGCTCGCAGGCCGCGGCCCAGGCGTCCCCGGCATCGGTCACCGGTCGGCCCTTGGGCACCGGAACGCCGGCCGCATCCAACAGGAATTTGGTGATCTCCTTGTCCTGGGCGATGGTCTCCCCGATCGCACTCGTGGTATCCATTTCCGCGGCCTGAATGCGCCGCTGTTTGCTGCCCCAACCGAACTGGACCAGGCTGCCCTCGGTGAGGCGGCGGTAAGGGATGTTGCGTGCCACCGCAGCCGCGATCATCGAACCGGTGCTGGGCCCGGGACGGACGTCCTCGTCAAGCAGGCGCAAACGGGTGAGCGCGGCCGGAAGGTCGAACGGTTGGTCCTCAAGCGCCGCACGGCAAAGCCCGAGTGCCAGCTCGATGGCCAGGCGGCCGACGTCCTCCTCGGTGTATTCGACGACAACCTGATAGATTCCGGGTTCCGAGGTGATGACCGTGCGGCTGAAGGCGACCAGGCATCCGGCCTGGGCCTGTAAGCCGAGCGCGGCCAGTTCCAGGGCGGTGGCTGTCAGAGAGTCCTGGGGGAAAGCGGCGATCTGCGGGAAACGTTCACGCAACCGGTCTTCAAAGCCGGGCAGCTGATCGAGCCGCCGCTCCATCTCCTCGCAACTGACGACCGCCTGGATGGCGGTGTGCAAGCTCCACAGGTTGGGGCCGCGCAATGCCTGAATGTTGAGAATTTTCATTCGGTGACGGAGTCGGCGATGGATGAGTGGGAATCCGGTGTCAGGGGGTCATACACGAATGTCTCCACACCGGTGCGGATGACGTGCAGCGCGATTTCCAAGGCCCATGCGCTGGCAACACCAGCGAGGAGGCTGTCAATGCGCGACCCGGAATCCGTGCCTTGGACGAACGGAATGGTGCTGATTTTCGAGATTTCTGTCTCCTCGATGCCGGTGGCGAAAACCAGCTTTCCACGCCTGGAAAAAACGACCCGGCCCCCTTTGGAACGATGAGTCCTGACCACCGGCAGGTCGGAATCCACCGAAAAATAAATCACATCGCCATCGCACAGCCGCGCCATGTCGGCGACCATCGGATCGGATGCATCAAGCACGGCCACGCCGTCCGGCAGCACGACGTCCACCTGACTGCGGAAGATTTGGAACACCTGCTCGGGCTTGCCGATGTAGTGGGTGCCGTAGTGTTGTTCCGGATCAATGCGGGTGACGACACCGATCTGGCAGCGGTCGTAGGCCATGCCCTGGCCGAGAATCACGTGGGCTCCGTTTTCCACCACAGCCGCCTCCACCGAGGGATTCATCAGCACGCGGGTGCCGGATTGCCAGTCGCCGCGGTCGCCGGCCTCAACCCGCCGACGGTCCAGATAGAAACCATCGCCGCAGGCCAGCCCGGTGTATTTGCCGCTGAGTCGCAGCATCTCCGCCACCAGGTGGGCGACCTCGGTGGTACCGCGGGAACCGGTGATGCCCACAACCGGAATGCGTCCGCAACTGCCGTCAGGAAACAAGTGATCGACGATGGCACGGCCGACCGGCCGCGTTTCCCCGGTGGCGGTCTGTAAATGCATCATCACCTCCGGACGGGCGCATAGCGAGGTAATCGCTCCGTCCTGGGTCGATAGCGGACGTGAGATGTCGGTGGCCAGGATATCCACCCCGGCGATGTTGAGTCCCACAACCCGTGCCGCGAGACAGGCGGCGGCGGCGGTGGCCGGGTGGACGTGGTCGGTGACATCGCGGTGATCCGGAGGCGTGGCATCGTCAGCGGATGGCAGGATCCGTGCGGCGGCGACCAGCTTGCCGCCAACTACTAACAGACGGTGCTGCTGGTGGTCCGCGGTCATCGGGCTGGCTTCCGGGTCGGCGACCGGCAGGCCGCATGACTCCAACAAGCGCCGGGTGAGCCCGGGGCGGGCGGCGATCCCTTCCGCGATGGCTCCCGTTTGATCGGTCATCGCCGCGAGCATCCGCCGCTGGGACGCACCGTATCCGAGCTGGACGAGCCGCTTGGCTAACAGATGAATGGCGGGGATACCGCGGTCCTTGGCGGTGGCAGCATTCACAATGCAGGCGGTGTTCGGCCCGAATGCGTGTTCCCGGACCAGCCCCTGGAGACGTTCGACCGTGCCAGGCACGTCAAACGGGTGGTTGTCGATGGCGGCCATCACCAGATCGCGCGCGGCCTCAAGGCAGGCGCGGGTCACGTCCTCCTGCCGGGTTTGCACCACAACCTTGTAAACTCCGGTCTCGCCGGTTTCGCGGGCCCTGCCGAATCCACCGGGAAGGCCTGCCAGATTCTGCAGCTCAAGCGTGACGTGTTCGAGAATGTGGGCCGGCCAGGTCCCTTCCTGCAACCGCTTGATGAAGCCACCTGGCTCGCCATAACTGCAACGGTGTTCGGACAGGGTGGGCAGCCAGTCACAAAGTCGTTCGACAAATCCCGGCAGCGTGTTTGACGGGCATTCCTCGAGCTCGCCGATATCCACCCATGCTTCCAGCACCGGGTGATAGGTCCAGATATTCGGTCCACGCAGGGACAAGACGTTGAGAATCCGGATGTCTTTGTGTTTCATGGAAACGACGCCCCGCGGTCAGGCGGCGGCGTTGCTTTTTGTTCCCGGTTCCCGGGCCTAAATCAAGTTTCGTATCAAAAATCTCGCGCCGTTGGCTGACAAATGTATTGCAAGCTGGGCGAAACGGGTCAAAACCGCGCCCAACCCGACCGCTGGTCCGCGCCGAGGCGCGGCCAACCATGGGCTCCCTCCGATGACTTCGAACGGCCAAACCGCAGCCACCATCGTTCCCGAGGCATGGCGCGATGAAGTGGACGCCGCCCTGGTCGCAGGCGATGAGGTCGTGGCATGCCTTGAACTCGATTTGACGGAGCGGCTGTGGTTCGACCGCGGCCTGCTTGTCCTGACCAACCGGCGGCTGTCGGCACGGGCCCCGGGAGAAAGCTCGTGGCGTCATTGGGCGTTTCGCGCCGGCATGGTGTTGGAGCATCACGACCACGCCGGAGTGGGCATGATGGTCCTGAGAGATGCCAGCCAGCGGCTTGCCAGTTGGCGGCACACCTTGCGGCGCGATGCCGCCGTGCGGCGTCTCACCGGGCAGTTCCAGGAATGCGTCGATGCGTTGGCTGCCAACCGCCTTCCGGTTCCGCTGAGCGACCAGGTTTGTCCGGTTTGCGAGAGTGCCATTCCCGCCGGTCACGAGAACTGCCCGAATTGCTCCAAGACAGTGCATGCGCCGCCGTCCGCATGGACCTTGTTCCGGCTCTGGCGTTTCGCCCGCCCCTACCGCGGGCGTCTTTTGCTAGGCCTCGTGCTCACATTGCTGGCCACCGCCGCCACCCTGGTACCGCCATACCTCACCATGCCCCTGATGGACAAGGTGCTCATCCCGTTTCAAAACGGGGTTCCCATCAATGGCACGCTGGTCATGCTGCTGCTGGGCGGACTTGCCGCCGCAGCCATTCTCGCATGGGCGCTCGACTGGGCGAAAACCTATATTCTCGCCCTCATCAGCGAACGCATCGGATCGGACCTGCGTACGACCACTTACGAACACCTGCAGGGACTTTCGTTAGAATACTTCGGAGGCAAACGCACCGGCGACCTGATGGCCCGTATATCCTCCGGCAGCGACCGGATCTGCGTCTTCCTGTCCTCCCATCTGCTGGATTTCATCACCGACCTGCTGATGATCCTGATGACCGCGGTCATCCTGGTCTCGATCAATCCATGGCTCGCGCTGGTGACCCTGCTTCCGCTGCCTTTCATCGCCTGGCTGATCCACATCGTCCGCGACCGGCTGCGGCACGGGTTTGACCAAGTTTATCGGGTTTGGTCGGAAGTGACCAGCGTGCTGGCCGACACCATTCCGGGCGTGCGGGTGGTCAAGGCCTTTGCCCAGGAAGAACGCGAGGCCCAGCGCTTCCGCGAGGCCAACGCCAGGAACCTCGCCGTCAACGACCGCGTCAACAAGGTCTGGTCGCTGTTCACACCCACGGTGACCGTTCTCAGCGAGACGGGCCTGCTGGTTGTCTGGGGGTTCGGCATCTGGCTGGTGTCTCGCCACCAGATTTCCGTCGGGGTGCTGGTCGCCTTCCTGGCATACATCACCCGCTTCTACTCGCGCCTCGGTTCGATGAGCCGGATTGTCTCGGTCACACAAAAAGCCGCCGCCGGAGCCAAACGGATTTTCGATATCCTCGACCACGTCTCAAGCATTCCCGAGCCAAGCCAGCCGGTGCGGCTCAAGGAGGTCCGCGGGGCGCTGGAGCTGCGCAACGTCAGCTTCCGCTACGGCACACGCGGTATCCTCGACGACGTCAGCCTGAGCATCGCGCCGGGTGAGATGATCGGGCTGGTCGGGCACAGCGGTTCGGGGAAGAGCACACTGGTCAACCTGATCTGCCGGTTTTACGACGTGGTGGAAGGGGCTGTTTTGTTAGACGGCACGGACATCCGCTCGCTGCCGGTCAGCGAATACCGGCGCAACATCGGGCTGGTCCTGCAGGAGCCGTTCTTGTTTTTCGGAACCGTCGCGGAAAACATCGCCTACGGAAAACCGGACGCTTCGCACGAGGAGATCATCGAGGCCGCCCGCGCGGCCCACGCCCATGAATTCATTCTCCGTCTGCCGCTCGGATACGACTCATGGGTCGGCGAGCGCGGTCAGGCACTCTCGGGCGGCGAACGCCAGCGGATCTCGATCGCCCGCGCCCTGCTCATCAACCCACGCATCCTCATTCTCGACGAGGCCACCTCGTCGGTCGATACCGAGACCGAACTCGAGATCCAGGCGGCGCTCGACAATTTGATCCGCGGCCGCACCACGCTTGCCATCGCCCACCGCTTGTCCACCCTGCGCCGCGCGGACCGGTTGGTCGTGCTCGACCAAGGACGGATTATCGAAGAGGGCGGGCATGAGGAACTGATGGCCAGACAAGGGGCTTATTACCGCCTCGACCGCGCCCAAACCGAGTTTCTGCAGGGTGCCGCCGCCGTCGGCGCGGAATCAGACACATTGGAAGAGCGCGACATCGGATCGCTGAAGGAAATCTGACCATGACCGGAAACATTTCATTTGAGCGCGATGCCTTCGGCCGCCTGGTATTCACCGGGTCCGATGGATCCACGCATGTCGATGTGAGGTTTGCCCGCGCGTTTCCAATCGCCGCACCACGCGGGGGGGTGGCTCTGCTCAGTTCCTCCGGCCATGAACTGGCTTGGTTTCCCTGCCTGGACGAGCTCCCGGACAAAACGCGCAAGCTGGTGGTGGAGGAGCTGGAAAGCCGGGAATTCATGCCGGAGATCCTGCGGATCGTGAGAACCAGCGGGTATGCCACGCCCTGCACCTGGAGGATCAAAACCGACCGCGGTGACACCGACCTGCTCCTGAATGCCGAGGAGGATATCCGGCGCTTGTCGGGCTCCTCGCTGCTGGTCATCGATGGCCGGGGCATTCAATTCCTGATCCGTGAGCTCAAGGCCCTGGATCCGACCAGCAGGAAAATCCTCGACCATTTCCTGTGAGCTTTCAAGCGGGACGGGACGCCCGGGCCGTGACTTTTCCATCCTCGGCCAGCCGGCCGACCAACGGCAAAAACCGGATGGACGCCGTGGGGATTAGCCTATAATTCCTGTCTCACAACTTATGAAACCCATCCCGACCTTCCTCGCCGCCATGATCTCCGCAGCCAGCCTGTCAGTTGCCGCAATCCCGATCAAATCCGGAGAAAAGGTCGCCTTCATGGGTGACTCGATCACCCAGGGCGGCCAGAACAACCACACCGGATACGTGCAGCTCATCGCCCGCGGACTCGCCGCAAACGATGTGAAAATCGAGGTTATCGGCGCGGGCATCGGCGGCCACAAGTCCAACGACATGCTGGCCCGCCTCGAAAACGACGTGCTCAGCAAAAAACCCCAGTGGATGACGCTCAGTTGCGGTGTCAACGACGTCTGGCACGGCGAACGCGGCGTGGCGCTTCCGGACTATCAGAAAAACATCACCGCGATTGTCGAGAAGGCACAGGCCGCCGGCATCAAGGTGGTCATCCTGACCTCCACGATGATCCATGAAAACCCGGAAACCCCGGAAAACAAAAAGCTCGCCGCCTACAACGACTTCCTCCGCAAGCTTGCCAAGGAGAAGAAATGCCTGCTCGCCGATCTCAACGCCGACATGCAGGCCGCCATCGCCGAGGCCGCGAAAACCCAGCCGAAGCCGGCAAATGGCAACTACCTGACCAGCGACGGTGTCCACATGGCTCCCGCCGGCGACCGCATGATGGCCACCGGTGTGCTCAAGGCGCTCGGCCTCAGCAAGCAGGAGCTTGAAAAGGCAATGAAGGCCTGGTGAGCGGCCTCCGGGCGGTCCGTGATAAAGCAGGGCGATTGCCCGTCCATGGGTGTTTTCGGCCCGTTCATGGGTGGATTCATGCACCACAACCATGGGAGGCCGGTCCCGCCATTTTTCCGGCAGTCCCGCAGGAATGCATGAGGCCGGCCGCGTGGCGGCACCCAATCATGCTTTGGATTCCTCCTTCCTTCCCAATATCCGCGCCACATCCTCCATCACCAGATAGATGCAGGGGACCAGAAACAGGGTGATCACCGTCGCGAAGAGAATACCGAACCCGAGCGATACGGCCATGGGAATCAGGAACCGCGCCTGCATGTCCGTCTCCAGGGTGATCGGCATGATGCCGACAAAAGTCGTGAGCGAGGTCAGCATGATCGCGCGGAACCTCGCTCCGCCCGCCCTCAACGCCGCGTCATGCAGGTTTGCCGATTCCGCCCGGTGGCGGTTGACGTAATCGACCATCACCAGGCTGTCGTTGACGACCACGCCGGAAAGCGCGACCAGCCCGCACAGTGACATGATGCTGAGGTCCAGCCCCATCACCGCATGGCCGATGACCGCACCGACGATACCGAAGGGAATGACCGACATGATGATGAACGGCTGGAAATACGAACGCAGGGGGATGGCGATCAGTACATACATCCCTATCAGCGCGCCGATGAAACCAATGCCGATTTCCCGCACGCTGTCGTTCTGGTCTTTTTGCTCCCCCTCGAAATCATAGCGTACCCCCGGGTAGAGATTGGGGATCTTCTCAAGCACGTCCGCAACAAACAGATCGACCACCTTGTTGGCATTCACGCCGGGTTCCACATCCGCCGTCAGCTTGACCGATCGCTGGCGGTCGGTGCGGTTGATCGTGGCGGGCCCCTGGCCGGGTTTGAAAACCACCACCTGGCGCAACGGGACCTCGTCGCCCGCCGGGGTCCGCACTTTCATATCCTCCAGTGAGGCCAGCACCCGGCGGTCTTCCAAGGGATAACGGACCATCACCTTCACCTCGTCGCGGCCGCGCTGCAGCCTCTGTACCTCGTTGCCGTAATAGGCGTCGCGAACCTGCGAGGCGACATCCTCCAGGCGGAAACCGAGCGAGCGCCCCGCCGGCGTAAGCTCGGCGAACCTCAGCTCGTCCTTGCCGGGGCGGTTGGAGTCCGCGATGTCGATCACGCCCGCGTATTTGGCGAGGCCCGCCTTGGCAAAGGCGGTCGCCTCCTCCAGCCGTTCGAGATTGCTTCCCGTTAGATTGACATCGATCGCGCTGCCCGAGTTGGCGGTCTCCGCCTGGATCCGGAGTTCGATGACACCGGGGATCTCACTCACCAGCTTGCGCCACTCGCTGACGAGGATTTCGGAAGAGACGTCGCGCTCGGCGGCGGGGGCGAGCTCGAGCGTGACCTCGCCGAGGTGGGTCGCGAGCGGCGGCCCCTCCGGATTGAAACTGGTCATGAACGGCTGGCTGCCGGAACTGCTCAGCACGTGGCGGAGGATCGGCCCGCCGTCGCGTGCGCTGAAGCGCGAGGTGAGCGACAACGCCGCCTCCTCGATGCGCCTGACCACCCGCGCGGTTTCCTCAAACGGCACGCCCTGCGCGAGTTCGACCTTCGCCGTAAGGATGTCTCCCTCGACCTCCGGGAAAAACCGGAAGGGCATCCATCCGGTGGCGACCACACCGACAGTGACGATCAATACCGCGGCAAAGGCCGCCAATGTGATGTAGCGCCAGTGCAACAGACGCTCGAGGGCGGGTTGATAGAAACGCGCTACGAAAACCTCCAGGCCGCCCGCGATGCGGCGTTGCATGCGGAACAGCACGTTGACCGGCTTGCTGTGATCGGTCGGGGAAAGCAGGGCAAGGTGCGAGGGCAGCACGAACTTCGACTGCAGCAGCGAGAAGATCAGCGTGGGAATGACCACCAGCGGGATGTTGGGCCAGATTTTGCCGCTGACGCCGCTGAGGCCCAGCATCGGGGCAAAGGCGATGACGGTGGTGAGCACTCCGAAGATGACCACCACGCTGACCTCCTGGGTTCCCTTGAACGCGGCGATGCGCGGATGCTCGCCGCGCTGGATGCGCGTGTAAACGTTTTCACCGGTGACGATCGCATCGTCCACCACGATGCCCAGCACCAGGATGAAGGCGAACAACGAGATCATGTTGATGGAAATACCGAGCACAGGCATCAGCCAGATGCCACCGGCGAAGGAAACCGGAATGCCAAGCGCGACAAGAAACGCCAGCGACGGACGCAGGAACAACGCGAGCACCACCAAAACCAGCACCAGTCCGCTGAGCGCGTTCCTTGCCAACAGGTCCAGCCGTCCCTTGAGGTAGAGGCTCTGGTCGTTCCAGATCGAGAGTTTCACGCCCTCGGGCAGACGGCTGGCAGTGTTCTCCACATAGTGACGGACCAACGATGCCAGGGCGAGAGTGTCCTCATTGCCGACCCGGAACACATTGATGACCACCGCATCCTGCTTGTCGAAGCGGCTGCTCAGATCGACGTCTTCAAAACCGTCGATCAGCGTGGCCACGTCGCCAAGGCGGATCAACGCGCCGTCGGTGCCGGTGGTCAGCGGAATGTCCGCGAATTTCGCGGCTTCGTATCGTTTGCCCAGCGCGCGCAGGATCACTTCGCCACGCTCGGTGCGGATCGATCCGCCAGGCAAATCGAGCGTGCTCGTGCGCACGGCCTGGGCGACATCCGCGAGCTTGAGCCCGAGCTGGCGGAGCTTTTCCTCGGAAACCTCGATCGAGATCTCATACGGACGGGTGCCGGCGATCTCGACCTGCGAAATGCGTGGCGGACCGCGCACGGCACGGGCGATCCACTCGCCAAGTCCGGCGGGCTTGGGCGCCTGATAGGTGAGCAGGTCGTCGCGCACCATCTCGGCGATCTTCCGCAGCCCGGTTTCATCGGTGTCGGCCGTGAGGGTGACGCTCATCACCGGGGCCTTGATCAGGATCTCCTCCAGCACCGGGGTTTCGGCCTCCACCGGAAAATTGTCGATGGCGTCGATGCGGGACTTCACATCGCTCATCACATTGCGGACGTTGTATCCGGTCTCCACCTCGATCGTGACCACTCCGATGTTGCGGGAGGCTGCGGAGCGGATTTTCTTGATGCCCTGCAGATCGGCGACGGCTTCCTCGACCGGCACGCAGACACCGCGCTCGCTTTCCTCCGGCGTGGCGTTGGGATAAGGGATCCGCACCGAGATGGCATCGATTCCAATCTCAGGGAAAATCTCCTTCTTGAGTTTGAACCAGGTGGCGAAGCCGGCCAGCATCAGCGCAAGCATCAGGAAATTCCCTGCGACATGGTGGCGGCTGAACCATTTGATGGCGGAATGCACGGTGGTGGTTGATGCGTAGGTTGGTGCGGAAAATCCGGAGCGGCCCGAGGATCAGTCACCGCCGGGCTTGCCGGGGCTGACCTCCATCCCGGCGATGGGTGCGTTGAGACGCGTGAGGCAGATGCGATCGCCGGACCGCAGGCCACCTGAGACAATCGCGGAATCGCGCGTGCGACGGACAACTTCAAGTTTGCGGAATTCCAAACGGTTCTCCGGTGTGACGACCAGAACCTCACCACCCTCGCGGATCGCGCGTCGCGGAACCTCGACCACGTCCTTCAGTTCACCGCCCTTGATGTCCGCACGCACGAACAAACCGACCGGAGGCAACGCATTGCCGGATCCTTTGTCAGGAAGCACGCGGACAATCCAGTGACCGGACAGCGTGCGGCGGTCGATCTCCGGGTCGAGTTTGATCGATTCCGCGGCCCACTGGCTTTCCTTGCCGCCGATTGTGCCGGTGAGCGTGATCTCTCCCGAAGGGCGACCGTCCTTGTCCCGGCTGATGAAGCCGAGATCCTCAAGCGGCAAGGGCAGGCGGATCTGAAGGTCCTCGCAGGAATAAATTTCGGCGATCGTCTGGCCGGGGCGGGCGATCGAGCCGACCTCGACATCGGCCATGCGGATGGCGGCATCGAAGGGCGCGGTGATCCGGGTCCGTTCGAGATCACGGCCGGCGCGGGCCGCCTCCTCGCGGGCGGACTCGACCTTCGCTCGGGCGGCGGCAAGTTGTGGTTCGCGCAGGACCAGCGGGTTTCCCTTTCCGCCGCGACCGAGACGCTGCCAGTCGATGAGCGCCTGGCTGGCGCGCGCCTCCTCGCTGGCAAGCGCGAGCTCCGCATCGGCCAGAGCGGCGTTGGCGCGTGCCTGTGCCGCACGGTAATCCACATCCTCGATCCTGGCCATCAGCTCGCCCTTGCGGACGAGGCCGCCTTGTTTGAGGTTGGGTGAGATTTCCAGAACCCGGCCCGTGACTTCCGGCGAGATGCGGGTTTCACGGCGGCTTTCGACAACGCCCTGCGTGCCGATGTGGATGACATGGCTGCTGGTCCTGATCTCGTGAACCTCGACGACGGGGATCACCCGCCCGTCCTTTTTCTTCTCCGCCTTCGGCGCGGTGAAGTGCAACACCGCCACCACTCCGGCACTCGCGACAAGGATGGCGAGTATCACCAGGAACGAAATCACCGCCCGCAGTCCGGAACGGCGCTCGGTTTCGTAGGATTCGGGATAGCTGGCCATGGCAATTTATGTTAGAGAGAGAAGTCGCCGCCGAGCGCGAGGTGCAGGTTGATCCGGTTGTCGAGACGCAGTCGGCGGATCGCCGTGTGCCGGCTGGCGGTGTCGATCTGGCTTTGACGTGAATCGATGAGAGTCAGCACGTCACCGGTGCCGGCGTCGAATTCCTCCTGGGCACGGTTGGCCGCCTCCATGGCCAGCCCGGCCGCGCGTTTGGCGGCGGCTTCGCGTTCGCGCAGGTGGAGTTCCGCGGCGAGCGCCTGTTCCACCTCGCCGAAGGCCTGCAAGACCACGCCTTGGAGCGCGGCGGCGGATTCCCGCTCGGTTGCTTTGGCTCTTTGCTCGCTTGCTAACAGACGTCCGCCCTCGAACAGCGGCTGGGTCAGACTGCCACCCACAGACCAGATGCCATAGTCGCTGTTGAGTACCTGGCCGAGGGCGTCGGAGTTGGTGCCCATGGAGCCGGTGAGTTTGAGCGATGGGAAACGTGCGAGCCTGGCCTCCTTGGAGCGGCGTCCGTCGGCGGCGAGCCTGCGCTCCGCGGCGTGGATGTCGGGACGGCGCAGTAACAATTCGGATGGCACGCCCGCAGGCGGGGTGGACGGTATCGGTGGCAGCTTGGCGGCGGCGATCAGACGACCCGAGGGGTAGCGGCCCAGCAATAACTCCAACTGGCGGATGGCGCGGGTTTTTTCCTGCCGGCGTTCTGCTAGAACCGCTTCTCCGGATGCGAGCTCGGCCTCGGTGAGCCGGACTTGTGCGGCGGATCCGCCGTCGGCGGCATCGGCCGCACCCTCGAACCGCTCGCGGACGGCGGCTGCCAGCAGGCGTCTCGCGGTCAGCCCTTCCTCCGCCAGCGCGACCTGGGCGTTGGCCTCGGCGAGAGCGAGCCATGCCTTGGCCACCTGGCCGGCGAGCGAAGCACGGGCCGCCTGATAGGTCAGCGCGCTGGACTCGGCATCGGCCATGGCGGCCTCCTTGCCGGCCTTGAGTTTCCCCCAGACATCGATTTCCCATGCGGCATTCAGGGCGACACCCGCCTGGGTGCTCAGGCTGCCGGGGTAATCGTCCAACATGAACGGCGTGCCGATGAAAACCTGTTTCAGGCGTTCGTTGCGTCCGCTGAGACCGAGTGCCGGCCATCGTGCCGCACCGGCGATTTTCGCTTCGGCAGCGGCCTTTTCGACGCGTGCCGCGGACTGCTTGAGGTCCGGATTGGCTTTCAGTGCCTCCGCCACAAGCGATGCGAGTTCGGCTCCGCCGGTCTTGCGGATCCAACGCTGGTCCACTCCGCATTTTGACTCGCGGGTGGCGGACCACTCGCTCGGCGGCGGCGTGCCGCCCTCCGCCATGCGCGATTCCGGCGTGATGGCGGCACAGGATGCAGCCAGCCAGCAAAGGCCAAAAGCGGCGGATTTGGCGTGTGCCATGGCTGCGATGCGGGTTGGGCGCATGAAGTGTGCGCAAGAACTAATGCCGGAGACCCGAAAAGTCAAAGATCCGCATCAGCGGGCTCAGCCATGGATGCCTTGAGCGAGATGATAATACAGGTCCGCCTGGCGAAGATCGTTTTTAAAGGAGCGCAGCCGCGTTTCACTGTCGATCACACACAATTCGATCCCGGCGATCTCCGCGAAGTCTTCAAGATGTTCGGTGGTGAGCGCCTGGGACAAGACCGTGTGGTGCGAGCCGCCGGCTTGGATCCACGCTGCGGTGGCGTTTTTGAGATCGGGTTGCGGTTTCCACATGGCCCTGGCGACTGGCAGCTTCGGCAGTTCGTGCGGCGGAGCGACACATTCGACCTCGTTGACCAGAAACCGGTACCGGCTGCCGAGGTCGATCACCGAAGCGTTGACCGCATGGCCCGGCGAGCTGTCAAAAACCATGCGGCACGGGTCCTGCCTTCCTCCGATACCTAACGGGTGAATCTCTATCTTCGGCACCTCTGCGGCGAGCGACGGACAGACTTCCAGCATGTGCGCGCCCAGCACGAGCGGATTGGCCGGATCCAGATGATAGGTGTAATCCTCCATGAACGAGGTGCCGCCATCCAGGCCATGCGCCATCCATTTCATGACGCGCACCATCGCCGCGGTTTTCCAATCTCCTTCACCCGCGAATCCGTAACCGTCCTCCATCAACCGCTGCACGGCGAGCCCCGGCAGCTGCTTCATCCCGTGGAGGTCTTCAAAGGTGGTGGTGAACGCGGTGAAGCCGCCTTTTTCTAACATATCACGCAATCCGATTTCGATCGCGGCGGAATCCCTCAGCGCTCCGTGCCGAGCGCCACCGCGCCGCAGCTCGGGCGCGACGCGGTATTTTTCCTCGTAACAGGCGCAGAGGGCGTCGATGCTATCCGGCGCGGCGGAATCGATCCTGGCAACCAGATCGCCGATGCCGAAGGTGTTCACTTCCCAGCCGAAGCGGATCTGTGCGGAAACCTTGTCGCCTTCCGTAACAGCGACGTGGCGCATGTTGTCGCCGATGCGTGCGAGCTTGAGACCACGCGAGGCATGCCAGCCGCGTGCGGCGCGGGCCCAGGCGGCAAGGCGTGCGTGGACCTCCGGATCCTGCCAGTGGCCGACCACCACCTTTCGCGGCAGCCGCAGTCGTGCGCCGATGTGGCCGAACTCGCGGCCGCCATGGGCGGTCTGGTTGAGGTTCATGAAATCCATGTCGATTTCGCTCCACGGGATGTCGCGGTTGAACTGCGTGTGGAGGTCGGCCAGCGGCTTGGCGAGCATCCGCAGGCCCTCGATCCACATCTTGGCAGGGGAGAACGTGTGCATCCATGCGATCACGCCGATGCAGTTGGAATCGGAGTTGGCATCGATGGCGAAACGGGTGATCTCGGCGGACGATTTGAGCACCGGCTTGAACACAATGCGGTGGGGCAGCGCGTCTGAAGCGTTCAGCGCATCAACCACCGCTTGGGAGTGTTCGTCCACGCTGGCGAGCGCACCGGGGCCGTAGAGATCCTGCGATCCGGTGACGAACCAGATTTCAAGGGCGTTCAAGCGGGATGGGCCATTCATGGAAGTTTGCGGGCGTGGGTTTGTTGGGTGGAAATCTCCACTGAAATCTTGCCGACAGTTCACGCCGCAGGTGGTGGCAGGTCAAGCGAAAGGCCCGCACCGGTATTCAGGCGAGCTGGCCTTGTCGATCGGGTCGGCCACATCCTGCCCGGTTCTTGACACATCGCCGCGGTTTGACCGACTTTCCACCCATCCCAATGAAACGCCTTCTCCCCTTGCTCCTGGTTTCCTCGCTGCATGCCGGCTTTGTGCCGGACTTCAAACTCAAGCCGGACCTTTGCAACGTGCTGATGGCTTACGACGCGAAGTTGTCGGAGGGTCTCAATCCGTTAGGCGCGGGAACCCACGGCAAGCTTTATGTCGATGGCTGGCGGAATCCGGATCAACAGGCGCGTTGGGAGATCACCAACACGCAGGCGGCGGATTATGCGGTGCAGGTGTTGATCGCGGGACCGCCAAACCTGCGCATCGAGGTATCCGCCGCCGGCAAGACCTTGCAGGGCCAGATCCCGGCGGATGGCAAAGGCTGGCAGAGAATCCTCCTGCCGGGTGTGGTGAACGTCCCAGGGGGGCCTTCGGTCGTCACGCTGCGACTCCTTGCAGCGGACGGAACCTCGCCTTTTGGCGCGCAGGTGCATGCCGTCGAGATGATCCGGCCGGCGGTCCGGACTGACATGCAAAAGCGGGCGGCCGCGATGCGCGCCGACACCGCGTGGTTCCAGAAGGCGCGTTACGGCATCATGGTGACATGGACGAACCAGTCGATGCCGCGTCATGGCGAGCCGAAGCCATACGCGCAAGCGGTTGCCGATTTCGATGTGCCCGGATTCGCCGACCAGATGGAGCGCACCGGCGCGGGGCTGGTCGTAATGGCGACCTCGCATGCCTATCAATATTTTCCCGCGCCGCTGGAGTCGCTAGACAAGGTTTTGGCCGGACGCACGAGCCGGCGCGACCTCGTGGCGGAGCTGGCCGACGCGCTCGGCAAGCGCGGCATCAGGCTGATGCTTTACCATCATTTGGGCGCGGGCAGCGACACCGAGTGGCTCGACGCCTGCGGTTTTTGGGAGACGGACACCACCAGGTTCTTCAACAACTGGCGGGCGGTCATCAGCGAGGCGGGCGGGCGCTACAAGGACAAGCTCGCCGGTTGGTGGTTTGATGATGGCACGAGCAACTATTATTACCGTAGCGCCCCGTGGGAAAGCCTCGCCCGCGCGGCCAGAACCGGCAACCCCGCACGACTGGTGGGCTTCAACCCGTGGGTGCTCAACAGCGCCACGCCGTTCCAGGATTATTTCACCGGCGAGGACTGCCTCGAACCGGCCGGCCAGCACGGCTTGCTGGTCCGCGGCGGCAATGGCCATTACCCGTCCGGCACGCATGCGGGACTGCAGGCGAGCGCCTGCCTGACCTTCGATGGCGATTGGGTGCACGGCGCCAAAAACGCGCCGGCAGGGCCGCCAAGAATGAATGCCGAACAACTGGCGCGCATGCTTGACGAGTTCGCCGCCTACCGCAACGTGCCGGTTTTCAATCTGCAGATCTATCAGGAAGGGCGCGTCGCGGAAGAGAGCGTGGCGGTGTTCGAGCAGGCCCGGCGGATCAAGCCGCCCGCCAGGTAGCCTGGCCACAAGCCGCGGTCACTTTTTGAATTACCCGGCAGACATGGCGGAATTTCATTCCCCCCGTGCAGGGGCTGTTTTGCAAATGCCGGAGGTCTTACAGTTTTTTGATCCGGATGTTCCGGAACTGCGCCTTCATCGGTGGCCCGGGATGCATTTGCAACGCGATGACTCCGCGCGCCGCCGCAGGTGCGACGCGGTGGTCGGTGATTTCGCACATCGGTTTACCATTCAGGGAAAGCATGATTTTCGGACCATGGCAGACGATGTGGTAGGTGTTCCAGTCATCGGGTTTGTAGTGTTTCAAAAGTTCGGCCGCGTCGCCGATCGGCTCGACGGTTTTTTTGCCGTCCGCGGTGAAAACCACCCTCTCTCCGCGCCCGGCGACAAGTCCGTATTGGTGGTGATAAACAAACCCGATGAGCGAGCCGTCACCGGACATGTCCGCCTGATAGCCATAGGTATCCCACTCCGGCAGTTCGGCGGAACGGATCTGGATGCCTGAATTGGCCTGTCCACTGATCTTGAATTCAAGAAGCAACTCGAAATCCGCAGGGGTGTCGCCGCGCCACATGAGGTAGTTTGGAGCGGGGCAGGGTTTTTCCGGAGTGCTCTCACTGGTCAGCGCATTGTCAACCACTGTCCACCAACCGGGTTTGCCGTTCCATCCCGAAAGGCTTTGGCCGTTGAAAATCGGAACGAATCCCGGTTCGGCCGGCCAGTCGGCAAGGATCCGCTCCGCAGCCTGACCGAGCCCGGCATCATGGTCCTTGGAAAGCCTGCGCACTGCGGCAAGGGCCGCCGGATCGCCGTTCCTGCCCAGCACACGGAGCAACGCCATCCGGGTCCCTACCTGCGTGTCGGCAAGTGATGCCGCCAGCTTCCCGCTGCAATCTGACGGATCGGGCTGGCGCGCACAGATCGCCACCAGGGTGGCTTCCGCTTCGGCGGCGGTGTCCGGCCTCTCCAGGGCTTTGACCACACACGGAATGTCGCCCGGCCCGGCAAGAGCGCGCAGTGCCTTGAGGCTGGAACGTGCCACATCCGGTGCGGCGGCCGAGGCGATTTCTAACAATATCGGAACGGTTTTCCCGATTCCACGCTGGCGGGCCACCTCGATGAGGGCCGGCATTTTTCCGGGGCCAACGCCATCCAGAAGCTCTGCCACGACCGGGTCGGCCGCATCGCCGGGAAAGCCGGCGAGCGCCTCGAGTGCCGCGTCGGCAATGGTTGGTTCCGCGTCACCTGCGAGCGCCGCCAGCACCGGCAAGGATGCCGGATCGCCAAGCTGCACCAGGCTCTGGATTGCGGCCACGCGCAAGTCCGCCTCGCCAGCCTTGGCCAATGAAACCAATGTCGGAACCGCTCCTGCATCACCACGATGACCGAGGGCCCGCACGATGAGGATCCGGGTCGCTGCGGACGCATCCTCAAGCTCACCAACCAGCATGCCTGTCACCTCCGCACCCGGAATCCCGGAAGCGATGGCAAGTGCTGCCGCGACAGGAACATCCGACTCGCCGCGAATGGCTGTCGCGAGCAAGCGCACCCCCTCCGCTCCGCGGGTCCGAACCGTGCCGCCAAACACCGCCAAACGCAGGTGCGGTGGAAGGTCATTGATCTTTCCCAGACGGTCATAAACCGCACTCGCCTCCGCCGCGCCAAGGGATTCCGCGCCTTTGAGCAATCCTTCAATGACAGCGGGACGCACCTCCTTGGCGACCGTGCCGAGCGCTGCTTCCAACGGAGGCATGGCTGCGGTGCCGAACCGTCCGAGACTATTCGCGGCCGCGCGCGCGACTTCCGGGTCGGAATCCTTGAGAAGTCCTGCCAATGCCTTCACCGATCCCTCATGCTTGCGCACGCCCAAGCTGTGAATCAGACCGATCAAACGGCGTCCCTTGACCTTGTCCAGCGCCGATCGCAGCGAGTCATCCACCGCAGGATCCTGGATCGTTTCAAGCGCGAAGCGGGCCATGTCGGAGAGCGCCTCGTCCTCGAGCAGCGGAGCGAGCACCGGGATGGCCTGCGCCGTGCCGGTGCGCGCCAGTTCACGGCAGGCTGCGGATTTCTCCTGATGGGATGCGCCCGAGCGGAGCACGTCGAGCAGTTGCTGTTCATCTGCGGCGCAGGCCAGGCTGGCTAACAGGAACAGGGCGGCGAATGGGGATTTCATGGGTGAATGTGTGGGTAATGGCTGGGCTCAGAAGGTGTATGGGGACCGCATCGCCCGGTTATTCAGACGGTTGGCCTCGGGATCGCCAACGAACTCCATCTTCACAAGATCGAACTTCAGGTTGCGTCCGAGCTTCTCACAGATATCGGCGGCAAGACAGATGCCCATGGAAAGCACCATCAATCCGGGATTGGCCACGGTGTCGCGGCGGGTGCGGATGCAATCGAGGAAATCCCGGACATGGTTGATCGGGCGGCGTGTCCGGGCAACATACTCCGCCAGAATCCGCTTGTAGTCGTTCAGCAGGGCGGGAGAGGAGACTTCCGGTTTCGTGTAGCTGTCGGCCGCGGCCGCCCAGCCTTGGTCGCCCTCGAACCGTTCGCCGCAGGCACCGCTCCAATACTGGCACGGATCCCATACATTGCCCGCCTGGCGGTAGAGCACCAGTTTCACTCCGTTAGAGAGGCGGGTCATCATCGTGAGACCGGGTCCCGCATACTCGAAATCAATCGAAGTGATCTTTCCGAGGTCGAGTCCGGCCAGTCCTTGTGCGACGGTATGCGCCCCCCACTGTGCGATGTCGGTGGCCATGTCCTCGTGATTGTACCAATCGTTCTGGTGAACATAGGCACCGTTGTATGGCCGCCACGCGCAGGGCCCCAGCCACATGTCCCAATCCAGATCCGTCTTCGCCGGCTCCGGTTCCGTCGGCAGCCACGGGCGGTTGAACCCGCCGCGCCAGCGGCAATCCGCATAGACCGTGTGGATGGCCCCCAGCCGTCCGGTACGGGCCATTTCGATCGCGCCAATGTGCGGTGACTCGCTCAACCGCTGGGCACCCATCTGATAGACGCGTCCATGGCGGCGTGCGGTCTCGACCACCTGCAGCCCTTGCGCGACCGTCAGGCAGGCCGGTTTTTCGCAATAGACATCCTTGCCCGCCCTCATGGCCAGCACCGATGCCAGCGCATGCCAGCGGTCGCCCGTGGCGATCAGGACCGCCTCGACATCGGGTCTCTCCGCAAACAACTGGCGCATGTCGATGTAGGCCGCGCAATCGTTGCCACCGTTCTTTTCATCGACCATCCGCTTGGCCGCCTCACGCCGCCCTTTGTTGACATCGCAAACCGCGACGAATCGCACATCCGGCTGGCTGAGCATGACTCCAAGGTCGCCGGTGCCGCGGCCGCCAATCCCGATGGCCGCCATGTTGATGCGGTTGCTCGGAGCAACCGTCCCGTCCCTGCCCAGCGCGCGCGCGGGAATGAAATATGGCAGGCCAAGCGCTCCGGCGGCCATGGCACCCCGGCTGAGAAACCCCCGCCGGGTGATCGGTTGTGTGGATTCGGTTTGCATGATGTTTCTGGCAGTTGGGGACGGCTGTGAAGCTGTTTACGCGGGCTGGAACCGGATTCTCTCGCGAACCGCAGACGGGAACCACTGGCGGGCTTGCGCGGAACACTGGCGGCGTCCGTCCCTTGGCTGCTGTGTTTTGCAGAAAAGAACCAGCGGATTGGATCACGGCTGGAGACCTGAAACGTCGCTCCCAAAACGATACGATCCCGACCCGGTCTCATACACGGCCGCGCCGTCCTCCATTCGCAGGAACGTCACACCCGTGGCCTGCGCGGCGGGGCGGCCTCCCTCCGTCACGGCATCCACCGCGTTCGCGGGGACATGGACGGTCGCCGTGGTGTTCGGCGGGATCGTCACATCCAACGTCAGGTTGTCCCCATCGCGTTTCCAGTGGCTGACGATGCGGCCGTGCAGCGAATCGTAATGGCATTTCACCCATGCCAGGTCGCCCAGCAGGCGGGGCCTGATGATGATGTGTTTGAACCCGGGATTTGTCTTGTCATAGTTGATTCCGGCCAGCGTTTGATAGAACCATGCGTCCAGATTGCCGGCCTGGATGAGCAAGGCCTCGCTGTTCATGCCGGGATCGCGGGTGTCGGTGTCCCACCGCTCCCAGATCGTCGTCGCGCCCTTGCCCATCATGTAGCCCCAGCTCGGCCGGGTGGTTTGGGTTGCGATCGTCCACGCCACATCAGGCCGGCCGATGTCGGTGAGCGTCTGCATCAGCCACTGCATGCCGATCAGCCCGACCGACAGGTGGCCGTTGTGGGTCACCATGATGTCGTTTACGAGGTGGCCGATGACCTTGTCGCGGTGTTCCGCAGGCACCATTCCAAAGGCGAGTGGCAGCACATGGGAGGTCTGGGTGCCATTGGCGTAGATGCCCGTGGCGGGATTGAGGAATGCCTTGTTGAACGCGGTCCGGATGGTCTCCGCCATCCCGTCGAAGAGCGCCACATCCTCGGCCTTGCCAAGGCGGGATGCGGCGCGCGAGAGGATCCTGCAATTGTTGTAGTGGTATGCGCTATGGACCAGGCCGACGTCCGTTTTGCCGACTTCCGGAAGTTTGCCGTCCATGGTGTAGGTGTCACACCAGTCGCCGAACATGCCGCCGTGATAGGTTCCGTCGGCTCTGCGGTTGCGCTGCTCCATCGTCAGGACCCAGCGTTTCATCGTTTCGTAATGTGCCTGCGACAGGCGCTTGTCGCCGTAGAAATCGACGTACCAGTCGGGGATGATCGTGTAAACGCTGGGCCAGTCGATGCTGTTCATGCCGAAGTCCCAATACATCGAGACTTCCGGGATCGACCCGTCGGGACGCTGGCTGCGCCGGACGTCGTCCATCCACTTGGTGTAGAAGGCGGCGACGTTGAAGTTGAACGCCTCGCTTTCCGAATCCTTGGCGGGATCGCCCATCCACGACTGCCGTTCATCGCGGTCCGGGTCCATGGGCGTGCTGCGCAGGAACATCCGCATGCCCCAGCGCATCGCCGTGTGGATCCGGTCGATCAGTTTGTTAGAACAGGCGAACTCTCCCACCGGTTCCACATCCGTGTGGATCACCAGTCCTTCGAAGTTTTCCAGCCGGGGCGTGCCGGGGAATCCGGTCACCTGCACCCTCCGGTATCCCTGGCCTTTGAAACGCGGGTTCCAGACCTCCTCGCCATCGCCCTTGAAGACATAGGCATCGGTGGCCATGGCGTGACGGTTGTCGGCCGTCTTGAGCGTGCCGTCCGGGAGCAGGCTGTAGGCGCTGGTCAGGCGCACCTCGGCACCCCTGGGCCCGCGTGCCTTCATCCGCACGGTGCCGTAGAAATTCCGCCCCATGTCCACGATGAAGATTCCCGGTTTCGGCTCGGTGATGGCGACCGGTTTGATGGTTTCGGTCACGCGCATCGGCTCGATCATCTGGGCCAACAGCTTGCAGCCGGGCTCTTTGACCACCTGGGCGGGCTTCCATGAGGAGTCATCGAATCCCGAAGCGTTCCAGCCCGGCATTTCGAGCCGCGCGTCATAAGCCTCGCCATCGTATTCATTGTTGGCGGTGATCGGCCCGGCATCGGTGACCTTCCAGGTTCCATCGCTCACGATGACATCCGAGGATCCATCGGTGTAGGTGATTTCCGTTTGCAGGCGCAGTTTAGGAAAACCGAAATCCGCTGTTGCCATCGGGGTTCGCAGGCGAGGGGCGAAGAAGCGGCCATTGCCGAGGGCGACGGCGATCGTGTTGCGTCCGCGCGCGAGTTGTCCGGTCACATCGAAGGTCAGGTAATACGCGGCCTTGCCGTAATCCGAGAGGGCGGGATCCATCAAGTGGTCGCCCGTTTTGGAGCCGTTGATGTATAGGTCGAAAAACCCGAGCCCGCAGATGTAGGCCGTGGCCTTGCGGATGTCTTTTGTTAGATCGAACTCGCGTCGGAGGTAGCGTGCGGGGAGCGGCCTGGCATCGGGGTTCGGCCGGAGGTTGCCCCATGGCCCCGCGCCCAGTGGGCCCATGGCCATGGCGGCGCCCCATGAACCATCCTTGAACCCCGCACCTTCCCAATCGCCCGGGACCTCCTTGACGCTCTTCCACTGCGCGTCCGAATGAACCAGCAGCGGATCGCCATCGGCGAAAGTCACCTTCAGGAATGCAATCAGCCCGGCAGGGTTTGCGGCCGGTCCGATGTTTTCCGCGGTAACGCTCAGCACATTCGTGCCTGGCTTGATCAGTCGGGTGACGTCCATGCGTGCCGGCGCATTGAAGTCGGTTCCCGCGCCTGCCTGCTGCTTGTTGAGGCGGGCCGAGAACGAATTGTCGGCGGTCATGTGCAGTTCTGCCGAAACGATTTTCCGGTCAGGCGGCACATCAAACACGCGGCGGAAATACCGCGTGCCAACAGGCGCGCTTGCGGCGGGTTTCCCCTCCGGAAACCAGATCCATTCCGCCGGTTTCGGGAACGATGCGGCGGACGGGTCCGCATTCTCAAGGCCGATCCATTCCGCCTTCCAGGATTCCGTTTCCAGCAGGCCCATCGACCAGCGCGCTGGCTGGCTCCAGGCTTCACCCGCGCTGGTCCACGTCCGGACCTTCCAGTGGCACTCCATCCGGGATGCCAGCGGCTTGCCATCGTATTCGATGTGAATGGTCTGGTCGCCCGCCACCTTGCCGCTGTCCCACAGGTCCGCCTGGTCTTTATCCAACAATTTATCACTCGACGCCACCAGGATCTGATAGGCCGTTTGCCGGATTCCCCGGGCGGCTCCGGCAGGGCTGCCGAGCTTCCACGAGAGCCTCGGCCGGACCACGTCGATGCCTGATGGATTTTCCAAATATTCGCAGCGGAGATCCACGGGGTGAACCGTTGCCCGGGCGCTGTCCACAGTTGCCCCCACGAACATCATGACGGCCACAAAGCAACCGCCACACGCGGAAGGAAGGATGCCCCGGTATCGCTTCATCGTCCTTATGTGTGTGTCTTGGTCGTTCTGCATGGATTTGAATTCTGCCGCTTGAATGCGATACGTATGGCAATGGCTCGTTCATCCAGAAAACGGGCGGTCAACGAATCCGTCCTGGGACACATGTCCCGACTCCGTCCGCCATGGCGCGGAAAACCGCTTCGCGGGCGCTCCCGCTTGCGCGCGTCACATACGGTCCGGGCAGCGGATGCCCAGCAGGCCAAGACCGGTGGTGAGGATGCGCGCGCTGAGCTCGCACAGCGCCAGGCGGCTGGAGCGCGCGGGCTCGGCGGACTTGAGCACCGGGCAGGCTTCGAAGAACGAGTGGAACGCGCGCGCAAGCTCCAACAGATAATTCGCCAGAAGATTCGGCCGGAAGTCCTCGAGCACCACGGGCAAAAGCTCGCCGAAGCGCGCATGCAGCCTGGCCAGATGGATCTCCTCGTTTTCAGTGAGGACCATTGCCGCCTCCTCCGCGACAAACGGGGCGTCCAGCTTCCGGAAAATCGAGCGGATGCGCACCGCCGAATACTGCAGGTAGGGTGCGGTGTCCCCTTGCAACGCCAGCATCCGGTCCCATGCGAAGACGTAGTCGGTGAGACGGTTTTGCGAGAGCTCGGCGAACTTCACCGCGCCAATGCCGACGATCTTCGCGACCTCGGCCGCCTCATCGCCCCGCAGGTCCGGGTTTTTATCGGCAATGATCGCCGCGGCGCGCTCGACCGCCTCTGCTAGAACATCGGTGAGCTGCACGTTGTCGCCGGAGCGGGTTTTCATCAGCTTGCGATCCTCGCCGAGGATCGAGCCGAACGCGACATGGCGGAAATCACCGGTCAGGCCCCAGCGCGCGGCCGCATCGAAGATCTGGCGGAAATGAAGCTGCTGCGGCACACCGACGACATACCAGATCTGGTCGGCCCGCCATTCGTTGACCCGGAACTCGATGGTCGCCAGATCGGTGGTGGCGTAAAGAAACCCGCCGTCCGCCTTGCGGATGATCGCGGGGTTGTCGTTCCAGCCATCCTCGCGGTGCACCATGAACGGATCGTCCTCGGGTTTCGTGCTTCCATCGGAAAAGATGCAGATCGCGCCGTTGCTCTCGCGCGCGATGCCTTTTTCCAAAAACTCATCCACCAGTCCGGCGAGACGGTCGTTGTAATAGCTCTCGCCGAGCCAATGGTCGAAGCGCACGTCAAGCGCGTCGTAGATGCGCTGGAGTCCGCGCTTCGAAACCTCGATGCACTGGCGCCAGATCGCCAGGTTTTCATCGTCGCCCGCCTGAAGCTTGACCAACTCGTTTTTGCAGGTCTCCAGCACCGCGGGATCCGCTTTGGTGGCGGCGTTGACTTCCCGATAGATGCGCAGCAGTTCGGGAATGGGATCGGCCTCCAGCGCGGCCTGATCCAGCATCGTTTTCCAACCGTGCAGGATCATTCCGAACTGTGTCCCCCAGTCGCCGATGTGGTTGTCCGCGATCACCCGGAACCCGAGGAACCTGGCGATCCGGCAAAGCGAGTCGCCAATGATTGTCGAGCGGATGTGGCCGACGTGCATCGGTTTGGCGACGTTGGGCGCGGAGAAATCGACCACCACGGTTTTTCCTTCGCCGGCGGCGGGCACGCCGAGCCGTTCGTCGCGCAGCAGCGCGGTGGCGCGGGCGGCGTATGCCTCGGGCAGGATGCGGAAATTGATGAATCCGGGGCCTGCGATCTCGGCGGTGGCAAGCCCGTCGAGCTCCAACCGATCGATGATTTCCTGTGCCAGAGCGCGCGGGTTGGTCTTGCGTTGCTTCGCCAGCACCATCGCCGCGTTGGTTTGATAATCACCGAACCGGAGGTCGGCCGCGGCGGTGACGGCGCCCGTTGCGGGTTCGCCGAGAGTGGCGGTCAATGCGCGTGCGAGCCGGGCTTCGAGGTCTTGTAGAAGTGTCATTGGAAATTGATATGTCATTCCGAACGCGGTGCGCGTATCTGCCGCTGGACCGTCAACCTTCCGCAGGTGTCACACGCTGCGGCTTGGGATCCAGCACGGTAAGGATTTCATTGCGGTTTTCCGCAGCACCCAACTGGCGCCGGATTTCGCAGTTGGTGAACATTTTTGCGATCGCCGCCAGCGTCCGCAGATGCAGATGGTAATCCTTGCGCGGCACGATGAACAAAATGATGAAGTGCACCGGCGCGTTGTCGATCGCCTCGAAGTCGATGCCTTCCTTCGAGCGGCCGAAGATGGCCACGACCTCCTCAAGATCATCGGAAAACGTGTGTGGAATCGCCACACCGGAACCAATGCCGGTGCTCACCTGGTCTTCGCGCGCCTTCAGCGCGTCAAGCACCTGGGCGCGGGACGCTTCCGGCAATTTGCCAACCGTAACCAGATGGTCCACCAGCTCGACGATCGCAGGCCAATGCTCGACCGCCTTCATGTCGAGGATGATCTGGTCCGCGCTGAGCAACTTGGCCAATTTCATATGATTCCGGGCACCCGCTCCGCAAATCCTTGCGGTGTGGGGGCGAGTGGGTATCGACTGCCCCCCCCTTTGGCAAGCGGATTTCCCTTTGGAAAAACCGGCATTCTCCGCCTCTTACTGGCCAACCGGCTTTTTCAAGAACTGCTCGTCACGCATTTTGCGCAAGCGCTCGATGTAACGGCGCTCGGCTTCCAAATCCGTACCCGCTCGCCCCCCCCCGGAGTTTTGCCCGTATTTTTTCCACGGACCGTATGGAACCTGCGCCTCCTCGATAAAGCGCCAATGAAGTTTTTGGCCGGATTTGATACCGATATAATCCCTGACCGCAGGCGAGAGATCGATCCCCGCACTGCCATTCTGCGTGGTCTTCGGCGGCTTGTTGCCAAACACATATTCCCAGTCGTCGGTCGTCCACGGTCCGCAGTCCTCCCACTGCGCATAGCAGGTCCGGCCATTGCGGTGGATCTGGACCCAGCGCCCTTTGCACACGGTATCCCCGGGAGCCGGGCGCACCCGCGAAAACCACGGAATGACCCGTGCCGCCTCCGGCTTGTGCGCCTTGTGGTTGATGATGTCGTTGTATGGCAGCGCGACATAAAACGGATTGAGCTTCGGCACAAACGCCTTGGGCCGGAACTCGCCGGTCGTGTGGTTGGCAATCCGGTTGGCGGGGTCCGGATCATCGTAGCCACCGAAATTGGCGGACCATTCCTGGTCCCACGAAGACTTGCAATTCGGCGTCGGGTTGCGGTCGGTCGGCTTTTCACCGATCCAGAAAATCGTGCATGTGATACCCAGTTTCCATGGATAGACGATGCGGGTCGTCGGCGCGTGCGCTTGTCGGGATGGCACCACCGGACGTTGGTTGGCAGGCACCATCACACGCGGTGTGCCCGGCGATGCGGGCTCGGAAGGAGCCTGTCCATTGGATGCCATGATCCCTGCCAGCATTGCAGGAACCCAATAGCGCAGCGTTGGAAACTGGACGGCTTTGAAAATCATGAACCTCAATCGGTCGAAACCCTGTGCACCCGGGAAACGACGCTGGAGAATCCGATCAAATCACGATGGCTGCAAGCGAAAGAGATGGTCCCGGAAAAGCTTCAGGCTCAATCCTGAAGTTGGGTTTTGGGCTTGTAAACCAGGGCATACGGGATGAACGCCACCGCCGTCACGAGCATCAGCCACATGAAGAACCGGAAATAGGCGGTCCCCTCCAGCTTGGTCTGGCCGCCACAGAATGCCGCCCGCGTGAAACCGGGCTGCCCATCGGAATAGGCCGCGACATCCTTGATTCCCAGTTCGCGCTTGCGACGCTCCAGCCATGGCTCGGGTGGATGCAGCTTGTCGGTCCACGACGGTTCCTTTTTCCCCGACGGCTGGGGCGCATCGATCATCATGCCGAGATCCCAACAGGTACCTGACACCCGGTCCGGTCCATCGCTCAGCAACCTCGCGCGTGCGGAATTCAAGATCGCATATCTCAATTCACCACCCCACGGGTCTTTGAGGTCTTTGAGTTTCTCCGCCATCTGTTCCTCCGGAGGAAACTTGCCGCCATTCGCCAAGGCCGCCTCCTCGATCATCGCCGCAGCCTGTTCGAATGCCGCCTGCCCGGGGATTTCCAGCGCCGCACGCACGCCACCCTCCAGCTTTTGCACCATGTCATCCCCGGTTCCTTCCACTCCGTCATATCCAGGCAACACCACGCGGCGCGGGCTCTTGCTCCAATCCGCGGGTTTGCCCTCCACCGCCTTTTCAAGCTGCACCGCCGCGGCATCCGGCACCTGGATGAAATAATTCACGCCCGCGACAAAGAAATTCCCGATCGCCACCGACCCCAGGAAAAAACACATCAACAGCGACTTCATCGTCTTCGGCGCCTGCGTGTAGGCATACTCCAGCGCCACGATCGAAACCATCACCTCCGCGATCGTCAGCAACGCGTAGGCCAGGATCTGCCAGGCGATGCTCGGCCGCGCCCCGCCATCGATCCACTGCTGGATCATCGCCACCAGCGCGAACGAACCCGCCATGATGAACAAACCCAGCCCGATCTTCCTCAAAGGCGTCAGGTTCCACAAGCGGTCGCCTAACGGATAAACGACATAGGCGAAAACCGGAATGAAGGTCAGCACGAACAACGAGTTGAGCGATTGGATCTGCGCCGGCAGCCACTCGACCCCCAGGAAATTCCGGTCCATGTCCCGCGACTGGAAAACCCACGTCGAACCGGTCTGGTCGAACAAGGCCCAGAACATCGCCACGAACAGATACAAGGGCAGCAGTTTCAGCATCACCACCCATCCGCCACCCTTGAACAGCTCGCTGAGGAAACGCGTTCCTCCCGCCGGAACATGGATGAAACGCTTGCGACCGATCCAGAACACCAGGGTCGCTATCGCCATCAACACGCCGGGAACCCCGAACGCCCAGTGCGGCCCATGCCACTCTAACAACCAAGGCGTCAGCATCACCGACAACAGCGCTCCGGTGTTGATCGAGAAGTAAAACCAGTTGAAAACCTTCGTCAGCAGGTGCGCGTTGCGCGAGCCGAACTGGTCGCCCACGTGGGCGGAGACACAGGGCTTGATGCCGCCCGATCCCAGGGCGATCAATGCCAGCCCCGCCATCAGCCATGCCGGCGAGTTGCCGAACACGCCCATCCCCGCCAGCGCCGCATGACCCGCGCAATAGACGATCGAAAGCGCGATGATCGTCCGGTACTTGCCGATGAAAATATCCGCCAGCAAAGCCCCCAGGAACGGCGTGAGGTAAACCGCCCCGTTGAACAGATGCACCTTGGCCGTCGCCTCGGCCTGGTTCATCCCTGCCACCGCCGTGTCATCCATGAGATGCAGATACTGAAGCATGAACACCGCCAGGATCCCCTTCATGCCGTAAAACGAAAACCGCTCGGCCGCCTCGTTGCCGATGATGTGCGGAATCCCGGGCGGCATTCCTTCGATGTCTGCGGGCGATGTGCGGTAGGCCATGGCGCAGGATTGGAAATGTTTTCCAGGAAAACAAGCCCTCACTCAGCTCGGACAGGTGCTGATTCGTACCGATGTGCTGGGCCGCGCCGCAGATAGGGAGCGTCGTCATCTTGACGACTGCCTGCCGCGGACATCCTGTCCGCCAAAGGGACGAAACGTCCGCGCTCCTTGTCCGCCTGCCGCATTGAGACCTTGCTATCCCCCGGCGTCAATCGATCCGCCTTCAGCGCCGTTCACCCGGCGCTCGCGGCTCCGCTCGCGCGCCTCGCGGAAAAATCCCTGAAGCAGCGTCAGGCACTCGTCCCCCAGCACCCCCGACGTCACATCACAGCGGTGGTTGAGCGGCGGATTGGATTCTAACAGATTGATCCAACCGCCCGCCGCGCCGCCCTTCGGGTCCGGACAGCCGAACACCACCCGCTCCGGCCGGCAGTGCACGATCGCCCCGGCACACATCGGGCATGGCTCCTTGGTCACATACAGGGTGCACTTTTCCAGTCGCCAGTCGCCAAGGGATTCCTGCGCCGCCGTCAGTGCCAGCATTTCCGCATGCGCGGTGGCATCCTTGAGGGTTTCCACCTGGTTCCATGCGCGGGAAATGATGCGGCCCTCGCGGACGACGACCGCGCCGACCGGCACCTCGCCCGCGGCATAGGCCTTGCGCGCCTCCCTCAGCGCCTGCGCCATGAAATGGGCGTCGCTTTGCAAATCGATGATCGGTTCGGTCTCGTCCACACCCGACCGATTACCCCACCCGCGCCACCGATGCACGCGGAAGATGTGGAAACTTTGCCCGGGGGTGTGGATCCGGATCATCCGCGCCACAACACGGCCACCGCCACCACAATCACCAAAACCGCAAACACCCGGCGCAGGATTTTCTCCGGCAGCCGGGCCGCGAAAAGCCCGCCCGCCAGCACACCGGCAGCGGCCATCAGCGCAAACACCGCGGTCAGCAACCATGGCGTGGGAACAACCCCCAGATGCCCCACGAATCCCGCCGCGGAATTGCAGGCGATCACCGCCAGAGAGGTGCCGGTCGCCACCCGCAATGGCAACCTCGCAAACCTTGCCAGCGCGGGCATCAGCAAAAAACCACCACCCACCCCGAGGAATCCGGTCAGCACGCCAACCGCGCCACCCGTCATCAAACAACGCAAGGGACGGCACTCGGGCTCCTGCTGCGGAACCGGTACACGTGGCAGCAACATGTGGATCCCGACCACCAGCATCACGATGGCAAACGCCGTCATCAACGCCTCCGATGTCACCAGCGGAGTGAGTTTCGCACCAAGCCCCGCGCCCACCATGCCCGCGAGAACAAAGATGCCTGCCGCCTTGAAATGCACCTCACCCGCACGGGCGCGCTGAATCGCTCCGGCCAGCGCCGCAGACCCCACGATCAACAGGCTCGGACCAACCGCCTCACGCGGAGCGATTCCCGCCAGATACACCAGAACCGGCAGCGTTAGAATGCTTCCACCCGCACCGGTGAGTCCAAGTGAAAGCCCGACGCCTACAGCGCCTAACAATGCCATGCCATTCATGATTTCAAAGCGGCGGGGATCTCCGCGAACGGGCCGTCCACATGCACCACCTCGCGACCGCGACTCGCAAGATAGGCGCTGGCCAGAGCCGCGCGCATCCCTCCCGCGCAATGGACATGAACCGGCCCGGCCTGCGGCACCTCGCCAAACCGAGCGGCCAGGCGGGTGTGGGGAATATTGACGGAACCTGTCACGCGGCTTGCGGCATGTTCATCCGCACCGCGCACGTCGAGCACCACCGCACCCGCCGGCAGATCCGCCGGGGAAATCCTCGGATAGCTGGAAATGTGCCGTCTGGACTTCAGGACGTCCTCGGCCGGAATCCATCCATCCAAACGGTCCAATCCGATGCGCACCAACTGTCTTACCGCTTCCCCGACCTGTCCCTCGTTTTCAACAATCAGAAGAATGCGCGAATCCTCATCCACATAGGAACCCGCGGCTATCGGCAGCCTGCCACCCGCCATCGGCGCCAGCAGCGAGCCGGTCACATGGCCGGCCGCAAAAGCCACACGATCGCCACGCAGGTCGAGAATCGCAACCCCGGCGGAACCAACCCAGTCATCAAGCCTTGTCACATCCACCCGCTGCGGCTCGGGCAGCCGGCCGCCAACCAGCAACGCCGGACCACGCTTGTTGTCGCGTTTCATCCGCGCGAAATACAACGGCGGCTCCGGCTGCCCGGCGAGAATGTGACGGACAAAGCCATCTTCTGTGCCGGTGAGGGCCTCGCGAAACGCGGCGTTGAATTTGCGTTCGTATCCCATCACGCTGTTAGGAACCGCGCCGAGCGCCTTGCCACAGGCGCTGCCCGCACCGTGGGCCGGCAGGATCTGAAGGTGTGCCGGCAGCGCGTCGGTCGCCCGCAGGCTGGCAAACAAGGTCCGTGCGCCCGGTTCCATCGCCCCGGCCTGCCCGGCGGCGCTTTCCAACAAGTCCGGCCTGCCGACATCGCCGACGAAAATGAAATCCCCGCTCAACAGCGCGACCGGCTCATCCGCACCACCACCACTGTCGGTCACAAGAAAACTCATGTGCTCCGGCGTGTGACCCGGCGTGTGCAGCGCCTTGAAAACAATGTTGCCCACCCGGAACTCGTCGCCATCCTTGAGAAACCGCGCCAGCGGATGGCCCTTCGCCCATTCAAACTGCCAGTCCGGCCCTCCTTCCTCCGAAAGATAGGCGATCACCCCGCGGCGCTCGACCAACTCGCGCGCCCCTCCGAGGTAATCCGCATGAATGTGCGTTTCCGCCACCGCAGTGATCCGCAAATCATTTTCCGCAGCCAAATCGAAATAACGGTCGATGTCCCTCTCCGGATCAATGACAACCGCCTCGCCCGTGCGCTGGCAGCCGATCAGATAAGCGTTCTGCGCCAGCGCCCCATCAGTAATCTGTCTTAAAAACATGGTGGTCTTTTGGATTGGAATCCTGAACTCACAGCGAGCACGATTTCACCCGGCCATCACCGCACGCCACTTTGTTCCATGGCATCTTCGACAGCAGGATCGCCAGACCGCACCAACCGGTGGAACCGGCCAGCGTCAGCCCCGCACCGAGGAATGCGGGTATCACAGCGAAATTCTTGTTCACGGTCAGCGCGAGGATCGATCCCGTCAGCGCGAGCACACCGATGATCAGCTGGACCTGGCGCATCAGCGGCAGACGCCTGGCACCGGACTTCTCAAGCGCCAGCCCCGCAGCCGCCCAGCCATCCACGCCGCCATCAAGGATCGCCAGGTTTCCACAGCCCGCCGCACGCAGCTTTTCATACGCCTGCGCCGCACGCTTGCCGCTGCGGCAGACCAGCACGCAGGCCTCCGCCTCCGCAGATGCGGCCTTGACCTGCTCCGGGTCCAGCCGGTCCAACGGCATCAGCCGCGATCCGGAAATCCTCATTTCGTCATGCTCCACCGGCGTCCGCACGTCAATCAACGCCACACGCTTGCCGGATTCGATGTCACGCATCAGTTGTTCTGCCTGGATTCTCATGGTTTTCAATAGGGGGTTGGAATTGATAAAATCACTATATAGCTACATAATTATACTTGCAAGGGGAATTTTCCCATGATTGGTTTCCGCCACCGATGAGACTGGATTCCACACAACTCGAGCGCGTGGCCGGATTGTTCCGGGCCTTTGCGGAGCCCACCCGTCTGGCGATCGTCCAGGAGCTGAAATCCGGCGAGCTGGGCGTGTCGGAGATTGTCGAGCGGCTGCCGACCAGTCAGGCGAATGTTTCGAAGCAGCTGAAGTTGCTGCATGACGCGGGCCTGGTGACCCGCCGCAAGCAGGGAACAATGGTGCTTTACCGGATCGCCGATCCCATGGTGCTCGACCTGTGCCGCATCGTTTGCGAAAAGCTCAACCGCGACGCCATCAAACCGGCGAAACTCAAATTCTAGGGGAGCCCGAGCATCCTGAGTGCTGCCTTGTGCATCCTGCGCAGGGATCCCCCCCTTCGGAACGCCAAGCGCGACCTGGAAAATCATTTTTCAGGCAGTCGGCAAGGGGATTCCACTCATCCCGCTTGCCCAGCGCCGTCCGGCCGCTAATCTGCGCGCATGTCATCCACATTCGGCCAGCTTTTCCGCATCCACACCTTCGGCGAGTCCCACGGGGGCGGCGTCGGTGTCGTTATCGATGGCTGTCCGCCGCGCATCCCCGTCTCGATCGATCACATCCAGGCGGAACTCGACCGCCGCCGCCCCGGCCAATCGGACATCGTCACCCCGCGCAAAGAGGCCGACCGCGCGGAAATCCTCTCCGGCCTTGAGAACGGCCTCACCCTCGGCACCCCGATCGCCATCGTCGTCCGCAACACCGACCAGCGTCCGGGTTCCTACGATGAAATGGCCACCAAATACCGCCCAAGCCACGCGGATTACACCTACGACGCCAAGTTCGGCATCCGCGCCAGCTCCGGCGGCGGACGCGCTTCCGCCCGCGAAACCATCGGCCGCGTCGCCGCAGCCGCCGTTGCCCGCCAGATCCTCAACGCCCGCCACCCCGGCATCGAAATCCTCGCTTGGGTGAAATCGATCCAGGACCTGAACGCCACCGTCGATCCGGCCGCAGTGACCGCCGCCGATATCGAATCGAACATCGTCCGCACCGGCGACCCCGCCATGGTCGAACCGATGATCGACCGCATCAAAACCATCCGCGCCGATGGCAACTCGGTCGGCGGCGTGATCGAATGCGTCATCCGCAACTGCCCGCCCGGAATCGGCGAGCCGATCTTCGACAAGCTGGAAGCCGACCTCGCCAAGGCGATGCTTTCCATTCCCGCCACCAAGGGATTTGAAATCGGTTCCGGTTTTGCCGGCACCCTGCTCACCGGCCGCGAGCACAACGATGCCTTCCGCATGCGGGACGGCAGGGTCCGCACGACCACCAACCGCTCCGGCGGCATCCAAGGCGGCATCTCCAACGGAGAACCGATCCTGTTCCGCGTCGCCTTCAAGCCGACCGCCACCATCATGACCTCGCAGGAAACCGTCACCCCGGATGGCGAGAACACCGAGCTGCAGGGCAAGGGCCGCCACGACGCCTGCGTCCTGCCGCGCGCCGTCCCGATCGTCGAAGCGATGGCCACCCTGGTCCTCACCGACCACCTTCTCCGCCAGTTGCCCAACCTCTGAGCCGCCGGCCAACCGCATCCCATGCCTCCCGACATCACGCCCCAACTCAGCCTCGGCACGGCGGCACTCGTGATCTTCGCGCTGTGCTTCGGCTTCATCCTGCTCCGCGGACTTGCCCGAATCCTGTTAGGCACCGCCGCGCTCGCGGCCAGTGCCTGGCTCGCGTTCATGGTCTGGCAGGCCGCTCCGGAGTTTTCGCTCATGCTCTTTGGAAAATCGGCCCCATGGTTCAACACCGGACTGCCGGCCGCCGTCTTCATCATCGCCTGGCTGCTGCTGCGGATGGTCATCCGCCAGCTCTGCGGCTTCTTCTCCACCCCGCACGAGGACCGCCTGCCAGCCCGCCGCTCGTTCTTCGGCCTCGCGGTCCTCCTGATGCTCGCCCTGATCCCTACCGCCGTGCTCTGGCTGATGGGAGTCGCCGTGGTCCACCACTTCGGTGCCATCGCCGAGGTCCGCGAATACGCCAATCCATCGGAACCCGCCCGACAAGGCCTGCTCAACCGCCAATCCATCGCGGTGAAGTCATCGATCGAACCGACCATCCTCGGCTCATGGCTGCGCAAGCTCGACCCCCTCGCCGATCCCGCCCGCCTCAAACTCGCCAAAATCATCGGGGCACAGTCAAAAAAACCCCTCGAACCGGTCATCGATCCCGCCACCGGCAAACCCATCCCGCGCGCCATCATCGTCGAGGATCCCGAACTTCAAAACCTCGCCCGCGAAGGCAAGTTCGGCACCCTCCTCCACCACCCGCTCCTCACCAAAACCCTCAACGACCCCAAGATCAAAGCCTTCCTCAAGGACCTCAATCTCTAACATCCTCATTTCAGCATTTCAGCATTTCAGCATTTACCAATCCATGTCCTACCTCGTCACCATCGGCCTCGAAGTCCACTGCCAGGTCAAAACGAACACCAAGATGTTCTGCGCCTGCCGCACCTCCTTCGGCGACACACCGAACACCCACACCTGCCCGGTCTGCCTCGGCCTGCCCGGAGCCCTTCCGGTCCTCAACCGCGAGGCCATCGAGAAAACCCTGCTCGCCGGATTGATGATCCACTGCTCGTCCCCGGAAATCTCGAAATGGGACCGCAAGAATTATTTCTATCCGGACATGCCGAAGAACTATCAGACGACCCAGATGGACCTCCCGCTCTGCATCGGCGGCGGCGTGCCGCTCTACGACCACTGCTACCCCACCGACCACCGCAAGCACATCGCCAATCCCGGCAAGGTCGTCCGGCTCAACCGCATCCACCTCGAGGAGGATGTCGCGAAGTCCACCCACCTCGGCAACTCGTCGCTCATCGACTTCAACCGCGCCGGAACCCCGCTGATGGAAATCGTTTCCGAACCCGACCTGGAATCCGCCGAGGAGGCCTTCGCCTACCTCCGCTCGCTCCAGATGATCCTCCAGCAGGGCGATGTCTCCGATGCCGACATGGAAAAAGGCCAGCTCCGCTGCGACGTGAACATCTCGCTGCGCAAAAACGCGTCCGACCCGCTCGGACCGAAGGTGGAACTCAAGAACCTCAACTCGATCTCCGCCATCCGCCGCGCGATCCACTTCGAGATCGACCGCCAGTCAAGCGACCTCGCCCGCGGCATCCCGCAGATCCAATCGACCCGCCGCTGGGACGACGACCGCGGCGAAACCCAGCTGATGCGCACCAAGGAGGACGCGCACGATTACCGCTATTTCTCCTGCCCGGACCTGCTCCCGATCCGCACCGCGCCGCTTCTTGAAAAAGTCCGCAAACTCGTCCCGGAACTCCCGCACGAACTCGCCGCACGTTTCGAGAAGGACTTCGGCGTCACCGCCTACGACGCATCCGTGCTCTCGTCGGACCGCCACCTCGCCGCCTATTTCGAAGCCACCCTTGATCCCGCGATCCCCGGCAAGAAGGCCGCCAATTTCATCATCAACAATCTGTTAGGAACGCTCAACGAACAGGGCATCGGCATCGACGCCTGCCCGGTCGCCCCGGAAAAACTCCGCGACCTGCTGCGGCTCGTCGAAAACGGCACCCTCGCCCCGAACCAGGCGAACGAGGTGTTCACCGTGCTCTATCAGAAACCGGAAACCGATCCCGCCGCCATCGCCGATTCGCTCGGTTTCAAACCCGCCTCCGCCGGCGAGCTCGAGGCGCTGGTGGACGCCGCCATCGCCAACAACCCGGCCGAAGCCGCCGCGGTCAAGGCCGGCAACGAAAAGCTCCTCAACTTCCTGACCGGCCAGGTCATGAAATCCGCCACTGCCAAACCGAATCCCAAACAGGTGACGGAACTGCTGAAAGCCCGCCTCTCCTGACAGTGGTTCATTCCATTTTGATCGCCATCCCGACTGCGGAATCCGGGTTGAATGGTCGCGCTCCGCGCTCCCCGTTTTTCAAACAGCTCCCCTGACCAACGCGTCAATCCCCGGTTCCGGATGCGCCTTCAGCGCCCCACCCGCCAGCGCCTGCGCGTTTTGCCGATCCGGCAGATTTCCGGGGACTCGTCGATCGCACCCCACGTCAGCCAGCCATCGCTCCACTCGACCCAGTATGCGCGGCCGGGATTCATGTAGGAACCGGTGTTGATCACCGTCCTGCCTTTTTTCCGCCAGCAACCCGCGCGATGGAAGTGCCCCATCACCAGGATCTCCGCTTCAGGAAAATAACGTTTGCAGAATGCCGCACCCGCGCGCCCCTGCACCAGCCATGCCTGCAGCATCTTGACCGCCCGCTTCGGCGGCCGCAACGCGTCCCACACCCGCTGCACCAGGCTTTTCCCGAACGGCATTTCCACCGAACACAAATCCCGCGAGATCCGCCGCGCCAACTCCACGCGTTCGGCCGCGTCCCGGTCCGCCTTGGGATACTGCCGCCACAATTCCTTCACCCGCGCCTCGCCCTCGAGAATCTCCCTCTTCCACGGCGACCCCGCACGCAGCACCGCGTCTCCGTGCGTCACGATGATTTTCCCGCCCGCCAGCTCCAACCACCCCTTGCCCGGCCAACCCGGATCATGATTGCCCGGCAAAAACACGACCTCCGCCCCCTCCTCCGCACAGATCGCCCGCAACTCCTCCAACATCCGCGCCGAACGCTCGCGAAAAGGCTCGGCCAACTCCTGCCAGGTGTCACCGTTGAACACCACCGTGCCCGCGCCGGCGACCAGCGGACGCAAGGCCTCCACCCGCTCGATCCGGGAAACCCGGTGACCCAGGTGCAGGTCGGAAAAAATCCTCACCGGCTCTTTCATACCGCCGCCCCGCGTTGCCTCACCGCCTCGAACAAACACACCCCGGTCGCCACCGAAACGTTCAGGCACTCGACCTTGCCCGCCATCGGAATCGATGCCAGGAAATCACAGTTTTCTTCCGTTAGACGGCGCATCCCCTTGTCCTCCGCTCCCATCACCAGCGCCAGCGGCCCTTTCAAATCCATTTCATAAATCGACTTCGATCCCGCATGATCGGATGTCCCGACCAACCACAATCCCGCCGCCTTGAGCTTTTCCATCGTCCGCGCCAGATTGGTCACCTGTGCGAACGGTACATGATCCGCCGCCCCCACCGATACCCGCCTCACGGTCTCGGTGATGCCCACCGCCTTGTCCTTGGGGGCCACCACCGCATGCACCCCGGCCGCGTCCGCCGTCCGCAGGATCGCCCCCAGGTTGTGCGGATCCTGGACGCAATCCAGAACCAGCACAAACGGCACGGACTGCTCCGCCACGATCGCCATCAGCTCGTCCTCATCCAGCGCCGGCGCGCATTTCTCCACCGCCTGGACATGACGGTTCTCCCGCGCCTGCCTGCCCTGCGCCCCGTGTGGGCCCGAAAATTGCCGCTTCATCGCCGCCAAACTGCCCCGCCCCGCCCGCCTGAGTCGAGCCCGGATTCCCCACCCCGCCTCGCACCCCTGCCCAATCCTCAAAATTTTACTCCGGCGCACTGCCCGGATTTCCGCCAATCCACGCCCCCAGAAACCCATTTGTTTCGGAAACCTTAATGAAATTTTTCAAATTTCGCACGACGCCCGCCCCGGCTCTAACAAAGTGAATTTTTCCCCACCCCAAGGGGGGCGTTTCCCGCACTTACGCCGCACGGCGATAAGGCTGGATTTCAAGCATGTTTTACAAAGTAACCACAGAACGATAACCACTACATCTTGTATTGTGAATAATTTGTGGATACCACATGAGCAAAATCAGATTGACCCTAGGCAGGTTGCCCGGCAATGTCCCCCACGCTGCTCCTGTCGCGGCCACCCCCTTTTCCCACCGCTCTAACCACTATTCACCACCATGTCCGCCACCACCACCGTCAAACTCGGAGACCGCACCTTCATCCTCGATAAAACCAAGGCTGAGGAGGCCTTCGCCGCCAAAAAGGTCATCAACGGCCGCGAGACGATGTTCTTCAACATCCTGCCCCTCAAATACCAGTGGGCCTACGACCTCTACAAGACGATGAAGAACAACCACTGGGAGCCCGAGGACATCACGATGCAGAAGGATGTCGAACAGTGGCGCTCCGATGAGATCAGCGATGTCGAACGCTGGATCATCAAGATGGGCATCGGCTACTTCTCCGCCGCCGAAGGCATCGTCGGCGACAACATCCTCCACGTCGTCCGCGAGGTGGTCACCGCACCGGAACTGAAACTCGTGCTCGGCCGCCATGCCCACGAGGAGAACATCCACGCGGACAGCCTGGTTTACATGCTCTCCTCGCTCGGCCTCAACCCCCACGAGTGCGAGGCCATGTTCGAGGACGTGCCCACCATCAAGGCCAAGAACACCTTCGTGGTCTCCAACTCCCGCGCCCTGCGCCGCGACATCGACCTCACCGACACCGCCAACAAGCAGGCGCTCGCCAAGAACATCTTCATGTTCGGCCAGGTGATGGAAGGCACCCAGTTCTACGGCCTCTTCGGCATGATCCTCAGCCTCTACCGCCAGAACAAGTTCCCCGGCATCGGCCAGATGTTCCGCTACACCCTGCGCGATGAATCGAACCACATCGAGGTCTTCCGCAACCTGCTCATGGACCTCGTCGATGAAAACCCGGACATCTGGACCGAGGACTTCCGCGAGGACCTCCGCAACACGATGAAGGAAGGCATCACGCTGGAAAAACAGTTCATCCGCGACTGCCTCCCCGTCGCCGGCATCGGCCTGAACTCGACGGATTTCGAAACCTACATCGACTACATCGCCGACCGCCGCCTCACCTCCTGCGGCCTCGCCCCGCTCAACGCCAACACCACCAACCCCTTCCCCTGGCTCGCCGAGATGATGGACATCAAGAAGGAAACCAACTTCTTCGAAGGCCGCGTCACCGAATACCAGAAGGCCTCCGCGCTCTCCAATGTGAGCGATGACGAGCTGTGACCCGGCCGAGTTTGCCAGTTTTCAGGAAGAGAAAGAAATCGAATATGGCCACCACGACCTTTGAGGATTTGGAAGATTGGAAACGCGGGTGTCAGCTTGCTGTGGATGTCCGTGTTGCAACGCATCACTCGAAAAACTTCGGCTTGAAGGATCAGATGCAACGTTCGGCGGTTTCATTCGCTTTCTTCGCATCAGCAAGGGTTCGTGCGACGAACTCCGCACGCAGCTTTATATCAGTGAGCGAGTCCAAAAGGCGCTCGATCTCGAACCCTTCGCCAACTCCCGCGAGATGATCAAGGAAACCCGCGAAATCTCCGCCATGCTCGAAGGGCTCATCCGCAGCATCGAAAACCGCCGCCCCAACTGGTCCTGATCTGTCCTTCGGTCTTCACCTCTTCCTTTCCCTTTCCCTCTTCCCTGAAAACCGAACCCTGAAAACTGGCAAACTTTCCTCCGCTTTTTCTCTCCACCCTCCATCTCCAAAAATACCTCCCATCCCCATCCCATGTACCACTCCATCGATCCCGCCGAAGACCAGATCCTCAAGCAGGTCATCACCGACCGCTTCGCCCTTGCTCCTTCCGACCGCGGCTACTCGTGGCGCGAGGTGCTCCCGTCGGAAAAACGCACGCCCATCACCGACATCGTCGTCACCCGCGGCAACACGGACACCCATTTCTCGCTGGAGGATGTCGCCGACGCGATCGGAAACTCGCTCACCGACCTGCTGATCTCGCGCCGCGAGGATGAGAAGTCGATCTTCAACGAGGAGAACCGCCAGTTCGTCTCGGACGTCGCCCACAGCGTGGCGAACTCGCTCACGAAATCGCTCGACGAAGGCGGCCGCCTCCGCCTCTCCGAGGCCGATCTCTACCTGCTCATCGAGAAGGCCCTGCTCGAGAACGAGGCCTACGACGTCGCGAAGTCGCTCGCCTTCCGCCGCTCGATGGAAAAACACGGCAGCATCGATGTCAGCTCCGGCCCCAGCACCCTGCCCGTCCGCCTGATCCGCCGCAACGGCAACGTGGTCCCATGGTCGGAAACCAAGATCGAGATCGCCGTTAGAAAGGCCTTCCTCACGATCAAGCAAAACCCGGAACCCGCGATCGACATCGCCCGCGGCGTCACCGAGCGCGTCCGCCGCGGCGACCAGTCGTTCGTCCACATCGAGGACGTCCAGGACATGGTCCAGGAGGAACTCATGCGCCAGGGCCACTTCAAGGCCGCCGAACACTACATCCTCTACCGCGCCCAGCGCTCGCGCCTCCGCGAGGAAGCCGAAGCCAACGCCGAGGACCCGAACCAGGAGTTCATGGTCACCGTCACCACCGACGACGGCCAGTCGTCGTTCTGGGACGGCACGGAACTCAAGAAACGCATCGCCTATGCCTCGATCGGCCTCGATATCGCCATGCCCGAAGCCGAGATCGAACGCGAGCTGCGCCGCTCGGTCGGCTCGGAAATCTCCGAAAAGGACCTCAAGAACACCATCATCCTCAACGCCAAGGCCCTGATCGAAAAGGACGCCGACTTCGCGAAGTTCGCCGGCCGCATCCTGCTCTCCTACATCTATGAGGAAGTCCTCGAGTGGTCGATCAACAAGGATGGCATCGACAAGCTGAAACAAGCGCACAAGCTGGCATTCAAATCCTACCTCAAACATGGCGTCGCCATCAGACGGCTCCACCCGGACCTGTTGGAAAACTACGACCTCGACAAGCTCGCCGACGCCTTTGATCCCACCGCCGACCTCGACTTCGACTACCTCGGCATCCAGACGCTCTACGACCGCTACCTGATCGTCGACAAGACCGGCAGCAAGCCGCGCCGCATCGAAACCCCGCAGTTTTTCTGGATGCGCGTCGCCATGGGCCTGTTCAAAAACGAACCCAAGGACGCCGAGTCATGGGCGATCCGCCTCTACAATCTCTACAAGGGCCGCCGTTTCTGCTCGTCCACACCCACTCTCTTCAACTCCGGCACGCTCCACTCGCAGCTTTCATCCTGCTACCTCTACAAGGTGGATGACTCGATCGAGTCGATCATGATCCGCGGCATCGCGGAAAACGCGTTCCTCAGCAAATGGGCCGGCGGCCTCGGCGGCTCATGGACCGCCGTCCGCGGCACCGGTGGCTACATCCAGGGCACCAACGGCGAGTCCCAAGGCATCATCCCCTTCCTCAAGCTCCACAACGACCAGCTCGTCGCCGTGAACCAGGGCGGCAAACGCCGCGGCTCCGGCTGCGCCTACCTGGAAACCTGGCACAACGACATCGAGGACTTCCTCGAACTGCGCAAGAACACCGGCGACGAACGCCGCCGCTGCCACGACATGAACACCGCCAACTGGATCCCGGACCTGTTCATGAAACGCATGGAGGACCGCCAGCTCTGGACGCTCTTCCGCTCGAACGAGGTCCCCGACCTCCACGACCTCTACGGCAAGGCCTTCGAACAACGCTACTGCGAATACGAACAAATGGCCGCCGAAGGGAAAATCTGGTCCCGCCAGTTCCCCGCCCTCGAACTCTGGAAATCGATGCTCAAGATGGTCTTCGAAACCGGCCACCCGTGGATCACCTTCAAGGACCCCTGCAACGTCCGCTCGCCACAGGACCACGTCGGCGTCATCCACTCGTCAAACCTCTGCACGGAGATCACCCTCAATACCTCCGACGAGGAAACCGCCGTCTGCAACCTCGGCTCGGTCGTCCTCGATTCCCACATCACCCGCGACGGTGCGATCGATCACGAAATGCTCAAGGAAACCATCACCGTGGCCATCCGCGCGCTCGACAACGTGATCGACATCAATTTCTACCCGACCACCGCCGCCAAAACCGCGAACTCCCGCCACCGCCCGATCGGACTCGGCGTGATGGGCCTCCAGAACGCCCTCTACAAACGCAACCTCGCCTTCGCCTCCGACGCCGCCGTCGAGTTCAACGACGAGATGATGGAGGCCATCGCCTACTACGCCTATAGTGCCTCGTCCGACCTCGCCGCCGAAGTCGGCCCCTACTCGACCTACCAGGGATCGAAGTGGCAGCGCGGTCTGCTCCCGCAGGACACCGTGGACCTCCTCGAGGACGAACGCGGCCGCAAGATCGATGTCCCGCGCGGCGGAAAGATGGACTGGTCGGTCGTCCGTGAGAAAATCGCGAAACACGGCATGCGCAACTCGAACGTCCTCGCCATCGCCCCCACCGCCACGATCAGCAACATCATGGGAACCACCCCTTGTATCGAGCCGAACTACAAGAACCTCTACGTGAAATCCAACCTCTCCGGCGATTTCATCGTGCTCAACGCGGAACTCGTCAAGGACCTGAAAAAGGCCGGCCTCTGGAACCAGGAAATGCTCGACCAGCTGAAATATTTCGATGGTGAACTCGACGCGATCGACGACATCCCGGAAGCCCTCAAGCTCAAGCACAAGACCGTCTTCGGCATCGCCCACGAATTCATCATCGATGCCGCCGCCCGCCGCCAGAAGTGGATCGACCAATCCCAATCGGTCAACCTCTTCCTCGCCACCCCGGACATGAAAACCCTGAGCCACATGTACCGCCGCGCCTGGGACAAGGGATTGAAGACCACCTACTACCTCCGCACCTTGCAGGCTTCCAACATCGAGAAGGCGACCATCGACGTGAAAAAGGAAGTCCGCGGCGGCATGGCCGCAGGCGGCGCCAAAACCTACAGCGCCGAGGAAAAAATGGCGTGCTCCCTCGACGCCATGCTCAACGGCGGGACGTGCGAGGCGTGTCAGTAACAAACCTCGGGTCACGAAGCTGGTCGGCGTTACATGGGTTTAATGTTAGATTATGGTTTCTACGTGGGTGTTCGCGCTGCGCGAAGCGTCGATGTCTTTCAAAAGGAACCGGAGCAAATCGCGGCGAAAGATCTGAGGAATTTACCAATTTTTCCGCTTTCTGAAATTCTTGCCGAATAGATATCGAAACTCTGAGGTAATTCTCCGCACGGCAACATCACTTGTAGCCACCTCAAAATCCCTCTTTGACAACCCTCCCTCAAGCTGTTCAAATGACCGCATGAACCCGCCCGCGCCAAGCTTCGTCGATTTCTTCGCCGGCAGCGGGCTGGTCACGCAGGGAGCGAAACACGCCTGCGTTCCGGTGTGGTCCAACGACATCTGCCCGAAAAAGGCCGCCATCTACCAAGCCAACCATGGCGACGGCCATTTCCACCTCGGCTCCATCGAGCAGGTCCGCGGCACGGAGATCCCGAAGGGCGACATCGTCTGGGCCAGCTTCCCCTGCCAGGATCTTTCCCTCGCCGGGAAAATGGGCGGCCTCGCCGCCTCCCGCAGCGGCCTGTTCTGGGAATGGCTCCGGGCGCTCGATGAAATGCCGGAAAAACCCGCAGTCATCGCCCTGGAGAACGTCGTCGGCCTGCTTTCCGCCAATGGCGGCGAGGATTTCCGCCTGCTCTACCGAGCGCTGCGCGAGCGTTCTTACAAGGTCGGCCCCATGCTGCTCGACGCCCGCCATTGGGTTCCCCAGTCCCGGCCCCGCGTCTTTGTCGTCGCCGCGCAGGATCACCTCGACACCACCCAGCTCGAAGACAACGGCCCCAACTGGCTCCACCCCGATCCCGTCCGCAAGGCCATCACCCCCTTGGACGACATCGTCTTCTGGTCCATGCCACGCCCGCGAAAGCGCGCCAAGTCCCTGAGTGATCTGATCGACTGGGACGCCCCGGTTTTCGCCGATGCCCGGGCCGAGGCCCTCTTCTCCATCATCGCCCCCAGCCACCGCGAGTTGCTCGACAAACTCCCCCGCAACCAGCGCGCCGTCTTCCCCGGCTACCGCCGCACCCGCCACGGCAAACAAGTCCTCGAACTCCGCTTCGACGACCTCTCCGGCTGCCTCCGCACCGCCGAAGGCGGCAGCAGCCGCCAGTTCCTCATCCTCCACGACAAAGGCCGCTGGTCCGCCCGCCTCATCACCCCCCGCGAAGCCGCGCTGCTCATGGGCGCTCCGAAGACCTACAAGCTTTCGACTTCCTACAACGAGTCCTACAACGCCATGGGCGATGCCGTCGTCGTGCCGGTCGTGAAGCACTTGGTCGATCATCTCTTCGTCCCCATCACCCAAGCCGCCAATGCCCAAGGATCCTCCAAAGCAGCTTCACGAGTTCGCCTCATCGCATAAGTTCCTTGGAAACAAGGGGCCGCTCTGCGTCGCATTGGTCATCACGCGCACGGCGATCAAAAGCGGCCTTCCGCTGGATCCCGCAAAACTCGTAACTGCCGCACAAGGTCAAGTGCTTGGACTCGGCAAATCCGCCGTTCAAGCCATCCTTGCGGACTATGGCATCACCAAAGTGTTGGCGGCCGAGGGCGGCCGCACCAGCCGAGGAAGCATGGGCAACATGCAGGACTATGTCGCCTTCCTGAACAGTCTCGCCAAAGACAAAAGCCTTGATCTCAAAACTGTCGAAGCTTGGTGGGCGGCTCGCGTCCGAGACTACTTCGAGTCATCGCCTCTCAAGCTCAAGGTCGATACCGGCTCCTCACTCAAAGCCTGCATCACCGGCATCTTCGACGAAGCCAAGAAACGCCAAAGCGAGAATCGTGGCTCAACCGTGCTCGGAGCTGTCATGCAACACCTCGTCGGTGCCAAGCTGGAAGTTCTCTATCCCGATCAAACCATCCAACACAGTGGCTATTCCGTCGCCGATTCACCCACCGGACGTTCCGGCGATTTCCAGATCGGTGATTGCGTCATTCACGTCACCACCGCACCGGGAGCAGCTGTCATCCAAAAATGTTCCGACAACTTGGACAAAGGACTTCGTCCGCTGGTTGTCTCAACAAACGCAGGTGCCGCGCTGGCAGAAACATTGGCAGAAGAACTAGGCATCAATCGCCGTCTCGAAGTCCTCGATATCACCCAGTTTCTCGTCGCCAACATGCTCGAATGGACCGGCTTCAACGGCAGCCAACGCCGCCATACTTTCGAGGAACTCATTGCCCGCTACAACGCCATCGCAGAAGCCTGCGAAACTGATCCCAGCCTTAAAATCGAAGTAGCATGATCACTCTTGACTCTACCCACACCCCCACTCGCGAGGCCGGTGTCGTGTACACCAAGCCGTGGATGGTCGAGCTGGTGCTGGATCTGGCCGGATACCTGCCGGAGAAGCGCTTGGCGGAGTTGGTGGCGCTGGAGCCCTCGGCGGGCGACGGAGCCTTTTTGAGCGCCATGGTCCGGCGTTTGGTGGGAGTGGTGCGGGAAACCTTGGTTTCCCTGCGGGTTCCGCCCGCCACGGCCGAAAAGCTCGCCCGGAGCTGGATCAAGGTCGGCGATTTCCTCGAAGCCTCGCTCTGTTTCCCCATCGCCGACTTCGTCATCGGCAATCCGCCCTACATCCGCCTCGAGGAGATCCCCGAGAAGAAGGCGGCCATGTATCGCAACGGCTTCAGCGGCATGATCTCGTCGCGCAGTTCATCCTCGGCATAATTCCGCAGATCTTCAACGCAAGTCTTCTTTGGGCTGGCACTTTGCCACCGGCGGGCCGGGGAATTTTTGCTTTTGTTTCATCGGGGTGGCCGCCACGATCCGGCCAATGAAGGTATGTCTGACGTATTTGGTATTGGCGGCGTTGATCGGAGCCGCATGGATCTGGTATCTGCAAACCGGCAATGAAATCCAAGCCAAGCGGGATTGGATTGAAATCCAGCGGGTTGCCGGGGATCCGAACGACCTGATTGGCAAGGCGGAGGGGGAAGTGATGGCCTTGCAGGGGCTCAAGACCTTCAATGGCATCCTGCTGGTGTTCCTCTCCGCGGGGCTGGCCGGGATTTTCTTTGTGCTGCACATCCTGCCGGCATTCGCCCACCGGGTGACCCACGCCGTTTATGACAGCGCGGAAATGATGGAACACGATGTCATGCATGACGCCCGGTCGCTGCTGGCCCAAGGCGAATATGAGGCGGCCATCGCTGCGTTCCGCAAGGCTGCCGCTGCCGATCCCCTGAACCGCCTGCCATGGGTGGAAATCGTGAAGATCTACAAGGACCACCTTGGCAACGCTCCTGCGGCGATCCAGACCATCCGCCACGCGCTGGAAAGCCAGGAGTGGGAAATCAACGATGCCGCCTATTTCCTGTTCCGGCTCGCGGAGTTGTACGACGAGGTCGAGGGAGACCGCGCCTCCGCCGTCGCCATCATGCAACAGGTGATCGCGGAATTCCCGAACACACGCCATTCCGCAAACGCCAAATACAAGCTCCAGGATTGGATCGCACAGGATGAGGCCGCCGCCCTCGCAGCTGCGGGAGAAGGCGACGGAGCCCACCGGCCTGGTTGAATGCGACAGCCTGCGGCAGCCGCCACTATGGAAAGCAAACGGTTTTCGGGTGGCTGGCTCAACCGGGTCATCGGCAAACACCCGCTGCTGTTCCTGGCGCTGGTCGCCGTCACCTGCGTGATTATCGCCGATTGGCGTCCATGGCTGGGACTTGCCGGTGCCATCGCATTTGGGATCTCCGGTTGGGCCATTCGCGGCTGGCGGTGGGGATTGGCCTGGGCGGCGGTTGCCTGCTGTGCCGCCGCGTTTCACATCCGGAGGGAAGCCGCCGCTGACGAGGCGCGGACCCGGTTGCTGGCGATCGCCACAGCGGACGTGACCGCCAGGGTGTTGGAGGACGCGCGCGGGACCACGCATTTCTGGTCCGCTCCGGCGGAAATCCTGGCCGGCCCGGGCAGCGGACGCAAAATCTGGTGGGAAGGCCGGGGCGAAATGCCTGTAGCCGGTTCGCGGGTTCGTGCCCACGGAAACTTCGAACCCTTGCAGGGACCACGGAATCCCGGCGAGTTCGACCGCGCCCGCTGGCTGAGCCAAAAGGGAGTGGACGCGGTTTTCCACAGCGCTGGATTTGCGGGCGAACTTCAAACCCCGGCCCTCGCACGGCTCGGAGCCGCCATCCGGCATGGTTTCCGCCAGCGCGTGACCGCCGGCCTCGACGAAGACTCGCAGGCGGCACGCATCATCCGCGCGGTGGTCATCGGGGAATCCCCGCGCGACTCGCAGGAACTGATCGCCGCATTCCGCCTCAGCGGCACCCTGCACGTGTTTTCGGTGAGCGGACTGCATGTGGCGATGGTCGGCGGGATCGGCTGGTTTTTGTTAGCATGGGCGGGCGTGCAGCGGCGGACGGCGGTGGCGGTTTTGTTGCCGCTCATTTTCGGTTACGCCTGGATCACCGGCCACAGCGCTCCGGCCGTTAGATCCGCGTGGATGGCGGCGGTGTTCCTGGGGGCCTTCGTGTTCCGCCGCAAGCCCGACCTGCTGAACGCGCTCGGCGCTGTGCTGCTGGCCGCCACATTGTGGGACGGCAGGCTCGTATTCCAACCAGGGGTGCAACTATCCTACGGAGTGGTCGGTGCCATCGCCATCGGCACCTCATGGGCGGCAAAAACATTTTCATGGATGGCGGAACCCGAGCTCTACGTGCCGGACAGCCTGATGACCCGCTGGCAGCGCCTGTGGCTGTCGCTGCGCAGAAACATCGCGGGATCGCTCGCCGTGTCCCTTGCCGCCGGCATCGGATCGGCACCGCTCACCGGATTTCACTTCGGCGTGATCACCCCGGTCTCGATCGTGGCCGGAATTGCGCTGGTGCCGATGGTTTTCGCCCTGCTCGCCACGGCGATGGTTTCAACCGGCGTTTCGCTGGTCGCACCTCCTGTTTCCCGCGGCATCAATCAACTCAACGGCCGGATCGCGAATGCCTGCGCGGCCACCGCCGGGGCCTTCGCCTCGCTTCCGGGCGGCCACTTCCAGGTCCGCCGCCAGATGCGGCAAACACTGTGGGTTTTCGATCTCGATTACGGGGCCGGAGCCGCGTGCTTCACCGACGGCCACGGCGGCGGAACCCTGCTGGATTGCGGCAGCCGGATCAGCTTCAAGCGGCAGGTCGCCCCCGCTCTGGCATGGCACGGCGTCAAACCGGACTCCGTGGTGCTCAGCCATCCGGACGGCGGCCACCTCGGTGGAGGAGCCCAGGTCTGGCAGACGTTTGCCATCCGCCAGGTGCTGGTACCGGTGCGGCTGTCGCGCAGCCCGAGCTTCCGCACGTGGATCGAGGAAGCACCCAAACAGGGAATCCGTCTGCATGACCCCGAGCCCGGAGTCGCCATCCCAGTCGCCGACGGCGCCTCGATCGAAATCCTCTATCAGCCGGACCCACTGGCCATCCACTCACTGGCAGACGAACGGGTCATGGTTATCCGACTGCACTGGAATGGATGGAAACTGCTCTTCACCAGCGACGCCGGTTTGGAAACCGAGAACCGGATGCTTGCCGCCGGGACGGATCTGTCAGCGGACGTGATCATCGCCGGCAACCACCGCAGCGATCTCACCCTTGGCGACGCGTTTCTCGATGCGGTGAACCCGATGGCGATCATCGCCTCAAGGCCGGGTTTCGGAACCAGCGGCCCGCGCCAGGCATCGACCATCTCCTACTGGAAATCCCGGGGAATCCGCGTGATCGACCAGGCGGAGTCCGGCGGCGTGACCGTGACCATGGACCCATCCGGAACCCTGATCATCGACGGTTTTCTGGATGAAGGCTGCCTGCGCCTGGGCAAAAAGGCACCATGACGTGATGCCTCACCGCGCCTGCTGGATCGCCTCACACACAGCGGGGAAAATCTGCCGCTTGCGGCTGACCACACCGGGAGCATGGAACAGGCACGCGTCAATGCGCTCAAACGGGAGTTTTGCCAGAACGTGCTCCCTTCCGATCGAGAGGATCATGCTGTGATGCAGCGCCACATCGGTGACCGCCAGCACACTGAGATCATAGCCGCGTCCCTTGTGAAGCTCACGCAGTGCCTTTTCCAGCTCCTCGCGCCTGGCCTCGAATCCGTGCAGGTCCCGCTCCTCGACCTGTGAAATGCTGACCTGATAGCCCTGCTCGGTGAACTCCTTGCGGTCCGCGTTGAGAATCTCATCCGGGCTGCCATTGGCGATCAGCGAACCAACGGCGAAAAACTCGTCGGTGAACGTCTTCGGATCCACACCGGCGACCCCGCTCAGCCAACTGAGCATCTCATGATCCAGCGCCGTGGTCGTCGGTGATGTCAGGCACAGGGTGTCCGAAACAATTCCCGCGCACAGGCACATCGCGACGGCCGCGTCCGGCAGGATGTCGCGATAGAGGAATTTGCGCCCGACCAAGGTGCAGGTGGAACCCACCGGCTCATTCAAATAACGGATCGGTTCGCGGGAAACCAGATCGCCCGCCAGGCGGTGGTGGTCGATCACCTCGGTGACTTCGGCCTCCTCCACCCCGTTGACCGCCTGGGCGTATTCGTTGTGATCGACAAGCGCCAGGCGGATGCGCGGCGGGTCCACGAGGTCGGATTTCGAGAGAACACCGATCATCTTGCCGCTCATCGGATCGACAACCGGGAAAAGATCCTGCTCCTCGGACGAAAGGAGTTTACGCAGCCGTGAGACCGGCTCGGTCGGAGGCACTGTCTTGTATTGCCGCTGCATGACGTGCCGCACGGTGCGCGAGCAGCGGATGAGGGTTGATGCGCTGGCGGTGTCCTGGGCGCAACTCAGCACAATCACGCCCTTGCTGGCCGCGAGTCGGCGGATCTCGGCGGAAACCGGATTGCCTCCGGTGACCAACAGCGCGCGCGCGCCGTTATCGATGGCATACCGCTGGACAATCGGGCGGTCACCGCAGATCACCAGAAACTGGTGGATGTTTCCATCCTTGGCGGCTTGCTTCAGACGCTTGTCCACCGTGCTTTGCGAGGAGGCTCCGACGAGCAGGATCAAATCTTCCTCCTCTTCCGGCAGCGGGTCTTTGCCGCTGAGGTTCTCGGCCTCGAGCGTTGCGGCGAGATGCGACAGGGAGGCGTGCACGGTCCTCACCTTGAGGCCTTCGGTGTCGGCCGGCAGCAACAACCTGAGCAGATCGAAATATCGGAGAATGCCGCACAGTTTCCCATGCTCGTCCTCCACCGGCACGGAGCGGATCTCCGCAGCCAGCATCCGGGCATACGCCGTGAGAAACGTGTCGTTGACCCCCACCTTGACGATTTGCCGATGGCAGATCATGCCGGCGTTCGTGCGGGCGTCGGTCACTAACAGCGGCACCTCAAGCCCGGCACGCTCCAGCACCCACTTGGTGCGCTGCGAAATCTCGCCACACCGCGCGGCGATGGCATCGGGTTCCTCGCCTACGGCACGCAACAGGGCGGCGTAGCCGATGGCCGAACAAATCGCATCCGTATCCGGGTTCTTGTGACCGATGACGTAAAAAAGAGGCATGGGAAATGATTCATGTCGCCCTTGGCCACCATGGGCGGGTGGCAAGGATGGTTCCCGGAGACTCTTGCGGTTCCGATTGCAGAGGTCAACGCAGGATTGGCAGGGCTGGCGACCACCATCGCTCGCGTCAAAACGCGTGTCCTATGGCAAAATGAAGGGTCCCGGCCGGTTCGCCGCGGTCGCGGGTCAGATTGTGACCGTATTCCAGACGGATCGGGCCGATCGGCAGCTCAAGACGCAGGCCGAGTCCGGTCGCGAGTTCGATCTCGCGGCTGCCCAAGTCCTCGAAGTTGCGGTCCAGGCTGCCCGCATCGAAAAACCACACACCCTTGAGAATTCCGCTGATCTCGCGGACGAGTTCGACATTCGCATTCCACACGACCTCACCACCCGTCGGGTAGCTGTTGGCGGACTGTCCGAGCTCGCGTTCGGGAAAGCTCCTGACACTGCGCGATCCGCCGTTGAAAAGACGCAGATCGATCGGCAGATCCGCTCCGTCGCCGGATGGGACGAGCAACCGCCATTCGCCGCCGATCCCAAGCTGGGTGCGGCGGCCGATCGAATGAAACCATCCACCCTCGAGTCCGGCCATGAAATACGTCGTGGACTCGCTTCCCACGGCCGCTCCGATCTCCAGTGGCAGCGAAAGATGCCAGCCGTTTTTCGGCAGCACCGGACTGTCTCGGTAATCCAGCGTCTGGCTGAACCTCAGCCGGAGGTGGTTGTAGAGATCGTCCCCCAGCTCCTCCGATGGCAGGCCATCGCCGCTGATGCTGACCAGGGAATATCCAGCCAGCATGTCCACCTGATAGTGCTCCCCGAATCGCCTGCCGAGCTTTGCTTCAAGACCGGTCTCGTGTTTGTCGTATCCTTCCCGACCGTAGATCATCGCATAAGCCCGCGCCGCGGCGGAGATGTCGCCGCCCATCAGCCAGGGATCGGCCAGGCGCACTTCACCTAACAGTCCGCGCGTCCCGATTTCAAGCCCTGCGGAAAAACCCAGCAGCCTACCGGCGAAATTTCGGTCGGCATATTCAAACCGGGTCACGAATCCCTGATAGCTGCCGATTCCGGCTGAAATCCCCACCTCCCTCGCCCGCGTCTCGTCGAAATGCAAGGTCGCATCCACCAGACGGTGCCCCGCAGGCGTTGCCTCGACCCGGGCGAACTCAAAAGCCCCCGTGGCAAGGAATTCGCGCAGGTGCCTGTTCATCGCCGCCTCATCGTACCACTCGCCTTCCATTCCCCTGAACCTTGCGGCAACCCGCTCCGGCCGGGTGCGCTCAAGCCCTTCGATCTTCAGACGGTTGAGACGCACCCGCTTGCCCAGGTCGATCCGGAATTCGGGAATGAATTGTTCGCCCTCGAGCGCGCTCCCCATCCGGATATCGGCATCGGGATAACCACGGCCCGTCACCAGCTCCTCGACCGCCGCGCGCATCGCATTCAAATGCGCCGTGCTTGCAACACGCCCGGCAAACGGCAGCGCGCTCTCCGTCGCAAGCTTCACCCCGCGGCCATCGCGGCTGGTGACGCGCGGACGCCCGATCCGGAACAAGGGACCCGATTCGACGTTGATCGTGAGATCAACCCTGCCCGTCACCGGATCCAGGCGGCGGCCACATTCCAAAACCTCCGCATTCCAATGCCCCCGGCTGTTGAGCTCCTGCTTCACAAAGGAAATCCCGGCAGCCAAATCCTTCTCCCGGAACGGCGGAGCGTCCATCGTCAGCGACCTCCCCTTTTCCGCAGGCCTGGCATAGATCCTTGCCAAAACCCGCGCCTCGTCGGGAGGCACACCATTCACCCGCACCTTGCCGAGCGATTGCCGCAAGCCCTCGCGCACGACCAGCAGGATTTCATCCCGCGACACAATCTTCCAGTCCACCTCCACATCAGCGTGACCGTCGTTGATGAGCACGCGACGCAGAATGAACGCGGCATCGTCCGCCAGATGGCTCGCCGCAGGGTTCGCGCGGACATGCGCCAGACGATCCCCCATCAACTCCAAGACCTGCCTCTCGCTCTTGTGACTCACACCTGTCACTCGCACACGCGTTTCAGCCGCCGCCATGGACATGGCCGCCAACACGAATATGAACACGCGGGCTCTCATCAGTGGAATGTCAACCGCCAGATCACCATCACCCGCGTGTCACCTTCCGCACCCATCCCGGCGGAAAGCAGCCAGCGGTCATCGAGGCGGATCGTGGCGTTGGAAAAGGAATCGCCCGAGTAGGGATCGGACTCGGCAAGGCCAAGATCGACGCGGTCGAACAGACCTAACAGCGGACGCAACTGCCTGCCGAAAACAAAGCGCCCGCGCCTGAGTTCCTCGGCGACCAGTTGCATGGCGCGCGTCGAGGCGGCCTGCGGGTCCTCCAGTCCGCTGGTGGTCGTGCCGGTGGCCAGCAGGGTCATGATTTCATTGTCAGGCAGCGGCGGATTCGAGGTGAGCACCAACTGGGGGTCGGATGCGGGGCCATAGGCATAGATGTTCACGGTGTAGGGATTCGGCCGCGCGGTTCCGCGGATTTCCAGAATCGGATCCAATCCGGTCCGGTGGTTGAAGTGCAGCCATCCGGATTTCACCGTGAGCGTGCTGAATGGCAGTGAGGCGGTCAGATTGGAAATCCGGACATCGCCATCAGGCAACGGATCCCCCATGGTTCCACTCACGCGCACATCGCCATGGATGCGACCGGTCGCCAGGTTGCCCCTGACAAGAAACGGATCCGCCGTGTGGACGCGCAGATCCAGCTTCCAATCGCGGAACGGCCCGGGAACCGCCGCCCCGGGCTTGGCCGGAAACTTGTCGAGCTTCGGCAACGCCGCCGCAGCCGGCGCGGTGAAAGGCCTGCCGATCGGCAACAACTCGATGTCCCGGTAAAACAGGCTGTTCACCACCCCGATCGTGCCGCCCACCACCGCCTGCTGATAGGCCCCTCGAATGCGGAGATCGGCGTTGGCACGCACGATCATCGAGTCGTTGCGAACCAGAGGCACATGGGAACCCGTCAGCCGGAAATCGATCGCACCCGGCTTGCCGCCATCGAGATCCAGCGTGCCCGACGCCTTGAGACCGCCACCGGCGATGCCTGCGCTCAACCGGCCCAGCGTGACGCGCTCCCTCGTCAACGACAGCTCGCCCTGGATGCCCGTGACCGCAGGCACACTCTCGTTTTCCATCTCGATCATCCCGCCGGTCATCACGACCTTGCCAAGGACTTCAGGAGACCCGAGTTTCCCGGTTGCGACGATATGTCCCGTTAGAGAACCCGCCATCCTGCGGGCTGCCGGCACAAGGGAAGCGAACCGGGAGAGCTCGACACGCGGCAGATCCAACCGCGCGTCGATTTCCTCGACACCTAACCGATCGGGATCCTCAGCCCAATCAGCAGGACGGAACGGCATGGATGCGGAAACCACCGCCGGCGGCAGATCCGGCGAAGTGGCCTTGCCATCGACCTTCAGGCTGCCATCGCGGCCGGAAACCTGCAGCAGCACATCAACAGGCGGAAGCCGCGGTTGCTGCGGCGAACGAAGGCCCTTCACCTCTAACGAGACATCCATTACCGGCAGCGCGAAGGAACCACCCACCTTCACACCAAGCCGCCCGGCCGAACGGGAATCGATTTTTCCGGCAGCCGGCAGCCATGATTTGAGCCGTTCGAGCGGCAGCACGGATGACCGGATATCCACCATCAGCGGGCGCTTGTCATCGGCCAGTGTTTCACGCCATCCGGAGAAATCCCGCGGAACAGGCAGTCGCGCGCGTCCCTTCGCCAGCGCGACATCGCCGTCACGCCACTCAAGTTCTGATAGAGCAAGCATACCATCCGCCAGGCGCGCCTCGGCATCGAGCGTCTGCCCGCTGGTTTTCAACCGCAGGCCCTTGATCGAAACCCCACCAGGCCAATCATAATCGATCTCACCGCCCGCCTCGACCGGCGGCATGCCACCCGCACGCCGCCACTCGCCGTGTGTCAGCGAAACCATGCCCTCATGCCTGGACTCGCTCACCACACCGGAGCCGTTCCATTTGCCATCGAGGGTGAGAACGTCATCAAAACGCACACCGAACGCCGCGAGCCACGGCATGACACGCGGACTCGCCAAGCCCCGGGCCAAAGCCTCGATCCGATAGATCGACGAGCCGGCATCATAGGACCCGCCGGCCTTCAGCCCCTCGCACTCCAGGCTGGCCCGGATAATCCGGTCCTCACCCCACTGGGTGCCCAGAAACAAGGTGGCCGCCGCCTCGGCAGCATCGGGTTTCAACACCGCCGAAACATCCACCCCGCTCGGAACCATCCGCTTCAGCGAAATCCTGAACCCTCCGTCCAACACCGCCAGCGGCAGCCGCACGTCCGGATGAATCGCCGGAATCCGACCCGCCAGCGCCTCCACCACTCCGGAAACTCCGGCAACATGAAAATCACCAGTCACCGCATCCGCGACCACCCCGGGACCGGCCCGATCCAGCGGCGCGACGGCATGGATGGCAAACGCGGTGCCCAGCGCCTGTCCGCTTGCAGACAGCGATGCCTGTGCGGCATCAAGCCCCACATCGACGCTCAACTCCGGCGCACTCCATTCGTCCCATTTGAGATTCTCCAACAGAACTCTCAACCCGCCAGTCACGTTCCGAGGATCCGGCAGCAAACCGTCAAGTCCGAGCGATAATGATGTTAGAAAACCCCCGGCGGAAATCCGGCCTGCCGGATCCAGCCAATCCGACAACTGTTCCAGATCCACCCGCCCTTCGCGCAAATCCAGTTGCAGCGATGCCAGACCCGGAGACCCCGCGATTACGAAGACGGCATCATCGAGATGAATCTCCGCATCCAGAGACGGTTTGCCGGATGCGGGCAAACCCAGCACCAGATCAGCCACGCTGGCACCGGCAAACAGATCGATCCGCCCGATCGCAATGTCCTGCTGATTCCACCTGGCGGCCACCTCGCGTGCCGGCCACACCCGGCCAGCCGCATCCGTGATGTCTCCGATCTCTAAAGGCAACAACTCTTCTCCCGCACGATGCCTGATGCGGCTGTCCGCCAACCGCACGACGGCACCCTCCTCGTCTGATGCGGATAGCGTGATGCCGCGCAAATCCATTTCGAGCGGAATGAAGCTCTCCCTGGCCCCGCGCATGGCCGCCACGATTTTCTGCAAATCAACGGCAGGCTTCCCCGCACCGGCAGGCTTTGGCCGCCTCGCAAAATCCAGATCGATATGAATGCCATCCGCCCCAATGCCTCGCAGCCTGCCGCTGAAAACCTCCATGATCCGATAGTCCGGAATGATGCGTTTGATCGCGACCTTCCCTGCCAGCTTGTCCCCCTCCAACCAGAAATCATGAACCGAAAGACGATCCGTTAGATTCCCCTCCAGCCGGAACCCGCCGCGCAGGCCGGCTTTCTGGAAATAATGGGCCGCGATTTGCGGGACAAGCCAGCGCACTCCAGGCCCATCCAGCCAGAACAACCCGGCACACGATATCAGGAGAAACCAAAGCCCCCGCCTCAACCAGCGGCGGCGAGCCGGTTTCCCGTCCGCGTTGTCATTTGGGGAATGCTGCAAAGTATCCAAATCTCGCCTCCATCCCACCGCAGGTCAAACCCAGGCTACGGGAGACATCAGCCCGCGTCCGCCCGCTCAGCCGTCCGTAAACAAGGCAGCCACCATTTCGAGACATTTCAATCCGGGCATCACGCTCAAATCCATCTGGTTCATCACATAGCCGAAAGAAATCCCCGTTTCGGGATCCCCGAATCCATGACTGCCGCCGGCACCCGGATGACCGAACGCGGATGCCGACGGGCCATAGATGCGCCTCAGCTTGCGGCCACCGGCATCCAGCGGATCGCGCTGCGCACCACAGGTGAATGCCGTCGGCCTGAGCAAAACCCGGTCGTCGCCACACGATTGCAAGGTCGCCAGCGCCTTTCTCACCCGCTCCGTCAACGGGCTCGCGATCGCGCCGATCGCCGCCTGATAGAACCTCGCCAGCGCCGAGGCAGTGCCCACGCCGCCAAGCGCGGGCAAACCGGCCGCCCACGCCCGGGAATCGTTCATCTCATGAATCGCATGCAATCCCCGCGGCGAGGAGAACGCCCGCCGCGTGAAGGTCCCGGAGGTGGTGAGCTGCTTGTAAAACGCATCCGCAAGGTCGTCTTTCCCCACTTTGCCCGGATAAAGGCGTGCCACGCGCGGCCACTCGGGTTCCGGCAATCCGATCCAGAAATCCAGATCCATCGGCCCGGCGATCACCTCCCGCCAATACCCGCCCAAGGTGATGCCGGTGAGACGCCTCACCGGTTCGTCCAGCAGGGCCCCGAAGGTCCGCGGATGATACCCGTGCCCCTCGCCGATCCTCCAGGCCGGTGCCTGCGCCTCGATCGACGCAACCACCTCCCGGTGATCCAGCACGCTGGCCCGCCGGTCCAGCACGGCCAGCCCGCATTGATGCGACAGCAGGTGGCTGAACCTCGCCACCGCCACAGGAAACCTCGGCCACACCTCCCTCACCGGCGTTTCCTCATCCATCCCGCGGCTGGCAAGCGCCATCAGCAAGGTGGCCGCCGAAGGAACCTTGGTCGCCGAATAGACCGGCACCAGTGACTCACGCGTCCAACGACGGGTTTTTTCCCGGTCGCACCACCCGTGACCGCAGGACAACACTTCCACTCCATCGTGCCAGACGCTGACGGAAGCCCCCAATTCCCCGCGTTCGAGGAAGTTCCGCTCGAACACCCGCTCCACCTTTTCCAATGACAAAAGACTGACCGCCACGCGCGGGTCCTCGCCGATCCCGCACCGGCGCGCAATTACGAAATCGCCCGATCCACGGATTCCCCGTCACGCTCCCGATGGCCGTCCGACCACTCCTCAATCAAACGGAACGCCACTGCAAGTAGCGTGGGCCCCAGAAACACCCCGACCAACCCGAAAGCAAGCGCGCCGCCGATCACTCCGCAAAAGATGAGCACAAAAGGCATCTTGCTGTTCTGGCTGATGAGATAAGGCCTCAGAAAATTGTCCACGCTACTGATCCCGACCACGCCCCAGACCAGCAGGAAGACCCCCATCGCCGGACGCTCCTGCGCAAACAACCACAGCGAGGCAGGCAGCCACACCAACGGTGGACCAAACGGTATCACCGCGAAGAAAAACGTCAGCACCGCCAACAACACAGCCCCCGGAATCCCGGCAATCCAAAAACCCAGCCCCGCAACCAACGCCTGCGCCAACGCCGTACCAAGAATGCCGAAGATCACGCCCCGCACGGTGTCACCCGCCACCTTGATCAAATACCGCCCGCGATCGCCCGCCAGCCTCTCCACCGCCACCGCAAGCCGCTCGGACAAAACCGGCGCGTCCCTCAACAAGAAAAATGTCAAAAACGCGCTCAGCAAAACCTGGGTAACCCCCTGCCCCACCGCCATCCCCACCGCAATCAATCCGGACCGCGCCCACCCCAAAAAGCGCCCGAGCATCACCACGACATGCGGCGATTCCGACCACTTCGCATCGTCCGCCACCTGTTCATCCGTCAGCCCGGCCTCACCCGGAGCCACCCCGGCATCGGGATCCCGCAAAACCAGCTGATCACCAACCTCATCAACGATTTTGGCCCTTGGATGAGCCTCCACCTCTTTGGAGATCCGCTCCATCCAGTCTTTTCTTTCCTCGGCGATGCCCACCCAATACTCACTCACCTCATCGCCTACCACCGGCATTCCGCTCACCCATGCCGGCGGCTGGTCGGGAATCTCCATGAACCAATCGCGCGTCGCCTTTGCCAAATCCTTTCCGTCCTGGGCCAGACTCACCCCGATCAGCACCACCGGCCCGGCGATGACCACAATCACCGTGAAGGTGACCAACAGTGCCGCAAATGTCCGCCCTCCGCGGAACCAGCGCGTGAACATCCGCTGCATCGGATGCAGCGAATACGAGAGAATGATCGCCCACATCAACGCCGTCGCAAACGGCTTCAAAACGAAAAAACACCCGCCCAGCAGCAACAGCAGGGCCAACCCACCCAATAACGGCTCGGTCCGCCAGGTCTTTTTATCATCCGCTGTGCCCATCGATCGGACGCAGTCTATCAAGGCCTCCACCCTCCCGCCAACGAGATTATTCGCCTTTTCTCAAACCCTCCTCACGGGATCAAATCCCCGGCAATTCGCCTTGCCGCATGGGCTCGCCACAAGCCACCATCACGCCCCGTGACCCCCGAACTCGAAGACCTGTTCTCGTTCCTCCGCTTTCCCAGCATCTCGACGGATTCCCGCCATGCCCGCGAAGTGCGCGCCTGCGCGGACTGGCTCGTCGCCAAACTCACCAGCCTCGGGCTGAAAGCCGATCTCCACCCGACTCCGAAACACCCGGTCGTGGTCGCGAAAAACACCCACCGCCCGGACCGCCGCACGGTGCTGATCTACGGCCACTACGACGTCCAACCCGTCGACCCGCTCGAACTCTGGACCAGCCACCCGTTTGAACCGGAAATCCGCAACGGCCGCATCTGGGCCCGCGGTGCCACCGACAACAAGGGCCAGATGCTCGCCCACGTGCTCGGCGTGGAGAAAACGCTGCGCGAAAACGCCGATCTCCCGGTCAACCTGACTTTCCTCTTCGAAGGCGAGGAGGAAATCGGCAGCCCCAACCTCGCACCCTTCCTCACCCGGCACCGCGAGGAACTGCGCTGCGATGTCATCGCCATCTCGGACACCGGCATGGTCGCACCCGGCATGCCCACCCTCGGCTACGGCCTGCGCGGCATCACCTGCTGCGAAGCCATCCTGCGCGGCCCGCGCATGGACCTCCACTCGGGCCTCTTCGGCGGCGCGGTCGCCAACCCGGCCGCCGCCATCGCCCGCCTCGTCACCTCGCTCCACCACCCGGATGGCCGCGTCGCAATTGATGGCTTCTATGACACCGTCCGCCCGCTCGAAGAGTGGGAACGCCGGATGTGGGCGCAAATCCCCGGCGTCACCGATGCGGATTTCCTGAAAGTCACCGGATCTCCCGGACTGTTCGGCGAACCCGGATACTCCTCCACCGAACGCACCTGGGCACGCCCCACCGCCGAGGTCAACGGCATCGGCAGCGGCTATCAGGGCGAAGGATCGAAAACGGTGCTGCCCGCCGAGGCGATGGTCAAACTCTCGTTCCGCCTGGTCCCGGACCAGTCGCCACAGGACATCATGGCAAAAGTCCGCCGCCACCTCGAACACCACTGCCCTCCCGGCGTCACCATCGAGATCACCCACGGCCACGACGGCCCGGCCTACCTCACCGACCCGAACTCGCACTTCGGCCTCGCCGCCCAGACCGCGCTCCGCAAAACCTTCAACGCCGAACCCGTGCTCATCCGCGAGGGCGGCAGCATCCCGATCGTCGCCAGCTTCCGCGAAATCCTCGGCTCCGACACGCTGCTCCTCGGCCTCGCCCTCTCCGACGCCCAAATCCACTCGCCCAACGAGAACTTCCCGATCGAAAACTTCGAGGCCGGCATCCGCCTCAACCAGGCGCTGCTCGCCGAACTCGCCTGCTAGAAAACCTCCGCCCGACTCCCCTCCCATGTCCGACACCCCAGCCAAATCCGACTTCATCCGCGAAATCATCGCCGCGGACCTCGCCAGCGGAAAACACCGCACCGTCATCACCCGCTTCCCGCCCGAACCTAACGGATACCTCCACATCGGCCACGCGAAGTCGATCTGCCTGAACTTCGGCATCGCCGGTGAAAACAGCAGCGTCGGTGCGAAATGCCACCTCCGTTTCGACGACACAAACCCGGAAAAGGAGGAGTCGGAATACGTCGAAAGCATCAAGACCGACGTCCGCTGGCTCGGCTTCGATTGGAAGGACGACCTCTACTTCGCCAGCGATTATTTCGATTTCTATCATGAGTGCGCCATCCACCTGATCCGCAACGGGTTGGCATACGTGGATAGGGACAGCACCGAGGAAATGCGCGCGAAACGCGGCAACCTCACCACTCCGGGAACCCCATCGGCCGGACGCGATCTCCCGGTGGAGGAAAACCTCGACCTTTTCGCACGCATGAAGGCGGGTGAATTCAAGGAGGGCGAATGCGTCCTGCGCGCCAGAATCGACCTGGCATCGCCCAACATGAACCTGCGCGACCCGGTCCTCTACCGCATCATGCACTCGACCCACCACAACACCGGCGACGCATGGTGCATCTATCCGATGTACGATTTCGCCCACCCGCTCGAGGACGCGCTGGAACACATCACCCACTCGCTCTGCACCCTGGAATTCGAAAACCACCGCCCGCTCTACAACTGGTTCATCGACAACTGCCCGGTCCCATCCAAACCCCGCCAGATCGAGTTCGCCCGCCTCAGCCTGACCTACACGGTGATGAGCAAACGCAAGCTGCTCCAACTCGTCCAGGAAGGCCTCGTCAGCGGCTGGGACGACCCGCGCCTGCCCACGATTTCCGGCCTGCGCCGCCGCGGCTACCCCGCCCCGGCCATCCGCGATTTCTGCAAACGCATCGGCATCACGAAGTTCAACGGCATCACGGATGTCGCCCTGCTGGAGTTCGAGGTCCGCGATTTCCTCAACCGCGAGGCCCCGCGCCGCATGGCCGTGCTCGACCCGCTCAAACTGGTCCTCGAAAACTGGAATGACGACCCGCTCGACCACGCAACCGTCGCCAACCACCCGCAAAACCCGGACGCCGGCGACCGCCAAATCCCGATCAGCGGCGAACTCTGGATCGAACGCGACGACTTCATGGAAGACCCGCCGAAAAAATTCTACCGCCTGGGTCCCGGCCGCCATGTCCGCCTCAAGGGCGGACACATTATCCGCTGCACCTCGTTCGAGAAAGACTCCGCCGGAAACATCACCCTGGTCCGCGCCGCCATCCTCCCCGGCTCGGTCGGCCAGGATGCCCCCGAGGGCGTCGAATGCCGCGCCGCCATCCAGTGGGTCGATGCCGCCACCGGCTCCACTGCCGAACTCCGCCTCTACGACCGCCTCTTCAGCGTCGAAAACCCGGATGATGCCGAGGGCGGCTTCCTCAGCGTGCTCAACCCGCACTCCCTCCAAACCGTCAACGCCAGGGTCGAGCCCTCGCTTGCCCTCGCGGATCCCGGGTTCTCCTGCCAGTTCGAACGTGTCGGCTATTTCATCAGCGACTCGAAAGACCACCAACCCGGCTCCAAACCCGTTTTCAACCGCACCGTCGCGCTGAAAGACTCATGGGGTAAACAGGCGGGCCGATAGGACACCGGGGCCGATAACGACCCGACAGCCGCCGCCCGAGGCCGGCCCCCGCCATTTTTCTGACAATCCCACCAAACCGTCCGGACCGGTCGGGTTTTCTCGCGCAATTTCTGCGATACTTTTGTCGCGAATTGCCTCCGAATTAGGTGAAGTTTCCTCTTGTGGAATCCCATAAAGATCCGTATCTTGTATCAAATTTACGGATGAATGCATGGAATATGCCCATCCAAATTTTCGTTAGTCCCGCCGCCTCATGAAGTCCGCCAGTCACAGAACTCTGTTCCTCTCCGCCATCCTTGCCGGATCGGTGACTGCGGCAAACCTGTCGGAACGCCTTGTCTCCTCACACGAGGATTTCCTCAACGACCGCCGCGAGGCACTGCCCTCCCTGAGCGACCCCTTCGGCATCCCTGCACCTGCGAGAGTCGTTCTCGAAAGCTCCGGCGATGCCATGCGGGGCTCCAGCCCATGGAAACGCAACGTCGTGGCCACCGTCTTCTGGGTCGGCGAACTCCCGTCCGAAAACAACCCCACACCCAATACCCAGAGCGCCTGGGACCAGAATTGGCAGGAAACCTTTGGCGGCTACGATCACCCGGAACGCCGCAATGGCTACCTGCCTGCGGATTTCTCCCCATCCATTAACCCGTTCTACATCGCCCTGCCATACAATGACGTTGCCCCGGGCGGCATCCACCGTCCGGAAGCTGCCGAAGTGATCCCCTGGTTCTGGGAAAACTACCGTGGCGATGGCATCTCGGTCTGCAAGGGCCGCTGGGTCGCGATCCACCACGCTGGCCGCGTCTGCTACGCCCAATGGGAAGACGTCGGCCCGTTCGAAACCGATCACTGGCAATACGTCTTCGGCAACGAAAGCCCGCGCCCGAACCGCAACCAGTCCGCCGGCATTGACCTCAGTCCCGCCGTGCGCGACTTCCTCAAGCTCCGCAGCGGTGCCAAAGTGGAATGGCGCTTCGTCACCGATCACGAGGTCCCCAAAGGCCCTTGGCTCAGCTGGGCCCTCGATTCCATCCCCCCGCCCCATTGAAACCTTTCCGTGTCATCCATAGCCCCGTGCCCGATCCTGCCCCAACCTCATCCCATTGATCCGCATTCCCTCGTCCCGCAGGACCGAAAGGTCCCCTAACAAAAATCCAAACCGCAACCAGCCATGAAAACCATTCATCCACACACGCTCCCCGCCACCATCGCCGCGCTCGGCCTGCTCGCCCCGGCCGCCATGGCGCAAAACAACAAAACCAACACCATCCCGCTCCAACCCGCCGGATGGCTCAACGCCTACCCGACCATCGTCCAGGCCGGCACCCACCCGACCCTCAACTGGGCGATCAATTTCCCCTCCGTCGCCAAGGACTGGGTCACTATCGAGGATGACGGCGAACTGGAGGCCAAGGAAAACGTGGTCTGTGAAATCCGCGTCATCGGCGTGGGCGTCACCACCAGCACTCCCGGCAGCACCAGCTCCACCCCCGGAACCGCACAAGCCCTCGTCAGTTTCAACGGCGGCTCCTACACCCCGGTTTTCACCGGAACCAATCTGGATGTGAACCCGGACACGGTCGTCTGGACCACGGAAATCCCCAAAAACCAGTCCATCGAGTTCGGCGGCAAAAACGCCGTCCCCGGCGGCTGGGGTCCCACCTATACCTCGGACAACAACAATGGCAACGTGGTGACCCTGATCAGCGGCGAAACCCCGCCCACCACAATCCCGATGCACCAATCCCCGGCACTCGAGGAATTCATGAAACCCTACCTCGATCCTACCGGCAAGGTGATGATCAACCCCATGGATGTGATCGTCCTGATCGAGACCACTCACACCCCCTCACAAAAAACCAACGAAGGCTTCGACCTCCAAGATGTTGTGCTGCTCGTCACCTTCAAGCCGAAGTTCAAATCCAACAACGGCCACGGCAACAATATCGACGGCATCGATTCAAGCAACCCGGGCAACGCCCCGTTCATCAACCTCGATACTGATCCGAACTTCGATGATGAAGGCAGCGGTGGCGGGGCCTATCCCAGCAACCCCTGAGCCGTCTCATTCTCCTCTGCGTTCCTCACCCGCCGCGTCTTATGAAAATCCAGGTCGCTCCATGCCTTTTCGCCCTGCCCTTGCTCGCCTCAGCCGGGGCTATGGCAGCCGAACCACCGAAATTCCGGGATGCCGCCACGCATGAACAGCTCGCCCGGGCAATGCGATACTCGGAAAAAATCGACCCGATGAAAAAGCTGGAGACCGCCAAGGGCGAAGACGCCTCCAAGGTCAACCAACCGGCCAACCTGCTCGAACAATCCGATATCGTCTGCTTCAATGGCCTGCTCACCCTCGTCCCGAAACGCGCGATCCTCGCATCCCCACCCGCCCTCAAGGACCGCCTCAAAGCCCAACCCGGCTGCCGCATCGTCAGCTTTGGTGACTTTTTCGCCGCCAACCGCGGCTGGATCACCACGGTCGAGGTCTCCCGCGCCCAAGCGGAAGGCAACAAACCCATCGCCGAAGAAACCCTCAAACAGATTGAAAAAAGCCGCAACCTGGTCGTCGCCACCTATCTCGGTGGCCCGATCTCGGTGCTCCCGCTGAGAAGCCCGGAGGCAACCAAGACGGACCAGCCCGATGCCCCGGCCAAACCTGACACCACCGCCGAACCAGACGCCCCGGCCACAACCCAAACCGTCAACCCACCATGAAAACCCGGATTATTCTCGCCATTCTCCCCGCCATGATCGGCCTGGCACACGCACAGCCCGGCGTGGATTACAATAACTGGCTGCGCCAGGTCCAACTCCCGATCCTCAATGGCATGCCCGTCCAGTGGGATGTCTCGGTAACCGGCCAGGGAGAAACCCTCTCGCCTCTGGCCATCGATCCCGGCGGCGCACGCTTCGAACTCTGGACCATCCGTGCCGACCCTCTCACGGTCTACCTGCTCGATACGAAATACGTAGGCACCTACGTCCCCATGGCCGACGTCGTCATCCGTTCGGAGGACCCGAATACCTACACCGCCGTCCCGCGCACCCGGGCCGATCGGCCGTTCATCGTGGATATCAATGTCTCCGGCCTCCTCACGGATGCCGTGGAGGACGCCCCCGAGGCCGCCAAAAGTGTGAAGCTGTTCCGCCACGTCCAATCCTATGGAGCCGAGGGAACCGGCGAGGACATCGATCGCAACCAGGCAACCCTCTACGACCAACGCACCTTGGTGGACAACGCAATCCACCGCCTCAGCTATGCGATCAATTCGGTGCCCGGCGCGGATCGCTCGAAGGTCCGCGGCGAGGAACGCTTTTCCGTTTTCTCCCAGCCGGACTATCAGGCCCCGTCATCCCAACTCTCGGCCATGACACTGCAGGTGTGGCCCGTGGCCGACGGCAGCATCGCCGGGATCACGCCCAACCAGAAGATCCGCTTCGACGTCCCCACCCTGACGTTCACTCTCAACGACCTCTATCCGGACTCACGCACCTACGCCCAGGTCTATAAAGGCGAACAAGCCCTCGGCACGCAGGGAACCGTCGTCCCCGGATCCGGCCTCGTGGTCTACGACGCAGTCCCACAGAACCGCGTGCTCACGGTCAACAACTGGGATACGGTGCTTACCTCGGACGGACGATGGACGATGGAAATCCTCACCGCCACCCCCTTCGGCATCGACCGCCTGGCCTATGTGAGCTTTGATGTGGACCGCACCATCAAAATTCAAGGCACCTTCACCACCATCAAGTGACACCTCACTTGATGCCCATCGCCTCCTGCAGCTCTTTCTTCAGATTGTCATTCCGATAAATCAACGTGAACCGGGCTTCCCTGGATTTTCTCAGGAGATCCTCCACCTCCGTGAAAGCCAGTAGCAGGAACATCCCTTTGACCGGCTCCCGATGAAACGATTGCGTCCTTGTCACGAATTGATCAGCCACCGTCCGCTGCTGCTGGTTGGCACGCAGCGCCCCGTGCTCGGCGGCAAGCTGCTTTTTCAATTCCTCAAACCTGGCCTCCATGATTTCCGCACTCGCTTCGGCGTCGGAATAATGGATACCCAGTTCGTAAAGCCGGCCACCAAGGAAGCGCCCCTCAACCGCTCCGGCCTTGCTCTCGGGCAAAAAACCCTTCTTCCTCCCAATCCTCACAATCCTCAATCCCGGTTGATCCCCAGGCAGCTGGATGTCAATGTCCAGCTTGTGACGCGACGCCCAGGTCACCAGTTTCTCCGGAGAATCCCCCCAATGCAGACCAAAAGGCGGCTCGATCACGCCCTGAGCTGCCGCCACGCCGCCGAGCATGCCTGCCAGCCATGCCAGCTTGCAAACCCATCTCCCGAATCGCCCGCACATGCCGGGAGTATCGCGAATCCCCCCTCCCCGCGCAAGGCGCGATCTTTCCGCCACGGCATGGTTCTGCTGGAAGCCATGATCGCGCTTTCAATCCTCAGCCTGCTCGGAATGGTCCTCCTGAAAATCTCCCTCAATATCCTCCACCCACGCCAGTGGACACTCCAACAATCCCTGACGGACGCTTACCTGACCTACGAAAGGGCGCTTGCCGAACGCATCCCATTCGAAGACCTCGTTGGCCCTTCATCCCCCTGGCCCGCCTACCCTGCCACCAGCACCTCCACCGTCACGATCGGCCGCCTCCCCGGAAACGTCCCGGTCACCGCCAATCTGGTCCGAACCCGCTTTGCCGACCCTGGCAACTACCCGCTCGACGGCGGTAGCGGCACCACCACCACCAACCCGGCCGCCATGAAGGTATGGAAAGCCCAGAGCGTCCTCACCTACACCGCCGGAAAGCGCACCTACGCCAAATCCCGAACCGTCCTCCGCTCGCAATGAAATCGCGCGTCCATCGGGTTCGCCGGGCTTTCACCCTGCTGGAACTCTCCATTGCAATGCTGCTCGGAATGGCCACCGGTGCCATGGTCATCGCCTTGTTCAACCAACAACTCGCCTTCCTCCGGATCTTCCAGGCCCAGAATTTCCTCACCCAGGAAGCCCCGGTCATCAGCATGCACGTCTCCCGCCTCATCGGCAAGTCCGCACGCTTCCGGCTCCATGACTCGCTGGCCGACGCCCTGTCAGGCATGAACCCCCGCATTTCCGCATCCCCGGTGCTGGTGCTGAACCACAACATGCCCGACGGGACGCAGCGCGCTTCGATCCTCGCATTCCAGGACCTCGGTTCGGGACCTGCCCTCTATTATTACATCGTCCCCACCCACGGCCCGCTTGCCACACCGGAATGGTACGTCACCAAAAAGGCCACCAATGTCGCATTCTCCATCGAGCAAGGCATCCTGCGAATGACCCTTTTCGGCCCCGCAGGTGAGGAAATCACATACTCCGGAAGCATGCAGCTATGAAAATCCAATGCTCCAGACCCGGCAAACCCGGCTATATCTCCTATGTCATGGTCCTGGCCACCGGCGCGGTCCTGCTCTTGCTCACCATCCACGCCCACAGGCGCGCCATCGCCGCAAACCAAACCCAGGGACGCACCCAACTCCGTGTCGATTATGTCGAAAAGGAAGACAGCATCCTTCGGGCAATCGTCGCCATCACCCCGAACCGCGCCATCCGTTCGATGCAAAACGGTGCCAATGCCAGCAGCACCACCCGCAACCCGCTGCGCTGGCAGAATATTTTCACCGAAGCACTGGATCTCGCCAACGCCAGAACCTCGATCCCCTCGAACCTGCTCACCACCATCAACATCCCACAACTCCGCGTTTCCAATACCGGCGACTCCGCCCTCGGGACCGTCACCAGCGTGTTCAGCCCGGCCGGTGGATCTCCCAGCTATACCGGCACCTTCATCTCCCAGGGAATCAACCAAGTCATCGGCCCGGGATTTCCAGTCCCTCTCGAAACCGCAAACTTCACCACGATCGCCAACGACAAGGTCTTCCCCATCATCTCGAATGACAAACAATACGGTCCCCTCGGCCAATCCGGCGTGGGCCTGCCGGTCGGAACCTACCCGAGATTCAACCTGATCACCTACCCGCGCATCAACTTCGGATACGCCACACCCGGCACCCCCTTCGTCGCCAAACGCAACTGGTGGGCCTTCTCGATGGATGTCGCCAACCATGACCGGGCCCTGACCGGTGTGCCGAACTCGCGCCGTGAATTCGTGCTCTCCATCTATGAAATCCCGTCCCAACTCGCGATTTCCGCATCCTCGTTCATGGCACTCGGCCAACATGAGTCCGGAGAATCATGGCAAAACTACAACATCCAGGGCGGCATCTTCGCCGGCAAGGCACTCGTCGAAGGGGAAACCGACCTCCCGACACTCTCAAGCCGCCGCAGCATGACTCTCTCCAATGACGCCACCATCGGCGGCCAAAGCTTCACCAGCAGCCCGTTCAGCCCGGGAATCCGCGAAGCCTATCAGGTCACCCAGGGCGATTTCTTCCCCGTCTCGCTCGCCTCGGAAAGCGGCAGGGTCGCCTTCATTCCCATCAACCGCGGCGCGGATTTCTTCGACCGTTTCTCCCACACCACGGAATCCAACACGCTCTCCCCGACCTCCTGGAACAATTACTCGGTCGGTGCCCTCCAGTGCGCGATGCAGCTCGACATCACCAAGGTCCATAGCTCCACCAACAAAACCCCCACGGAGCTGCGCTTCAGCTACATGCGCAACGGCGTCCGCGAATCCTACCGCGAGCCGCTCATCACAGGCATCGTCGCCGACCTGCCCCGCGGATACGTGAAGGTGTGCAACGAATACGAGAGCTACAACTTCACCGATGTCGTGGACGTCGCCTACGGCATCAACGGCAGATATTATTTCAAAAAGGATGTCACCGGCGTGGTCCAGTTCAACAACGCGACCTTCGGCGACCCCAACGTCGGCTACCTCAAGGCCGGATATTACCGCCCGAGCCCGCCATACCGCGTGAAAACCCTGCCCTCCGGGAAAATCTGCCTCGCTGTCTATCCACAGCGCTTCGCCCCATACCTCAACCTGCTCACCGCCAGCAACACCTCGGTCAACAACTCGATCGTCGTCAATGTGGACTACACCGCCGCCACCGGCGACGTCAATCTAACCAAACCATCCATCCCGTGCACCGATATCGATTACGGACTGATCATCGAGGAGGCGACCGATCTCAGTTCCTTCACCAAGGGATTCTCGCTGGTCACCAATCTCCGCACTTACTTCGGTGACAATTTCAATGTCGTTCCCACCACCCCGCCGGCGGATTACACCTCCACGGAGACCTTTTACCCGCCGGTTTCGCTCTTCATGCCGGAAAAACGCTTCGGCGTGAACGTCGAGCCACTCGGCGTGAATGTCGGCGGCCAAATCGGCTCGCTCGCCAACGAACTGGACACCCAGCCCGTCCGCCCACTCGACTCGATGACGATGACCGGCAACCAGTTGTCCGCGGACAAGATCACCGTCAATCTCCGTCCGATCACCCACCCCGCCGAGCTGCCGCCCGTAACAATGATGAACTGGCTGGTCGTGCTGGAACAACGCCGTAGCGAGTTCCTCAACAACTGACCGGGGCCCCATCACCCTGCGCGGCCCTGCCGCACGGCTGGGCTTCTACTCCGCGACGTATAAAATCCGGCCGCAATCCTCACAGCGGGTGACCTCCCGGCCGCTCTGCACGGCCACCACGGTGGAGGCAATCAACTTCATGTGGCAACCGCTGCACTTGCCCTCATCCATCGGTGCCAGCGCCAATCCGGATTTGGATTTCATCAGCCTCTCATACAACGGCAGCATCTCAGAAGGCGCTTCAGAGGCCAGCCGCACCCGCTCGGCGGACAACTCCGCCTGCTCGGCCAGCATCCTCTCCCTGCGGCTCGCAATCGATGCAAGATCCTCCGCCACGAGCGTTCCGGTCCGCGCCCTGGCATCCTGTGCCACCTTCTCCGCCGCCCGCAGCCCATCCATTTCCTCCATCAACTCCAGCTCCCGCGTCTCCAACTCGTCGAGCTCCTTCTCATACCGGACCACCTCGTTGCCCAAGGCCTGATACTCGTCATTTTTGCGGGTCTCGAACTGCTGGTTCTTCAGCCGCTGGATCGTCGTCTTGCGCGTCCCCGCATCCAATTCCAGACGCTTTAGCCGCAACTCGCAATCCACCAGCGCCTCATGCGCCTTCTTCACCGCCGCCTCGTCCCCGGCCAGCTTGGTCTTCGCCCGCGCCTCATCCTGTGGCAGCTTTTCCAGCTCCTTCGAAAGGGCCAGCAAGCGCCGGTCACGGTCCTGCAAAATCAACAGCGCACGTATTTCAGGAAGCATGCGCGAGAGTTACCCGCGCCCCCACCCGCCGACAAGAAATTTACCACCTTGCCCCCACCGCTATCCCATTGACCCGTCCCGGCCCCCGGTTACTCTGCCCCAGCAATCATGGCCGGCTTCTTCAAATCCCTCTTCAACAAAATCACCAACCACGCGGAAATCGATTGGGACAACCTCGAAGCGGACCTCATCAGCTCCGACCTCGGCATCCACCTCACCACCGCCATCACCGACAAACTCCGCGTCCTCGGCCGCCAAATCTCCGCCGATGACGTGATCGAAACCACACGTCAACACCTCGCCGAACGTCTCCCAGATGACACGCTCCCGCCCGAACCCCGCGCCGATGGCAAGCCCTTCGTGATCCTCGTGGTCGGCGTGAACGGAACCGGCAAAACCACCTCCTCAGCCAAACTCGGACTCTGGCTGCAAAAACGCAACCGCTCGGTGATGCTCGCCGCCGCCGATACCTTCCGCGCCGCCGCCGTGGAACAACTCCAGCGCTGGGGCGACCGCCTCAATCTCCCCGTCGTCAGCGGCAACCCGAACGCGGACCCCTCGTCCGTCTGCTTCCACGCCCACCAGAAAGCCATCGCCTCAGGCACGGAGTTCCTGATCTGCGACACCGCAGGCCGTATCCACACCCGCCACAATCTGATGGAGGAACTCGGGAAAATCCGCCGAACGCTCGCCAAACAGGATCCCTCCGCCCCACACCTCACGCTCCTCGTGGTGGACGCAACGACCGGCACCAATGCCCTCAATCAGGCACGCGAATTCCACAAGGCCAGCCCGCTCGACGGACTGATCGTCACCAAACTCGATGGCTCCGGCAAGGGCGGCATCGCCGTCACCATCCAAGATCAGCTCGGCATCACCCCACGCTTCATCGGCACCGGCGAGGAACCGGACGCTTTCTCGATTTTCCGCAAGGACGCATTCATCCGCGACATCCTTTAAGCCGGCTCACGACCCGCGGCCCGCCTGCTCCGGCAGGTGCTCGATACAATACTCCCGCCCGTCCTCACCCACCCGGAACTCAAGCCCGGGATCGGTCACCTCGGTGCGCTCGCAGGCCGCACAGCTGTGAAACGACTCCGGCCCCGCATCCCTCGCGGCGTTGAACCGCCTGCGCCGCTGCGCGGATTCGATCACCCGCGCCGTCCCGCGCAACGCAGGAATCCCGGCAAACACCAGATAGTTGGCGCAGGCCAAAAGATAAAATGGCAGTAGCCAGACGTTGGAAAACACCGATGCGATCATCAACACCCCCTGCAACATGGCCAGAAACCGGATCTGCACCGGGATGATCAGGAACATCAGAAACTCCACCCGCGGAAACAAGGTGGCAAACGCCAGAAACGAGGTGCCGTAAATCAAAAATCCCGACCCCGGCATCAGGTCCGGAAACGCGAAGTTGCCGATAATCAACCCGATTACCCCACAGTAATGGAACAAGGAGGTCCGGAACACACCCCAGGCTTCTTCCAGCGCCTGACTCATCATGAAGGCGATCATCACCATGAAATAGAAAAACAGGATGCCCAGAAACCCCAATCCTGAAAATCCCGAGGACGCAAATAGAAAGGTCACCACCCGCCAGACCTCGCCGGAAAGAATCAATTCCCTGTCGAATTCCAACAAATACCCAATCCCCGGCCTCACCAACTGCGACACGTAAACCAACGCGTGCATCAAGACGTAAAACCGCAGAAACCCCGGAAAGGACAGCCACCCGAATCGGCGCTCCCATTGTAGCATGGAACTCATCACCGCCAACCATCCCGAAATCCCGCCGCTTGACAAGCCCAGGCAGCAGGGCCGGCGCATCTAGATCTCAGATTGATCACCGCCAAGCCGCAATGGACGCCTGGGAACCCCAAAGATACTCAAAAGCAGAGCCCGAAAGCCGCTTCAACAAGTGGCAATTTCGTTCTGCCATGTCCAAGTTCTTTGAAAATTCCTTTGCGGCCACTTTGCGGCTTGGCGGCAAATCCCATGTTTTTTGATGCGTTAGCCTTGGCGCCGGCAAGCCCCAAATCACAAATCAAAGTCGACCCCGCCTTGCCTTGCCCGCCGCTTCCGTCCATCATCCGCCCGATGCAACCGATTGATAAAGCCAACGCGCTGATCGAGGCGCTGCCATACCTGCAGGCGTTCCGCGGCAAGACCTTCCTCATCAAAATGGGTGGTTCCGCCATGGAAAACCCCGACCTGGTCGCCAAGGTAATGCGCGATGTCGTCTTCCTCGAAGTCGCCGGCATCAATCCAATCGTCGTCCACGGTGGCGGCAAAGCCATCTCCGCCGCCATGGAAAAGGCCGGCCTCGAAGCACAATTCATCGGTGGCCTCCGCGTCACCACCGAGGAAGCCATCAACATCGTCGCCCGCGTCCTCTCCGAGGAAATCAACCCGGGCCTCGTGCGCATGATCCGCGACTTCGGCGGTAAGGCCGTCGGCATCCCGGGCAACGACGTTTTCCTCGGTGAAAAAATCAAGGGCACCGATCCGCAGGGAAACCGTGTCGATATCGGCCGCGTCGGCGAAGTCGTCGGCTGCCGCCTCACCCACATGGACGCCGCCTATCAGTCCGGCATCGTCCCGGTGATCTCACCGCTCGCCGCGGAGCTCGCCACCGGCAAGCCCCTCAACATCAATGCCGACCTCGCCGCCGCCGCCCTCGCCAAGGAACTCCGCGTCGCCAAACTGGTCTATCTGTCCGATGTCCCCGGCCTGCTTTCCAATCCCAAGGACCCTTCCTCATTGATCAAATCCGTCACCCGCGGCGAAGCGGAAAACCTGATCGCCGATGGCACGGTCTCCGGCGGCATGATCCCGAAAATCCGCAGTGCCGTGGACGCGCTCAACGCCGGCGTGCGCAAGGTGCACTTTGTCGATGGACGCCAGCCGCACGCGTTGCTGCTGGAAATCTTCACCGATGGCGGCGTCGGCACCGAAGTCGTTAGATGATCCGCAGCGGCGGATCACTTCCAGGTCTTGACGTCGTCACCTGCCTCACCCCCGCCATTGACCCCATCCGCGCCGTTCGACCAGACCGCGACACGGCGGCCATTCAATGTCTTGGGCCCGGCGGCGGCAGTCGGCTGAACATCGATTTCCTCGTCGTAATCGCCGTCAAGCACCACATAGAACAAACCACCCCAGGGGTCATACAGGCCAATCACCTCCTGGGAGTCGTTGTACACAAGGCCATCCGTCCCGCCCGAACCCTTTCTTTTGCCCTCGGGCACATTCAGGTATTTGATGGCACGCGTGTTGAGCGGGGGATCAGCATCCTCTTTGCCAAGCAGCACGTTGAGAAACTCCTGGTCATCCGTCTGAATCGGCGGATTGGTGTCAGCCGAAAGCCCGTCCACCGGCATGGTGCCATATTCGTTGTAAAAGGCGTTCACCGCCGTCTCAACTCCATTCGCAGCGGCCAATGCGGTGGTCATCTTCGCCTTCTGGATCGCCCGCAGACCTGACGGGACGCCCAGCGACACCAATACGGCAATGATGACAATGACAATCAGAAGCTCGACGAGTGTGAAGCCGCTCGCACGGCGTGAAGTTGGGTTTTTCATGACGGGGTGAGGATGTTTTTTTCAGGATATGGCGCAAACACATTTTTTCCCGCCCAAACAAAGCATCGGCGGAAAACTCATATTCACATGGTAAACACCTACTCCCGACACGAGCCCGACGCAACATGATATTTCCAGCCTTTGCCGTTGCGGCCCATGTCCCGCAGCGGCAGAATGCGCCATGCCCGGCGACCCTCTGCGAGACAGGATTCTCACTCACATGCAGTCCAATCCCACCCAGCCGATGACCAAATCATCGCTGGCCCGCCACCTCCAGGTCCCGGTGGAACAACGCTCGAACCTCCGCAAAGCCATCGAATCACTCGTCGCGGATGGCACAATCCACGAAGGGAAAAAGGCGTGCTACCTGCTGAAACCGAAAACCGCCGGTAACTCGCTCACCGGCACCCTGAAGTTCCACCCCAAGGGGCACGCTTTCTTTTTCCCCGACGCCACCAACGAATCCAACCTCGCCACCGGGCTGGACCTGGCCGCCCTCAACCGCATCCACATCCCGCGCCGCGACACCGGAACCGCCCTCGATGGCGACCGCGTCCTCGTTTCAATCCAAAAACCCGCGCCCAAACGCCCATTCCGCACCCGCAGCGAAATCATCCCCGACACCCCGGACGAACCCCGCGGCAAGGTCGAAAAAATCCTCTCCCGCCGGTCCGGCCGCCTCGCCGGCATCTACCGCAGGAAAGCCAACTTCGGCTGGGTCGAATGCGAGGATAAGGCGGTCGATGGCCGCATCGAAATCTCCGGCGACACCACCGCCCAGCAAGGACAACTCGTCGTGGTCGATCTCGACGACTGGACCGACCCGAAAACCACCCCGCGCGGCCGCATCATCGAGGTGCTCGGCTGGCCCGGCGACCCCGGCGTGGACATGATCGCGGTCATCCACCGCTTCGGCCTGCGCACTTCGTTCCCCGACGAGGTCCTCGCCGCCGCACGCTCGGTCCCCGAGGAACCCGAACCCTCGGAAATCGCACGCCGCAAGGACTGGCGCGAACCCCTCGTCATCACGATCGACCCCGCCGACGCCAAGGACCACGACGACGCGATCTGGGTCGGCGGAAATTCCAACGGATGGACGCTCGCCGTCCACATCGCCGATGTTTCCCACTACATCAAGCCCGGCAGCCCGATGGACAAGGAGGCCGTCGAACGCGGAAACTCGACCTATCTTGTGGACCGCGTGCTGCCTATGCTGCCGGTCGAGCTCAGCAACGGCATCTGCTCGCTCAAACCCAACGTGGACCGCCTGACCAAGTGCGCGCTGTTGGAAATCTCTTCCACCGGAGAAGTCACCCGCGCCAGCTTCCTCGACGCGGTGATCCACAGCCGGGCGAAACTCTCCTACGAACAGGCACAGACGATCCTCGATGGTGGTCCCGCCCCCGAGGGCTCCGACCCGGAACTCGTGCCCATGGTCCGCGAGGCATGGAAGCTCGCCTCGGTCATGCGCCGCCGCCGCTTCGAAAATGGCGCGCTCGACCTGGAAATGCCGGAAATCAAAATCCGCCTCGATGACCAAGGCCGCGCCTGCGCCGCCGAACCGGTGATCCACACGGAAAGCCACCAGCTCGTCGAGGAATGCATGCTCGCCGCCAACGACGCCGTCGCCAAAATCCTCCGCCAACGGATGAAACCCGCCGTTTACCGTATCCACGAAGACCCCGATCCATCCCGCCTGATCGACTACACGGAAACCGCGAAACTCCACGGCTACCGCCCCGGCGACCTCACGAACCGCGCCCATATCCAAAAGCTGCTGGATGAATCGAAGGGTTCCCCGGAGGAACACATCATCAAGCTCGGATTGCTCAAAAGCCTTAAACGCGCGGCCTACTCCGCAGACCCGATCGGCCACTACGGCCTCGCCAAGGGTGACTACTGCCACTTCACCAGCCCGATCCGCCGCTACGCCGATCTCATCGTCCACCGCGCGCTCCAACCGCTGCTCGCCAACCCTCCCGCCAATCCGGACCGCACCCCGCCCCAGTCCGACCTGCGCGACATCTCACGCCACATCTCCGATACCGAACGCAACTCCGCAGAAGCCGAAAGTGAAACGAAGCAAATCAAGCTCTTCGAATACCTCCAGCGTGTCGCGGAAATGCACGATCCCCACGAGTTCGACGGCCTCGTCACCGATTGCCGCCCGATGGGACTGATGGTCGAAATCCCCGACATGGGAGTGCGCGGCGTGGTCAAACGCGAGGACCTTCCGCCCGGCAGATGGCGCCTTGAAAGCCACCGTGGCGCATGGGTCTCCGCCGATGGAAAAATCATCCAGATGGGCATGCGGCTCCCGCTCCACGTCATCGGCCTCGACCGCGAAAAACGCTTCGTCGATTTCGCCGTCGCCGGCCCACCGACCAGCCCGGGCACAATCCAAGGCCGGATCCCATCGCAAGCCCGCCCGGCATCACGCCCCGGAGCGATGCCCACCACCAAACACCGCGGCAAACCGAAATCCAAACCCGCCGCCAAAGCCGGACCTCCCGCGAAAAGCAAGAAACAAGGGAAATCAAAAAAACACCGCAGACGCTGAAGCCACTGCCGCGGACCGCAACCCTGGCAAGCGCCGATCCGGCACAGGGTGATTCCCGTCCGAAGCCCGACTTCCGGGAAGAATAGGCCTGCCGATTTGCAAACATCGATCTAACTGAAACGGCGTCATCACGCGAAAAAGGGCTGGCGACACATGTGCCACCAGCCCTCGTGGTTTCAACTGAGCAGGATTTTACTGCGCGGACACCCGCACAAAATACTTGCTGCCGGACGGGAGCGGACTGATCTCCACCGTCACTGGCTGAACTCCATCCACGGCAGCACCCGGACTTTCGCTGACATTTTCCGGAACGGTCCAGGTTTTCAGGTCTTCAGAGGTCCACACCGTGTAGGTAAGGCCGCTGTCAACCAACCTGGTGTAGGTGAACACGCCGTTGGCAAGATCCGAGGAGTCCACAATCGGATTGGCCGATGCTCCGTCGGTGGGATTCAGACCGAAAGCAAACTCTTCGAAGTTGCTCACACCATCGCCATCCGCATCGGCGGCGGGATCGGACAGATCGGTGCCTGGATAGCCATCGGCCCAAGTTTGGTAGGGAGTGGAGGCACTCTGATAGGTAAGGACACCAGTGGACTCACTGAACTTCCACAAGTTGCCGGTTTCTCCGTCAGGCAGGGTCCAGTCGGACCCGTTCTCAGTCCATCCGGTGACGGTGAAGGTCGCTCCGAAGTTTTCGGTCAGCGTGGCGGCGTCAACCAAAGTCCAACTGTTACCGGCAACTGCGGAAGCTCCGGTCAGATCGATCAGGAAGGCCCCGTCCAGTTGCACACTGCCAGTGCCGGTGATTTGGTTGTTCACCCCGTTGGCTCCGATCTTGAACTTCAATCCGCCGGTGCTGGCAAGCGTGAGCCCTCCCTGTTGGATGAAGGTGTCGCCGGTGTAGGTGTTCACGCCGGAAAGCGTCAGGTTGCCGGTGCTTTTCTTGGTCAAACCGCCTCCGGTAACCGGGCCGAACGTGCAAATCGCCGTGGCATCGCCCATGTCAAAGGTCATGCTGGTGGACTCGGTCGTGTAACCGAAGCCTGGCTTGGTCAGGATGATTCCGTTGATCTGGCCGTTGTCATCGAGCGTGGCGAAACATTGGGCGCGAGCCGGCAGGCTACCAGGTGGGGAGGCTATGTCGATCCGTGGCGGCGCCACATACGTCTTGGTGCCGGGATTGAATGAGATGCTCGTGACGCCATTGCCGACAGGCTCGAGCAGCGGTTGGGCGATGGTGATGTTGAAGGTATTGGTGTCGATCACGGCACCTCCCGGATAGACATAGGCCGCACCCGGTGTCGTGTTATTTGTCGCCTTAAGGTCCTGCATGAAAGCGGGTTCGTCCTTAGTGGCCTTCAATATGCCGCCATTGAAGTTGAACACGCCGCCCAGAATATCTCCGCCAACCATAGAAGTCACTTTTGGGACCGAGAAGGTGCCTCCTTTAAGGTTGACTTCGCCAAAGAATCCGCGGTTTCCGTTGTTGTTCTGATCGCTGCAAAGCCGGAAGTCAACCGCGTTGGCCAGGTTCACCTCGGCTGTGCCGGTGATATTCATATGGCCGAACCCTCGGTTGACGCCGACCGCTAGGGTCGATGCGACCGTTCCGGCCACGTTGAACGAGCCGCCGGTCATGTTATACCATGCCTGCCGCCCCGCGCCGTTCGCAAGGCGGTTGAGGGTTCCGCCCGCAGCACCGTTGTTATCGATGTTCACTTCGCCGCCGGTCTGCGTGAGCGTGCCGAAGTTGCTGCTCAAGGTCATTCGGCAGGCGTTGACGATTGCGTTGTCTCTGAGGAGCATGTGGGAGGTGCCCGAGCTTCCATCACCCTGGACATAAAAACCAAGGCTGGCGGTGCTCTGAACCGTCAGGACCGCGTCATCCTTCATCGCGAATTCGCCGCTGCCGTTCGTTCCTCCCGGCCATCCGCCGACCGAGAAATTGCCGGCTGTGGTAAGCGTGGAGGAGCCGGTCATCACCAACGAGGAGGGGTTGCCATTATTGAGCGCACCGACACGAACCTGAGCCCCCGAATTCGTAAACGTCAGTGCGGCATTTCCGCTAAGGGTGGTCATCGGTTTGCTAGCGTCGATCGCGCCGAAAAAGCCGCCCGCACTGGTGATGGATCCTCCGGTGATGTTCAGTGCTCCCTGACGCACGGTGGTATCGCCGGTGTAGGTGTGGGTGCCGGAGAGATTCAAAGTGCCGGCTCCATCCTTTTTCAAGGCAACTGTACCGACTCCATTGCTGATGTTGCCACTGATGGCGGTCGTACCGACGCCGGCAACCGTCAGTGTTTTTGTGTCACCAGTACCGACGCCACTGATCGCACCTGCAAAGGTGAGGGAATTCGTAGCGCTGTTGTTGGTCAGCGTGAAGTCGGCGGCTCCGCTTGCGGTGGCTAGCGCCAGGTTGGCGTTGAACAGCTGGTTATTGGCCGCATCGGGGTTCACCAATACGGAACCAGCGGCTTCGAGCGTGAGGGTTTGCCCGACGCTGCCGATGGTGAATGCCGCGACGTTGGCGGTATCAAACACCAGACTCTTGGTCGTCACACCGGATTCAAGGTCGATGACGACGTTTCCGTTTCCGGCATTGTCGAATGTAGCGGTGTCGGTCGTACCGGGAACCGGGGATGCACTCCAGTTGGTTGTCGTGGACCAGAGGCTGTCCGTTGTGCCATTCCAGGCGGCACTGGCGGCACGCGTGGCATGGGAGGAGAGCAATGATACGATCGCGATGGCAAGTGGCGAGTACAGGCCACCATAGAGGTGTTTTCTTTTCATGGGTTTTGGGGGATATAGGGCAGGGGGATATAAACGCTGAAGATAGTGGATTTATATATATACAAATTCCACATTAAGCCTCTCTGAATTAATCTTCCGGGATGTCAATGCCTTTTTCAGCAATTTTTCAATTCGCATATGCGACGCCCAGTGCCGGCATGCAGTGAAAATGGCGTTGTACCGGCTGGGCCTCACAAGCCGTGAAGAGCGCCTGCCTTTTCAATTCCTTCAGGAAAAATGCAAATTTGGCACGACGTGCACTCAAATTTGATCACAGGCCCAAGCAGCCGCTTGACCGTATTTTTTGAGGAAACCATCATGGTAACAACCTGACAACCAATGAAACCCATCAAGATCATTTCAATCCTCACCGTTGGTTCCGCCTTTATCGGGCTCTTTTCCACGACGTTATCGGCGGCTGGCCCGCAGGCCCGGATCTTGGTCAAGCCGAAACCCGGAATGCCGGAAACAGCGCTTCATGCGCGTATTTCGGCGCATCAGGCGGTCGAAATCGGCGACATCCCCTCGCTTGACGTCCGGATCATTCAGGTTCCTCAGGCCGCCTCACAACAATTGAAAGCCGCGCTCCAACAGGACAAGGGCATTGACTATGTCGAGGATGATTGCGTGGCCCACGCGATCGGAACTTCCAACGACCCCTATTTTGTCACTGGCAGCCAGTGGTATTTGACCAAAATGCAGGTGCCGCAAGCTTGGGATTTGAGCACCGGTTCTGCGAATGGAATTGTCGCGGTGGTGGATACCGGAGTCCTCGCTTCGCATCCTGACATTTCAGGCAAAGTGCTGCCTGGATACGATTTCTTCAACAACGATGCCGATGCCACCGATGACAACGGACATGGCACGGCGGTGGCCGGACTGATTGGCGCTTCGGCAAACAACGCACTTGGAATGGCCTCGCTGGCCTGGGCCAACCCGATCCTGCCGGTCAAAGTGCTCGGTGCCGATGGCAGTGGTTCATACTCGTCGATTGCCAATGCAATCATCTGGGCTGCCGACCGCGGGGCGCGGGTCATCAACATGAGCCTGGGTGGCACTTCTTCCTCAAGGACGCTGCAGGACGCCGTGAACTATGCCTGGAACAAAAACGTGGTGCTGGTGGCAGCGGCAGGCAACAACGGAAACAACATCCCCTGCTATCCAGCCGCCTGCACCAATGTGGTGGCGGTCTCCGCCACCAATTCATCGGATGGCCGCCCGACATGGTCCAATTATGGCTCGTATGTCGATGTGGCGGCTCCGGGCGTCGGCATACTCACGCTGTATGGAACGAACTCCTACTCCCAATGGGATGGCACTTCATTCTCCAGCCCCATCACCGCCGGGGCCGTTGCCTTGATGTCGGCTGCCAACCCGCTGCTTTCCAACGCCACTCTTGTCGGCGTTTTGACAAAAAACTGCGACGACATCGGCGCGGCGGGATACGACGTCTATTACGGCAATGGCCGTGTCAACGCCAGCCGCGCGGTGACCGCGGCGATCGCCGCAACCCAGGCGGACGTCACTCCTCCGAGTGTCGCCATCACTTCGCCAGCCAGCGGAGCCATTGTCTCCGGCACGGTCAATGTGAATCTATCAGCAACGGACAACACCGGCGTCACGCGCGTGGAGCTGTATGTGGGAGGCGTGCTGCTCGCCCAAAGCCCTTCGGCATCCGCCAGCATTACGTGGGACACCACGACCCTGACCGATGGCACTTACACTCTGGAAGCCAGGGCCTATGATCCCGCCAACAACATCGGCAGCATCTCGATCCAGGTATCGGTCCGGAATTCAACTGTCGCCGACACTACAGCCCCTGTGGTGGCCATCACATCACCCGCCAACGGATCAAGGGTTGCAAAAACCGTCAAAATCACCGTGAAAGCCAGCGACAACGTCAAGGTCAGCAAGGTTGAACTGTTCATCGATGGCAGGTTGTATGCCACCAGCAGCACCGCACTGACCAGTTTCTCCTGGAACACGGCCAAGGCGGCGGCGGGCGCCCATGTCCTGCAGGCGTATGCCTACGACGCGGCGGGCAATATCGGAGCATCGGCTCCCACCACCGTCTACAAGTAGGTTCCGAAGCCGGGACTGCCTGAAACACGACCAAGCTTGACCCGGGCAGGCCAACAAGGCAGGCATCGGCTTGCAATCACACTGCAACCGAAGCACCGGGCAGAGGCGGCATGGATTTGTAGCCCCGCCCAATCCGCCATTCACATGTTCCAGCCAGCCATGCATCCGTTTCTCTCACCTGAATTTCATGTCCGTTGGTCGACTCTTGCGGCAGATGCCGTCGAACCCGACATCAGGCATGCCCTGGATGAAGCCAGGACATCCATCGAGACCATCTGCTCCCAGGACCCGCAAGCAGCCACTTACCAATCCACGTTCCTCGCGCTGGAAACCGCCACCGAAACCCTCGGGCGCGGATGGGGACGGCTGAACCATCTGGACTCGGTCTGCGACCACCCGGCACAGCGCGAGGCGCTCAACCGCATGCTGCCGGAAGTCACAGACTTCCACTCGTCACTCGCACTCAACGACCGGCTCTGGAGCATCCTCAAAACGGTCGGGGAAAGCACGGAGGTCGCGGCACTGGATCCTGTCAGGAAGCGCTTCGTCGAGGAGACCCTCGCCGATTTCCGCCAGTCCGGAGCCGACCTCGCGCCGGCTCAAAAACTACGGATGTCGGAGATCATGGCGGAGCTTTCAAAACTCACCCAGCAATATGGCGAGAATGTCCTCGACTCGACCAATGCTTGGGAACTGGTGGTCACCGACGAATCGAGGCTCGATGGTCTGCCGGATTCGGCCAAGGCCGCCGCCGCCGCGAATGCCCGGGCCAAAGGCGTGGCGACCGACGACCGGCCCGCCTGGCGGTTCACACTCCAGTTTCCGTCGATGTTTCCGGTGATGCAGTATGCCCACGACGACGGCATCCGCAGGCAGGTCTGGGAGGCATCGACAAAGGTAGGTGCCTATGGCCAATACGACAATACTCCGCTCGTCTGGAGAATCCTTGAGCTGCGGCAGGAAAAGGCAGCGATTCTCGGGCATGGACATTTCGTCGATCTAACACTCTTGCGGCGGATGGCCCGCACGGGTTCGGTCGCGCTGGCGTTCATCGAAAACCTGCATGACCGCATCCTGCCTGCCTTTCACGCGGAATACCGGCAGCTCGCGCAATACAAGTCGGCCAAAACCGGCGATGCCACCGATGCGTTGGAACCGTGGGAAGTCGCTTACTGGGCCGAGCGCCAGCGCAAGGAGAATTACGACCTCGATGATGAGTTCCTGCGTCCCTATTTCCCGGTGGATGGCGTGATGTCCGGCATGTTTGAAATCGCATCGCGCCTGTTCGGCATCACCATCCGCAGGCTGGAAACCATCTGTCCCGCTCCCGGCGAAACGGTGCCTGCGGGGTCATCGGCGGTCGAGGTCTGGCATCCCGAGGTTTCCTTTTATGAGATCCATGACTCGAGCAGCGGGGCTCACCTCGGTTCGTTCTACGCGGACTGGCATCCGCGCGAGTCAAAGCGTGGCGGGGCGTGGATGAATTCGCTGCACACCGGAAGCCCGGGCGAACCGCATCTCGGATTGATCGCCGGAAACATGAGCCCGCCGGTCGATGGCCGCCCTGCCCTGCTGACCCACAACGAGGTTGAAACGATCTTCCATGAATTCGGCCATCTGCTCCATGGCATGCTCAGCGAGGTGCCGGTCAAGTCGCTGTCCGGCACAAGCGTGCCTTGGGACTTTGTCGAGCTTCCCTCACAGATCATGGAGAATTTCTGTTGGGAAAGGCAGTCACTCGACTTGTTCGCCCGCCATCATGAAACCGGAGAGCCGATTCCGCAGCCGTTATTTGACAAGATGATCGCCGCGCGCAATTACCTCAGCGCCTCCGCATTCATGCGCCAGCTCTCGTTCGCCAAGCTCGACCTGGAACTCCACCTGAATGCCAAACACTGGCTGGGCATGGATCTGGACGAGGTGGACCGTGAGATCCTTGCGGAATACAGGGCTCCGCTTAAAACCGATTCTCCCTCGATGCTGAGGCGCTTCAGCCATTTGTTCTCCAGCCCCACCGGCTACGCCGCGGGTTATTACTCCTACAAGTGGTCCGAGGTGCTCGATGCGGATGCCTTCACCCGCTTCCAACAGGAAGGCGTCCTCAATCCCGCAACCGGCCGCGCGTTCCGCGAGCACATCCTCAGCAAGGGGAACTCCGCGCCTGCCGACGAGCTCTACCGCCGCTTCATGGGACGCGACCCGGAACTTGAACCGCTTCTGGTGCGGGCGGGACTCGCGGAACCTGTTCTGGCGTGAATCATAGATCGCGTCATCGCCTGATACCGTAAACCTCGACCTCGGTGTAATGGTTCATTTCCGTCGAGGTGCTGCCATTGCTGTATAGCCGGACGTAACGCCCCGTCGCGCCCTTGCCATCGACGATCTTGCCAAAGCGGGTCTCCACATACGGGTTGTCGCGACCGATGCCGAAACCGGCGGAGCCATCGTAATCGTTGTTGAACACGGTCGTCACGCCCGTCCTGAATTCCGGATCATTCGAGATCCGGACGATCACATCGTGATAGGCGCGCCTCTGGGAATGGAAATGCCAGATCCAGATGGCGTAAATGTCCGCGCTTTTCCCAAGGTCGATCTGGACCCACTGCGGTCCTTCCGCCATCTCCACATGGTAACCTTCCCCGGCGTCCTTCTCTCCATCGGTGATCATGTCGAGCCTGCCGATGATCGGATCCTTGTCACTGCCCGTGACGGACCTTCCTGCGGAGAGCAACACTGTGCCTTTGGGCACATAGAACTCGGGAGCCTGTGTCGGTGCCTGTTCGAGATGAGGGACGTTGATCGGTTTGGGCGTTCCCTCGATGAGTTCCGGGGGAAATGAGGTTTCCAGCAAATCCCGTTCCGGCGGCCCCCCCCCGGCGATAACGGCATCCGTTTCGCCGCCACCGAACGGACGAATCCATGTCAACCCGGCGGCGATCAAAACAGACACAGCCAAACCGATCGTCCACGCTAACCTTGATGGCCTGCGTTTGGCGACCGGCATGGCGACCAATCCGCCGGGTTCCGGCGATTCAGCATCAAGACGGGACTCGAGACGCGATAGCAACGCCTGATCCGCAGCGGTGCCGGCGCGGGCATGCTCGCGCAACAGCGCGTCGATGAGACGGTCGTCACCATCATTGGCAGCGGGGTCGCATGGCACATGGTTTTTCATGGTTCAGGAGTGGATTGGAAGTTTGCGGTCGATGCAGTTGCGCAGGGCCTGGCGAGCGCGCTGGAGACGTTTGCGCAATGTGGAGGTGTCAATGCCAAGCGCGGTGGCGATGCTTTCGCCGCTTTCTTCAAGGTAATAGTACCTCCGCACCGGCTCGCCCATCGAATCAGGCAAATGCTTGAGACAATCCTCGAGGGTCTCCAACAGATCCTCGTTTCCGGCACCGCGATCGACTTCCCAATGGGCGAATCGCGATTCCCATGCCTCGAGCGTGGCCTCATCGACATCGACCTCGCGGGCATGTTTGCGCAGGTGTTCGCGCCACTTGTTGCGGATGATGCCGCGCAGCCATGCGCCGAAGTCGCGGGTGACATCGAAGCGGCCGAGATTGCGCCAGGCGGCGATGAATGCGTCCTGCACCAGATCGGCAGCGGTCGCCTCATTCCGTGAGAGCGCGCGGGCGTAGATCAACAGCAGCCGGTGATGCTCGCGGGCCAGCACGGCGAAGCCCTGTCGGTCGGCAGGCGGAATAAGCAAGGAATCCGGGATCATCTGTGAAATCGGTTTGCACGCATTCATCACCCATGATTGGCGTGAGTGACCATGGATGTGACATGAAATTTCAACCTGACCTGGCAATCGGAGGACCTTCCCCCCAGCGCGCTATTCCAGCTGTTGCTTGAGATAGTCCCCGCACTTGACCTCGCGGCCGTCACTGAACCTGATCTTGTAGGGCCTGCCGGTGGTGCCTGAAAAAGTGGCAACCTTCTCGATGAACTGTTCGGCCGTCTTGATTTCCTTTTCCTTGGCCTGCCATTTCCGGCGGAGAAATTCAGCCGCATCCTTCGCATCGTAGCTTTTGCCATTGCGGATGAAACCGGCGTTTTTCAAGCCGGCCAGATGGGTGATCAATCCCTCGATCCTTGCCTTCTCATCCGCGGCAAAGCCCGGTTGACAAACCATCCATGAAAATACCGCGATCCATAATCCTTTGATGAAAGCCCGTGAGCTCATGGCAGATCTTTTGGCAGCCACCGGCTTGGCGGCTGACCCATGCCGCGGATGCTAGCCTTCCATCACCACTTGCCAAGAAGCATCCAAATCCCCGGGGAAAATGAAGAACCAGCGGGAAAATCGCCGTGTTTTCCAACGATTTCAGCGGATCATAGGGAAAAATCGCCCGAATCGCGCCTTGCCACAGGGCGAAAAACCGTGCATAGCCCGCCCCCCGCCGCGTCATGGCGGCCGCATCCACTCCATCTCCCATGTCCCTGAAAATCCGCAACCTCGCCATTATCGCCCACGTTGACCACGGCAAAACCACGCTCGTGGACCAACTCCTGAAGGCCGGCGGCACCTACCGTGACAATCAGGCACAAACCGAGCGCGCCATGGACTCAATGGACCTCGAGCGGGAAAAAGGCATCACCATCAAGGCCAAGAACACCTCCATCCACTGGAACGGCTACACCATCAACATCGTCGACACCCCCGGCCACGCCGACTTCGGTGCCGAGGTGGAACGCGTCATGAAGATGGTCGATGGTGTTCTGCTCGTCGTGGACGCCTCAGGCGGCCCCCAGGCCCAGACCCGCTTCGTGCTCCGCAAGGCGATGCAGGAAGGCCTCAAGCCGATCGTCGTGATCAACAAGATCGACCGCCCGCTCGCCGATCCCCTCAAGGTGCACGACCAGGTGCTCGAGTTGTTCCTCGACCTCGATGCGGATGAAGACCAGTTCAACGCCCCCTTCTGTTATGGCTCGGCACGCGACGGATATTTCATGGACCACCCGAACGATGAGCGGAAAGACTGCATTCCCCTTCTGGAAAAAATCGTCAAATACATCCCCGAGCCGAAAGCCGATCCAGAAGCACCGTTCCACATGCTCGTTTCCAACATCGAGTGGGATGACTACGTCGGACGCGTCGCGATCGGCAAGGTGCTCGGCGGCAGCGTGACCAAGGGCGACACCATCTGGCTGCTCCGCAAAGACGGCACCAAACAGCAGTCAAAGGTGATGAAAACCTTCACCTACTCCGGTCTTGCCACCGCCGATTCCGAAGGCTGCGGCGCGGGCGGCATCGTCGGTATCGCCGCAGGCATCGAGAACATCGACATCGGGGAAACCCTCGCCGCCAACAGCGAGATGGAACCCCTGCCCTTCGTCGCCATCGACCCGCCCACCGTGTCGATGCAGTTTTCCATCAACGACGGACCGCTCGCCGGCAAGGAAGGCAAGCACGTCACCTCCCGCGCCATCCGCGACCGCCTGATGCGCGAATTGAAGACCAACATTTCGATCCAGGTGGAAGACACGGATCTTTCCGGGGTTTTCAATGTTTCCGCACGCGGCTCGATGCAGATCGCGGTATTGGTCGAACAAATGCGCCGCGAAGGCTTCGAGGTCCTCGTTTCCAGGCCGGTCGTGATTTACCGCCGTGACAACGACGGCAAGCTGCTGGAACCCTATGAAACGCTCTACGTCGAGGCTCCCGGCGATTACACCCAGGGCATTCTCAAGATCCTGATGAACCGCAAGGGCCTGATGGAACACATGGATGCCGAACCATCCGGCCGCACGTTCATCCAGGCGGTCATCCCGACCCGCGGCCTGATCGGGTTTGAAACCGAGCTGGTCAACCTGACATCCGGCCATGGCATCATGAGCCACCTGTTCAAGGAATACGGCCCGCACGCCGGCGAAATCCAGAACCGCAGCACAGGCACGCTCGTGTCGATGGATTCAGGCGCCGCCACTCCCTACTCGCTCCAGATGCTTGAGGAACGTGGCAGCCTGTTCGTTGCTCCCGGCGACGCGGTCTATGCCGGCATGCTCGTCGGAGAAAATCCGCGCGTCGGCGACCTGCCGGTCAACCCGGTCAAGGAAAAGCACCTCGACAACATGCGCTCGGCCGGCAAGGACAAGACATCCAAGCTCACACCCGCCATCCGCTTCTCTCTGGAGCGCGCGATCGAGTACATTGATAGCGACGAGCTCGTCGAGGCCACACCGAAGAACATCCGCCTGCGCAAACGGATCCTCGACGCCAACGCCCGCAAGCGTGCGCAGAAAGGACTCACCGGCGAAGATCGCAGCAACCGCGGATGAACGGCAATCCGGCCACGCGCGTTCTCACGGGCGCTTTTTCTCAACGCGTCACCCGAATCGCAAACTCCGCCACACCGCCGAGGATCTCGTCGCCCGCAACCTCAAACAAGTCGTTGTGTCCGGCGTTTCCTATCAGGTGAAACGCCTTGTCCACGGCGGGTGATGCCGCCACGAGCGCGCGGCCGTGCGAGGGCGCGATCACCTCGTCATGTTCCCCATGGAATACGAGCAGCGGCACATCGATGTCGCGGATCCGTTTCAAATTGGGGAAGCGGTCGCAGGGGAACAGCGGCACGGGGAAAGCCACCGCGAACGCCGAGGTGAACGGCGCGATCAAAACCATCCCGGCAGGCTTGCAGCGGGATGCCAGCCAAACGCCCGGGCCGCCTCCCACAGATCGCGAGACCACCACCACCGAGCCGGCCGCAACTCCGGACTTCATCAAATGATCCCATGCCGCCTGGATCGCCCGCTGGCATGACCGCTCGGTCGCCCTGCCGGTGGACAATCCGTATCCCGGGTAATCGTATGCCAGCACCCCAAGCCCCTTTCCGCTCCACGCCTGATAAAGATCGATCGCCTGCCCGAGATCCTCGGCGTTGCCATGGGAATACAACAGCGTTGGCATGCCGTCCCTCGCGGGCAGATGCAGCGCCGCGATATCCTCCCCTTCCGGCGTCTTCAAACTCAGCAAACCCGGTGCCTCGGGCCCATACGAGGATCCCGGCGGAATGAATATCAAGCGATCCGCGAAAAACACCGCCACCATCGCCAGCAACAGATAAACCGCCAACAACGATTGGACAGGCCTCTTCCAACTCCACGTTCCGATCAGCAGCTTTTTCCAGTTCATGGGCGATGCGCCGTATTCAAGGCGGATTAGGGGGATTCATCGCGGCCAACATGCCACATGGCAAGCATCTCTCCTGAAACGCCGGAAAATTCCATGCACCGTCTGAGTGAACCACCCCGTGCACCGCAGAAAACTGGAATCGAACCGGCACCTGTTTCCGCAGGTTCATTCGTCTTTACCGGTCAATAAGCTTGCTCCATCAACAAACCACCACTCCCTTCCACTCGGTTTTTCCCTTCATCACAAGTCGAATCACACGTCCGGGAACATCGGGTTACCCAGAGGAGGCCCGACCCGCCGGATCAGCCCGTGTCCTAACCGAATTCCATCGTCATCGCTGCCTGTCCAGGATGGCCGGAAACACGGAAATCGATATCGGATCCCGGGCATTTCAGCCGTAACCATGCATCAGGCCTGCCGTGTGGTTGCCGCTTATGGGAAAAAGACCTAGGCCACCACCAAGGACCAGTAAATCAGACCCATGATCGCCAAAGGCACGAGCCATAGGAAGCGCATCAGAAACCAGTCGGTTTTTTGTGAGTTCATGGATTATGAATTTGTAGTTCGGTGATCCCGATCGGAGAGCGCCGTGCAGGTGTGAGATGCGGTTGTCTTGCCTGATGCCGCAGCACGAGCGGTTCGGCTAGGCGATCTTGATTCACACCGTCGGCGGCATTCCGCGCCGGGGATGCGTCCTTGGTCCTTCCGGCAGCATCTTCAGGTGCTGTGGAATTGTTCATGGGTTGGAAACCCGGCTGCATCATGTCAGGCAGGTTCGTGTGACCAATCAGGGACCAACAGATCAGTGCGAGCGAGGCCAGCGGCATGAGCATTGCCAGACAAAGCGGCACCGGGCGGGTTCGTTTTTTCTTCATGGATGTCCTGGAATGTGTCGGTCCGGATCTTTCCAGGGAAAAATCATGTGCCGACACCTGCATGTACCTGGACGCCGGAAAACCTGACCGCAAATTCCATGAAATCGTTGGCCAGACGTGATCCCCGGTCGTCCCTGCTGGCGGCCGAACCGCTAGAATCCAGCCGCGAGGGATTGACAAGGCATTGCCCGCTTCCGCCACGGGCATGGGTTTTCTTACACGCCTGGCCGGACATCGGGAGTTTGTCCACGAATGCCCGTAGCAACGGGTTGCAGGCATGCTGGCTGGTGAACCGACCCATGAAATCTGCCGTCATGGCCCCCCAGCCACACGTGCAGTCGGCCTCGGTTTCCACCGGGCTATCGGTTGTGTTCACCGCCAACGCCTGATGCGTCGCCGAACGGAAGAATGAATTGGCCACGGACCAGCCCCCCCCGGAGCCGGTCCGTAGCACCGCCTCGATGACGGGCGAATTGGCATGTCCGGCCACGCGGGTTTCCGACGGCGCGATCTGCCGCAAGGCGGCCCAACATACCAGGGAAAAGGAGATTGCCGGTACCAACCATGCCACAAACAAGGGAATCCTGGCTGGAAGTGACGTGGTCATGGGATGGGGATTTTCACAGTCGGAGGAGGACCCTACAGGGGGATAGCCCTCACGCTGACATCCCTTAGTACCCGGCTGTCTCGAATCCTGACGAAAAAAACCTGAAAAATCACTTATCCTCGATTTTCACAGCGTTTTCGTAGGGGTTGCTGGTGAAAATCAGCGTCTTTGGATCGCGGAGGACATGATATTCATGGACAGGCACGGCTGGCAGGTCGGCCTCCAGAACACCGTTTTTAACCGTCCACTTGCTGTCAACGAAGTAAACATGTCCGCCAGTGCCGTTCACCTCCAGGGTGACGCTTCCGTCCTTGTGGAATTCGCGGACAAAATGCTTGCCATCGAAATGATAGCTCCAGCGGCCGATGAAATGCTCAGGTTGCGCGTCAAAGACCATGCCCTGCTCCAGCAGAAAGATCCCATTCATCCGCGTAGAACCGTTTTCCAATGAGGCATCCGCCACCGTCGTGGCACGAACCGTCCAGCGCCCCGGCGCGAAATCCTCGCCCTTCAGGTCAAATACACAGCTGTTGAATTTCGGATTGGTATTGGTTCTGACATAAAGCTGACGCGCTTCCGAAAGCACGCGTTTCCCATCCAAAAGCAACTCGACTTCGGCGAGACACAACACTTCCGCACCGCCCATTTTTTTGAAAATCGCCATGTATTTTCCCGGTTTGGTGATCATGGTTGTTACATCGAACTCAATGGTCGATGTAACCGAAGTATCGAGTTCCCATGACAACTCCTTGTCTGGCAGTTTGCGGACGAATTCCGGAGCGTCGCCCGGAAGGCCCGTCGTAACGGTCTCTGCCGCCTCATCATATCGCAGTGAGTCACCCTCGCTCAGCTTCCGACTGGTTCCATCCGGCAAGTGCATCTCGACCAACCCGTCAAAAACGGAGAGATCGATCCTGCCCTCGTGCCGCGCCAACCCGAATTCCGTGCCAAGATCAATCACCCGCCCGGTGCCGTAGTCCACAGTGAAGCCTCGTACCTCCGGTGGAACATGGGCCACCAGCCTGCCACTCGTGAGAAGCCCTGAATTCATATCCCTGACTTTGAAATCCGTTGCTCCCTGGAGCATCACTCGCACCCCGTTGGGATAGGTCAGTTCCAGAAATCCGCCACGCGTGACCAAGTGCCCGTCCTCCAGCCTGCCGTCGGACCGCACCGGAGAGCCGGCCTCGCTCCACTCGACTCCCTGCAACCCGGTCACCTTCACATCCGAGACCGTATAAACCAATTGCGGAAGCGCGGTCGGCTCCTTGCCAGGCTTGAAAACCCAAAGAGACAGCACCAGGCAAGCCGCGGCAGCCAGCACGCCGGAAACCAGCTTCCGCATTGGAAAGCGCACGACTTGCGGAGCCGCTTCAACTTCTCTGAGAGCCTCTGCCATCAGCGATTCCTGAAGCAGGACCTCGGAGTAATAACGCATCGCCTCCGGCTGTTCCAACAACTCCTCCAGCCTGCCGGTCTCGACGTTGCTCAACCCGCCCTGGTCGAGCATGCGGTCCACCAGGCTTCTCATTTCCACTGTGGGAGGAGGGGTCATTCGGAAGAAAGTCGGTTTTCAATGCAATGTCTCAGCGCCATACGCAGGCGCGAAAGGGTCTTCTGCACCTTGGCGGGTTGCTGTTTCAGAGACCGTGCGTAATCGGTCAAAGACCGGCCGTCCACATATTTCAGACGCAACAAGGCGATTTCCGCGGGGGAAAGCTGCGCCAGGCAGCGGCGCAAGGCCAAAAGACGGTCATGCGCCTCATCCGCCAGCGATTCCGCGGCCGCGGCAATCTGATGCAGCGTGTCTTCGGAGAAATTAACGATTTTTTCCCGCGCCTGATCACGCCGAAACGCCATTGCCTTGAACCAAGCCACCCGGAACGCCCACGCTTTCAGGTTTGTTTCCTCGCTGTATTCCCCGCGCCGCTCCCATAAAAACAGACAGGTTTCCTGCACCACGTCCTCAGCCGCTCCGTGATGGGGAAGAATGGAAAGCACATAACCGCGCAATGCCAGACGCAGGCCGGAGATCTCCTCCGCAAAACCGGCATCGTTACGCACCGCCTGGCCGGAATCCGTGACGCTTGGCATCATCAGCTCAAGACTTACCTCTCTTCTTGTTATGACAAGACAATTTTCAGCCGATTATCAGATACCTGCACGAATTTTCCGCCCATCATCCGGTACCAACCGGCGCGGTGTCACCCATCAGGCCGCACCAACCGAAGATCGACAATCTCACCAGGCCGCAGGCGCGATCCCTCCGGCAAGCTGATCAGCAATCGCAGCGCGCGTTCCTCCGACATCGCCTGCAACGGCCGCATCAGCGCGGGAGGCAAAGCCTCAAAACCAGGTCCGATCGATACCAATCTCGCCTTTCCCGCCTCCGCCACCTTCCCCAACCGCGGGATCACCTCGATGCCCATGCCGATCTCCAGCGGCTGACGGATCGGCTGCCTGGCATATCCGATAATGAAATCCGCCCGTGAGGCACGAATGTCCACCACCGGCTCGCCCTCGCTCACGAAATCGGAGTTTCGCCTATACACAAGCGTGACGCGCCCGTCATAGGGCACCACCAACGGCAACGGCTCCAGTTGCGCCTCAAGACTCACGAGCTCGGCCTCTTTCCACTCCAGAGTGGACTTCAACCCGTCATCCGGCAGGCCACGGTCCACGTCGGGCCGGGAATCACCAACCGCCTTTCCCATGTCATCGACCAATTGCCGGACCTCCGCTTCCTCCGCAAAGAGCGAATCAAACAAGGCCTTGGCCTGCTCATAAATCGCCTGGGATTCCGCCCCATGCCCCACCAGCCTCTGGTAGCGCATGGAATCAGCCTCCGCCTGCCGCATCCGGACCCTCAGCGACGCCAACTCGGCACGCGCAAGCATCCAGTCCCGCCGCAGGCCCTGCCACGACAGAAGGTTGCGACGCTGGTCGAGCGCCGGATCTCCCGCGCCGCGCCCGATCATCCGGATCTCCGCACGCAGCGCCTCGAGCGCCGCCTCCGCCTGCGGAGTGGGGATTTTCCTGATGGTTCCGATCACATCCCCCGCCCGGACATCCTGATAGATCTGCAGGGCCAGACCCTCGACCACTCCCGATGCCGGAGCGGCAACCGGCCCCTGTGGCGCATACACCTCACCCATGAGCATGGGTGCCGAGGATTTTTCCTCCCACAACAAGGCGGTCGCAAGCGCGGCGATTGAGAACACCACCACCGGCATGAAACGTGTGCGGAAGTTCCGCCAGCGCTGCCGCAGCGGGATCGGAATGGGACGGTAATCACTCATGGTTTGCGGGCTTGTCAAAGTTCGGATTCATCCTCTGCGGCGATTCCAGTGACACGGGAGGTGCCGGGATGAGCGTCCACCTCCGAAATCAGATCGCTGAAGCGACTCGGATCCCTCAACAACAACCGGTAGGAAAGCTCAGCCCCCGTGCCACCGTCACGCATCCGCTGGCTGGCACAAACCGTCAGTCGGCTGTGACGCGCCAGCAGCCGCGTCAGATCATTGATTTCCTCCAACGGCCGCTCCCAATGGAGGTTCAGGATGAAATCAAAACGCTGGCGGTTTCCAAACCCGGTATAATGGAGGTAACACAAAATCAGGGACAGCAATCCAAGGGCGGAGAGCGCGGCTCCATAGCGGCCGGTGCCGCAGGCAAGCCCGAGAGTGATCGAAGCCAGGATGTAACAGGTGTCCAGCGTGTCTCTCAGAATGTTGCGGAACCGCACGATCGCGAACAATGCCATCAACCCGAAGGCGACGACCAGGTTGTTGGAAAGGACCATCATGACCGCCGCAACGAGAAACGGCATGATGACCAGCGAGTTGACATAGGTTCTTGAATAGGAAAGCCCGGTATGGGTCAGCATGTAAACCCATGCGGTGACCTGGCCACAGACAAATGCCAGCAGCATGCCCAGCAACACCGCGTGCATGTCCACAGGCTCCACCACTTTGTCCCCGATGAATAATTGCTCGAGCATGATGTCAGCTTGGGTTGATGGTTTTATGACACACAATCGCACGCCGCGGCCGCACGCCGGTCACGGCCGCTGAAAGGCTGCGGCAGCGAGTCCCTCAACCGGTCGGTGCCGTCCACATACTTGGCGGCCGAACACGGGGAAATTTCGAAAACCTCGACCAACTCCCTCATCCAGTTGGGGAATCGCCCGGTGAACTTGAGCTCCAAAACCACCCGCTTGCCATAGACCGACACCGGTGCCCGCATCCGCCGGTCCAAACGGAGCCCGTTTTCGCGGCATATCCGGATTTGGCGGTCCATCGTCAGCCGCAGCCGGTTGCAACCGTGGCTGAGCCAAGCCTCACGACGGTAAGCGACATGGGCGACCGGCCATGCCTGTATCTGGTTCACAAGCCGGCAAAAGTCCCGCATGGCCCGCTCTTCCCGTTCCCCGCCGACCGCCAGATCCCGATGATCCGGAATCCTGCCGGCCACAAGCTCACCAACCGCATCACGCCACACGGCACAGCGCTGTTTGTAGATCGCCGAATCCTCCCGCCGCTTGATCTCAAAATACACCGGTGCATCCGGATCCCCCTCGTAATAACGGATGCGCAGCTTGTAGCGGTTGCGGTCGCCATTGACCGTGCTCTGGTAAAGAACCAGATCCGGAGAGTCGAGATACAGGCTGTGCACCGGATACGACTGGTCTGCCTGCATCGCACCGAATGAATCCAGCGACAGATATGGCTCCACGAAATCGCGGATACGGAGCGCAAGGCCCTCGCTCACGATATACTTCAATTCAAACCGTTGCTGCTGGAGTTCCGACATGTTGATGGATGCTTGAAGTGAAGCCCTGGACGCCGAGATCATCCGCCGCCGGTTTTGCAAACCCGCAGCCGGTAAAACATGCGGGGTTGCCCGGGATCGATCGGCAACCGCAAGGTCAGAATGCCACTGTCCCACTCCTCCTCCGGAGGATCGGCGAGGGAATCAAAAACCACATCCGGATCGGACCATTCCCCCGGATGTGGCGTGGCCTCCACCCGGTAGCCGATGTCATGCAGCGCGGGGTCGAAATGGAAAACATAAACAAGCCTGCCCGCCTCGCGGCGGATCACCGGAAGACCTGACGCGCCCTGTGCTCCCGGTGGAATCGCAAGGGCGTAGCGCATCAGATTCGTAATTCCGTCACCCACGGGATCAGCCAGAGGACCGGAAACCGTCGGGTCCGCCAGATCATCAGGATCCGTGAAGCACAGCTCCCGCCATTCCTCAAAGGTCACCGGATCGCCGCCAAGCCGCAGCTCGACAATCCGCACTGCAATCCGGCCCGATCCGAAATCGATCCACTCCGGGACCGTGGTCCAGCGGACACCGGATGCCGGCGACCATGACGAACCGCCATAGGACTGCGTGCCCGAGGCGTCCGGGACGAAAACCCGCAGGGTGGAATCCGCAACGCAATCCGAAAGCGGAAACCCATACGGGACCGCCAGAACACCGCGCCGGAACTCACCGGACTGCATCGCGTTTCCTGATAGATAAACGTCGATCATCGGGGGAACAACCTCGCCACCGGTCACCCACAGAATGCCGTTGGCAGCGGTGGCGGGCGTCCCGAACACCGGTGAGCCGGACTGGGCCAACACCACGGACAATGACGGCCCGTTGACCGCCGTGGCCCGCAAAACGCATTGGCCGATGTTCGCGTGTCCGGTGCCTGAAACGCGCCCGGCGCTGCCATATCCGGTCAGAATCCCGGTGTCATCGAGAACCACAGGCCCACCGAAGGGTGCCTGCAGGTCCAGTGTGCCATTGACGACGTCAATCATCCCCACATGCCCGGAGTTGTCATGACTCAGCGTGAGGATGCCGCCTCCGGTCTTGGTGAGCAGATACGGACCCGACAAGGGGCCTGCGCACTCGAGCCGGTTGCTTGAGTGGTCGACGTGGATATCCGCCGGCCCGGTCAACACCACCGCACAGGATACAATCGCATGGTTGGATTCGCTCCCCGGATCGAATCTCAGCGCGCCCAGCTTTCCTTGTCCGGCCGCGTCTGGAATCTCCGCACCACGGCCATATCCGGCGAGATAGATCGGACTGGCGAATGGATAGATCCGTGGATTTCCCGCGGAGATGAGTCTCATCTGGCCTCCCTCGCTCACATTCACCGAGGAAGACCCCGCCGGACAGGCGGGACCTGTGACCAGCAGCACTCCTTGCTCAATGAGGGTAGGCCCCGTGTAGGCCTTGCCTTCTCCTGTTAGAGAAGCCACCCCCGGACCGGTCTTGGTCAGCCCGCCGCTGCCCGACCACCCCGCACGCAGCCTGAGCGCACCGTTGTCCGCGTTTCCCACGACGTTGGTCACATTCAGTTCCAACTGCGAGGCAAGGGTGACTCCGGATATCACTTCGAACTCGACATACCCAACGCCGGTTCCGCCCACGCTGATCCGCGCGCCGTCCGGACTGGAGAATGTCAGCGAATTGCCCGTGCCCGCAGGCACGTCGCGCACGCGGTTGCGGCCGGTGGAGGCATTCTGCGGAAACTCCAGACTGCCAATGGTGACCGGTGCTGCCAGATTCACGTTGCGGTCTCCGGCCGGAGGAGCCGGAATGGTGGCGGAAACTCCATTGCCATCGGGATACCCGTTCGGAAAAGTGGTCCAATTGGCGTCCACATTCCAATCAGCGCTGGTTTGCGGGATGAATTCCGGATGGATTGCCGGGATGAGAAACAATGCCTCCCTGACCGGCCCCCATTCGCCACTGGACGCACGCACCCTGGCAAGCACCGTGGTGTTGCCGTGAATGATGACGGGGGAGGAATAGACCTGCCCCACCGCGGTGCCTCCCGGCAAGCGGGGATCCGTGCCATCCGTGGTGTAATGGATGACTCCGTCTGCATTGGGATTGCTGATGGAAAGGGCAAACCCGTCTGACACCACGCCTCCGGAACTGCTGAACACCGGAGCCAGCGTGGCTGGCCAGAGGCTTTGCCCGGAAAGCTGCGTGAAAAACAAGTTACGGCGAGTGTCGGCCGCAATCCATGTGGCATAAAAGGTTTCATCCATCGGCTGACCGATCGTTTCCCGCATCACCGGATCAATCGCGTCGCGCAGCGGCTCATAGATCCCCCTGATCCGCTCCTTGACCAGCGCACCGTTGTCAAACATCTGCTTCTGCACCCTGTCGGCAAACCTCAGGCGGAATTCCGGCGACTGGCTCAACAACGTGTATATCGCCGGGACATGCCTGTTGGTCGTCCATTTCGCGTCACCAATGATCAGGTCTTCGGTGAAGCTGTTGTAATCGATGGACCTCCCGTAAGCCCCGAATCCGCCCTCGGCATCCCACATGTAGAACCGCCATCGGCCCTGATCCGTGCGCTCGCGGGCGGCCACCCAGTTATTGTTAGGCCAGTCCCACATAGCCGCAAAGGAGTTGACCAGGATGTAGTCAATGAAGTTGTCCACATCGAGATGGTTGTGAACCCCCAAATAGCCATCGATTTCACCCAGATCCGCAGTGCGCAGGTAGGTGAGCATCTCATTCCAGCGAATGGCATCCCCGCTGTCGAACTCGTTGACTTCGAGCACGTCCCACGCGGCCTCGCTGTCATGATGCTCCTTCATGAATCCTTCCCGGAGCTGCTCGCAGAGGTTGTAATACCCCTTGTAAACCCCGTTGATGTGAAGGGTTGCAAAGGTGCCGACACTGCTCTCCTGCCCTGTGGCAAGGAAGATGCGCCGCATCAGCTCATCCTTGATGAACGGGTTGTCGATGTCGTTTTTTCCGGCGCGGATGCGAAGGTCCTCGAACCGGTCCACCTCCGATCCCGGGAAGAACGGAAATCGCAGCGGCTCCTTGTCGAGCTCGGATCGAAACGACAACTTCAGCGACGGCTTCTGGGTGCGATCGCCGGGCGGAAAGATCTGTTCTGGAGCAGTGGACAGGACATACTTCGGACGCGAATACTGGCTGCCGGCAATACGCAGTCCCGCCTCGATCGCCAGCGGAGCCCCCGCAAGCGGAAGATACTCGAAGCTTGCGGGTTTCTCGGCACAGCGCCCTTTCAGACTCGGGAAATTGAAAGCCGATTGGTCACCACCGGACTCCCAGTTTTCTTCCACATAAATCCCTCCCTTGATGGCAAAAATCCCCTCGCCATCCGGGAATCCGCCGCCATCGGCGTTTGCACCGAAGAAAATCAGCCCTCGGTCACCGCCAAGCATGATCGCGGGCAGGCTGCGGATCGCCGCGGACTGGTGAAACAAATAGGTTTGCGTTGCAACACGCGACGGCTGCGTGTCGGCGGTGAAAACCCTGGCGCGAACCACCGTGTTGGAAGAGAGCGCCAGCGGAGGGCCGAACACCGGGTCCTCAGGCCCCGGCTCACGTCCGTCCAGCGTGTAGCGGATGGCCGCACCCGGCGCGGGAGTTGATAGAGACAGGCTCACCGGCGCGTCGTGGAAACCGCCCGCCACACTGAAAACCGGGGGAGCGGGAGCCGCCGCAAGATAGGGCCCTGCATTCGGCCCTCCCGGCGTGGCGGTGATGGTATATCCCCACGCACCCGACGGGCTCCTTGCATACCCATACCGCTGGTCCTGCCTTGGATAAGCAGGATCAAGGGCACTCACCACCCCGCCCTCCGCATTCACCAGACCCAGATACTCTCCATCCGCTGAGAGACTGAATCCAGTGTGATGATAGGCCGTGCCATCCGCAGGATTGAGATTCAGCCCCGTGGCCATCACCACCAGATAGCCATTTCCGGGAATGACCACACCTGCGGGAAAACTCCATTTGCGGGGGTTGCCCGCGTTGTCACTCAGCGACCAGCCATCAAGCAATGCAGGTGCCGGCGACATATTGAACAACTCCACCCAGTCACCCTCGGAATCCGGAGCCTCCTCCAACAATCCCAAATCCGCCTGCGAGCTCGCGGCGACCGGTTCTTCCGTGCCAACGAAATATCTGGCACTGTCGTCTGACTTCACCAGCACGCGCTGGCCATCACCGGTGGTCTGCAAGGTTGGCCGCACGATGGAGTCCGAGCTTTGCAACGAAACCCGGTGAAGCTGGATGGCGAGAATGTTGGTTCCGCTCCGCAACACATTGAGATATTTCGGAAGAAAGACAGTCTCGTCGGCATAGGCCGTCGTCCCGCCGTTGTCTCCATTGGCGTTGTGCGTGGTGGTGGCTGTCGCATCATACGGAACCGGGACACCGGTCAATCCGAGATTGCGCCTCATGATTTCCACCCCGTTGAGGTAGATGACCATCCCGTCGTCATAATCGACATTCAACCTCAGCGGATTGCCGCTTTCGACTTCCTCCGGCGTGACTGAAAAAGCATACCGCAGGTAGATAGAACGCGAAACCGTCCTGCTGGCTGACAAGTTCGTGCCCAGTACATAGTCCGGCGGGGTCGCGGTCTCGATCCCGATCGGACCAGCTCCCAGCGGCCAGCCGCTGTCATCAAACACCCCTGTGGTCCATCGCAACGAACGAACACCAAGCCCGTAAGCGCTCGCCAAAGAATAATCAATCAAGCCCCCCGATGGCTCCGCGAGCCCGGCAAAGTAACGCCATGTATCTCCACCGGACACAATGTCCGAACCTCCCGCCCAGCGCAACACCGGTTGAATCAGAAACCGCGCGGAATACTCCAATGTCAGACCCGCGTTGTGCGCCTGGATGGCAATGACATTCGCTCCTGGCCGCAACCACTGGCTGGCGGCCCCCAGATCGAAGGTTTGCAGCTGCGGGTTTTCGTTCGGATTGAAAGCAGGCTGATCCCTGTAAACATACATTCCCGGCAATCCGAGGTTCCGGCGCAGCACCTCACGGCCATTGATGAACAACAGGAACCCGTCGTTGAAACGCACCTGCAATTCAAGCCCGGCAGACGACGATGCCTGCTCCTCGCTCACCCACACAGTCTTGCGCAAATACAATGCGGGCGTCCGATTCTGCATATCCAAAGCAACATCGGTTCCGATCGCCACACCCGGGAACGTGCCGAAACCAAACGGAGCGACACCCTGCTTCCACAGACCATCATCAAAATCCGGCTCCTGCCACTGGCGGGTCAGACCCAACACCGGATAAGAACCATCGGTCCTGCGTAACAAACGGTCGGATGAGGATGCCGAAATTTCATTGATGACCACCTGCGCCTCCAGCGGGAGGAGCAGCATGGCGGCGATGATTCCTAACAAGGAACCCGTCCGCAGCCTGAGGGATGCATGCTGGAACATGACAACATACGGTCATGAATCAATCCGCTTGGCGGCCACTCCTTTCCAAGCGATTCAACATATATAAATCCGGCTTTTGGCACAAGTAATATTTTGGAAAAGATATCACAGTCATCCCACAGGATGGCTAATTTTTGAGAGGAAAAGCGGGCTGGTG
>CAYNQJ010000003.1:0-2020 GCA_964399305.1 uncultured Luteolibacter sp.
TCTATGTATGCTGTTTATGAGATCCCGGAGAAGAGGCCGGCCGCGGAGCGCTTACATTTTTATTGTGCCAATCATCTGTTGTTTGATGATTGGTTTTTCTCAACGATCACGCCAGATCCTGCGACGTTTGGTGGGCCGGCCAGAACGCAAGCCATAGTCTATGGCCAATTTCTTAGTGGTGTAACACCCTTGGCGAATCGTGCATACAAACCGATTCTCGAAGATCAGTCGGACCCTAGACCATCCGCTTATCTTTATAAGGAATACGTCACTCCGGACGACTCCTGGAGAACCATTGCCTCGCGTCTTGAGGTTGAAGGCATGTTCAATGTCAATTCGACCTCCGTCACCGCCTGGCGCGCCTTGCTCGGGCACGCCCGCAACCAGCGCGTGCTTTACATGAAAAAAGACGGGGTGGTGATGGATGATGGCGTCAAACAGCACCCGGTTTCCCGGTTCAGCATTTCAGGTGAGACCGAAGTTGGTTCGCCTGTTCCCGGGGCTTTTGTGGAAGCCAGCGAAGTCACCGGCTACCGCACACTGGATGATGATTTCATCGATCAACTTGCCGTGGAGGTGGTGAGGCAGGTCCGACTGCGCGGACCTTTTCTATCCCTTGCGGAATTCATCAACCGCCAGCTTTCCAATGATGAGGGACTGGCTCTCGCTGGTGCCCTGCAGGCCGCGCTCAACGAGCATGCCAAGGCTGGTGCCGCCAACAACCCGCTTGCCACTCTCCAGGGGATATCAACAGAGACCCGGATCAATCCTCCCCAGGGGAATAATCCGGAGGATCAGGTTGGATATGTTTTTCCAGAGGCTGCGAAGGGTTATAGCACTTATGGGGTTCCCGGCTGGACGCGCCAGGCGGACATTCTGCGGCCTCTTGCCCCGATACTTTCAGCACGCGACGACACATTCGTCATCCGTGGTTACGGAGACGCGCGTGATGCTGGCGGCAAGGTGCTTGCATCAGCTGTCTGCGAGGCGCTGGTGCGCCGTACTCGTGACTATGTGGATCCTGCCAACGCCGCGGACAGCACCAGTTCGTTGAATTTGAGCGCTGCGAACAAGCTTTTCGGGCGGCGTTTTGAGATCGTCAGGTTTCGTTGGTTGTCGCCGGATGAAGTGTGAGCGGAAGTTGACCCTAATCCTTGCGTTCCCGGCCTGGCTTCCTAAAGTTTCGTTCCAGCTCCTACAACCCCTCACATGTTGAGATTCATCCGACACATCATGGTCCTGGTCATGCTGGCCCCCATGCCGGGGTTTGCCCAGCGGGAGACTCGCGGGCACACGTGCCGGATCCTTTTTTTCGACGCGCCTGCAGGTGCTCCCCAAAAGCTGTTCCTGTTTGACGGGAGCTCGTCCCAGGAGGTCGATTTGCCGAAGATGAATTTTTCCCAGCTCTATCAACTGGCATCCGGGAAAATCGCAGTCACCCTGTTGCCTGAAGCCATCGATGACCCCGAAAAAATCCCGGTCGGCGCGCCCAAGGTGTCCGTTCCGGAAGGGGTTGTGGATTTTTACCTTCTGGTGACCAGCGACAAGGAGAACAAGGTGGCTCCGGTCCGCATGCAGGTCGTCAATGCCGGTATGGACCGGCTCAGGCCGGGCCAGATGTTGTGGTTCAACCTGACACCTAACATCATCGAGGGCAAAGTCGGCATTCAACGCCTGCAAGCCATGCCCAACAGCCGGGTGGTCCTGGATCCTCCCGCCAGGGCCGCCGGGGAGTTTCCGATCAAGCTTTCATTCCGAATTCCTGGCGACGGGCGGAGCCATCCACTCTTCTCAACCAGTTGGGGTCACGATCCGCGCAGCCGCAACATTGTATTTGCCGACGTTCAGCCTGGCTCGCGAACTCCACGGGTCAGGGCGTTCAATGATTTTCGTGAACCGCCAGCGAATCTGGAACGTTGAATCCGGTCAGTTTGAGCGCACAAAGACGGCCCTGCCGGGAGAAAGGTGGAGAAGTGGTGACATGTTGTCGCCTGTCTTTTCTTTGGCGTGTTCTCTGGCG
>CAYNQJ010000003.1:2120-116077 GCA_964399305.1 uncultured Luteolibacter sp.
GGCGGACAGGATGTCCGCGGCGGGTAGCGTTCAGAATGAACGCGGTCCTCAGCGCGAGGGGTCAGGAGCGCCGACATGTTGTCGGCTGGGGGTGGGTGACATGTTGTCGCCCATCTTTTCTTTGGCGTGTTCTCTGGCGGGCGGACAGGATGTCCGCGGCGGGTAGCGTTCAGAATGAACGCGGTCCTCAGCGCTGCCGCGACATTGTGACCGTAATTCTTGCGTTCCCGGTTTTGAGTCCTTAGGTTCTCCCCGAAACAACTCCAACCCAACCCGTTTTGAACCCAATCCGATTCATTTTCGCCCTTCTCGCCGTAGTCCCGGCCATCGCCTTTGCCGTGCAGCCGGCACCCAAGCACACATGCCGGATTTTATTCTTCGAGGCCCCTGATGGCGCTCCGCAGAAATTAGTGCTTTTTGATGGCGATGCTTTCCAGGAAGTCGAATTGCCGACGATGAATTTTTCGCCAATTTATGAGCTGGCTTCTGGCAAAAGAACCCTCGTTTTGTTGACTAAAGCTCCCGATGATCCAGCCCAAATTCCCAGTGGTGCGCCAAAAGTGGTTATTCCGGAAGGAGTGGTGGATTTTTACTTGCTGGTCACCAGCGACAAGGACAACAAGGTGGCCCCGGTGCGTATGCAGGTGGTCAATGCGGACATGGCTAGAATCAGGCCGGGGCAGATGCTATGGTTCAATCTCACCGCCAATACAATACAGGGCAATGTGGGGACGCAACGGCTGCTTGTTAAACCCAAAAGTCAGAAGGTATTGGGTGCTCCGGCTCGTAAAGCAGGAGAATATCCAATCCAGCTTTTTTTCAAAATTCCCGGTGATGATCGGTTGCACCCGCTCTTTTCAACAAGTTGGGGATACAATCCTCGGAGTCGCAATATTGTTTTCATCAATTCCCAAGATGGTTTGCGCACCCCACGTGTCAGGGCCTTCTCCGATTTCCGCCTACCCAAAAAGGAGCGAGAGCCGCAGTGATCGTAGCCGCCCTGAGTAGGAAATAATCTCCAAGAAAAAAACCCGATGGAAACAAGCAACGACCGGATCAGTTGGAAGGTTGCCGGTGCCTATTCACTGCCGAATTTCGGCCTTGCGATCATGGTGGGGCCGGCGATGGGGATTTTGCACGGTTTCTTGGCCAAGGAGTACAAGCTGGATTTGTGGGCGATCGGGGTGGTCATGATTGTGGCGCGTTTGTTCGACGCGGTGACCGATCCGATTGTGGGGATTGCGTCGGACAAGACCCGCAGCCGGTTTTGGGGTCGGCGTTCCTGGATTACGGCCGGCACGGCGCTGTCGCTGGTGGCGATGTATTTTGTCCTGATCCAGTCCAAGAACCTGACGCCGGGATTTTTCTGTTTTTGGATGCTGGTCAGTTTCCTGGCCTGGACCATCTCGGAGATTCCCTACCTGGCCTGGGGGACCGAGATCGCGACCCGTTATGACGACCGGACCAAAATGTTCAGTTTCAAGTCGGCGATGGGCTATCTGGGGTCGTTGATCTATCTGGTGATGCCGTTGCTGATCGTGTATTACCAGACCCGCGTGCGGGGGGTTCCTGAGTCGGAAACCACGCTGGATTACACCCCGCTTTCGATGCAGGTGACGTTCTGGATGCTGGCGGTCATCATGCCGCTCGGGTTGATGCTGGCGCTCAAGGTTTGCCCTGACGGGGTGCACATCAAAAAGCCGGAGAAGAAGAACCTGGGCAAGACGATCCGGCTGTTGCTGGCAAACAAGGCAATGCGGATTTTCAGCGGTTCGTTCCTGTTGCTCGGGATATCCTGTGGATTGCAGATTGGCATGGCCTACCTGCATTTGTCGGTTTATCTGGGAGTTGAGGATGTCTCGATCATCTACTTCTTTGCCTACATCTGTTCGCTGTGCGGAGTTCCGTTCTGGAACTGGTTTGCCAGTCGGTTTGGCAAGCACGTCGCCTTCATTTCGGGCCTTTCGGTTACGATTCCGCTGTTCGTCGCCCTGGCCATGCTGGAGCCTGCGAGCGGCCAGAACCTTGTGTATGACCGGCCGCTGGTGTTCTGGCAGTACCTGGTCGTCCTGTGTTCCCTGAACTTCTGCCAGGTGGTTTTCCAGGTCATGCCTCCGGCGATTCTGGGTGACATCGCCAATGCGGACATGGTGGAGACCCGCACGGATGAGACCGGAACGTATTATTCCATTTATACCTTTGCCTTCAAAACCGTCCTCGGGGTGGGTCAGGGTGTGGCGCTGCTGATGGCGGGCACCGTGTTTGGCTTTATCCCGACCCAGTCCGAACAAACCGATTTCGCCGCGTTCGGGCTTAAACTCTCGATGGGCTATATCCCGGCGGTGCTGACCCTTGCAGGGGTCTTGCTCATGCTGCGCTATCCTTTGACAAAGAAAAAATACGAGGAGGTCCAGGCGAAGCTGCGTGAGATGGGGCTGATCGGTAAAAGCTGAAATGCTGAAAATTTGAAAAGCTGAAATGGAGAGACGTGGGGCTTGGAGTCAGGAGCGACGGGATGTTGTCGCCTGTCTTTTCATTGGCTTGCTCCTTGGCGGGCGGGCAGTGATGTCCGCGGCGGGTAGCGTTCAGAATGAACGCGGTCCCCAGCATATGGCGTCAGGAGCGCCGACATGCTGTCGGCTCAGGGCGGGTGACATGTTGTCGCCCGTCTATGGCGTTTCATTTGCTGCTAGAGGGGGACAGGATGTCCCCCAGACGGACTGGGACGGGATTTCCCGGCCACGGGGTGTCGCAGTGCTTTTCGTTGGCTTTGCAGTGGCTTTCCCAGGCAGCGGACAGGAGGTCCGCGGTCCCTTGCCATGCCGCAGCGCTTGATTTTTCCTGACCGGCACCGCAGTTTCCCGGGCGTCGTTCTGCCACCCTGTCATTTCAGCATTTGACTCCGCTCCACTCCGTCCAAGCCAATTGCCATTTGCTCCTCCGCAAATGGAGGTAGCCCATGGCTCGATAAATCTCACTCTGCTTTCAAAATTCCAGCATTTCAAAATTTACCCCCATGTCCTCTTCATTGTTCAAAAAGCTTCCGACCGAAGGATGGTCGTCTGTGATTCCTGCCGAAAAAAACCTGCCGGCCGAGTGGGAGAAATCGCTGTTTGAGCGGGGCGAGCTCAAGACCTATGAGGGCGAGGCCCTGATGAACATCGGCATGCCGGTGGGTGGGGCGTGTGCCGGGCTGGTGTATTTGGGCGGGGATGGCAAATTGTGGTATTGGGATATTTTCAACCGTTATCTTTCCGGGGTTCATCCGCGGCAGATTCAGTATAAAGAGCGCACCTGGCATGGGTTGCCCCAGGGATTGGGTGCGTGGCAGGGTGGCAACTACATTGATCCGGTCCGGAGCCAGCCATCCCCCTTTGAGCAGGGATTTGCGGTGAAAGTGACCTCGGGAGGCAAGGCCCAGGTGCGGACGCTCGATCGCAATGGCTGGCGGCGCGTTTCCTTCACGGGAACTTATCCGGTCGGGACGGTTCGGTATGAAGACCCGGATTGCCCTGTCAGGGTGACGCTGGAGGGATACACTCCGTTTTGTCCGCTCGATTTCGACAACTCCAGCTACCCGGCGGTGATCATGCGTTACACGGTGGAGAACACCGGCAGCGTGGAGGCCCGGGTGGAGATTGGCGGGTGGATGGAGAACCCGGTGTTGCTTGATTCGGTCGGTTCCAGTCCTGGCGTGAAAATCCGCAATCAGGTCCGCAAGGGGCCGGGATTGGTGATGGTCGGGTGTTCGGCGGCCCTGCCGGATGGATCGCAGCCTGTCCGGCCGGACATCGTGTTCGAGGATTTCGAGAAGGAAACCTATGAGGGCTGGGTGGTCGAGGGCACGGCGTTCGGTTCCGGCCCGCTCTCCAAGGATCAGGTCCCCGCCTACATGGGGGACCTCGGCATGATTGGCAATCGTGCGGCCAATTCCCATGCCAGCGCGCCAGTGCCCTCGGGTCTGAGCGAAGCCGATGAAGTCGAACACCGCGACCAGGCGACCGGCCGCCTGATCAGCCGTGAGTTCGTGATCGAGCGCAACCTGATCACCTTCCTGGTGGGTGGTGGCAACTACCCCGGGCGTTGCTGCATCAATCTGCTGGTGGACGGTGAAGTGGTGCGCAGTGCGACCGGGCACAACGGCCACCAGATGCGCGCCGAGCTTTTCGATGTGGCGGAGTTTACCGGCAAAACCGCGCATATCGAGATTGTCGACGACATGACCGCCATTGCCGGCACGATTGGCGTGGATCACATCGTGTTCAGCGATTCCCGTTCGCCCGAACGCAACCCGGATTGGGGGACGATGGCGATCGCGGTGCTTGGAGACGGCGTGAGCCATGCCAACGCATCGCTCAGCGAGGCATCCGCGTCCGGGCTTTTCACCAGCGAGGCAGTGGCGGAGACCGCAGTGCCAATCGGGGAAAAACCGGTGGCCGGTGTGGTCAGATCGCTGGTCCTGCCACCCGGTGGCCGGGAAACGGTCGAGTTCGTCATTTCCTGGCATTTCACCAACCTGCCCAACATGGCGCGCGGCAGCGAAACCGGATTGTATTATGGCAAACGCTTCCGGGATGCCGCCGAGGTGGCCGGACACATCGCCACATACGCCAAAGCTCTGGCTAACAAGACCTTCCAATGGCGCGATACCTGGTATGATTCGACATTGCCCTATTGGTTCCTCGACCGCGCGTTCATCCCGGTGGACAGCCTCGCATCGACAACCTGCTTCCGGTTCGCGGACGGACGTTTTTACACGTTTGAAGGAGTCCGCAGTTGTCTCGGCCACCCGAATCACGTCTGGCACTACGCGCAGGCGCATGCACGGGTGTTCCCCGAGCTTTCCAACGATGTGCTGGATCGCGTCTGGTATGGTTTCGCCTTCCATGAGGACGGCTCCGTGGCCTTCCGCGGCGAGCATTCGCGCGAGTCGGCGATCGACGGCCATTGCGGAGGGATCCTGGCCGTGCTCAGGGCCCATCAGACCCGCACGGATTCCGAATGGCTGCGCCGCATGTGGCCGAAGGTGAAAAAATCCATCGAGTATGCCAACACGCGCGACCGCGATGGGGATGGATTGTTAGATACTCCGATGCTGACGACCCTCGACGAGCCGTGGCATGGCCAGATCCCGTGGATCAGCAGCATGTATATCGCCGCACTGCTCGCGGGTGAGCAGATGGCGCTTGAAGTGGGTGACGCCGAGTTCGCCGGGGATTGCCGCCGCCGTGCGGACATGGGCCGCGCGGCGATGGATGAGCGCCTGTTCAACGGCGAGTGGTTCATCCAATTGCCGGACCCTGAAAACCCGGCCAAACTGGGTGCTTACGAAACCTGCCACATCGACCAGGTGCTCGGCCAGGCGTGGGCGTGGCAGGTCGGGCTTGGTCGCGCGGTCAATCCGGAGACGACCCGCTCCGCCTTGCAGGCGCTCTGGAAATACAACTTTTCACTCAACCTCGATGCCTATGATGAGCAGGCCGATCCCAAAGGGCGCCCGTATTTTGCTGAAGGCGAGGGTGGATTGGTGATGACGGCGAATGCCTTGGGGCGGGACCTGCCGTTTGGCATTTATTCTCCGTTCGCCTGCTACCTGAGCGAGGCCATGAACGGCTTCGAATATCAAGCGGCCGCCCACATGATCGCCGAAGGCTTGGTCAAGGAAGGTATGGCCGTGATCCGGACGCTGGACGACCGCTACGACGGCCACAAGCGAAACCCCTACAATGAAATCGAGTGCGGCGACCACTACGCCCGCTCCATGGCCAGCTACGGCGCGCTCATCACCATCAGCGGCTTTGAATATCATGGGCCGCGCAAACACATCGGTTTCGCTCCAAAGTGGAAACCAGAGCATTTCAAAGCACCCTTCATCGCGGCGGAAGGATGGGGAACCTATGAGCAGAAATGGGAAAATGGCGGGCTCAAGGCCGAAATCACCATCGCACACGGCCAGTTGGTGGTTAAAACCCTGTCGCTTGAAGCGGTCGGAGGCCAAATTCCGAGCTCGGCGCGTGTGTTGCTGGAGGGTGAGCCCATTGCCTGCGAAATCTCCGTGAATGCCAGCCGCGTTCTGGTCACCCTCAGCAGGGAAGTGTGCGCCGGAGAGGGTGAGGGTGTGGCCATACTGCTCATTTGAGCATCATGCGAATTTTAGTGGCTAAATTGAAAATCGCCATGTAATTTGTTCTATGCCTTTGAATTTACCATATAGATTCATAGGCCCGCCCCCAATATACCCCGAAAACCCATTTGTCCCCCATGAATTTCCCTCATGAGAGCGCGCGGAAAGCCGCAAACATGCCGAACCATCCTTTCGGTTTCCTAGCCAGATGGCTTGGAGCTTTATGGGTTTTCTCGTGGCTTGCAATGGCGGCAACCGCCAGTGCCCAGTCGACTGCCTGCAACATCACCGCGTTTTCGTGGAATGGCTATCAGGGAACGATCCAGGAGTATGAGGATTACGGTGGTTATGGGGAAATCCAGGTGATTGTGCCGTTCGGCACCAACCTGAGTTCCGTGGCACCCACCATCACGGTATCACCCGGTGCGACCGTAAGCCCCGCTTCCGGGGTGCCGGTAGATGCTTCGAATGCCGATGTGGATCCCTTGTTGTACGTGGTTACCGCGCAGGATGGTGTCACCGAGAGAGAATACGACGTTTATTTTTACGAGGCCTATGCGGAAGCCAAGATGCTGAGCATGTCGTTTGGCTCGACCCCGGCCACCATCGGGCCTCTCAGCAATGGTGTTTCGTTCGTCACCATCCAGATGCCGAGCGGAACGAACATCACCAACTTGGCCCCGACGTTCACCATGTCAGCCGGCGCGACATGTGACATCGCCTCCGGGACGGCCAAGGACTTCACCAATGCGGTGGAATACACGGTTTATTCCGCCGACGGATTTGAAAGCAATACCTACGTCGTGATGGTGACGGTGAACGATCCGATCTTCGTCAATTCCGGAGGATCAGGCACGCTGACATTCGGCAAGAACCCGTCGGCGAGCAGTTGGTCCACGCTTTCGGTGGCTGGGGCGGCCGGGGACATCATCACCGAAGCAGCGCTGGACAGCGCGATGAACGGAATTGCCCACAGCTCTATCAACAACGCGCTGTCCATCTATGCCGGCTCGGCGATGGGGCCTGCCTACTGGTGGTTGGACAAACTGAAGCTGGGTACCCAGCCGACGGGTAACAAAATGACCTTGCTGAAGGGGTCGCTCAAGAACGTCTCTGGCGGAACCATGGGCGGACTGGCGGTGTCCTATCAGCTCGGAGCGATCGGTACGCCTGCGGAACAAATCAACGGACACCGTGTCTATTGGAGCCTGACGGGCAACGCGGGAACGTGGACCAGCGCGGGGACTCATCTCAAAACCACTTCGGGTACCACCACGGTCAACTTCAACATCGAGTTTTCCGGTGGCTGGGCGAACAACCAGAACCTCTACGTCGTCTGGGCGGATGACAACGGTACCGGAACACAAGGGGTGTTCACCATCGATCAGGTTAGCTTCACGCCAATCCCGCCGGCGGCCAACATCCTGACCTTCAATGTCTCCGGAACCGCCGCGACGATTTCCGGCAATGAAATCAGCGTGGTGGCCCCGCCCGGGGTGAATGTGGCCAGTCTGGCACCCACCTACACGCTTTCCTATGGGGCGACTTGCGACATCCCTTCAGGATCCGCCCGGGATTTTTCCAACCCGGTGCTCTACACCGTCACCTCGTCCAACGGGTTGGTCACGAAGGTCTATACAGTGAACATCGTATCCAGCTACTGGACGCAGGGGGTGCTTGCCGAATTCTTCGATTTCAACGTCGGTTATGGATCGCTTCCCGACTTCACCAACCTGACACCCGACATCAAACGGGTGGATTCGGTTATCAACTATCCAAGCACCGGGGGCACCTGGACCGGGTTGCCGGGCAGCATGGCGGACACCTTTGGTTCGCGCCACACCGGAGCCATCCGCATCGACACCGCAGGTGCCTACACCTTTTACATTGAGTCCGATGACGGATCAAAGATGTGGCTGAACAATGCGCTGATCATCGACAACGACGGACTGCACGGCATGCAGGAAAGATCCGCCACCCTGAACCTCGCGGCCGGCTATCATCCATTCCGCGTTGAGTTCTTCGAAAACGGTGGTGGCGCCGGCCTGATCGTGAGGTGGGCGGGACCGGGAATCGCCAAGGAAGTGATACCGGCATCCGCCTATTACACCCTGGGGACCGCCACCACGGTCACTACCACCCAGCTGGTGTCCTCGCTCAACCCGTCCCTGGTGGGCAACAGCGTGACTTTCACGGCCACTCTTAAACACGGTGCCGCGGTTGCGACCGCGGCCACCGGGACATACGCGTTCCGGAGAAATGGAACCGTACTGGCGGTGGTTCCGATAGCCAATGGTGTTGCCAGCTATACGACGTCCTCGCTCGCATCGGGTTCCCATGTGATCAACGCCACCTATTCGGGCGATGACACTTACCGGCCAAGTGAGGCGACACTGACCCAGGTCAACAACACTCCGGTGACGCTGACCGTCAACGGCGGCTCAGGCGGCGGCGTGTATGTCCCGGGGCAGAGTGTGACCATTGTCGCGGGTCTTCCAGCGCAGGGCAAGGCGTTCAATGGCTGGGTGGTCAACAGCGGCAGTCCGACCATTGCGGATGCGGCTGCCGCCAGCACCACTCTGACCATGCCCAACACCAACGTGTCGGTGACCGCGACCTACCGGAATGTTCCCCCGGGCCAGGTGACGGCCCTGGCATGGTATGATGCGGCGGATGCCGAGACCATCATCGAACTCAGCGGCAAGGTGTCCGAGTGGCGCGACAAGAGCGGCAACAACTATCACGCAACGCAGACCAGTTCGGCATTGAGGCCGACCAAAGAGGCTGGCGGGCTGAGGTTTGGCGGCGCCGATGTGCACCTTGGGCTGCCCGTTATGGCGGGTGACGCCTACACCGTGATGATGGTGGCCAAGAACGATGGCGCGTTCACCAATACCTCGGCGTCGCGCATGCCGCTGTCCCTGCAAACCTACCGTGCGGGCGTCGCGCTTGGCTCATCCGCATCCGACATCGTCGGTGAGGTGGTGTCGATCATCGACCCCAATGCGGCATTCTATTACAAGGACGTCCAGGCGGTCTCGAATGCGAACATCGCCTCGGTGACCATCGCACCGCATCTTTACTCGTTCGTGCTGACCGACAACTGGCACATTGGGGTGGATGGCTCCCCGAATCTCAGGAACCTGACGAGCGGAGTCCGTCACCCGCTGTTATTCAGCCAGGTGCCTGGCGGCATTGGTGCGAGTGTTCAGAACAAAGCGTCTCCGGATCGCGAATGGGTTGGCCTGATCAGTGAGATCCTTTTGGTTTCCTCTTCAATCACCCAGTCGCAACGTCAGGAGATCGAAGGGTATTTCGCATGGAAATGGGATGCCATCAACGGCAACAACCTGCTGGTGAGCGCACTGCCTTCCGGGCATCCTTATAAAAGTTTCGCTCCCGGGACCAACACGCCACCGGTGGCGATCGCACAGAGTGTGACAATGGATGCGGGCACTTCGAAGTCGATCACCCTCACCGGCAGCGATGCCGAGCCCAACACCACACTGAGCTATGCCATCGTGACGCAGCCGTCGAATGGCCAGTTGACCGGCACGCCTCCGAATGTGACCTACACTCCGGCTTTCGGTTATACCGGCAGCGACTCGTTCAGCTTCAAAGTGAACGACGGACTGGTGGATTCGCAGTCTGCTGCGGTCTCGATCACCGTCAATCAGGTGGACACGTTCGTCCAGTGGGCTCAGGCTTCAGGGTATAACCTGACCGGTGGGCGCGCGGGTGATGATGATGGTGATGGCTTGACCAACTTCGAGGAATTCGCCTTCGGTTTGAATCCAACCAACGGCAAATCCTCGAATCCGATCGTTGTTCCGCTCAACAAGGCGACACATTCCTTCAGGTATACCCGCTACAAATACAGCGATCTCACATATTCCGTGTGGACATCCTCGGATCTGGAATACTGGGGGGTGAACCCGGTGCCCGTGACGGAGGTTGTCATCGCTACCGATGCGAACAACGTGGAGACGGTTCAAGTGACGCTTGATGCGCCACCGCCCCAAAGCGAACGCCTGTTCGTGAGGGTGATGGCAAATTGACGTGACCTTGGCGTTCCCGGAAACCGGAGATATGCCCTTGCCATCTGGCATCCGGAATGGATGCGCTGCATTGCATGGTGCTGGATGATGGGAAACACCGGGGGTTTTTCCCCAGCCGTCACCATGCAGCAGGCTTTGATAATCGTGGCGCGGGTGCCCCGCCCGCTGCCAAATTTTATGGTTTTCCACAACAGCCATGGGTGATGAGTCAAACTCCCTGTGATATGGGAATCTTGTGCGCCGGCATACGGGCGGGACGCCCGAGCCACGTTTCCCACTGCATGGTTCCGGCTGAGATGCTGTCTGGTAAATGATTTCACAGGTCGCGCATTGCGCTCCGGGGTGGGAAAATCCTTGTGCAATATGCGCGAGGAAGCGCGCAGGATGCGTGCGCTCCCCATTTTCAATACAAGCTCTTGCATTCACATGCAAAAAAGCCGGGCTTCGGAGCGTTTAAACGCGGACATCATGAAAAAACCAGCCATTGCATCATCACGAGAAGGGGAATTTCCAAAAGCTGCGATCACCGGATTGGACCGCCGCCGGTTTTTAAAGCTCACGGGGCTTGGCTCCATGGGGCTGTTGGCGTCGGGGCAGCCGGTGATGGCGGGGCCATTCACGGCTGCCGATTTCGAGAAGCTCGTGCCATCGGACAAGAAGCTTGGCGCGGGTTGGCTCAAGAGCCTGTCAGAACGTGGCAAGCCGCAGTTCTATCAGGGCGAGGATCTAAAGTACATCGGCATGCCGGTCGGTGGCATAGGGGCGGGACAGCTCTATCTGGGTGGTGATGGCAGGTTGTGGCACTGGGATATTTTCAATGAGATCATCGTGGCGGGCGTTCCCGGCCCGATTTACAGTGGTTTGAATTACGCCAATCCCAGAAAGGCGGAATCCAGTGTGGAGCAGGGATTCGTGCTGACCATTGGCGGCAAGGAGCGCAAGCTTGATCAAAGTGGTTTCAGCGACATCCGGTTTCGCGGCGAGTATCCGATCGGGCGTGTCAGTTATCTTGCGGAAGATGTGGAGGTGGAGATGGAGGCATATTCACCATTCATTCCGTTGAACACCGATGACTCCAGCTTGCCGGCCACTGTCATGAGCCTTACCGTGAAGAACCGTGGAAGCCGCGAGCTTGAGGTGGGGTTGACCGGCTATTTGGAAAACGTTGTTGCCCGAGGCGCACCATGCGTGCGGCAAAACCGGATCGTGTCAGGCAAGAAGCATTCGTTCATGGAGTGTTCCGCAACAAGACCGAAGCCAGTGGCTGGCGCTAAAAAAGCGGATGCGGTTTTTGAGGATTGGAGTGATGAGACATACAAGGGTTGGAATGCGGATGGGGCGGCCTTTGGTGCGGGACCGGTCAAAAGATCGGAATTTCCGCAGCACCAGGGTGATCCTGGCGGTGATACCGAACGGGTGGTCAACAGCCATGCCGCGGCCCCTGGCGCAAACTCCGACGAAAAGGACCGGGCGACCGGAAAACTGACCAGCAGCCCGTTCAAGATCAGCCACCGGTTCATTTCCTTCTGGATTGGTGGTGGTAACTATCCCGGGAAGACCTGTCTGAACCTGATAGTGGATGGTGAGGTGGTGCACAGCGCCACGGGGTCGAAAGCCAATGCGATGAAGCGCGGGTATTTCCATGTTTCCGGGCTGATTGGCAAAACCGCCATGCTTGAGATCGTCGATGACAAGCAGGGCGAATGGGCACACGTGGGGATTGGTAAAATCATTTTCACGGATGAAGAGCCGGTGGTTGATGGCGCTGAAAAGCTGGAGGAGAGAAAGGACTTCGGGACCATGGGATTGTCGTTGTTGGGGGATGCGCCTGAAATTCACCAGGTGGATGGGGTAATCGGCAGGATCGGCCGCAAGATCCGGTTGGCGGCTGGTGCCTCCCGGACTGTCACGTTCGTTCTGACATGGCATTTTCCGAACCTGCGGATGGCAGGTCTTCCCGGAGGCCGGTATTATGCCAACAAATTCGATTCCGCCATGGCGGTTGCGGATTATGTGGCGGCGAACTTCGACCGGCTTGCCGGAGAAACACGGTTATGGCGCGACACCTGGTATGATTCCACACTGCCTTATTGGTTGCTCGACCGCGCCATGATTCCTGTGTCGTGCCTGGCCTCGTCCACGAGCTATCGCTTCAAGAACGGGCGTTTTTACGGCTGGGAGGGGGTGGGATGTTGTGAAGGCACCTGCGGACACGTCTGGTATTATGCCCAGGCGATTGCGCGGCTTTTCCCCGATCTGGAGCGGGATACGCGCGAGCGTGTCGATTTCGGGTTGGCACAGCAGCCGGACGGATCGATCCGGTTCCGCGGTGAACTCAACCAGATTCCGGCGGTTGATTCGCAGGCGGGTTATGTCCTGCGCGCCTATCGCGAGCACCAGATGTCCGGTGATGATGGTTTCCTGAAGCGCAACTGGAAGAACATCAAGCGTGCTCTGGAGTGGTTGATCAACAAGGATCCCAATCGTGACGGCATTATCGAGGGGCCGCAGCACAACACACTCGATCAGGATTGGTTTGGCGAGGTGGCCTGGCTCAGCGGCGTCTATCTTGCGGCGCTGCGTGCGGCCGAACTGATGGCGCTCGAGCTTGGGGAGGCTGAATTCGCCGGGCAATGTGCCGCGATCCTGAAGGCCGGACGCAAGAGCCTGGTGGACCGTCTTTTCAACGGGGAATATTTCATCCACGCGGGTGATCCGAACCACCTCAAGACCGTGGGTTCGTATGATGGCTGTGAGATCGACCAGGTCCTGGGCCAGAGTTGGGCCTATCAGGTCGCGCTGGGGGAGGTGCTGCCACGTAAGGAAACCCGGACCGCCCTTAAGTCGTTGTGGAAATACAACTTCACCCCGGATGTCGGCCCATATCGCAAGGCATATCCCGCCGGCCGTTGGTACGCGATGGCGGGCGAGGCCGGTACCCTGATGTGTTCATGGCCGAAGGGCGACTCGAAGCGCGTCACCTCCGGATACGATTACTACTTCAACGAGTGCATGAACGGTTTCGAGTATCAGCTCGCAAGCCACATGATCTGGGAAAACATGATCACCGAAGGACTCGCCATCACGCGGGCGGTGCACGACCGTTATGACGCGTCGCGTCGGAATCCCTGGAACGAGGTTGAGTGCGGAGATCATTATGCGCGCTCCATGGCCAGCTATGGAGTGTTCACCGCGGCCTGTGGTTTCGAGTATCACGGACCCAAGGGGCACATTGGTTTCTCCCCGAGGCTGGCGCCGGAATCATTCAAGGCACCGTTCACGTCCGCGGAGGGCTGGGGGAGCTATGAGCAGGAAGTGAAAACCTCGGGATTCAAATCCAGCATTTCGCTGCATTTCGGCAAACTGCGTGTGAAAACGGTTTCATTGGGACTGCCTGAGGGATTGAAGCCCCGATCGGCGAAGGTTGTGCTCGGCGGAGCGGATTTGGCTCACAAGCTGGAAATCCACGATGGCAAGGTCAGAATCAGCCTGGAGTCCGAGGCAGTCATCAGCAAGGGCGCGGCACTCGACTTGATGATGATCCTGTAGCGGCGGTCTGACCGCCACGATTTTCCCGCGCAGCGGGCCTTTCATGGTAATCAGCCATAGAGCGCGGCTACTGTTCCGTGGTCTGTGATCGCCCCAGTTTGAGCGGTTTGGGCTTTACGAGCCCGCCCCGTCACCATCAAATCCACGCACGACATCCTGAACTCCGGGGTGTCATCATTAGCCAACCCAAACCAAACGACCCATTATGGATATCCAAATCGCCACTCTTTGCGACTTCGCGGCCGACTACAACGGCAAGCTCGTCATTACGGGAACCTTCGACACGCTTGCCGCGCGCGCGGTGCCGGTCGTGCATCCGGCCTGCTCGCTTGCGATGCGCTTCTGCTTCACGCCGGAAGATGTGGGCCGCCACAAGCTTTCGATCAACATCATCAATGAGGATGGTGAGTCGCTCGACCCGAACAACATGCCGATCGAGCCGGAGTTCGATGTCCAACTTCCCAAGAATGTTCCGTTTCTCACCCGCAATATCGTGATGAACCTCCAAGGCCTGCGGTTTGAGAAAACCGGGATTTATTCGATCGATATCGGTTGCGACGGTGAAGTGTTGGTCCGTCTGCCGCTCCGCATCGTCCAGGTGACCCAAGGTCCGAACGGCGAGACCCAGGTGGCGTAAAAGAAAATTGGGAATTGGGAAATTCGATATTAGGGATTGAATTTCGAGCGATAACGATTGCGGACGTTCCGTCCCTTTGGCGGACATGATGTCCGCGGCACGTAGCCGGCAACATGTCGGCGCTCCGTGCCCCATATCCTGATTTCAAATCTCCAATCTCTTTTCTACAACCGCCGCCATTGGTTGCCGTCCCGCCGCAGCAGCTCGTCGGCTTCCTTTGGTCCCCAGGTGCCGGCGACGTATTCCGCCATTGGCGGTGGTGGGTTGGACTGGTGCCATGCCTGCTCGATATGGTCGATGAACTTCCATGCCTCCTCGACCTCGTCGCGGCGCGCGAAGAGGGTGGCGTCTCCGGCGATCGCGTCTAACAAAAGTCTCTCATAGGCTTCCGGACTGGTCTTGCCGAAGCTAGAGGCGTAGTGGAAATCCATCTTGACCGGCTCCAGCCGCAGGTTGTTGCCGGGCATTTTCGACACCATGCGCAGCGAGATCCCCTCGTCCGGCTGGATGCGGACAACAAGCACGTTGCCTCCCGGGGTGCCGCCGCAGGGTGTGTTGAACAGGACGCAGGGGGCATCCTTGAAGTGGACTGAAATCTCGGTGGATTTTTTCGGCAGGCGTTTGCCCATCCGGATGTAGAACGGGACGCCGCTCCAGCGCCAGGTGTCGACCAGCAGCCTGACGGCCACATAGGCCTCGGTGACCGATGCCGGATTGACGCGGTCCTCCTCGCGGTAACCCGGGACCGGGTTGCCATCGACATGGCCGGCGGTGTATTGGGCGCGGACGACGTTGGCGGCGATTTTTTCCGGGGTGTCCCATTGGCGCAGCGAGCGGATGACCTTGACCTTCTCGTCCCGCACTCCATCCGCAGTGAGGTCGGTGGGCGGCTCCATTGCGACCAGGCTGAGCAGTTGCAGCAGGTGGTTCTGCACCATGTCGCGGAGCGCGCCGGCAGTGTCGTAATAGCCACCGCGTCCGCCTTCCATGCCGAGGTTTTCGGCGCAGGTGATCTGGATGTGGCTGATGTATTTGTTGTTCCAGAGCGGCTCGAAGATGGCGTTGGCAAAACGCAGCACCATCAGGTTCTGGGCGGTTTCCTTGCCGAGGTAGTGGTCGATCCGGTAGGTGTCGCGTTCCTGGAAAGTTGCGTTGACGACCTCATTGAGATGGCGGGCCGTGGCGAGATCCGTGCCGAAGGGTTTTTCGACAATCACGCGGGCCCAGCAGCCGTCGGCTGCCTGGTTGAGACCGGCGCTTTTCAGTTGGATCAGGATCTCATCGAAAAACTCCGGGGCGGAGGCGATATAGAACAGGCGGTTGCCCTTGCCGCCGCGGACCGAGTCGATGGCATCGAGCTTGTCTGCAAGCGAACGGTATCCATTGGCATCGTTGAACTCGGATTGGTGATAGGAAACGGTTTCGATGAATGGGTTCCAGATTGTCTCGTCGTGGCCGGAGCGCGCGACCTTGCGGTTGGTCGCGGCGAGCCCTGAGCGGAATTCGGCATCGGATTTCGCGCGACGGGCAAAGCCGATGATTTTCACACCGGTTGGCAGCTCGCCATCGGCCGCAAGGTGATAGAGCGCGGGGATGAGCTTGCGGTGCGTGAGGTCTCCGGTCGCGCCGAAGATCACGATCGTGCATGGCTCTGCCAGCGATCGGGCGATCAGATCTTCTCGGAAGGGGTTCATGGGGTAAATGCTGAAATGCTGAAATTTGGAAAAGCTGAAATGGAGAGAGGGGGGCAAATGCTGAAATTTGGAAAAGCTGAGATGGAGAGAGCGGGGGCTTTCAGATTTCAGCTTTTCCAAATTTCAGTTTTTACCCCTCCACAGTGTGGTCAGTCTTGAGCTGCGTATTTTACGGTCTTTGGTTGCTAGAGGTAGTTTGAGGTAACGGGCGGTGGCAACGATTAGACGGTCGGCGGGATCGCTGTGGAAGGTGGATGGTAGTCGGTTCATCTCCGCGACGATGGCGGGCGTGATGAGGTGGATCCGTACGGTTGCAGGCGCGGTGGCGTTTCGAGAAGCTTTTTCAGCTTTTCAAAATTCCAGCATTCCAGCTTTTCAGCTTTTCAGCTTTTCAGCTTTTACCTCTTTCCGCTTTTACCACGGCAGCGGGAAATCACGGTTGAAGGCGAAGACGCGCTCGCGGATGGCGTGGAGTTTGGCGGTGTCGGTGTGGTTCGAGAGCGCTTCGTGGATGAAATCGGCGACGGTTTCGACGTCCTTTTCCTTCATGCCGCGGGTGGTGACTGCCGGGGTGCCGATGCGGATGCCGCTGGGTTTCATCGGGCTTCCGGTATCGAACGGGATGCCGTTCTTGTTCACGGTGATGCCTGCTTCGTCGAGGGCGTGGGAGGCATCTGCGCCGTTGAGGCCTTTCGGGCGCAGATCGACGAGCATCAGGTGGTTGTCGGTGCCACCGGAAACGATGCGGTATCCATGATGGGCGAGGCGAGCGGCCATGGCCTGCGCGTTTTTGATCACTTGCGCCGAGTATTCCTTGAAGCCGGGTTTGAGTGCCTCACCGAAGCAGACCGCCTTGGCGGCGATCACATGCATCAGCGGGCCACCCTGGATTCCGGGGAACACCTGGGCATCGATTTTCTTGGCGAACTCCTCTTTGCAGAGGATGATGCCGCCGCGCGGGCCGCGCAGGGATTTGTGGGTGGTGGAGGTGACGAAGTCGGCGTGGGGGATCGGGCTCGGGTGGACCCCTGCGGCGACGAGGCCGGCGATGTGGGCCATATCGACGAAGAGGTAAGCACCGATTTCGCGGGCGAGTTTGCCCATGCGTTCGAAGTCGATGATGCGCGGGTAGGCGGAGGCTCCCACGGTGATGAGGGCGGGTTTGAGCTCACGGGCGGTTTTCTCGAGTTCCTCGTAATTGATGCGCTCGTCGGTGGGGGAAACGCCGTAGTGGGTAACGTCGTAGAAACGGCCGGAAAAGTTCGCCTTATGGCCGTGGGTAAGGTGGCCGCCATGGGCGAGATCCATGGTGAAGATCCGGTCGCCGGGTTTCAGCACGGAAAAGTAGACTGCGGTGTTTGCCTGGGATCCCGAGTGGGGCTGGACGTTGGCGTGTTCCGCGCCGAACAGTTCCTTGGCGCGGTCGATCGCGAGTTGTTCGACGACATCGACGTTCTCGCATCCGCCATACCAGCGGCGGCCCGGGTAGCCTTCGGCGTATTTGTTGGTGAGCAGCGACCCCTGTGCCTCCATCACGGCGGGGGAGGCGAAGTTTTCCGAAGCGATGAGCTCGATGTTGTTGCGCTGGCGTTTCTCCTCGGCGGTGATGGCCTGATAGATCGCGGGATCGGTTTCCTCGATGCGGCTGCCGGAGGATTTGCTGACGCGGCACTTGTGGCGTCCGCCTTCGAAAGAAGTCGTGAGGAACGCCTCGACCATGGCGATGGCGGTGGCTGAATCCGTGTATTTGCCGCTGAGGCAGAGGATGTTGGCGTCGTTGTGGCTGCGGGTGATGGAGGCTTCCTCCACCGTGCGGACGTTGGCCGCGCGGACGTGGCGGTGGCGGTTGGCAGCGATGCACATGCCGACGCCGGATGTGCAGCACAGGATGCCAAAATCGTAAGTGGCATCGGCGACGTTGCGGGCCACGAGGTTCGCGTAGTCGGCGTAATCGACGGAATCGTTCGTGTGGGTTCCGAAGTCACGGACTTCGTGGCCGAGTTTCTTGAGGTGGGCGACAACGGCGTTTTTGAGATCGACGGCACCGTGATCGGTTCCAATGGCGATGCGGAAGGTGGGGTGGCTCATGGGCAGGCCGGATTCAAGCCCGGGAAACCCCGATTGGAAACCGGAAATTTCCCGGTTTTGGATCTTTTCTTTGGCATACGGGATGGGGGGAGGATACCCCCCGGACGGACACTGGAAGAGGATGTTCGCGGCGGGTGGCCTTCAGAATGAACTCGGCGCTCGTTGGGACAGGTCACACCTTGTCTGGGACCTCGAAGCCCTTGCGGTATTCGCGTTTGAGCAGGGCGAGGGCCTCGGGGGTGGCGGAGTCGCTGATCAGTGTTTCCTTGGCAGGGTCGATCTCAAGCATCCGGCCGACACGCAGTTCACCGGGTTTCATTGTGATTTCGTTGGCGGCGAGGTGGGCGGGGAGTTCCTCGATGATTTGTTGCCATGGCTCGAAGTTCCTGAGTTGGGCCTTGGCCATGTCGATGTCTCCGCTTTTTCCGAGGCGCCATGAGAGATTGGCGAGGTGACACCAAGCGCTTGAATAGTGGCCTTGTTCGATTTCCGCGGCGAGGTCGGAGGATTTGCGGCTGCGGACCGCGGCGATGAAATTTGCGGCGTGCCGGCCGCCGCCATCACCGGAAAACCGGCGGATCATTTTGCCATCGGGCTGATGGGCGGAACCGCCGCCCCGTCCGCCGGCGTAGTAGCCGTTCTCGCACTCGATGATGAGGAATGCACTGGTGCGGCGGTGGCGATAGACATCCGAGGCGTTGGTGCCCTTCTGGCGCGGCAGGTTGTGGACGTCCATGACGACAGGGACATCACCGGTATCGAGGTAGAGAAAGTGGGTGTTCGGGGTTTCTCCGGCATCGTTCCAGCCGAAGCGGCCGCCTCCTGCGAGGACTTTTCTGGGCATGCCGATCTTGTCGCGGAAGACCACGTTGCGGACATCGTCGAGGATGTGTGGTCCCCAGTTTCCCATCTCGCCGTTGCCGGTGTTCCATGACCAGTGCCAGTCGTAGTGGAGTTGGTTGCGGAAGATCGGTTCTTCCGCGGCGGGGCCGAGCCAGAGGTTGTAATCCAGTGACGAGGGAGGGGTGAGCGGCTGATCGCGTTTGCCGATGCTCCCCCGCACGCCGTAGTGGTTGCAGCGGACATATTTGATTTTCCCCAAGTCGCCTGAGTCGAGGAAGTCCTTGAGTTCATACAGAAACGGGTCGCTGCGTTGCTGGGTTCCGGCCTGCACGATGCGCTTGTATTTGCGGGCGGCCTCGACAAGTTTGCGGCCTTCCCAGATGTTGTGTGAGACCGGTTTTTCCACATAGACGTCCTTGCCTGCCTGGCAGGCCCAGATCGAGGCGAGCACGTGCCAGTGGTTGCCGGTGGAGACAACCACCGCGTCGATATCCGGATCATCGAACACCTTGCGCATGTCCTGGGCGGTTTTCGCATTCGGGAACGTGCCCTTTGTCATGTTGATGTGGTGCATGTCCGCATCGCAGAGGAAGGCGATCTCGACTCCCGGGATCTGGGCGAACCATCCGGCGGTCCCGCGGCCGCGCTGGCCCAGGCCGATCATGCCGAGGCGGATCTTTTCGTTGGCACCGGCCGCCCGTGCGGTGGAGAAAGCGCTTGGGGAGAAGGCGGCTGCGGTGGCCCAGGCGGTTTGGGTGAGGAACGAGCGGCGGGTTTTCATGAGGGCTTTGTTAGCTGGCCTTCGGAAAGATTCCGGGCGGCGGGCATTGATAGGATTCGCGGGTGGCCGGGATCAAGGTTTCATTCCGCGGTCTTGCCGAACTGATAACGGCCGTTGCTGACGGAAACTTCCGGCGGCCTGCGGTGATTTTCAAAAAAATCGTATCCGGTGCGGAGGTTTTTCCAGAAAGGACCGTTGCGATCGCCAGAGGCCTTGGCCATGCGCGCGTTGGTCATTCGGAACGGGAAAATGTCAACGCGGAAAAACGCTTGTCCGCCTGTGTGGGCGGCGGCACAGAGTGTGTAGATCTCCTCGATTTTCTCATCGGTCATGGCGAGGCAGCCGATCGAAACCCGGTTGCCGTGGATCATGATTTCGCCGCCCGTGCGGCCCAGCGAGCGGTCGAATTCGTTCGGGTATCCGATATTGAACGCCAGGTGGTAGCGGCTGGCGGGGTGCATGGCGGATGGTGGGACATAATAGAACCCCTCGGGGACCTGGCCATCGCCTTCCTCAAGTTTCGGGCCGAGGCCGCCGGATGTTCCGGCGATCCGATAGGTCCGGAAGAGCTCGAACCTGCCGGATGCCCGGTTGCGCACGAACAATTCGAGCTGTCGTTCCTCCTTGAAGGCGCGGATGAAAACCGGGTTGCCGAATTCCAGCCCGGCGGCCTTGAGGTCGCGTGTCAATCCCGGTTTGGTGCGCGCGGCGGCGGCGGCGGCCCGGGCGGGGCCTGCGGGAACCGACCGGTCGATGGGAGGTGGGTTTTCCGTGTTAGGTTCCTCCTTGCCGGAGGCAAACGGCAGGCCGCACAGCAATAATGTGGATAGCATCCGCTTCATGCGGGGAAAGGCATGGGGAATACGGGATTCGGATCATCGGGATTCATGGTCCGTCATTTGCGGCGTGAGGGCCTGTTTCAATGGCACGGATGCAGTGCCTGTTGGTACAGGGACTTGAGCACAGCGGCCGGCACGGGAGAGGGATCGGGATACTCGAAAATTTCGCCCTCGAAGTTGCGCAGCGTGACGCGGCCGGGTGACGTGTCGACCATGTAGTTCGGGTTGATCGGGATTTTGCCGCCGCCGCCGGGGCCATCGATGACAAATTGGGGAACGGCGTAGCCGGTGGTGTGGCCGCGCAGGCCTTCGATGATTTCGACACCTTCGGATAATGAGGTGCTCAGGTGGGATGAGCCGTTGATGAGGTCGCACTGATAGAGATAGTATGGCCTGACGCGGCACATCAGCAGCTTGTGAACGAGGGTTTTCTGGATTTCCACCGAGTCGTTCACGCCGCGGAGCAGGACGCTTTGGTTGCCGAGCGGGATGCCGGCGTCGGCGAGGCGGCCGAGGGCGTCGCGGACTTCGGTGGTGAGTTCGCGCGGGTGGTTGGTGTGGATGGAGATGAAAAGCGGGTGGTGTTTTTTCAACATGGCGCAGAGTTCCGGCGTGATGCGCTGCGGCAGGAAGATCGGGATGCGCGAGCCGATGCGCAGGAACTGGATGTGGGGGATGGCGCGCAGCCGGGTAAGGATCTTGTCGAGCCGGTCGTCGCTGAAAAGCAGCGGATCGCCGCCGGAAAGCAGGACATCACGGACCTGCGGGGTTTTTTCCAGGTAGCGGAATGCGGCTTCCCACTGGGTTTCCAGGTGTTGTTCGCCGACGCCGGAAACCACACGCGAGCGGGTGCAATACCGGCAATATGAGGCGCAGCGGTCGGTGACCAGAAAGAGGACGCGGTCCGGATAGCGGTGGACCAGCCCGGGCACCGGCATGTGGGAATCCTCGCCACACGGGTCGGCGACCTCCTCCGGGGCGTTCCATGCCTCCTCGATGCGCGGAATGACCTGGCGGCGGATCGGGCAGTCGGGATCATCTCGGTCGATCAGGTTGAAAAAGTGCGGGGTGATCGACATCGCCAGCTTGTTTCCGGCGAGCAGGACGCCAGCGCGTTCGACATCGGTCAGGTTCAGCCTGGAGTCGAGCTCGGTCAGGGTGTCCACCCGGTTGCGGAGCTGCCATTTGTAGTCATCCCACTGCGGAATGGATGCGGTTGGCCAGTATCCCGGGGCGTGCGAGATGAACGAGGGGTCGATGTCGGATGGGCGCATGGAGCTCGTGAGGAGAAATCGAGTTTCGGTTGGCAATCGGAAATCGCAACCGGGAAATTCACGGCTGCATGGATGCGTTCTATCCACCCGGTTGCCGGGTTGCGGCGCAGCGACGGATCAATTCCACCAGGCGGCCGGTGGCTGCGGCGATGGTTTCCGGGTCTGGCAACTTGGTGTCAGTTTGATCCGGGGCGGCTTGGATGCGGGTTGTGACATGAATGACCGGCAACCCTGGATTCGAGAGGATGTCGGAGATTCCGGGTTCATCGGCGGGTGGCTCGGGCTCCGTGATCACACCCAGTCCGTCAGCAAGCCGGGGATTCAAAACGTCCGGCTGTGTTGAGCTGATCCGCAGGTTCTCACCGCGGCCCATCGATATCACATGGAGAACCAGCGCGTGATTCCCGGCGATTTCGCGAAAACGTTCACAGGTCGCAGCGATGGGGGACGCCGGGTCGTTCGCGTGGGGCAGGAATAGGAAATGCACGGAAGCCAGCGGTTTGTGGTCGGCGAGGGCTTGGGCGGCTGCGAGAACGGCGGCCAAGCCGGTGGCGTTTTTTTCGATCCCGGATGAGCCGGGCTTGCTGTCATAGGAGCTGACCACCCAAACCGCCGTGGCTTCGGGATCGCTGCCGCGCAGTGTCACCTGGATCAGCGGATGATCGCCGGGGCCGCGATGACGGGTGACATTGTATCCGGTGTTCGATGGTCCCAGCAGGCCTTCGATCATTGATGCGGCGCGGGTTAGATTTGCAGCCGCTTTTGGCGAAGATGCGTGGCGCTCCCCGATCACATTGACGATTTTATCCAAATCATCGGCGATCATGGGTGCGGATACCGCTTGCACAAAACGTTCGCGCTCGACCAGGGCATCGTTTTTCTCCTGGCGGAGGAAATACCAAACCGCAAACGCACCGGACGCGATCAGCCAGACGGGTAGGATGATCAGCAGGATCGTGATGACGCGCGGGCGTCCTTCGGTGGCTTCTGACATCGGATCAATCTTTCGGGCCATGCGGAATCGATGTGGCGACCGGGTCGTCGGTGGATTCCATCTCGGTTTCCGCCTCGATGCCCTTGCGCATTTTTTGCGAGATCCACGGCCGGATCATGCCATAGATCAGGTAGAGGCTGAAAAGAACGACCGGCATCACGTATCGGAACTGCACGGTGATGTAGATCACCAGCACGGCGATGATGATGGCGCCCAGCGTGCCGCGCGTGCGCAGCCCCACTTTTTTGAAGCTCGGATAGCGGATGTCGCTGATCATCAGCAGGGAAATCCCCAACATCGATCCGGCCAGCACGTAACGCCAGTAACCGAGCTCACGATCATTCTGATAAAGATACATCAACAGGAAGGTCAACGAGGCGATGAAACCGGCGGCCATTGGGATCGGAAGTCCGCGGAAATCATGCGAGGCATTGGTTTTTTTGGGCATGGACGCCAGGCAGTTGAACTTGGCAAGCCGCATCGCCCCGCAAATCAGGTAGATCAATGCGATCGCCCAGCCGATGTTGCCCAACGGGAAAAGAACCGCCCGGGAAAGCAGCATGGCCGGCGCCATGCCAAAGGAAATGATGTCCGCCAGTGAGTCGAACTCGCGCCCAAAGGCCGAATCCTGCCCGCCAAGCCGGGCGAGCCGCCCATCCAGCAGATCAAAAAGACAGGAACCGAAAATCAGCAGAATGGCGTATTCATAGTAGGGCTTGACGTGCTCGTAGTAATCCTTGGCCGATATTTTGGCGTTTCCCACTTCGACCAGCCCCTTGAAAATCATCAAGACCGCGAAAAAGCCGCAAGCCAGGTTGCAGGCTGTCATCAGGTTGGGAAGAAAGTAAATCCGGACGTCGTCCGGCTCGCGCAGTTTCGGCATGACATGAGTGTATCCCATACCCACCCACATGGAAACAGCCTAAAATACCGCCGTGCCATTCCCAAAAGGCCGTGCTAGTGTCCGCGCATGCAACCAACCCCCATCTCCGGTGACACCACCATGGGAGTCATCCTCGAAACCCTCCCGGGAGCGAGGCGCGCGCTCTTTGCGCGATATCACCTCGGTGGGTGTCAAAGCTGCGCCTTTTCAAACGACGAAACCCTAGCCCAGCTCTGCCAACGTGCGGAACTCCCCTTGCAGGAAGTCGTTCAACACCTGTGCGACAGTCACGAGCACGATCTGCAGATGCTGATTGATCCCAAAGAGCTTAAATCAATCATTCAAAACGTTCGTTTGATTGATATCCGGACCCGCGAGGAGCATGAGGCCGTTTTTATTAAAAGTTCTGAATTATTCACTCAATCTCTTCAACAGGAACTTTTTGCATGCGATCCAGAGACTCGGATTGTGCTTTATGACCATTGCGGCAAAAGCGTTTTGGATCAGGTCGCTTGGTTTAGAGGACATGATTTAAAACAAACGTTTGGTCTTCGGGGTGGCATTGATGCATGGAGTCGCGAGGTGGACCCGAGCCTGCCGCGTTATCGTTTGGAAATGGAGGAATAGGGCGGGGGAAATGGGGCAGGGAAGCGGATGTCTCGTTCCATTCGCGGGCAGGATGCCAGGAGCAGCTAGCCGACCAGATGTGAGTGGAGCGCATGTGGCCTGCGGCCATGGAGGTGGGAGGTTTGTGGCAAGCATTCAGCCTTGCGCGGGGAAAAGGAAACCATTACCCCACGGCCATTGAGCCGCCGCACCAAAAAATCACCGAAAACATTGCAATGGCGGATGGAGTGCCTAGGGCACTCGATCATCGAGGGGCTGGTGGCACTGCTTCCCGGGCCGTGGGTTTTCCGGCTTGGTGAAATGCTTGGAGGGCTGGCGTGGCACTTCACGCCGGTGCGGCGGAAGATTGTGCTGCGGAACCTGCGCATTGCGATGGCCGGAGAGTGTGGATTTTCCGAAATCCAGGAGATGGCCAAGGCATCGTTCCGCCGCACAGCGGGGAATCTGATTTCGGCCGCGCGCACGGCCCAAGTGGCACCGGAAAAGCTCGGTGAGATCATCCACATCGAAAACCTGGAGCTGCTTGAACAGGCGCTGGCCAAGGGCAAGGGGGTCGTGCTTTTGCTCGCGCACATGGGGAATTGGGAAATTCTCAGCCGGATCGTCCACTTGTTTCCGCCAGGGAGCAAGACCGGGGCGTTTTACCGTCCGTTGAACAACAAGCTGCTGGATGAGCGGATTCTCCTGCGGCGACAAGCTGACGGCACGCGGATGTTTTCCAAGCGGGATCCATTCCACCGGGTGACGGGATTTTTACGCGATGGCGGGATTGTCGGGGTTTTGGCCGACCAGCGGGTGGGTTTGCAAGGTGAGGTGGTGCCATTTTTCGGCCGGCTTGCGAGGACCAGTCCGCTGCCCAGCCTGTTGGCCCGCCGGGCAAGGGCCGAAGTGCTTGCCCTCTCCCTGGTCACCGAGAGTCCGGGCAAATGGAAAGCCGCGTTTGTGCCGGTCGAGGAACCGCATCACACCAAGCACTGCATGGCAGCGTTGGAATCCGCGATGAATGCCAGCGTCATCGATGTTTTTTGGTTGCAGGAGAGATGGAAAGTTTACGTGCGGAAAAAGCGCCCGGTTTCCCAGTGGCTCGGGTCATCTGGCGTATCCGGCGTCAAGCCGCTCCGGATGGTGCTGTGGCTGGCTGGCGGGGCTTCCACATGGCGGCCGCCGGCGGAATGGCTTCATCCGGAATTGCGTTGCGAAGCTGTTCTTGGGGCGGGCGATCAGCTTCCCGACTGGCTGCCGGCGGACACCCCGGTTCATCGAATCGGTGCATCCCAAGACCTTGGGAAAACCCTCGTTCGTATCGATCAGTCCGCTGTTTTGCCGATTGATCTCGTTCTTTCCTCCGTGGACTGCCGCGCGCTCACAGCAGCCGGTCACCGGGAGCTGATTCCGGTGATTTCCTTGCCATGAGGAGGGAGGCCGGATCATCCTCACGCCGTCGCGAATGAAGCAGTCCGTCATCATCAGCACATACAACCAGCCCGCTTGGCTGGAAAAGGTCCTGCATGGATACCTTCACCAGACGTTCAAGGATTTTGAAGTGGTCATCGCCGACGACGGTTCGGACGAGCGTACCCGGAAAGTGATCGATGATTTCACGAACCGGGGCGTGTTTCCGGTCCGCCATGTCTGGCACCCTGACGAAGGATACCGCAGGCAGACGATCCTGAATGTCGCTCTACTGGAGGCGCGGCATGAGTATATCATTATGACCGATGGCGACTGCATCCCGCGTCCGGATTTCCTCGAGGTTCACGCCCGTCATGCCAGGCCCGGTCATTTCCTATCTGGGGGATATTGCAAGTTGCCGATGGACTTGAGCTTGTTGCTCACACCCGACGACATCGGGAGCGGCCGGGCGTTTGACGCGGGTTATCTCCGCAAACACGGACTGAAGGAGTTCTCGCCACGTTTCAAACTCAGTCTGCCGGTTTCATGGGGGCCGCTGATGGACAGGATCACACCGACCAAGGCGACCTGGAACAATTGCAACGCATCCGGGTGGACGGCGGATCTGATCGCGGTCAATGGCTTCAACGAGGACATGCAGTATGGTGGGGCGGACCGCGAGTTGGGCGAACGTCTTGCCAATTCCGGCATCACGGGCCTGCAAATCCGCTATCAGGCGATTGTGCTGCATCTCGATCACAAACGTGGCTACAAGACGCCCGAAACGATGAAGAAAAACCGTGCAATCCGCGACCAGGTGATCGCTTCCGGCAGCACATGGTGTGCGAACGGCATCAAGAAAAACCTTCCTTCATGATCAAGCGCGCAGGCAAAAACCTTGAGGAATTCTTCCGGCGGATCCGGCCGTATTTCTCACCCAGCCATCACCGTGCCTATCGCCGGATGCTCGGGTGCGGGCTAACGGCACACCGTGCTGGCGAGCCAATCGTGGTTTGCGACCTGGCGGACACCGCCGTCGATGCCGTGGGCGGCCGTTATTACTCGGGCATGGTCAGGGATTTCATCGATGCCGGCTATTTTCCGGTGTTCGTGGCACATTTGACCACGGTTGCCAGTTTCGTGATGAAGGGGAAAAAGTCATTCCTCTTGGAAAACAGGTTCGGGGTCATCCGTTCGCTTGATGAGATGAAGGAGCCGTATGTTCTGGTCACCGATCGCCAGGAGAGCGCCCCAGCGCTCGCGAACATGGTCGTGAGAATGGTTTACGAGCACCGGCTGTGTGCAAGTGGCGCGGACATCGAGATGCCGTTTTTCGTTCACCCGTATGTCGGGGCCCGGATCAGGCTTCCACATGCCTACAAGGTGGAGGATCAGCGCCATGCCAGGATATTCTTCGGAGGCAATACCACTGAAGACCGCTACAGCAAGGACGTGATCGGCAAAAAATACGGCATGCTCACCCGCCGTCAGGTTCTATCCGTGGCCACTGACGTCGCTGGTGATGGTGTCCACCATCCGGCCGATGCGGTCGAGTGGCTTGCATCGTCCGAGAATCATCCGTTCGTCATGTTCCAGACCCAGAACGGCGGCATCCCGCGTGACCGCTGGCTGGACGCTCTTGCGAATTCCGATTTCTACCTCGCCTGTCCGGGAGTGGAAATGCCGCTCTGCCACAACCTGATAGAGGCGATCGCCGCCGGGGCGGTCCCGATCCTTCAGTATGCCCGCTACCTGCCAGTCCCGTTGGAAAACCGCGTCAACGCACTCACGTTTGACAGCGAGGAATCGCTCCGCGAGGCGGTCAGGACCGCGCTGGAAATGTCGCCTGACGAAATTGTCAGGATGCGTGCCAACGTGAACGCATACTACATGAAATACCATGCGCCCGGGTGTTTCGCGCGGCGTTTGTTCGAGGCTCCCCCAAACCGGAAAAACCTTTTGTTCAACGCATACCGGGTGCCGAGATGAAACACATCTGGATTCTGGACGAAGGCAGTCAGGGGCATGTCGTGCAATCAAGGGGCCTTGTCCGGGAGCTCGCGAAGGTGGTGGATTTGAAGGTCAGCGAGATTCCCGCACGGCTGGCCGTCGAGCAGGGAATCGCCAGGTCCGTGGTCAAGAAGCTGTTGCGTCGCTGGCACTGGGACCGGTTGTTCCATGCGACCCACGCACTGGGGCCAATCCCGGATGAGAAGCCCGATCTCATCCTTTCCAGCGGGCCGCGATCCATGCTGGCCCTGGAGCATTTGTCGCGGAAATACCAATGTCCGTCGGTTTTTGTGCAGGGGACGGTGGTGGTTCCTGAAAATCTGTTCACCGCCGTCATGCGGCCGTTCGAGGGAGTGCATCGGAGTGACTTCATCTTCATTCCCCTCCTGTTCACCGCCATCACGCCGGAAGTCGTCGAGCGCGCGCGGAATGAGTATCTTGCGGAAAAAACAAGCCGGCCGAGTGGTCCGCTCAACGCGTTGTTCATCGGCGCGTCATCCGCGAAAATCCGGTTTTCGAATGATGACTGGTTGTCGGTCATCCGCATGGTGAACGAGGCATGGAAGCGTGATCGCAGGAAGTGGCTGATCACCACCTCTTACCGCACGGGCCCCGAATTGGAGGGTCTTCTCGCGAACGGCATCGATCCGCAAGCCATCCATGATGCCGTCTGGTATCATCAGGCTCCGCGCAAGGTGACCCGCGTGTTTCTCGGGATGGCGGACCGTGTGTTCGTGACCATGGACAGCCTGACCATGTTGACCGAAGCGGTGGCATCGGGGCGTCCCACATGCGCACTCTGCCCTGCTGGTTTTACCGGAGATGACAGCAACACCCATCTGCGTTACGCGCTGGATCTGGTGAGCAACGGCTTTGTTTCCCTGATGAAAACGGACGGCGAGGCTGTCGTTCCGGAGGGTGCCGGGCCGGTGCCGCCTGTGATCGATTATTCCAAGGCGGTCGACGAACTCATAACGCGTCTCGAATGGAAAGCATGACCCGACAAGCCCCGTGCCATTTGTGCGTGACCCACTCGCCGCTTGTCACGCGTGTATTCGAAGCCGCCATGGGTCGGCTGGCGGTTTCCGGCGACATGGTGCGGACGATCTCCCGGCGCGGTGCTCCGTTCCGCGGGGTGGGATTGTGTCTCGATGAACTCTCCGACCAGTGGGAGGATTGTTTCAGGAAAGGCGACAAGGCGGGTTATCATGAGTTGGGAAAGCGCCTTGACGCCGCCATACAATCCCTGACGGGCGGGCACCCCTTCGAGGCATACATCCCGCATGCCAACAAGATTCTCTATCAGGAAATCATCACCCACCCGGATTGCGCCGGATATTCCTTCATTGAGGAGGGTTTTACCGCGATGTCATGGAGCACACGCAAAAACGCCAGATTCACTCCATGGAAGATTTTCCGGAACCATCTGCGGACCTGGTGGATCGGCCCGCGTTACCAGTTCAAGCGGCCGATGTTCGTTCACACCCTTCCGCATTTCCGGGCAGCCTACGCCATATCCGGCCAGGCGTTCCGCGGAATGCCCGGCAGGGCCGACGTGCGCGATTTCCTGCCTCCCTTGGCGAACGGCATCCACCCCGGAAAAACCTATTTGGTCCTGGACTCCTCCTATTTGCATTTTGGCATCCGGTGGGATGATTATGAAAACGCGCTGGTGGCTGCGTTGCGTGCATGCGACCTGCCCGCAGGCGAACTGTGCGTGAAATTCCACTTTGCCGATTCCGACCGGCAGGCGAGGTTCGGGTCCATCCGCCGTCTTCTTGGCGGGGATTTTGCTCCGCGCCTGATCCTTCTGGATCAGGATTTTTCGGTTGAGGATCACCTGACGCAAGAGGATCTCGTTTGTTTTGCGTTCACCTCACTCGGTTATTACGCGGCGTTGGCGGGAACCCGTGTGATGTGCTTTGCGGATCGAATCCACGGGGCTTCGATTTCCAGGTGGGTCCTTGACGGACGTTTGCCGGAGGATTTTCTCACGGTGGTGGGCAATGGAAACGGTTGAACGCATGGAGCTTTGCACTTGTTGAATCCCGTTTGTCCGACTCAAAGTCCACCTGTGACCCCTCTGGAATCCTTTCTCAATGACCGGGACCCGCGCGACCGTGCTCAGCTCGTGCAACGGCTTTACCGGTATCTTCCAGCGGCACTCGCACGTGCGATCGAAAAACGCCTGTCATTCCGCCACATGCGGTCGATTGCCTCGCGCGTTTCGTTTCTCCGGAATGACGACGGTGGCTGGAGCGTGCGGCACGGGGTTGAAACCATCGCCCGGAGCAGCCCGCTCGACCAGCTGGTCGCTACGATTGACCGGCCGGTGACCATTGTCGCGACCGGCCCGTCAGCGAAGGATCATGACTGGATGAAAACCCGGGATGAGGGGCGCTTCGTCATCGGTGTTGCCGGAGCTCCGACTTTCCTGCAATCCGTCGGCATCCGCCCGGACATGCTGGTGGTGAGTGACAGCCGGTTCGCCCGTTATGGGATCGAACACATCCGCAAGGCGGCCGGGGTGCCCCTTGTCACGGTGCTTCGCGCGGCTTCCTTCCACGCCACGGAATCGCAGGAGGAGCTGCGCAACCGGCCGTTTTCGCTGATTGAGCAGATCAACTCATGGTATGGATTGCCGAGGCTTTCGCATGCCGAGTTGCTCGCGCTCAACAGCGCTTCGGAAACTCCATTCCACTTCGCGGATGTCGAGGATCCGCATTATCGCGCGGGATGGAGTGCCGCGCCCGAACTGGGTTTTTTCTCCGGCTGCACCGTAGCCTTTGTCGCGCTGCAGATCGCGGTCCGGCTGGGCGCGCGCGACATCGAGATCGTGGGAATGGATCTCAGCGGCGCGGGCCGCTCGTATGACGAAGGGAAGAACGCCGTGCGCAATTCGCTCGCGCAACATTACGAACCCTACATCCTTCCATCATTCCAAACCATGGGTTCAGTGCTCAAAGTCACGGGGGTTGTGGTCAGGAACCTTTCTCCGGTCTGCGCCCTGCCACCGTCGGTTTTTCCGCAAGCGCCCCGGGGTGTTGGCGCGTTTGGCGTGCAGGCCGGTATTCACGCGTCCGGTGAATGGACCGGGTCAATCTAACGAATCCAAGGCGAGGGACTTGAGCCTGGTTTCGTATGCCGATGTGAGGGCCATGATCCTCCGTGTCCGGTTCATCGACATCCTTGCCCTTGCGGCCCGCCTGCTCCGGGTCATGCGGTACCATGCGAGTTTCAGTTGAAGCTCCGAGTGGTGGCATGCGGCGAGCATCATCGATTTCATCCGCGAAACCCTGTTTTGGCAGAAGCCGAAATGGCGTGCGGCCATGTTGAAATGATGGATACAGAAAACACTGTTTTTTTCCGCAACGCCATTCCAAGGTTTGGTTTTGCCTGCGAAATGGATGTTGTAACGGTGGTCCAGGCCATGGTCGTCGATTCCAGGCAGATCACTTTCTTTCCTGCGGTCACGGCCGGGGCACTGGCTCCAGAAGTGGTTGAATTCCGGGCGCAGGAGTCCGATCCTGCCACGGCAGAGGAAGTTCAGGGCCGTCTGGTCCCTGAAGCGCAGGGGTTTTCCCTTTTCCATCAGAAGCCGGAATTTCCGGACCAGCCCGAATTTCCTCAGGGCTTTGAGATTCATCCACATGAACCCGCAGTTGATGTAGGGCAGCGTCTGTTCGTCATTGAGCAGCTCATCCATCCACGGGCAGTCCCCGGCCAGTTCGGCGATTGGATCCAGGCACCCGAAAAGCAGTGCTTCCGGCGACCGCGTCACGCATTCCTCCGCGTGAGAGAATTCCCTGTTGCAGATGATGTCGGCATCGACGTAGAAAACCGATTCCTCGGCGAGCAGGTCTGGCAAAAATATGCGGCCGTAGGTGGCGAGGGACCCTCGCAGGTCCTGTAGCGGCGGCAGCTCAAGCACGCTGAAGTCGATGTAATGGATTCTGGCGGCGGTGCCGACTGCCCGGGCCATCCGGTTCACGCTTTCCCGCAGTCTGGTTTTGGTGGTTTCGAGGATCCCGTCATCCAAGACATGGAAGACCACCTCCTTCTGTTTGGCGCAAAGCAATGTCGAACACATCATCACACCCAGTCCTGGTGAAAACTTCTCGTCCGAGGCGGAAGCGATGACCAATGGTTGTTTGCTCATGAACGGGCAAAACGACTATCGGATATTACGGTATATTCAAGAAGTTAGATAACTGATTGCATGTCAAATATGACGTGGTTCGAAAATCCGCGCCAGTTGGTCGCTTCCGTGAAGAGTTCGCCGGTGGTTCAGCGGGCGAAAAGCCGGTGTGGCAACGGGCAGACGGGTGAAAGGTTCCGGACCCGGACTCCGGTGCCATCCAACGCCTGGTGCATCAGTTCGAATGACGGCAGGATGTTCTGCTGGTAATTCATGGACAAGCTGCTGGGCAGGGCGTCCTCACCCTCTTCATAGACGTGACCCTGGTCACTGAGGTCCATGCCGACGATTTCGACATCCTTCGCACCCAGTCCTACCAGGACCTGAAGGGCGGCGAAAACCACCGTGCAGCCTGAAAAAAAACCCAGTTCGGGCCGGCGACTCCAGCCGACAATCGATTTCATGACACCGCTGGAGGGAAAAACAAACGGCTCGCCGGACAGGGAATTCATTTCCAAAAGCCTGCGGCTGTCCAGCGAGCGGAGACCATGCCATTGGTTTGTCCTTTCGATGATGCAAAGCGGGCGGCCGGAGATTTCCTGCGCGCACCTGTTGGCAAGCGATGCGGCCACATTCGCGGTTGTTGCGAGCGGGGTGCCAACCGCATGCCGGAAATTGTTGCTGATCTGTGACGCAAGCCGCGTGTCCGACACGATCCACGCATCAGGTCGCAGCCCCATCTCTGCTAGAAAGGCAGGCACGCCGTTGACCGCCACAATGAGCCTTTCGCCCGAACGAAGACCATTGAAGCAATGCTCCCTGGCCGAGGGGCCGCCCGCAACGATCGTCACCGGGCGGTCGATGGGTCCCAGCCATTCCGCCAGCGGGACGGTCGTGACGGCCGGACGGTCACCTGTGGCAATCGTCCATGATCCGGGCCTTGGCTGGCTGAATTCGACACCTGGGGGAATGCTTCTCATGTGTCGGTATGGCCATTTCCAAAGCTTGTGCCTGATAAAGCTGCCGAGGTAATCAGGCAGAGCCCGGCTGCGGCGGTCCCATGCGAGCCGTTTGATCACCGGTTTGCCCATTCGCGAATGGAGATACGCGTCAAGCGGAGTCATTTGGCTGGTGTTTTTACCGGACGGTCCTGGCATGGAGGGTTTCGCGAGCGAATGCATGTCAGGAGTTGGTGGTGTGGCCTCGTGGTCAATCAAGAGTCAGGCAACCGGAGGGTTCATCTTTTCATAGATCCGTCTTGCCTTGTACAAATCCGCAGGGGTGTCCACCGCGACCCCGGACTCTTCGACTGGCACCATCAGGACCGGCTTGTCATGCTCGATGAAACGGTACAGTTCAACGGACTCTGATTCCTCAATGGGACCTTGTCTGGTGGTGGCGAAAAATTCCAGCGACTCCCGGTGGAACGCGTAGAGGCCGAGCTGGCGGTAGTGGGATGCCGGCTTGCGGAAGGCAAGGGGAATTGGCAGCCGCGAGTATGCGAGCGCGAGGTTGGATGCCGAGAAAATGACTTTCACGACGCCCGGGTCGTTCACATCGTCTTCTGATTCCAGCACCCCGTAGCCATTGGTTGCAGCGAGGCCGCTGATGCGGCTTTCAAGCAGGGCGTTGGCGACCGCATCGATTGACTCCGGGAGAATGAACGGTTCGTCTCCCTGGACGTTGACGATCACGTCCGCATCCAGTTTGCGGGCGCATTCGGCGACACGGTCGGTTCCCGTGAGGTGCTGGTCGGAGGTCATCAGCCATCTCAATCCCAGCTCGTCGCATGCGGCACCGATCTCCTCGCTCTCGGTGGCGATGTAGGAAACATCGATGGACCTGGCTTTGGCCACCTGCTGGTAAACATGCCACATCATCGGTTTGCCACCGATGAGGGCCAGCGGCTTGCCCGCGAACCGGCTGGATTGATATCGGCACGGAATGATGGCGGCAGTTTTCATTGGATGAATTTAGGAAGATCCAAAATGGAGTCAAGCGCAGGCACCGCCTCGATGTGCCGCCCGTAGCCCCAGCTGGCATGGACATAATCGATTCCGGCACGCCGTGCCGCCTGCCAGTCTGTGTCCATGTCGCCCATGAACAAGGTGTCCGCGGGATCCTCGCCAGCCTCGGCCATGGCCACGAGCACATGGTCCGGAGCGGGCTTGCCGCGCAGCTTTCCGTTCGGGCTCTGCACGGAGGCGAACTTGATGTCGAGCTGTGCCAGCACCGCCTTGGTCCGCATCAGATCCTTGGAGGTGACCACTCCCATTTTCACCCCCATTGCGTGCAGCTCGCCGAGGGCCTCCCTGACGCCGGGGAAAAATGTCGCCTGTGCCAGGAAATCGAATGATGCGGTCATGTAGACTTTCTCGATCCAGTCGATGTCGCCTGTCACCCCAAGGCATTTCATGATGTCCTTGAACGGACGGCCGATCAGCGAGAAGTAGTCCTCGAATGGCAGGTTCACGCCGGTTTTTTGCAGCACCACATCCCACGCCTGGCGCATGTTTTCCCTGGAGTGCAGCAAGACTCCGTCAAGATCGAATAATACGAGGCGCTTCATGAATGGGTGGCTCTCTGAGGAGAGAGAGGGAAGTCGGGATGTGATGGAATCGTTGTGATCCATGGTCCGTGTGTTTTCAGGAATGCATCCCGCGTGGCCTTGGTGATTCCGAAGCCAGCTGGGTGGCGACTGGGGCCGCTTATGTCAGGGGTGCCTGCGGGCTGCGTTTTCATGGAGGTTGCGGCGATCCTGTGGGCATGTTTGCCACTGGTTCGATATCGGTTTGCGGCTGATAGTAAATCACAAATATCCCGGGCGGGAGTGTGACAATGCCGCGGCGGTCGTAGTCAGCCAGGGCTTGATCCATAATTCCCAGGCGAATTTCGGCGGGGTCCTGCCAATATTGCAGGCAGAACGGCCGCCCGGGCAGGCCCCGGATTCCGCACGCATCAGGAATGCTCCAATGGTGGATTTCCTCAATCAAACCCGCGCGCGGGGGCCGGGCCAAGGCTGCGTCGATCCCGGGTGATCCAGCCGGTCCCGCGCACGGACTTGCCAAGGTGCGGCTTGTGGCTAGGCTTTCGGTGGTGCACGCGGGAAATCGAAATCCATGACCCATCTCTCCGAAATCCGAGGTATAGGAAAATCCTCGCTCGAATTGCTTGAAGCCGCGGGTTTTTTGAATGCGGAAAGCCTGGCGACGGCCGGGGTGGAGGAGCTTGTGCTCGAACTCGGGCGAGCAAATGAGATTCTCAGGATTGCAAAACGTGCGCCGACGAAATCAGCCATCGCAAAATGGATTGATGCCGCCCGCGAGATTACCGGGATCGAGCCTGACCGGGATCGGGACGAACCGGCCCCAACGATGATGCCTGTGAATTACGAGGCAAGCGCGCACGTTGTCTCGATGCTGGCCGCAGCTCCTTTCGCGATTCCGCTGCCGGCGCGGCTGTTGGTGGAGAACCAGCTCGTGGTTTCCGATATTCCTCCGGCCATATTGCTCAACCGCTATGTCGGCGATCTGGATGTCCGGGTGGAGGCGCGTCTGCCAAGGCAGCGCCAGAAAAAGGCTGCGGCTGCTGCCGGGACATATGTGAAAATCGCGGACAACATCGTCAACCGACCGGTTGTCGACCCGTCGAAATTCAGGTCCACCGAGGAGGTGGGGGATCGGATCCCGATGCCGCCGCCGGCTCTCACCACATCCGGAAACGAGCGTGTGGCCTTGATCCGCACGCCCCGGCGATCCACCAACGAGGGGCGTGATCCAAAATCCCGCCGCTATATCCGTGGGGTCCTTCACAGTCATCCCGCATCGATTGTTGCGGGTGCGGTCGTGACGCTTTTGCTGATGTTCATGACTCCATTGGCGATTCTCTCCTCCATGCTGCTTTTGGTGTCGGGTGAGATGCCTGATAGGTTTTCCTGGGTTCCGGGATGGCTATTGGGATTCCCATTGTCATTGCCGTTCTTTGCGATCGCCTATCTGATATGGGGGATGGGGGGCTCCTGCCGGGTCTGCGGTCAGAAGCTTTTCCTCAAGCGCGGTCACTTCAAGAACGCCCAGGCCCATTACGTCAAGGGTCTGGGATACATCCTGCCGCTGTGTTTCCAGATCCTGCTTTTCCGTTGGTTCCGCTGCACGCACTGCGGAACGCCCGTGCGCCTGAAGGAATGAATCCCGGAAATTCCATCAGGATCCGCCCGGCGATGATCCGTCTGCCGCTCTGCCTGCTACTTGGATGGCTTGCGTTTCCATCCTGCTCGGGACTCCGCGGAAAGATGGAGCTGGTTGATCCAAGCCAGATCGGCCCCTCGGGTGTTCCTCCGCACCTGCGGGCCAGGAACCCGGGTGGTGCCACTGCCACGACCGAAGGGGGTATCCCGGCCGGTGCGGCCATTACTCCAGAGGAGGAGATTGTTTTCACCAATCCTGACAATCCGGACTCAAGCCTGCCGGAGCTTGCCACATTGTTGGAAAAGGCTCCAGGGAGACGTAACTCATGGGAGGAAAGCGAGACGATCGCCAAACGTCGCGCCGCCCGCGAGGGCAAGCCGGTGCTCGTCTGGTTCACCGATTCAAAGACCAGTCCGATGTGCAAAGCCCTCAGTCAGGAATTGTTTTCGACCCCGGATTTCGAGAAATGGGCGGCGGAGAAATTGGTCCGGCTGCGTGTGGATGCCAATGTTCGGGAAAGCCCGCTGATCAAGGGCGCGGGTGTGACCATTGAGGATGCGATGAGCCGTGAGGTGGATCTTTCCCGCTATGTGGCGCGCTTGAAGAAGCAATACAAGGTTCTGGGGTATCCTTCGGTGCTGATGCTCAACCCGGCGGGCGAGGTGATCGGCCGCTACCGCGGTTACAAGCGCGGCGATGCGGATTATTTCTGGGGCCTGATCAAACAGGGCGAGGCGGTTTCGGCAAACTCCCACATGGCATGGAAAGCCGGTTTGGAGAAAAAGGGATACCGCGAATGGAAGGACCGCAAGGGACGCCAGGTGTTCGCGCGCCTGCTTGCCTACTCCAATGGCACGCTTTCCCTGATAGAGCCCGATGGAACCCGCAGCCGGACCCATGAGGACAAGCTGTCCGATGAGGACCAGCAATGGATTCTTGACCAGAAAAAACTGCGTAACCTCAAGTGAGCAGCGATGCCTTAGTGCATTTTAAACAATCAAATAGCCGCGAAGAAACGCAGAGAACCCAGAGAATGAAGATCCATCCCAAAAACTTTTGGGATATTTGCGTTCTTTGGCGGTAAAAAAACCGCCGTCGAATGGCTGCGGTTTTGATGAAAACATTGTAAGAGCCTGTCTGAAAAATCATTTTCCAGGTCGCGCATTGCGCTCCAAGGGGGGATCCTTGCGCAAGATGCACAAGGAAGCACGCAAGCTGCGTGCGCTCGCCTTTTTTAAACAGCCTTCAAGGATCAGTGGCCGGCCGAGGTGTCGCCGATCATGTTGCCATAACCGATGATCATCGTGGAGAACACCAGGATCGCGAGCCCGGCGAAAAGCAGGCCTTTCGACTTCGCACTGGCACCCTTCCACTCGCGAAGCGCCAGTCCCCAGATCGAGCTGAAGATGATGATCGACGCCATGTGGAGTGTCCATGAGCTGAACTTGTAGTCGCCCATCTGGGTTTCGCCCATCGAGTAGAAGAAGAATTGGAAATACCAGGTCGTGCCGGCGAGGGCGGCGAACAGGTAGTTCGAAACGCGCGGGATGCGGAGGCTGTTGCCGTTTCCTCCGATCGCCGCCTGTTCCGCCATTTCCACGGCCGGGGCGTCGGTGGCGTTTTCGATGGCCGTCTGGTCCTTGGTATGCGCGGGATGGCGTTGCACGGCGGCGAAGTATTCGTAGCCCGTGCGGTTGCGGATGTTGAGCAGCAGGCACCAGAGGAAATTCGTGGTGAACCCGCCGCACAAGACGACGATGAGCACCGGCAGGCCGGTCCACAACTGGTGTTTGGAGTGGATCTCCTTGAGGTTCGCTCCGGCGGCTGCCAGGTTCAGCGCCGTTTCCTTTTCCGATAGAGTCGAAAGATTGTCGATGATGGAGAAGGTATCGGCATTCACTTCCGCAGCTGTCACCCGCTGTTGGAGGTCGAGCAGACGGCTTGCAAGCGGAGAATCGACGGCACCGAGCGCCGCCAGCGCGGCACTGGCCTTTTCCCCGGCGGAGGCGACCTTGTCCTCAGCGGCGGGCTTGTTTTTTTTCCGGGCTGCGATTTCCAACGATCGCGGTCCTTCCAGCAGGCCGATCACTCCCATCAGCGATGGTTTCTCAGCGTCCTTGAACAGCTTGGCGGGAGCCAGGGCCTTCAGCAGTGCGTCGGTTTCCGCAGCGGCGGGCTCATCGGTCCGGGCCACGGATTTGCCTTCGGCGGCGGCACTGTTGACGATGTCCACCTTGTAGGTGATCTCGCGGATCTTGTCGCCCGCCTTGAGGCCGAATGCGAAGCAGGCGCTCATGATGCCGGAGAAGGTGGCGACGAGGATGCCTTTCTTGAAATCGAACTCCTTGACGGTGTTGCGCTTCTGTTCCTCGTCCATTTCCTTCTCCTTCGAGTTGCCGGCGAGGGCGGTGACGATGATGCCGATCACGCAGACGACAAGCCCCGCGAGCACCCAGCGGCCGCTTTCAGGCTGGATCAGCTTGGAATAGAATTCGCTCTTGAAGATCGGCGGGATCAGCGTGCCGAACACGGTGCAATAGCCGAGTGCCACGGCCATGCCGAGGGACATCCCCAGATAGCGCATCGCCAGACCGAATGTCAGCCCGCCAAATCCCCACAAGGCACCGAACAGATAGGCGTAAAACCAGATTTCTCCCGGTGTCTCCTTCAACACGGTGATGACGTCGGTCGTGTTGAGCAGGGCGAAAAACCATGGGGCGACGAGCCATGAGAACACGCCGGCGACGAGCCAGGCGGTTTCCCAGGACCATCGTTTCACGCCGCGGAACGGGACATAGAACGAGCCGGAGGCCAGACCGCCGAGCCAGTGGAAAAAGACACCGAGAATGGGATTCATGATGGGTTTTTGTCAGGTTGGATGGTGGGACGGATCAGGCGCGCTTGCTGAGAACACGGGCTTCGTAGCCACGGACTTCTGCCAGCCAGGCATTGCCGACCGGCACGTTCTGGGATTCGCAGTAAGCATCCCAGACGGCTCCCCATGGGAGGCCTTTGGCTTCCTCCATCAGCGCCAGGCGGCCGGTAAAATCACCGGCTTTTTCCGCCGCGAGCAGCGCCGGTGGCTCAAGCAGGGCGATGAGCAGGGCGCGCAGCGTGTTGCGGGTGCCGATCGTCCATGCGGCGATGCGGTTGATGCTGGCATCGAAGAAATCCAGGCCGATGTGGGTGCGGCCGAGCAGCTTGTTGCGGACCAGTTCGCTGGCGATCGCCTGAAGCGCGTCGTCGAGGATCACCACGTGGTCGCTGTCCCAGCGCACGCCGCGGCTGACGTGGAGCAGGATTTCCGGAACGAACATCAGGGCGGAGGAAAGCTTGTCCGCGATGCCCTCGGTGGGGTGGAAGTGGCCGGCGTCGAGGCACAGCACCTTCTGGTTCTTGATGGCGTATCCCATGTAGAACTCATGCGAGCCGACCACATAGCTTTCACTGCCGATGCCGAAGAGCTTGGACTCCACGGCATCCAGGTTGTGTTTCGGGTTGAGCTTTTTCGCGAAGACCTTGTCGAGTGATTCCTCAAGGCGCTGGCGGGGTGCGAGGCGGTCCACCGGGGTGTCCTTGTAGCCATCGGGGATCCAGACGTTGGTGACAGCCGGGTTGCCAAGGGCCTTGCCGATGGCCGCGCCGATCTCGCGGGAGGCGATGCAGTGGTCGATCCAGAACTCACGGATCGCTTTTTTCGGGTGGGAGAGGGTGAAACCGTCGGCGGACTTCGGATGGGCGAAGCAGGTCGGGTTGAAATCCATGCCCATGCCCATGGATTTGGCCCAGTCGATCCAGCCCTTGTAATGCTTCGGGCGGATTTCGTTGCGGTCCACCTTTTTGCCGCCGAACTCTCCGTAGAACGCGTGGAGGTTGAGGCGGTGCTTACCGGGGATGAGCGAGAGCGCGAGTTCGAGGTCGGAGCGGAGTTCCTCCACATTGCGTGCCTTGCCAGGGTAGTTACCGGTCACGGCGATGCCGCCGCTCAGGCCTTCGCCGGTGTTTTCGAACCCGCAGACGTCGTCGCCCTGCCAGCAATGCAGCGAGACCGGGATGCGGGCCAGGGTTTTCATGGCGGCCTCGACATCCACGCCCAGCGCGGCATAGGCGGACTTGGCGCATTCAAAGGCTTTGCTGGCGGACTTGGCGGGTTTCGCGGATTTGGTGCTCATGAGTTTTGCAATGGGTTCGGACGGGCAAAACCCTTGTGGGTTCCCATGGAAAAAACCAGCATAATTTTGCTAACACGACCGCCCGGAAAGCGAGTCCCATTTCCCGGGGCTGGAGCATCAACAAACATAGGAATTACCGCCAAGCCGCAAAGGCCGCAAAGCGCCCGCAAAGGAATTTTTGAAGAACTTGGATGTGGCAGAACGACTTTGCCAGTTGTTCAAGCGGCTTTCGGACTCTGTTTTTGACTATCTTTGCGATGTCTTGGCGTCCTTTGCGGCCTGGCGGTGATCAATCTGAGATTGAGATGCGCCGGCCCTGCTCCATGCCCCGGCTTGTGCGGTTTTTTGAACACCCTCCGGGATTTGCTCTTGGAAACCGCCGGATTCCGGAGTGTGATGTGCCGGTAATGGCCTATCTCGACGAAAATTTCCTTCTTTATTCGCCGACCGCGCGCCGGCTGTTCCATGAAGTCGCCAGCAACCAGCCGATCATCGATTACCACTGCCACCTCTCGCCTCGCGAAATCGCCACCAACCACCGCTGGGACAACCTTGCGGAGATCTGGCTGGGTGGCGACCATTACAAGTGGCGGCTGATGCGAGCCAACGGCGTGGATGAAGACCTGATCACCGGTGATTCCACCCCGCGCGAGAAATTCCAGGCATGGGCCGAAACCGTGCCGTTCACGCTGCGCAACCCGATCCATCATTGGACCCATCTCGAGCTCCGGCGATATTTCGGAATCGACCTGTTGCTCGGCCCCGATACGGCGGATGAAATCTGGCAGCGCGCGAATGAAAAGCTCGCGGCTCCGGATTTCACCACCCACGGGTTGTTGCGGAAATTCGATGTCCGCGTGGTGGGAACCACCGATGACCCTGCGGATGCGCTTGATGACCACGCGGCCATCGCCGCCTCGGATCTAACGACCAAGGTGTTGCCGACCTTCCGGCCTGACAAGGCATTTCAAGTGGACCGCCCGGACCTTCTGAACCCGTGGCTCGCCAAGCTGGAGGAAATTTCCGGAGTGCAGATCGTCCACCTGTCCGACCTGTTGGCCGCGCTTCAGAAGCGCCATGATGATTTCCATGCGATCGGCGGCAGGCTTTCCGACCACGGGTTTGAATGCCTTCCCGCGCAGTCGTGCTCCGATGCCGAAGCCGCGCTGATCTTCGACCAGGCCCGTGCAGGCAACGCTGCCACCCCGGAGGAAAAGGAAAAATTCTCATTTTACCTGATGGTGTTCCTCGGCCAGCTCGATGCCGCCAAGGGCTGGACCAAACAGCTCCACCTCGGGGCGTTCCGCAACACGAACACCCGCATGTTCCAACAGCTCGGACCGGACGCGGGATTCGACACGATCGGCGATGCCCGCCAGGGAGCCGCGCTGGTCAAATACCTCGACGCGCTCGCCTGCGAAGGCGCGCTGCCGAAAATCATCCTCTACAACCTGAATCCCGCCGACAACTACCTGCTCGCCTGCCTCACGGGCGCGTTCCAGGACGGAACCGTCGCGGGTAAAATCCAGTTCGGATCCGGATGGTGGTTCCTCGACCAGAAAAACGGCATCGAACTGCAGCTCGACGCTCTCTCAGCGACCGGGCTGCTGTCGCGCTTTGTCGGTATGCTCACGGACTCTCGCTCGTTCCTCTCATTCCCGCGTCACGAATACTTCCGCAGAATCCTCTGCAACCTGATCGGCGGCGAAGCCGACCGCGGCGAGCTGCCCGACGATTTCGAAACGCTTGCCGGTCTTGTCCGCGCGGTTTGTTTCGCCAACGCCAGGAAACATTTTGGATTTGACGTTTGAAGTGGCGTTCCACCGGGGACTGATACCTGGGGGCCTGTCGAAAAAATGGGGAGCGCATGCATGCCGCGTGCTTCCTTGGCGTCTGGCCCACGGATTTTCTCGCCCAGATGCGGATGACGCGCTGCGCAAGCGGCGGTTTTCCGCATGATCTGCGCATTCTTCGGCATTTGAGAGGAAGATCGGGGGGATTTTGCAGGGGTATTGTGTCAAATCAAGCAAGCCTCCCATATGAAACCCACCGCCAGTTTTTTCATCCACCTGTGTTGCGCATGCATGGCCGTTCAAGGAGTCCGTTCTGCGGAGCCCGCGTTCGAGGATCTTGAAAAGCAGTTTCGGGAATTGCCGATCGAGGCGCGGCGTCTGACCGGACCTTTGTTCTGGCTTCACGGCGACAAGAGCGAGGAGCAGTTGCGGGCGACACTGAAGCGCGTGGCGGAAAGCGGTAACGGCATGTTTGTCGCCGAATCCCGGCCGCACAACGACTGGCTCGGCAAAGGGTGGTACCGCGATCTGGACGTTTGTGTGGATTTTGCCAGGAAGAACGATTTGAAGATGATCATCTTCGACGACTATTGGTGGCCAAGCCAGATGATGGGTGGCAGGGTGCCGCAGGAGTACGGCAGCAAGCGGCTTGAGGCCTCGGCCGTCACGGTCGCCGGTCCGCAGGCGTTGCGGGATGAAAGTTATGCCGACGCGAATCTGGTCGCGGTCATCGCCGGCAAGGAGGGGGGGGAGGGTGCGGTCGATGGCGACAGCCTGGTGAACCTGACAGATGCGGTGAAGGCCGGCAAGTTGACATGGGATGTTCCGGCAGGCGACTGGCGGATCATGAAGTTCACTTGGAAGTTCAATGGTGCTTCGGGCTCCCAGCAGCGGATGATTTCGGTCGATGGTGCCGACCCGGCATGTGTCGATTGGTTCATCCGCACGGTCTATCAACCACATTACGACCGCTACAAGGAGGACTTCGGCAAAACGATCGTCGGCTTTTTTTATGACGAGCCCGAGACCCAGGGGGACTGGGGGCGTGACATGATCGCCCTGGCCGCCGAACGCAAGCTGGATCTCGACCGGTTGATGGTGGCCTACAAGTTCAAGCTGTCCGGCGAAGAGCAGGCATCGGCGTTTTACGGCTATCTCGATTTGTTCGCCGAATCGTGGGGGCGGACGATGTATGGCGGGATGTCCAAATGGTGCAAGAAGCACGGTGTGATATCGATGGGGCATTTCATGGAACACGGCAACGACATCTTCCACCGTGGCATGTCGGGCGGGAACATGATGCAGTTGCAGAAATACAGCGACATGGGCGGAGTCGACCTCGTTTGCCAGCAGGTGTATCCCGGTCAACGCAACATGGGGCTTTATCAAATGCCCAAGATCGCCAGCTCGATCTCGCACACCTATGGCAAGAAGGATGATATCGCTTTTTCCGAGGTGTTTGGAGCGTATGGCCAGAATATCACCTATCCTGAGATGAAGTGGCTGGCCGACTGGCACCAGGTCCGCGGGGTCAACCTGATGAACACGCATTCGTTCAACCCGCGCGCTCCGCATGATCTGGATTGTCCGCCGTTTTTTTACAACGGTGGTTTCGAGCCACGTTATCCACTCTACCATGTCTGGTCCGATTACACCAACCGCCTGAGTCTGCTGCTGAGTGGAGGTCGCCATGTTTGTCCGGTGGCATTCCTGCACGTGGGGCAGAGCATGCATGCCGGCAAGGCGGTGCGGCCCGAGGAATTCACCAGCACCCTGCAGGACGCCTTGTTCGATTGCGACTGGCTGCTCTACGATGCATGGGAGAACGACTCGAAGCTGGAAGGGAAGGAGATCCGCCTGCACAAGGAAAACTATCAGGTGTTGGTTGTGCCGCCGGTTGAGTTGATTCCTTATGCGTCGCTTGCGAAGGCCAGGAGGTTTTTCGATCAGGGTGGCATCGTGGTCGCCTATGATTTCCTGCCCGACAAGTCGGCGACGCTTGGCAAGGCTTCGAAGGACATCGCGGCGTTGTGCGCGGCCATCTGGGGCGACGCCACGCCCGGGTTGGGTGCGTGCAAAACCAACGCGGCGGGTGGGAAATCGTATTTTCTTCCCGGGAAACCGAGTGTTGCGGATGTGCGCAAGGCGCTGATCGATGATGCGGGAATCCATCCAACGCTGGATGTGGTCAAGGGCGACACGGGGAACTGGCTGCATGTCCTGCATCGCGTGAAGTCGGGACGCGACACGTTTTTGGTCTGCAATCAGGACCATGCCGGTCAGGCGCGGCCTTTCACATTCCGCATCAAGGCCGCCGGCGAACCGGAGTGCTGGGATGCCATGCGCAATGAAATCACTGCTCCGGCATACCGGCGGATCAGCCCTACAGAAGTGGAAATGGACATCACATTGGAACCTTCCGAGAGTGTGTTGCTGGTTTTCCAGAAGGAAAAACGCAGGCTGCCGGAGCGCATCGATGCCTCCATCCGTCCTGTTCGCGGGCCGATCGAATTGGTCCGTATGGAAACGCCGCCCGAACTGGTGATTCCTAACACGCCCGTGATGCCGGAGGATGGCCCGTCGCTCGAAGGTTGCGAGTGGATTTGGTTTCCGGAAGACAACCCGGCCGGCGGCATACGCTATTTCCGCGGGGTGGTCACGCTCCCTGCCGGCCGCACTATCGAGGATGCCCGGTTTGTTGGAACCTGCGACAACACCTTCACCTTGCATGTGAATGGCAAAGAGGCAGGACGCAGTGGCGATGGTTATGAAGCTTGGAGAACTCTGACCAAGATCGATCTGAAGGGTTTGCTGGCCAAGGGGCGGAACGTGCTTGCCGTCACTGCGGTCAACCAAGGGGATCAACCAAGCCCCGCAGGCTTGATTGGAACCTGCATGATCCGCTTCGATGATGGGGCCACACTTACGCTGCCTGTGAATGGTGAGTGGAAAGCATCACGCAATGCGGATGTCGGCTGGACGGCTCCCGGGTATGACGACTCCGCTTGGCCGGTCGCCCGTATGCTCGGCAATTACGGCGTCGAGCCATGGGGGAAATTTGTTGGAAAACCGGCGGGTCCGCTGACAGTCAGTCCTGTCACCAGCGATCCTTACGCGGGTGTCTGCGAGATTCCGTCTGATGTGGATTTGGAAAAATCCCGCGTTTGTGTGGAGATGGACGATCTGGTTCCCGAAGCGGCCGCCCGAATCACGGTGAACGGCAGCTATGCCGGAGGCTTCATTGGCAAGCCATTCCGGCTGGAGGTCACTAATCATCTGAAGCCCGGTAAAAACTCAGTGACCATCGAGCCCTTCGCGCCGAAAAACATTCGCCTCAGCGTGTATGCCAGGTGACTTGGGGAGTCAGTCGAATGGCATCCTTGAAAATACAGCCCCCCCTTTGGCAATCGTAAAGGGGGGGATGGTGCGCGCGATAGGACTCGAACCTACACAGGATTGCTCCCACTAGAACCTGAATCTAGCGCGTCTACCAATTCCGCCACGCGCGCACAACGGGCCTTGCGGCCGGGCGGAATCGAACATGCCGGAGGCCGGATTGCAACACCGATTTGCGATTTCGGATCATTCCGGTGATTTTTCCCATCCTGTTCCGGCGAAGAAGGAGGGGGCCGACTGGGAATACCGCTTGTTTTCGGCGTTGCCAAGCGGCGGCGGGATCACGCAACCTGAGGCCATGCAGAAGGCGACACCCTTGGTTTTGGTTCTGATTCTGGCCGTGATGGCGGCGTTTCTCTCGTTGCGTTCGGGCCCGCCGGCCCCGGCTCCCGAGGCACCTGTCGCGGCGGAGGCCGAGTCCCGGAAAATCCCGCAGAAGCCGGAAGAGGTCGTCACTGAAAAGACCGACACCGCCGTCAGGGTGGTGGTCCCAAGGAAATGGGCACACGAGAACTCCGACATCGCCCCGGACCGTGCGGTGGTTTACGGCGCTCTCAAAAACGGCATGCGCTACATGATTTACCCGAACAGCGAGCCTCCGAAGCGGGTTTCCCTGAGGTTGCACATCGCGGCGGGGTCGCTGATGGAAGCGGATGACCAGCGCGGGCTCGCCCATTTCCTCGAGCACATGGTGTTCAACGGAACCAAGAACTATTCACCTGCCGAATTGATTCCGCGGATGCAGCGCCTGGGCATCGCCTTCGGCGCCCATGCCAACGCATACACATCTTTCGACGAGACCGTTTACATGCTCGACCTGCCCGACCTTTCGGAAGACACGCAGAAGCTGGCATACACGGTGATGCGTGACTTCGGCGATGGGGCTCTGCTCGACCCGGAGGAAATCGACAAGGAACGCGGTGTGATCCTGGCGGAAAAAACCAGCAGGGATTCCGTGAACTACCGGCTGATGGAGCAGCAGTTCGCGGCGTTGCTGCCGGGGTCGTTGTTGACCAAACGGTTTCCGATTGGGGAGGAAGATGTGATTTCCAAGGCCCCCCGGGACCGTTTTGTTGATTTCTATTCGCGCTATTACACGCCGCAGCGGATGACTTTCGTGGTGGTTGGGGACATCGATGTGGAGCAGGTGCGTGAGCGGATCGAGGCGACGTTCGGCTCGATGGGGAATCCCGCCGACCCCGGCAAGGATCCGGAACTGGGCGATATCTATCAGCCGGAGGGGATCGAGACGGCGGTGTTCCATGACAAGGAGGTTGCCTCCACCGATGTCTCGCTCATGCTGGTGAGGCCGCATGTGGAAAAGCCCGACACGGTGGCGACGCGGGCGGAGCGGATGCCTTTGAATATCGCGCAATCGATGCTGGGCCGGCGGTTCGAGCGTCTTTCCAAAATGAAGGGATCGCCTGTGGCCGAAGCTTCGGCCTCGGATGATGTTTTGTTCAACCACGTCGAGCTCGGTTCGATCGGGGTGACCGCCGCCAATGATCGTTGGCAGGAGGTGGTTCCGGTTTTGGAGCAGGAGTTCCGCCGCGCGCTGGAGCACGGGTTCACGGACTCCGAACTGGCGGAGGCCAAGGCCAACATCATCAACAGCTACGAGCAGCAGGTGAAACAGAAACCCACGCGCAAGTCCGAGGGTATCGCCACCGTGCTTGCCCGGACGATCAATGACGGAACCGTTTTCTCAGATCCTGAAACCGACCTGGAAATCGCGCGTGGCATCCTCGATTCGATCGATGCCGACGCCTGCCACGCCGCATTCAAAAAATTCTGGGATGCGCCCGGATATCATCTGGTGCTCACGACCAAGGAAGAGCCGGCGGATGCGAAAAAAGAGCTGGCCGCGTTGTTCGAGGAATCACGCGGCGTGGAGGTGGCTGCACCGGCCGCCAGGGAGGTGCCGGTTTTCGGCTACACCGATTTCGGCAAGCCGGGGAAAATCCGCAGCCGCAAGCAGGTGGATGATCTGGGAGTGGAGCAGTGGATTCTTTCCAACAACATCCGGGTGAATCTCAAGCGTACCGATTTTGAAAAAGACCGCATCCGTATCCTTGCGAGGGTGGGATCCGGCAAGTTGAGCCAGCCCAAGGGCACTCCGATGCTCGATTTTTTCGCCCGCTCGGTGTTTGAGGGGGGTGGCCTCGGCAAGCACTCGCTGGAGGATCTCAAGGTGATTCTGGCCGGGAAGAACGTGGGGGTTTCCCTTGGTGTCGGCGAGGACTCGCTGACCTTGGGGGGAACCACGACGCCGGCCGATTTTGCCCTGCAGTGCCAGCTCATGTGCGCCTCCCTGACCGATCCGGGGTATCGGGAAGAAGCGGTGTGGCAGTTTCAAAAGGCGCTGCCGGTGATCTATCAGGAATTGCGCCACACGCCTGCCGGGCCGCGCCAGGAAATGAAGGCATGGATGCACGGCGGGGATTTCCGCTATGCCGCCGCGCCGATGGAAAAACTGGCCGCATACACGGTCGCCGATGTGAAAAGGTGGTTCACGCCGCTGCTGGGCAAGGGATATGTCGAACTCTCCATCGTCGGGGATTTCGATGCCGATACCATACGTGAGGCCCTGCTCGCCACATTCGGGGCGTTGCCGGAAAGGATCGCCAATCCACCGGTGATGACGGAAAAGCGCAAGGTGAAGCTGCCTCAGGCACCGGCCGTCAAGGAGTTCACTTACGAGTCTAAAATCCCGCAGGCGATCGCGGTGGTGGTTTGGAAGACTGCGGGTATCCGCAACAACCAGCGGGAATTCCGCAGGTTGAATCTTTTGGCCGAGATCCTTGGCGATCGCGTGCGCGAGGAGATCCGCGAAAAACTCGGGGCCTCCTACAGCCCGTTTGCCGGGGCGTCCGGTTCCGACGTCCTTGATGGTGTGGGCTTCCTGCTCAGCGAAAGCACCGGCAAGCCCGAGGATCTGGGACTCCTGCTCAACACGATGCGTGATCTTGCCGACAAGCTTGCAGCCGAAGGCGCCACCGAGGACGAGTTCGACCGCGCTCTCAAACCCACGCTTGGCATGCTGCAGAAATCCCTGCGTGACAACGGCTACTGGCTGCAAACCGTCCTGAGCCAGTGCCAGGCGGATCCCAAACGGCTGGAGCTCGCCCGAAACCGTGATGCCGACTACGAGTCGATCACCCTGAAGGAAATCAACGCTCTGGCAAAGAAATACCTGGGTGCGGAGAACGCCATGCTCGTATCCATCAAACCGGCCGAATGACCGGCATGACAAGATGAAATGACGATGTCTGCCGCAGCTGGAAAACACGTGTTCGTGAATGAAGTGATGGGATTTCGCAACGAGGCCTGTCCCTGGTTGCCATCGGCCGATGAGGTGCTGGACCACCGGATCACACGGCGGCATGGCGGGGAAAGGCATGCGCAGTTCTATCAGGATGCGCTGCGATACGCCCAGTCGCAATGGAGGGCAGGCAAGCCGGCCCAGGCATTGCTGCAACTCGACAAGGCGTGGATGGTTCCGCCGGGCGTGGTCGAGGACAACGACCATGTGGCGGCGCCCTATCGCGCACTGGTTTGGATCCTTTTCAGGTCCCAAACCGGCGATTGCGGCTATTTGGGAAATCCGGTCAGGCATTTCCAGCATCTGGCGAGCCGGATGAGCGGGCCATGGGCAGAGGTCCGTTCGTGGCGTGCCTGGATTTGCCTGTATCTTTCCGAGAGGGTGCTTGCCGGTTATGGATTTTCAAGGGATGGTCGCCAGATTGCGCGGGAGGGATTGTGGGTTCCGCGTTGGTGGTCGGCGCTCGCAGGCCTGGCGAAGCTGGGTTGGTCTGCAGAAGCGCGGCTGGCTGCGGACGCGCTCGTTTCCGCCGATGGCGCGATGGCGAATTCGCGTGAGATTTTCCGAAAGACGCCGCAACATCCGGTTCCCTTCGGGGTTTAAATGCCGTTCAATTACGCACTTATGAAAAACCCATGGATTCTCCCTTTCGCCGCCCTGTTGGTCGGAGCCGCCGGTGGCTACATTTCCGGTAAAAACCAATCCGGAGCAGCGGGTGATTCCGTCCGGATTGAAGAAGCCGCCACCAAGACGCGTTCGTCCAGCCGCAATGGCGGGTCGGATAGCCCAGGATCGTCCAAGCGCCCGACCCGTGGCATGGACCCCACGCAGATCGGCCGGCTGGCGGGCAGCAACAACCGGGTGCAGGCACTCATCGATTTTTATTCCGGCCTGACGCCTGGACAACTTGAGGAAGAGGCGCGCAAGCTTGAGGATCTGCCGATGTCCGAGCGCATCATGGCCTCGTTCCTGCTGTTCGGGCGCTGGGCGGAAGTGGATGCCTCCGCAGCGATGGCGTTTTCAAATACCATGGGTTTCACCGGTGGCTTTGTCAGACCCACGATTCTGCAAAGCTGGGCCAGCGTGGATCCCGCCAGTGCGGCCAAATACTATCAGTCCAATCCGCGCGAATTCGCACTGATGGGGATGATGGGCCGCGGCCGCGGACCGTTGGGTGGAATGGGCGGGGCCTCGATCATCGCCAGCGAGTGGGCGAAACAGGACCCCTCCGGCGCGCTTGCCTGGGCCAACGGCCTCACCACCGAGAAATCCCAGGCGCTGAGCGCGGTGGTCGGTGAAGTGGCGAAAACCGACCCGAAAAAAGCCACGGAAATGCTGGCTTCGATGAGTGGCACGGCGGATCTCGCGGGTGCCTTCCGATCGGTGGCCGAGCAATACGGAGCCTCCAATTTCACCGAAGCGCAGTCGTGGATCCGCACGTTGCCTGCCGACGAGCAGTCGGGTGCGCTCGCATCCGCGATCCGCGGGCTTGCCAGAACGGATCCCGCTGCAGCCGCCAAGCAGGCATCACAGATGGAGGATGGCGATGCCAAGAACGGACTGATTCCACAAGTTATCGGAAATCTTGCGCGCACGGATCCGCAGGCAGCGGCTCAGTTTCTCCAGGGGCAAGCCAACGAGGGAGTGCAACGCGAGGGCATGGGCCAGTTGATGCCGGCATGGATCGCAACGGACCCGCCTGCTGCCTTGAACTTCGCCAATTCCCTGCCGGCGGGGCCGGTTCAGGACAGCGCGCTCCAATCGTATGTCTGGCACCACAGCAAGGGAGCGCCCGCTGAAACGCTCAAGGTTGCCGAGCAAATCAGCGACGAAGGGGATCGCAGCCGTGCCATCGGAATCGCGGCCATGCGCTGGATGCGCGAGGATGAAGCCGCAGCCCGCAGCTATGTCGAGCAGTCCACCGATCTCAGCGAACGCGCCAAGGAAAATATCCTCGAAGGCCGGCCGATGTGGGGTGGCCGCGGCCGCAACTGAGCGGTTTTATCAAACGCTCAGAACCCAGCGGTATTCCGCGGCGATCTGGGCCTCGACAGGCTGGCGCAAGCCCTCGGGCAGCACCGCCCAGGTGTAGGTTTCGATCTCGAAATGCCGACAGACAGCCGGGTGGCGCGCGCACCATGCCAACACCTCGCGGGCATGGCTGAGCGTTGACTCCAGCGGTGGTGCCGGCTCGGCACCAAGCGGGATGTGAAAGTGGACACGCGCCTCGACCGCGGCCGGGTCCGGTTCGGCTGATAGAAAATCCGGCAAATCGATGAAACGGGTGATTATTCCAGCATCGTCTCTTGCCAGGACCTGGTGGAAATAAACCGGCTCATCGAATTTACGGATCGCGTCGATCGCGGATGGATCGCGCGGATTGAAAGCCAGCGCGCTGGAAAGGTGGATCTTGGAAATCCGGATGTTGGCGTCATGCAGGGCGTCAAGCGACATCCGTGGGGAGTCGTATTCGAGCGCGAAGTGGCAGGCGTCGTAGTTCACACCGATGCGCCGCCGGATCATCTCCGGATCGGAGGCTGCGGCGCACAGCCGGTTGAAGAATTCCAGTGATTCGGCCGTGTTTTCAAAATGCCCGAGTGGTTCGGGTTCCAGTCCCAGATGGAAATCGTGGCCGGTTTTGGCGGACAGTTCATCGAGCCAGGACGCCATTTCGATCAGGTTTTTGCGGATGGCGCTTTCATCGGCATGGAACGACTTGTGGGAACCCGGCAGGGTGGAGACCGAGGCGCCGGTGCCGGGCTGTGCGATGGCGGCTAGTATCCGGAACAGGTCCTTGGTGTAATCCAGCCTGGAGCGCTCGGTCCAATCGGGTTGGAACACGCGTTCCTTCACACGTGTGCCGTGAAAGCTGCCATAAGGGAAACCGTTGATTGTGAAAACATAGGTGCGGGTTTCCTCCAGCCATTTGCGGAAGGCGTCGAGACGGCCGCCCTCCAGCAGTTCGCGCGCGGCCATGGCGGAGACGCGCAGCCCGATCGCAAACGGCGCACCGGCATCCAGCGTGCCATCCGCCCGCAGCAGGTCGCGCACCGCCAGCACATGGTTCTTCAGTGCGCGCTCCGTCTCCGCCCAGGTCTCCGCCGGATGGATGTTGGTGCAGTATGCGAGATGGGACTGGTGGAATTTCAAAGGATCGGAAAACGGGCGTGAGTGATTTCAAACGAACCTCGGCGACTGGCTGAGGAAGGTTCTCGGATTTTGATAGATGATCCGTTCGATGTCCGCCGACGCATGCTGGCGCGCCTTCATCTGCAGAGCGCACTTGGGCACCGCAAGCGGGTCCGAGACGCCCCAGTCGCAGGCGGAGTTCATCCAAAGCCGCTCCGGGCCGTGCATTTCGAGAATGTCGATGGCGCGGTCCAGCGAGCATTTGCTGTGAGGATAGAGTGTCATCCCCGCCCAGAATCCGGCATCGAGCACCTGGCCGACGGTGTGTTCCTCGACGTGGTCGATGATGACCTTCGAGCGGTCGAGTTTCGGGAAATTGGCCAGCGATTCGAGCATCAGTCGCGTTCCCTTGAGTTTGTCTTCAAGGTGCGGCGTATGGATCAGGACCGGCAGGTCGTGATCAAGTGCGAGCTGGACGTGTTCCTCAAAGATGGCGAGTTCGTTGCGGGTGTTTTTGTTGAGGCCGATTTCACCGATGCCGAGGACGGTCGGGCATTTGAGGAACTCCGGGATCAGGCTCATGACCTCCCGGGCGAAGACCGGATCGTCGGCCTCCTTGGGATTGATGCAGAGCCAGGAGTAATGTTTGATTCCGAACCTGGCCGCACGTTTGGGCTCGTAGTCGGTCAGTTGGCGGAAGTAATCGTAAAAGCCATCGGCGGATGAACGGTCGAAGCCGGCCCAGAACGCGGGTTCACAAACGGCCTCGCATCCTGCGAGCGCGAGGCTTTGATAGTCGTCCGTCGTCCGGCTGACCATGTGCGCGTGTGGTTCGATGTATTTCATGGGGATCAAATTGATCGGGATGTTCCAAATGCCTGCCCGGGCGTGCGGGGTTCAGTTTCCGGGGGCGGGTGCGCCAAAGGCCCCTTGGAATTCCGCCTGAGGGATGGGCTCGTTGCTGTGGTCCGATAGCGCTTCAAGGATGGCGCGGGCGCGGTCTGGCCGGTCTTCAAGGAGGATGGGCAGGGCGTTTTTCATCGCTTCATGACGATAGTCCGGTTCGCCGCAATGGCGGTCAACACGGTCAAGAAAGGCCGCGAGATCGACGAGCTTGTGGCGGATTTCGATGAACTGGAGGTCGAGAATCTCCTTTTTGTTCGGCATGGGTGGAGCTTTGGCGTGGATTCGATCGGGGTCAATGGAGAAGAAGGAGGGTATCGGATCGTGGCTTGCCTGAAGTGGGAGGATGGTGTGTGCTGGCCGGGTGTTTGCGACTTACATCCATGATTTGAATCCGGTGTTGTTGAGGATCAACGATGCGATCCAGCTCCGGTGGTATGGGTTGGCGTATCTGGCGGGTTTTGTCGGAGGTTTCCTGCTCTTGCGCCATCTGGCGCGTCGCGGCTTGTGGGTGATGAAACCCGTGCAAACGGGGGATTTCATCGCGGCAGCCGCCTTGTTTGGAGTGTTTCTGGGCGGTCGCCTCGGGTATGTTTTGTTTTATTTCCGCAACGGGCTTTTTGGTTCTCCCGGGTATTGGTGGGACGGCATCAAGGAGGATCCCATGCTGGTTGCGCGGGTTTGGGAGGGGGGGATGGCCAGTCATGGCGGTATTCTCGGGTTGTTCATCTTCACTTGGTTTTATGCGCGGAAGCACAAGGTCACGTGGACGGGTTTGGGCGATGGCTTGTGCGTGGTGGCCCCTGTCGGGTTGTTTTTCGGAAGGATCGCGAATTTCATCAATGGCGAGCTGTATGGCCGGGTGGCTGAAGGTGTGGTGTGGGCCGTGAAGTTTCCGCTGTCGCTTGCGGAAGAGCCGCAGGAAGTCCAGAGCGCGGCCTGGCAGGCCTGCACACAGGTGGAACCGGGGCTGGCCAAGGCCGATCGCTTGGAACAATTGACAGCAGTCGCACGTGACAATCCACAGGTGAAGGAAGCCCTTGGCAATTTCCTTCCGGAGCGCCATCCATCGCAGCTTTATGAAGCGATGTTAGAAGGAGCGCTGTTGTTTGCGATCCTGTGGGTGGTGCGGATGCGTCTGCCGAAGGCTCCGGACGGCTTGCTGACCGGGATGTTTTTCGGGCTTTACGCGTTGTTCCGCATTTTTGGCGAACAATTCCGCGAGCCGGATGCCGAAATGATCGGTGTTCTTACCAGGGGGCAATTCCTGTCGGTGTTCATGTTCGTGTTCAGCGCCGCATTCCTCGCGCATGCATGGCGTGGCTGGAAAAAAGCCGCGTCGTTAGGGAAGGAGGAATGATTACCGGCAAAATCCGCCACTAACGCCGGATTCCACGCCCGGGTGGTTTTTCCATGAGAAAACCTTCGTCGCTCGTGCGGCAACCGTCCGGCAGGGTGATTCCATCCGGCGCGGCCGGCCCAAAGACGCGGAGTTCGCCGGATGGCTCGCTGGCAAGACGCCAGCCTGGCAGGAGTTTTCCCCAGGCATGCGGGATGTGGCCGAGTTGTGGCTCGAAGCCATCGGGTACCGATGGCGGATGCGGCATGGACATGGCGATGACGCGGCACTCACGGGCAAGGCACGCGCAATGGCAGAGACCGGCGCGTTCCAACGGTTGGAGCGCCATCGTGCCGAAATCGTAAAACACCAGATTTCCGGCGGTGATCTGCGAGGTTTGGATGGTGTGGCGCAGCACATCACCGCCAACCCATGTGCCCGCGTTCTGGCCATCGAAGAAATCATGAAGGCGGACTTCACAACGGAACATGTCGCAAAAAGCGACAAACAACCCGGGAAGTTCTTTCAACACGGGATCGTTCGCCAGCACATGGATGGGTTTGCGCCGCTGAAGCGCATTGATCATGCCGATCTGGTGACCGTTGATCCACAGCTGCCTGCGTTGTTCGTTGGTATGCCTCCGCCAGCTGTCCATCGCGCGTTCATGCGCGCGAGGCTTGCGGTTGTTCCAGATGCGGGCCGGGAACTGGTGGTCGATTGCCGCGGCGGATGCGGCATACATGGCATCGCGCAAGGTGTGAATGTCCGCAGCCTCCGGAGACAGGACTTCTCCATAGGCAATCGTCATTCCCTGTGTCATGCGATATGGGGTCTTGCGGAAAAACCGGTTCCTTTCGAACGAGAAAACCGAGCCCCACGATCCGTCGCACCACACCGGAATGAGCGGGTGGGCCGCCTTGCGGGCGATCAATTCAAAGCCACGCTGCAAGGTGCACAACGTACCGGTGCGCGTCAGTTGTCCTTCGGGAAACAAACAGACCACATCGCCGTTTTTAAGAGCCTTGATGATTTCGCGGATGGCTTCCAGCGGCTGTTCCCGGCGGATTGTGAGTGTATCGAAGATCGTGGTGAAGGCCCGTATGGACCGCTTGGCGGTGAACGCCTCATCCATCACGAACCTCACCGGGCGGTGGCAGGCCGCGGAAATGAAGAAGGCGTCGGCATAGGTGACGTGGTTCGGCAGCAACAGCACACCGCCTTTCGCCGGAATCCGTTCCAGGCCGACGGTCCGGATTCTGTAAATCATCCGCACGACGGCGATTCCTAACAAACGGATGAACTGCGCGGGCAGCAGACGGATGATCCAGAGTGTTACAAACAGGCAGGCAATCGCGATGAAAGCCATTTGCATGCGGAAATCGACGAGTGCGGGGATTCCGATCGCCGAAGTCACCGATTCGAAGAGGAAGATGATGCCGATGGCAATCATGCCGGCGAAACAGTCCTGGAGGTTGACGGCCGACTGGAGCTCGCCTCGTTTGTCAGGCGGGTAACGGTCCTGCATCCAGGCATTGAGCGGTGCGAGGAAGATTGCGGATGAGAACGCAAGCAGGCCGATCAGGTTGAGGAAGATGACCGCGCGCGGTGTTTCCGCCAATGATGTCAGAGGGTTGGTTTCCAAAAGCCGCAGGAAATCCGCGACCGTGCCGGGCCGGATCGTGGCGATGGCCACGGAAATCGCGGTCATGGCGAGTCCGGCGAGAGGAACCCAGCCGAGTTCGATGCGCCTGCGAAGCAGAAACGCGGCAAAACCGAAACCCGCCGCCATGCCGAGCGATGCCGCCGCCATGAAGATGGATGATAGGGTGCCGAATCCCTCGCCACCATGGGTCAGCACCTTGGCCAGCTTGACCGACCAGAGGTTGATGTAGGCCGCGAAGCCCCAGAAGAAGGCCACGCCGATGGAGGCTTGTCGCAACGGAGTATCACGCCAAAGCTCCGCCAGGCTCATAAAGTGGCTGACCGCCAGCTTGGCGCTGAATTTTTCCCTGCTTTGCGCGGGAACACGGGGAATGGACCATGCGATCAATACCGCAGGTGCCGACAGGACCGCCAATACCATGATTGGTCCCAGTGCCGCCTGCCAGGCCGCATCAGTGCTGCCTCCGAGAGCCTGATAGCGCCGGTCAAACAGCCAGCCTGCCACAATCTGCCCGATGAGCATGGCGAGCATGGCGGTCATTTGCTGGATTCCGGTGGCGAAACCGAGGTGTCTGGAGCCCACCAGTTCCTTGTTGATTCCCATTTTGGCCGGGCTGAAAAACGCCGATTGGACCGCCAGGGCAAAAAAGCCAGTCAAGGCCATCGGCATGTTGTGCAGCGTGATCGCGCCGACAATCCATATCAGGACAAGGAGCTGCAACACCGCGGAGCCGATCATCACATCGCGTTTTGAATTGCGGTCGCTCAACCAGCCGGCAATCGGAGCGAACAACACGAAGGGCAACGCGATCATCAGCCCGGCATCCGATTCCACCGACATGCCCACCGCGCCACCCAATGGGATCAGGATGAACTGCGCCATCTTGTCATTGAAGGCATTCTGGGTCTGCTGGACGATCATGCTCCAATACCCGACCCATTGGCGACGTGTGGGCTCAAAGCCGGAGGTTTCCTCATTCATCCGGGGGCAGTCTAATCGGCTTGTTTCCGGTTCGGCAAGTGCCGGCAATCCAGGTCTGTCAGCCGAGAGTGATGCCGACAGGGCAGTGGTCGGATCCATGGACATGCGGCAGGATCGTCGCATCCACCACACGGCTGGCGAATGAGCGCGAAACCCCGAAATAGTCGATGCGCCAGCCGACGTTGTTCTGGCGGGCTCCGGCACGGTAGGACCACCAGGAATAGGCTGCGGTTTTGTCCGGATAGTGGTGGCGGAAGGTGTCCACAAACCCGGAATCGAGCAACTGGCTGAAGCTCTCGCGTTCCTCGTCGGAAAACCCGGGGCTGCGGCGGTTTTCGCGCGGCCGGGCGATATCGATCTCCTGATGGGCGACGTTCAGGTCGCCGCAGAATACGACCGGTTTGTGTTCCGCTTCGCGGCAGACATGGGCGCGGAAAGCGGCATCCCAGGTGAGGCGGTATGGCAGGCGCCGCAGTTCGTCCTGGGCGTTCGGCGTGTAAACATTCACCAGGGTGAAATCCGCGAATTCGACCGTCAGGACGCGGCCTTCACGATCGTGCTCCGGGATGCCCAGGCCCTCCTTCACATTCAGCGGGGTTTCCCGGGAAAAAACCGCCACGCCCGAGTATCCGGGTTTTTCGGCGGAACTCCAGAACGCCCGGTATCCGCCGAGCTCGAGCGGCAGTGGTACTTGCTCCGGACGTGCCTTGGTTTCCTGCAGGCAGAGGATTGCCGGGTTTTCGGCAGCGACGAATTCGGCAAGTCCCTTGCCGAGAGCCGCGCGGATGCCATTGACGTTCCAGGATATGAGTTTCATCGATGCGAGGATTCCGGGTATCCGGCCGCTTGACAAGCGGAGGTTTCGCCTGAAGCCCTCCCGTGCCCCGGGTCACTGGTAATCTTCCGCCCTCGCGCTGAGGTCGCGTAACAGCCAGTGGCTGAAGGCGACGACACCACAGGTGATCGCGGCAAGAATGGCAAATCCCGTCTGATAGGAAACGTGGTCGAATAGCCGGCCTGTGATGACGGGCCCCGCGGAATTGGCGGTGATCATGCAAAAACCGAGCAGAGTGAAATGTCCGGCCCGGTTTTCAGGGCGGGGGATGCCGCTGGTCAGCGCGTTCATGGCTCCGGAAAAACCGCTCCATGCCACTGCCGCGATTCCGGCCGCCGCAAACACGCTGATTGTGCCCGGCATTGCTGCTAGAAATAAAAACCCAAGCCCTGCCATGGCCGCCCATAGCAACAATGACGGCCGCGCGCCCCAGGAATCGGTGATCCATCCTGCCGCGGGGCTCAGCGAAAGGCGTGCTGCCGCCGCCGTCATGCCCAGCCATGCGGCCATCTGCGCCTTGAAACCGAGGTCCCGGAAAGCAAAGACGCTGGAAAATACCGCCAGCTGCGACATCAGCGGCGAGATCAGGCAGATCGCCAGGGTTACCCGAAGGAACCGCTTGTCTTTTAAAAACTCCGACCACATCTCGCGACTCCATGGTTTCGGGGAGTTTTCCACAGGCGTTGGCGGTTCTTTGGCCAATAAAACAGCGGAATCAGCGAGTTGGCAGAGGAACCAGGCGAGCACCAGCAGCGCTCCATAAGCCTCCGGCTTTGGCATTGCCGTGAGTATCCATGCCGCCAGCGATGCCCCCGCCAGCCCGAGCAGTCCGCCCAGCCCCGCGGACACCCCGGCCAGTCTGCCGCGCAGCCGCATCGGAATGCAGGCGGTGAAAAATTCCTGGTTCGGCAGTCCGCCGAATCCCGCCGCGATCTGCCCGGCGAGCATCAGGCACATGATGAATCCGACCATCGCGGTATCGCCAACCACGCCTCCCATCCACACCACCAACCCCACGATCCCCACCGGCAGCAGGTAGAGGGAGTCGGTTACAAACAGATAGATCTTCTTGTGACGGAAACGCCTTGTGATCCATGGCGATAAAAACATGCCGGGCAGTGTGGCGATCAGCACGCCCTGCACGATGCCGATCTGGGTGTTGCTGGCGCCGTAGTGAACCAGCAGCGGTTGCAGGACGACCACCACCTCCGCCCAGCCCATCGCAAACACGGAACCCATCCACACCAGGCACGCAAAGTTCCTGCGTATCTCCGCCGGGCTCAATCCGCCATCCCGCGATCCCGTTTCCACGTGCGGTGCCTGATCACTCATCCGTTGAGTTTGGCCAGCGACTTGGGCAGGAAGACGCCGTCCTTGCGGATCAGCTTGCCATCGAACCGGATTTCGCCGCCTCCGTATTCCTTGCGTTGGATGTTGACCATGTCCCAGTGCACTTGCGAACGGTTGCCGTTGTCCGCCTCTTCATATGCCTGGCCGGGCGTGAAGTGGAAGGAGCCTGCGATTTTCTCGTCGAACAGGATGTCGCGCATCGGTTCGCGGATCACCGGATTGAATCCCAGCGCGAATTCGCCGATGTGGCGCGCGCCCTCGTCGCTGTCGAGAATCCGGTTGAGCTGCCTTGTTTTGGCGCCCGCCTCCGCCTTGACGATTTTCCCCTTGGAAAATTCCAGGCGGATGGCGTCGAAGGGGATGCCCTGATAGATCGTCGGCGCGTTGTAGCTGATGTGTCCCTCAACCGAGTTGCGGACCGGTGCGGTGAACACCTCGCCGTCGGGGATGTTGTAGTTTCCTCCACAGACGATCGCGGGAATGTTTTTGATCGAAAACCGGAGGTCCGTGCCGGGGCCGCTGATGGCCACCTCGTCGGTGTTGTCCATCAGCTTCTTGAGCGCGTTCATCGCCGGAACGAGCGCCTTGTAGTCGAGCAGGCAGACCTTGAAGTAAAAATCCTCGAAAGCCTCCGTGCTCATGCCGGCTTGCTGTGCCATCGAGGGTGACGGCCAGCGCAACACGCACCAGCGGGTTTTTTTGACGCGGTGGTCGAGCACCGGGCGCATGTGCTTCATCGCCAGCTTCATTTTTTCGGCGGGGACGTCCGAGGTTTCCGCGATGTTGAGTCCGCCGCGGATGGCGATGTAGGCGTCCATGTCCTTCATCTCCGCCAGCAGGTGGCGGCTGATGATTTCATATTGCGCATCGACAGCTCCCTTGAGCATTTCGCGTGTCAGCCGGCCCTGGTGGATCCGCAGGAATGGCAGGGCGCCCTTGGCCCGCGCCTCGCGGATCAGGGCCAGGCCAATCGAGTCCGGTACGTCATGGAGATCGATCAACACCTTGTCGTCTTTTTTCAGCGAAGTCGAATAGCGGACCAACTGGCGGGCGAGGGCGTCGATGCGTGCGTCGTGCATGGCCATTGCCGTAATGGATCCCATCCCGCATTCCAAGCGCCAAGTCCGGAGACCATCCCGAGACCTTCCGGAAACGCTTCACGCGCCGGCACAGTCGGATCACGGCCGGATCACGGCCGGAAAGGCGCGGGGATTGCTCCATACCTCCTTGTCATTCGGCAGGTTCCGACTTCTGGCTTGATTCATTAAGGTTTCCTAAATATTCATCGCGCTGCAGACACGGCCATGGCCAAGCGCAAAGTCAAATCCGCCGCGAGGCCGGTGCTGGGGAATCAGCGTCGGGACCGGATGACGTTTGCCCAGGTCCTGAGTCTTGCCAACCGGCGGGCACACGAGCAGGCGAACCGCAGGAGCGGCAGGCGCGGCATGAAGACCGTGCAGGCGGCGATCGCCGCCAGTTCGCTTGAGGAAGAGGACGAGTCCCTGTTCTGGCCGAAGCGGTTGCTGCGCTGGGTGGTGGCATCGTTGCTGCTGCCGCTTTGCTGGGTGACGACCTGGACTTTTTTATCGCACTTTTCCCGTGCCACGCTGGAGCAGGGGTTTTGGCAGTCCGCGGAATTCTGGTATTTTGCGACGGGTGCACTGGTGATGGGGGGCTGGCTATGGTCCGGGTTGTGCCAGACGTTTTTCCTGTATCTCTATGTGTGGGGGCATGAAATGACGCATGCGGTGTTTGTGTGGCTGTTCCGCGGCAGGGTGACGGCGTTTCATGTGAGCGCGGAGGGCGGTTACATCACCACCAACAAGACCAACATGGTCATCGCGCTCTCGCCGTATTTTGTTCCGTTTTGGTCGGTGGTGGTTGCGCTGGGTTATGGGATGCTACGGGTGTTTGCGGATTTGGAGCGCGGCTGGGATTTTGCGCTCTATGCGGCCATGGGCTTGACCTGGACGTTTCACATGGTCTGGACGTTGTGGATGATTCCGCGGGATCAGCCGGATCTGAGGGAAAACGGGACCTTTCTGTCGTTGGTCGTGATTTACCTGGCCAATCTGGTGGTGCTGGTGGCCCTGCTTTGTGCGGCTGAGGATGCACCGCTGCAAAACACGAAGGAGTTTGCCCATGAGTGGATCCGTTACGCCGCGACGTGGGGCGACGCGCTGTGGCGATTGGGGCTGGAATGGTTTGCAAGGGTTGGCTGAGGCCGCGGTTCCCGATGACGATGCCATGACGGTTTGGGTTTTGCGGTTGCCAATGTGTGCCGGGAGAGGATGCTTGGAATATGATTTATCTCGATTCCAACGCGACCACACGGCTTCTCCCCGAGGTGTTTGACGCGATGCTGCCATGGTTGAGCGATGGCTACGCCAACCCATCGGGAGTGCACGGCCCGGCGAAACGGGCGCGGGCGGCGATCGATCTGGCGCGGGAACAAGTGGCGGCCTTGATAGGCGCACGGCCTGATGAAATCGTGTTCACTTCCGGTGGCACGGAGAGTGTCAATACGGCACTGCATTCCCTCGACCGGCTTACGGGAGCCGGGCATGCGGTGGTTTCCGCGATCGAGCACAGTGCGGTGCTCAGGTATGTGGAAAAATCGCCGCGTCAGGCCAGAAAGGTGGCGGTCACTGCGGGCGGGGAGATCGATCTTGATGACCTGCATGCTGCGGTCAAGGGAGCGGCGTGGTTTTCGATCATGATGGCCAACAACGAGACCGGGGTAATCCAGCCGGTTGCGGAGGTGGTAGCGGCGGCGCGGGCGGCCGGCTTGCCCGTACACAGCGATGCGGTCCAGGCGGCCGGAAAGATACCGGTCGATGTGCGCGCCATGGAGGTGGACATGCTTTCGCTTTCCGCCCACAAGTTCCATGGACCAAAGGGAGTTGGTGCTTTGTTTGTCAGGAGCGGCTTGGAATTTGAGCCGTTGATGTGGGGCGGAGGGCAGGAGATGGGGCGGAGGAGCGGGACCGAAAACACCGCCGGGATCGTGGGCATGGGGGTCGCTGCGGACTGCGCCGCAAGGCTGCTGAAAGAGGAGGGGATGGCGCCGGTGGCGCTCTGCCGTGATGCTTTTGAGAAGCGGGTCATTGAACAGATTGATGGGGTGACTCTCAATGGAAATCCAGACCGGCGTTTGCCGAATACCAGCCATTTGTCCTGTGAGGGTTGTGATGCGGCTGGTCTATTGGTTCTGCTCGACGAGGCCGGGATCGCCTGTTCGGCGGGCTCGGCCTGCATGAGTGGAAAACAGAAGCCTTCCCATGTGCAATTGGCCATGGGTATCCCCGATGCCAGGGCCAAGAGCAGCCTGAGGTTCAGCTTTTCCAGGCTCAATACCCCGGACGACGCGAATGTGGCCGCAGAGGCACTCGCCAAGGCGGTAGCCAAGCTCCGCAGCGTGCAAGGACCCGGCGTCGGGCCGGTGGTCGTTTACACATGAGCCTCACTCGTCAGTCTTGGCATCTTCGTCTTTCCCGGCGCCGTCTTTTCCTGAATCGTCCTCCTTGCCGCCTTCTTCTCCGCCATCCTCCTTGAGTCGCTTGCGTTGATCAAGCAGGTCCACGGCTTTTTCCGCCATATCGGCCACGCGGTCGTCCTCGGAGTTGACGTATCCCCTGATGATCTCGGTGGCCCAGTCGGTTTCGAGGGATGTCAACCTGCTGATGAGCAGTTGTTGTTCAATGCGTGTTTTGGCCTGTTTGGAAAGTTCCGTCCACTGGTCGCGCGTGTCTGTTGCTTTTTGGGCGAACTCGGATTCGGTGAGGAAGCGCAGCGCGGAATCAAAGGCGCGCTTGCGGATCGCCTCATCGGTGCTGCCGCCGATGAAATCGGTCAGCATGGAAAACGCCTCGACATCCTTCCAGGAACCGAGAGCGATGATTGCGGCGATCTGGTCCTTGGTCTCGGATCCTTCCAGGGCCTTGCGGACGATTTCCATCGCCTTGGGACCGCCGCTGTTTCCTAACAGACGAAGCAGGGCGTGGCGGGTCGAGTCTTCGGAAGCATCCCCGAAGGTTTCGGCGAGGCGGCTTGTGAGATCCACAGGTGACGGGCTTTTCCGGATCACCACGGCCAGCGTGCCCTCTGTTGCCGTTCGGATGTTATTGTTGGATGCGGAAACAAGGATCTTGAGCAAGCCATCGAACTGTTTTTCATCTGCCATGAAGCGGATTCCCTCGAGGGCGGCGACGGCGGCATCGGGGTCATCGGTTTTTGCGGCATAGGACATCAAGGCGGGCACGACGGCCGGGTTTTTCCTTTTGCGGAGAACGTCACGGATGAGCCGCTTGCGCACTTCCGGCAGCATTTCCTTGGTTTCAGTTGCGAACTCCGTGATGCGGGCGTCGATGTCGGTGCCATCGTTTGCCTTGGAAAGGAAGAGTGCCGTGTAGATGCGGACACGGTCGTCGTTGGCGGAAACATTGGCGACGGCGCGCAGCAGGATGTTGAGGTCCCGTGAATTGATCATCACCTCTGTGGCGTCGGGCTCGGCGGCTTGCAGGATGATTTCATTGTAGCGTTTGGTATCCCGGTTTTTCCCGCTGCGGTCGAGCAGATACCAGCCAAGGATGATGACGACGATGCCGAGGATGGTGGCAATCGTGGTTTTGGCGGCGTTTGAGAGTTTGCGTTTCGGCGGGCGGGCGGCGGGCTGATGCGCCTCCGGCTGGGAAGTGGCGCGCGGGCTGGCTGAAGCCAGGGGTGAGGTTGGGGCGGTCGGGATGCTGACAACCTGGGGCTGTGCCTGAACCGTAGGCGCTGGAGCGGTGTGGACGCTGGGTTTTGAACCGGCGGGAGGGGTAAGCGGCTGGGGAGTGGCCTTGGCGGGTTCGAGAGCGGGAGGCGCGGCCTGTTCATTTGTGGCGGCGACGTTTTCCGGCGGCGCGGGTTCGACGGCTGGAGCCGGCGCAGCAACGGGAGCGGGGACGGGAGCAGGGGGTGGCGGAGGAGCCAGGGAAACCGGTGGTTGGGCTTCGGGTTCCGGCTGGCTGGCTGTTTCCTGTGAGGGAGTTGAGCCGGGGATGATCAGGCGCGGGCGTTTCGGCGCGTTGGATGAAGGTGCGGATCCGAGGCTCATGGTTGGATTTGGGTTTTTATCGTTCTGGAGAAAAATAGACAGGGCGGCGCGGGCGGATTCGGGTCGGTCCTGGGGGTGGCGGTTGAGGTGCCACATGATCCAGTCACATGCCCACAGCGGGATGTCCGAGCGGATGTTCTGGATCGGGGTCACCTGGTGTGCCAGGTGGGATTCCATCACCTCGTTGCCGGTTTCGCCGTTGAACGGATAGCTTCCGGTCAGTGCCTGGTAATAAACGCAGCCCATCGAATACAAATCCGAGCGTGCATCGAGCGGTAACCGTTCAAACTGCTCCGGAGCCATGAAAAAGATCGAACCGAAAACGGCATCCATGGTTTTCAGGTCTTCGATCGATTGCGACTGGGTGAGGGTGGCCAGCCCGAAATCGAGGATTTTCACCTGGAACTTGCCGGATGGCAGCCAGGAGAGCATCAGGTTGGAGGGTTTGATGTCGCTGTGGACCAGATCCAGTTCCTGGGCGGCGATGAGGGCCTCCTGGGTTTGCAGTGCCAGCTCGCGGAAATCGGGCCAAGTAAGCGGGGCTTGTTCGATCAGCTCGTCGAGGGTTTTGCCGCTGATGAGTTCCATGACCACGTATGGGCCATCCTCGTCGGACCCTGCGTCGTAGACCGTGACGATGTGCGGGTGCTGGAGTGAGGCAAGAGCACCGGCTTCCTTGATGAGTTGCCGCGTGGATTCCTCCTGAAGTGCTGGATCGGATGCGTTGGTGGAGATCCGCTTGATCGCCACTTCACGGTTCATGCGCGTGTCGAACCCCCGATAAACCGCGCCGAGGCCACCTTGGCCTATTTTGCCGCGGATTTCGTAGCGTTCTTCCATTGGGTTGGATGGCTGGAATGGCGGGGGCCGCCGTCATCGGGCGTGCCCCTGAGCCGGAAGTCGCTCAGGACGCGGCGCGTTCGAAACGGTTTCTCCGATAGAGTGTGGGTGACTGGCCGACGATTCTCGCGAAGCTCCTGTTGAATTGGGAGAGTGATTGATAGCCGATGAGGAAGGCGATTTCCGAGATACGGGCTTCGGGTTTGAGCAACTCGCGTTTCGCCCAGTCGATGCGGCAGCGGTTGACGTAATCGGTTAGTGTCAGTCCTGCGGAGTCCTTGAACAGCCTGCAGAAGTGCGACTCACTGAGGCCGGCCTGGCGGGCGACCAGTCCGAGTGGGAGAGGCTGGTCGAGGTGGGCGTGGATGTATTTGCGGGCCTTGGCGATGGCGGATGGCTCGCTGCCTTCCTCGATGATCGAAAGGGATTCGGCATGTTCGCTGAGTTGTTCTGCGAAACTTTGCAGAAGCGTGACCATGCTTTGATATCGGAGGGGTTCCACCGAGCGGGTTTGGAAATACGCATCGCGGAGTTTTTCGCGGGCGGCCTTGCTGAGTGTTTTGCGACCGATGGCGCCAAGGAGTTTGTTGAACTGTTCCTCGGTGGGAAGGCGGCTGAAAACCTGGCCGGTTTTGAGGTAGCCGATCACCGATGCTCCCATCTTGATGGGTACGGCGGTGGCGCAGAGACCGGCGAAGCAATGGCAAGTGCTCGGGCCGTTGACTTCCGCTTCCTTCATCAGGCGGCGGTTGGTTTCCACGCAGGCCCCGCAGGCGCTGTCGCAGAGATTGAGCGCCTCACAGAACGGGCTGCGGTTGACTCTCTGGTCATCGAGGCACCAGCCGTCTGGATCGGAAGAGACCAACCGCAGCGGGAGTCCGGTGGCGGTTCGGAACGCCTCCTGATACATCTTGTAACGATCCGAGTTTGCGATTCGCTGGAGCAAGGTATTCTCGAATTCCTGATGGGGCTGAGTGGCGTTTTGCATCATGCAGGTGAGGTAGTCGGGGAAAGATTAAGGATCATTCCGGGAAAATTCAACCTTTGTTCAGCATTTTCCTGTGGAAAACCGCGACCACGATCAGGATGGAGGCGATTGAGCTGAGCGGCATCAGGATTGCGGCCAGAAGAGGGCTCATTTTGCCGGCCATCGAGAAGGAAACCGTGGTCAGATTGTATAGCAGGGCAAAGGAAAAAGCGCATCTGACGGCGTTGCTGCGGGCGTGTGCCGTGGTCAGCAGAGCGGGGAGAAAACCAAGTCCGGCACCAAGCGTGTAGAAGTCCGCCTTGGCTTCAAGCAGGCTGCGGTCCACCACCGGGGTGCCTGCGACCAATGCCGCGTCGAAGGCCAGGGAGTCGTTGGCACCGTCGCCCAGATAGAGTGTGTTGAGCGGGTCCAGCGACTTCACATGCAGTGCCTTTTGTTCCGGCGAGAGCCCTCCAATCGATTGACTGTCAGTAATTTTTAACATTTCAGCCATTCGTTTCACTTTTTCCGGGTGGTCGCCGGAAAGGATGTGAAGCGAGAGTCCTCGGGCGTTGAGTTTTTGGATCACCGCGTTGGCATCGGGGCGGAGGGATTCATGGAAGCGGAAGGTGGTGTGCAGGATGCCATTGTGACGGAGTTCGCTACCTGGGCTCCCTGCGTCGCTGGCATCCGGGCTGTGGCCGGTCCAGCCGGCCTTGCCGAGTGACCAGAAACCGTCGGGTTCGTCGAGGCGCACACCGATTCCCGGAAACTCAGCGGGGTTTCCATCACCGTGGGAGGCGAGCAGTTTTTGGCCGCGTATGCCAAGGGCTTCGAGAAGCGAGCGGGCGACGGGGTGGAGCGATCCGCGGGTCATGCGTGCCAGCGCGAGTGCGGCCCGGTCGTCGAGAGCGGTCACATCGGCCGGGTTTTCGAGCACCGGGCGTTCGAGTGTGAGTGTGCCGGTTTTATCGAAAATGACGCGTTTGATCCGCCGCAGGCGCGCCCAGAGGGTGGCATTGCGGACAAAGACGCCCAGCCGTTCCATGGCGGAGGCCGCGATATCATCGGCCAGTGGGATGGCGACGCCGAGGGCACAGGGGCAGGAGACGACAAACACCGAGATCATCGCTTGAGCGCCAGTCAGCCATTCGCCGCGCAGCCCCCAGAGCAGTTGGGTGAGCACTCCCAGCAGCAACACGATGCCGAGGTAGACGCGCAACAGCCGGTCGAGTCCTGGCGACCCGCGGTCCTCGTCGGAGGGTGCGGTGAGTTTTGCAAGCAGCGAGTCCTGCCATTTTTCGCCTGCGGTGAGGGTTGCGGCCGCGCGGCTGAGCAGGATCGCGCCGGCGGGGAGGCGGCTGCCCGGGATGAACCGCTGCGGATCAGCCTCACCGTGGATCCATTCCAGTGAAAAATCCGCATCATTTTCCGACAGCACGCTGCAGACCGGCAAGGCCTGTCCGGGTTTCAACACGAATCTCATCCCGGGCAGCAGGTTTTGGCGGTCGACCGATTCATCGGGGGTGTCAGCCAGCGGGAGGTGGTCAGGCACCGGTTGCTGGCGGATCAGGCGGCGGCGGTTGCGATCGACCGCCGAGGTCTGGAGCCAGCGACCTCCAAGCATCAGGAAGACGAAGATCGAGACGAAGTCGAAATACATCAGCTTGTCGCTGCCTAACAGCCAGCCGGCGATGGATCCGAAGTAGGCCACGATCAGGCCCAGCGCGATCGGCAGATCGATATGCATCGATCCGGCACGGAGCGCGCGCCATGCGCGTTCGATGAAGTAACCCGCTCCGACCAGCATCGAGAGGGTGGCGGAGAGCAGTGCGATCAGTTTGAAGAGGTCGGAAAACTCGAAATCCTCCGGCATGCCGAGGTAGAGCGGCAGCGAGAAGGCCATGGTATTGAGAGCGAATGCGCCGCAGAGGCCGAGGCGGGCGGCGAGTCGGCGGCGTTCGTGACCGCCGCCAGCGCCCGCAGCGGGCAGGGCGACATATCCGAACTGGCAGAGTTCGCGCAGGAAGGGTTCGACCTCGCAGTTTCCGGGCTGCCATTCCAGGTGGAGACGGCCATTGGATGGGTTGGCGGCAGCGCGGATGGCACCGGGGTGGCGGGTGAACAGTTTTTCGATCAACCAGACACAACCGACGCAGGAAACGCCTTCCAGTCCGAGGTCCAGACGTGCTTCCCCGCCTTGTTTTGCCGCATGGCTTTCGGCATCCGCCACCCTGGCGGGGAGCCAGCCGAAGTCGTGGTCCTCAAAGGGTCTGCTACGCACCGGTGTGACGGTGATTCCCCGTTTGAGATCATAAAATTGTTCGAAGCCGCGATCGGAAATCAGGTCCGCGACGTATTCGCAGCCGCGGCAGCAGTAGAGATCCTCTGCGGATTTGGCGGAAAAGGCAGTGCCACAGTGTTGGCAATTCGGCATGCGCAGAGACTGGAGGGACGGCGTTCCGGCGCAAGTCACAAAGCGACCGGGTGGTTAAAGTCCGAGACGTTCCTGCAGCGCGGGTGTCCACAAGCGGGTGACGATCGATTCCTGTGCGGTCTCCATCGCCGCGCGTTCCTCAGGGTTTTCGTCCTCATGTCCTGCCAGATGGAGCAGGCCGTGGACAAGGTAGCGCAGAATTTCCCGCGCCAGCGGCTCACCGTATTCCTCGGCTTGGCGCCGTGCGACATCCGCACCGATGACAATTTCCCCATGGTGGAATGTGATCACGTCGGTCGGCCCTTCGATACTCATGAAATCGCGGTGGACGCGGTCGGAGGTTTCGTCGTCCACCAAGGCGACTTCCAGAGTGGCGAGGTGCGAGAGCGGGGAATCCCCGATTGCCGCGGACCGCACTGCGAGAGTTGCCGCCTCATGGGCGATATCTTCCAGTGCCGTGAGCCAGTTTTCCGGGATTGCGGTGGATTCCTGGTGGTTGCCAATGATGACTTCGATTGACATGGGTTTTATTTTTTCGGCTTGGGTTGGTGCCGTCGGCGGGTTGGCGGCAATCAGACGTGGTCCGGGGCATGGACCACGCGGCCGTCCTTGCTTGTCTCGCGCCGGGCCGCTGCCCGTTTGCTGACAAAGGACGAACGGTCGTCGTCTTTCGGGTAATCGATGCGGCTGTGCAGCATGCTGCGCAGCGTGTTGGCGAAGCTGTCCTTGAGTGTGGCGATTTCCTTGAGTGTCAGCGGGCAGTCGTCCAGCTGGCCGTCCTGGATTTTCTGCCGGACGAGGTCATCGACCAGTCCGCGGATGCGTGCCGGAGTGGGTTTGACGAGCGATCTGGAGGCGCTTTCGATGGTGTCGGCCAAGGCGATGATGCCGCTTTCGCGCGTGAGCGGGCGTGGCCCCGGGTAGCGGAAGTTTTTTTCATCCACGACCGGCAGGTCCTCCGGGTTTTCCAGCTTCCGGTCAACCTTTGCGAGTTCGAGTTTTTTCTGTTCGCGCGCCTTGTGATAGAAATAGACGACGAGTGAGTCGCCGTGATGTTCCTGGATCACATCGATGATCCGCGGGTTGAGCTTGTGTTTGACGGCGAGGTCGATGCCGTCCTTGACGTGGGCGATGATGATCAGGGCGCTCATCGTCGGCGTCAGTCCGGCATGCGGGTTTTCCACCCCCTCGTGCTGGTTTTCGATGAAGTAGTCCGGTTTTTTCAGTTTTCCCACGTCGTGGAAATAGGAACAAACGCGGCACATTGGTGCGTTGGCTCCGATTTTTTCGGCAGCGGCTTCGGACAGGGCGGCGACGATCAGGCTGTGGTGGAAAGTGCCCGGTGCTTCGAGTTGCATTTGTCGCAGCAGCTTGTGGTTCAAGTCGCTGAGCTCCAGCCAGCTGATGTCCGTGGTCAGGTGAAACGTGCCCTCGAATACCGGGAGCAGTCCGCTGATCAGGAGTGCGGTAAAGACGCCGGTGACAAATGCGGCGGCACCGCCGCTGGCAAGGACTTGCAGGTGGTCCATCGCGTTCGGCCCGAAACAGGATGTGATGTCGAGCCTGCCGAGCATCAGGCCGAGCAGCAGCGTGACGCCGCCGATATAGATGCCGGTTTGGAGGAGTTGCAGGCGCTTGCGGATTTCATGTGCGAGGAGGACGCTGGTCATCCCGGCGACCAGGCTCAGGATCATGTAGCCGAGGGCTTCACCTCTCGGGACGAACAGGCAACCGATCAAGGTGACGAAGACAGCCGAGAAGGCTCCCACCGCGCGGCCGAGCAGGACGCCGTGAAGCATGGGGGCCAGTGCGAAAGGGATGAAGAAAAACCGGAATTGTTCAGGGATGACGCCGGCATTGGTCAGGGTCAATACCAGACGGACCAGTATCAGGTGGCAAACCAAGCCGCCGAGAACCAGGATCACACGGCTGTTGCGGCGGCAGGAACCTTGCAGGTTGACCTGGAACATGACTACCGCGGTGACGGCGATGACGAAACCGTAGATTGCTCCGCGCATCGGATCATCCGCAAACGAGCTGCCGGGTGCGGATTTCAACACCATGACCGCGCAGCTGATGACGAATGTGGCGAAAAGCGCCAGTTTCAGCCAGATGCTGTCCTCCAGCGCCTGAATGACAGGATTTTCACTGTGAACGCGGCGTTTTTTGCCAGACGAGAGACCTTGTTGGGCCAATCGCCAGCGCTTGATGGCATCCAGAAATCCCACTGCGATGAATGATCGGTTCGGTCGGACAGAACCCAGGCTGGGTGGCTGCCGGACGGCAAGCTAGTTCTCGGCAGGGTCTTTGGCAACCCGCAAATCCGGAGTAAATTGCACCCAGGAGCGCGGACGCTTGATCCGCTGGGGGGCAAGGCGTGCCCCGGCCCTTGTTCCTGACCGGCGGACAGGCTATCCGCAGCAGGCAGCCGACAACAGGTATGCCCTCCGTATCGCTGCGCACCTCCAAGGGAGTAGCCTCACTAGGATTCGAACCTAGAATAACGGAATCAAAATCCGGGGTGTTACCATTACACTATGAGGCTATTGGCCTGCTTGGCGGCAGTGGTGCCGCCCGGCGCGCGGAAACTAAACCGGCGTTCCGCGTTTTGGCAATAGGTAAAATCGCTGAAAATCCATGGGAGCTAAAGGCGAAAGCCAGATGGAGGTGGTGATGAAAAAAGCCGCCCGTGTGCAGGACACGGGCGGCTTCGAATTTCGGTTGTCGGACGGCGCGACTGGCTCGCCTTCCGGCAGTGGGTGAACTTACTTCTTGTCGGCTTCGGAAGCGGCGACTTCGACCACTTCGTTTGCGGCGGGTGTGGCTGCTTCTTCATCCGCAGCACGGTCCACCCACTCGATGATGGCCATGGGAGCGGAGTCGGACATGCGGGCGCCCAGCTTGGTGATGCGGCAGTATCCGCCCTGGCGGCTCTTCGAAGCAGGCGCCACTTCGGCGAACAGCTTCTTCACGATATCCTTCTGGTGCAGATAGGCGATGGCGAGGCGGCGGGAATGGAGGTCGTCGCGCTTGGCCAGCGTGACGAGTTTTTCCGCGACCGGGCGCAGGGCCTTGGCTTTGCCGAGGGTGGTCTTGATCCGGCCGTGCTCGATCAGGCTGCACGCCAGGTTGGAGAGCAGCGCCTTGCGGTGCGAGGCGTTGCGTTTGAGTTTTGCGGTTTTGCTGCGATGTCTCATCGGTTGCTTCCTTTGATGTTAAATGGGGTGGATGAATTATTCGTCGAGGTTCTGTGCGATCAGGTCGGCGAGTCCGACAGGGGCCTCATCTTCGGCACCGAGGCGCGGTCCGCGCGATGCGGCGGCCGGTCCGGAGAGCAGCGACGGCTCGAAGGACATGCCCAGGCCAAGGCCGAGCTCGACCAGCTTGTCCTTGATCTCGTTGAGCGACTTCTTGCCGAAGTTGCGGTATTTCAGCATCTCCGCTTCGGACTTCATGGCGAGCTGTCCAACGGTGGTGATGTTCGCGTTGTTGAGGCAGTTTGCGGCGCGCACCGAGAGCTCGATCTCGTTGACCGACATGTTGAGCAGCTTCTTGAGCGCGGCGTTTTCCTCGCTCGATTCGGCCGGGGCCTCTTCGAAATCCACGGCGTTCTCGTCGTAGTTGACGAACACATCGAGGTGGTGGCGGAGGATGGCGGAGGCTTGGAGCAGGGCGTCCTGCGGAGTGATGCGGCCATCGGTCCAGATGTCGAGAACCAGCTTGTCGAAGTCGGTCATCTGGCCGACCCGGGTGGTTTCCACCGCGTATTTCACGCGGGTGACCGGCGAGAAGATGGAGTCGATGGCGATCACGCCGATCGGCTGGTCCTTGCGCTTGTTCTCATCGCCGGTGGAGAAGCCGCGGCCGACGCGGACCTCGAATTCGCAGTCGAATTTCACCTTCTTGTCGAGGGTGCAGATGACCTGGTCCTTGTTGACGACATCGTAGATGTGGTCGCCCTGGATGTCGCCGGCGGTGACGACACCTTCCTTCTCGACCTTGATGGTGAGGATGCGGGGTTCCTTTTCGTTGTGGCTGAACTTCACCTTCTTGAGGTTGAGGACAATATCGGTGACGTCCTCGACCACGCCGGGAAGGCTGGAGAACTCGTGCTGGACGCCGGCGATGCGGACCGAGGTGATGGCGGCACCCTCGAGGGACGAGAGCAGCACGCGGCGGAGGGAGTTGCCGATGGTGTGGCCGTATCCACGCTCGAAGGGCTCGGCGATGAACTGGGCGTAGGTATCGGTGGCGGTATCCTCGTTACGGACGAGGCGGTCGGGGAGCTCGAAACGAGCGAGTTTGACTGCTGACATGGTGTGTGTGGATTGGCCGGGTTACCCTCCAACGGGCGGGGATTGCCCCGGAAAAGGGGCGATGCGGAGGACCGACGGCCGGTGAAACGTGCCCGCGGGCGGCGAATAAATGACGGCCCGGCCCGGCTGGCAATGCAAAATTTGGGGAAAATTCGACAATTTTCACCGAAAAAACCGCGGATTTGGGGCTGGGTGGTCAAAAATAACTGGAGATTCTAGCAGGAATATGCTAACGGCCATTTGTAATTGCCCGATCCGCCGGTTGCACTGACTGCGGCTGACAGATGATGGCAAAACCATAATACCCATATGAAATCCAAAAAAAACCTGACACGATTCACCTATGAAAGTGCTGCATTCGAAGGCTGGCGCCTTTGCATCAGCAGGGCCGGTTCGACTTTCATCCGTTATTTTCCTGACAAAAAATTCGGGGGGGGCAAGAAGTCGCTGGCGGCTGCGGAAAAGACCCTCGCCCAGTTGAAACTGCTGATTGACGGATCCAAGCGGGTGGCTGGTAAATTGACCGCCACCACCGTGAAAAAGGCTGAAAAATTGTTGAAAGACGCGGTTTGAGGTGTAGGAGAGGCCTGTTCCAGGCGATCGAGTGCGACTCCAAACCTACAATTTCATTTCATGGGCGGGCCAAAGTTGATTCATTGGTTCCGCCGGGATTTGCGGATTGCGGACAATACGTCGCTATCGGTTGCCGCGGGGCGGGGAGCGGTGATTCCGGTCTATTTCCTCAGCCAATGGAAGGGGAACCATGCGTGGACTGGCCCGAAAAGGCAGCATTTCCTGTGTGGTTCCCTTGTTTCTTTGGCCGGCAATCTGGATACGATTGGCGGTCGTCTTATCGTGAGGGAGGGGGATCCGGTGGCTGGCTTGAGGAAACTGATCCTTGAGAGTGGTGCGGTGGAGGTGTATTTCAACAAAGACCCCGACCCATGGGGGAAGGCTGTGGAAGAGCGCGTGGCCGCCATGTGTGCCGAACTGGGGGTGGCGTGTCACGGGCATGATGACGTTGCCTTGCATGGTCCGGACGAGGTTCTCACCCAAGGTGGCCAACCATACCGGGTTTACACGCCATACAGCAGGAATTGGCTGGCCTTGCCCAAGCGTCAGCCGTTGGGGGCGCCGCGCGCGCTTCGAACCCCGCCGGATTTACCCTCCTTGGGATTGCCTGGTGTTGAGTTTTGGGGATTGAACGTGCCAGAAGCCGGTATTTGCGAACCGGGCGAGCGTGCGGCGCGGCAACGGCTCAAGCGCGCGCTTGCCGGGAAAATCCAGCGCTATGCGGCCACCCGCGATTTTCCGGCGATGGATGGCACCTCCAGGATTTCGCAGGATTTGCGCTGGGGGCTGTTGTCGATCCGGACGGTTTATGAGCAGGCCTGCAAGGCGCGGGCCAAGGCTGACCCTGCCGGGCGCGCGGGAGTGGATGTGTTCATCAAGGAGCTGGCTTGGCGGGAGTTTTATTTCGCGATTCTGCATCATTTTCCGAATGTGCTGCATGAGGAGTTCAATTCGGACTGGCGAGGCCTGCCGTGGGATGGTCCTGGCCCCGCGTTTGAGGCGTGGAAGGCAGGTATGACCGGCTTTCCGATCGTCGATGCAGGGATGCGTGAACTGTTGGCCACCGGCTTCATGCACAACCGGGTGAGGATGATCACCGCGATGTTTCTGACCAAGGACCTGCACATTGATTGGCGGCTCGGAGAGTCCCATTTCATGCAGCATCTGGTTGATGGCGAAATCGCATCCAACAACGGTGGCTGGCAGTGGTCGGCCGGGACCGGTGCGGATGCCGCGCCGTATTTCCGGATTCAAAACCCTTGGTCGCAAAGTGCCCGCTACGACCCGGATGGCCGCTATATCAAACGTTGGGTGCCGGAACTGGCGGATGTAGAACCATCACTGCTTGCAGAACCACCCAGGGACGGCCGTTCGATCGCCGCAGATTATCCCGCGCCTTGCGTGGACCACAAGCAGGAGCGCGAGCGGACGCTGGCGATCTTCAAGCGCCACCGCGAGCGATAGCATGCGCCCGCCTCAGCGGGTGGCGATGACCTCGACGGTGAATCCTTTCAGGTAGCCGGTTTCCGGGAGGGTGATCAGGATCGGGTGGTCGGCGCGTTGGTGGTGTTCATCGAGCAGGCGCAGGGATTTTTTCGCGTCCACGGATGCCTCCGCCATGTTTTCCAGGAACAGCTCGCGGGATGCGTGATGGGAACAGCAGAAGGTTGAGAGGATGCCACCCTTTTCCAGCAGCTTGAGCGAGCGGAGGTGGATCTCCTTGTAGCCGCGCATGGCGTCCATCAGCGTTTTTTTGTTCCGGGTGAAACTTGGCGGATCAAGGATGATCAGGTCGTATTCCGGTTTGGCGTGCTTGAGGAAATCAAACACATTGTGCTCCAAAACCTCAATCTCAAGGCCGTTGAGAGCTGCGTTCCGGCGGGCCGCCTCGCATGCGGTGGCGGAGACATCCACGGCGGTCACCTTCGCGGCACCGGCGCGGGCACAGGCCAGGGCGAATCCTCCCTGATTGGTGAAACAATCGAGAACCCGCCGTCCTTTCGCCAGTTTGGCGACCTCGGCGTGCGACTGGAGTTGATCGAGATAGAGGCCGGTCTTCTGGCCATCGAACAGGTCGATTTCGAATTCAAGCCCATTCGCATGGACGCTGAATTCCCCGGGGTTTTCTCCATACAACATTTCGATCACGGGTTCCATTCCCTCAGGCTTGCGCGATGGGGAATCATTGCGCAGGACGATTGATTTCGGAGCGAGCAACTCCATCAACGCGTCGCGAATCAGGTTTTTCCGCAGATCCATCGCCAGCGTCAGTGTCTGCACCGACAAGTGATCTCCATAGCGGTCCACGATCAAACCGGGGATGCCATCCGACTCGCTCCACACGATCCGGCAAAGCATGGGGTCGATGCCGGTGCGGCTGCGGTGATCGATTGCCTGGCGGATCCGGCGTGTGAAAAAATCGAGGTCGAGATCCTGGCGGCGGCGGGAGAATCTGCGGGCGACGATTTGGGAGTGTGGGTTGTAGATGGCGGATCCGAGCGGTCGATCGCGGAAATCCTTCAGGCTGACCACATCGCCTGGCTGGGGATCGCCAAAGGATTTCCGGATTTCAGTGGCGTAAACCCACTCGTGACCATGAAAAATGCGTGCTCGCGGTGCGATGATGAGACCTGCCATAGGCGGCGAATCTGGATCGCGGGAAGGGGATTTGTCGAACGCGAATCCATGAGGATTGTGAATCGGTGAAGATTTCCTCTTGATCCGGTCCCTCATAACCCCTAGCCAATGGGCACCAACCATGGGCCAACAATCGAATAAAACCATCAAACGCCGCCGTCGCGCCAATTATTTGAAACGCAAAAAGGAGCAGGCGAAACTCGGCGGCATCGTGAAGAAGCCAGCCGTCAAAAAAGAGCCTGTCGCCAAGAAAGCACCCGCCAAGAAAGTAGCGGCCAAGAAGGCTCCGGCGAAGAAGGCCGCGGCCAAGAAAGCACCCGCCGTCAAGGAGGCGGACGCTGCGGCTGAGGAATCCCAGGCCGCCGCATCTGCCGTGGTGGAAGAGTCCGCTGCTCCTGCGGAGGACTCCTGAGTCGCGGGTTTCCATTTCACCCCAGCCATTCCAAGCCGCCCCACCGGGCGGCTTGTTGCGTTGCGGGGTGGCCGGGGTTGACGAAATGCCCGCCGAAAGCCAGATTGCGGTGATGACATCCACAGTGAACTTCAAGGTCGGCAATGAAAAACTGGTCAGGGTGCTCGATGGTGCCTCCAGCCATTTGCGGGGTTTGTTGGAGCGCCAGGGCCGACCTGATGGTGCCTTGCGGATTGCGGTGATCGGTGGCGGTTGTTCGGGGCTTCAATACAAGATGGATCTGGTGGACGGGCCCAGGGATCGTGACATCCTGATCCCGAGCAACGGCGTGAATGTGGTCATTGACCCGAAAAGCGCGCTGTTTGTCAGCGGCAGCGAGCTCGACTTTTCAGATGACCTGCAACAAGGTGGTTTCAAGGTCAGTAACCCGAACGCGGTGGTGACATGCTCGTGCGGCGAGAGTTTTGCCGCATGAACCCCATTGTTCGACCATGTGAAATGCTTGCCATCTCCATCCTCCCAATCGTGGATTCCCGGTTGAATTCACCGCAAAAAGCACGACGATTTCGCAGTTTATGAAGCCTGCCACGCCACTTCTTTTCGCCTGCTGGCTAGCGGTGCCGGCCGCTGCCGCCGCATCCGTGGGTGAAGCTCCGGCTCCTGAAAACCCGGCTGCCGGCAAGTCCCCGGAAACGCTGATCGCCGAGCTGTCCCATGAGAACTTCAAAACGCGCGAGAACGCGACCCGTGAAATCTGGAAACTGGGTCCTTCTGTGACTCCGCTGCTGGAAAAGGCGGCTTCCTCGAATGATCCCGAGCAGGCGGCCCGCGCCCGCGAGCTGCTGCACAAGATCCAGCTTCACATCACCCCGGAATCCGATCCTTCCGTCGTCTCGCTTGTCGAGCGCTACATGAAGGCCGGCCGTGCCACGGAAAAGATGGAACTCTTCGGGAAAATGCGCGGAAAGCAGGCATGGCGCCAGATGCTCAAACTTTACACCGCCGAAAAGGATGCCGAAGTCCGCGGTAAAATCGAACCCATGATCAGCGGTGTCGCTCTCAGGGCCGCCCGCCAAAAACTCCTGAAATCGGAGCCGGACGCGGCCCGCGAGTTTCTTGAAATGGCCGCAACCAATGCCGCCGGACGGCTGGCGCTTGCCGAGTTCCACCGCAGTCACGGCACACTCGATGCGGAACGCGAGCGCGCGCTCAAGCTGAACCAACCGGATTCCCAGGCATGGCTGCTGGCGATCCACCGGTCATCCGGTGACATTGCCGCGGCCCGCCGTGCGGCGATTGCCGCCGGTGAGTCGCGCATCGCCGACGCAATGGCGGTGTTGGCCGGTGACCCGCTGCCATGGCTGAGCCGCGCGCCCGGAGATGACGGCTTCAACCGGATCCCCGCCACCTACGGGCAGATTGCCGCGCGCCGGTGGAAAGGCGGGAAGATCCGCAACGCCGATCTTGAGCCGCTGCTCAAGATCACCGGCGACCGCAATCCGGCGCTGAATGACGCCGCAGTGAGCGCCTTGTTTCTGTTAGGCCAGACCGGGGCCGCGGAGTCTGTGTTCCGCAAGGCAAAACCCTTCGCCGCATTCCGCCATTTCGAAACCCTTGAGAGGGTCGATGAGGCTATCGAGGCGTTGGGGCTTGATCCGAAGAATCCCGATTACAAAGGCTGGGTTGCCGGGAAATTCGAGAAACTCGGCAACGAGGACATCGAGGACCAGCATGAACCCTCCGACCATGCCGCCGACCTGGCGGTATTCGCCAATTTTCTCGAACGCAGGGGATTGCATGATGCCGCGTGGGAGGCGTTCTCGACCCCGCTCGCAAAAGCGGCCGATGACGGCGTGGACGACTTTCTGGATCTCCTGCGTCCGCTTTTCGGTTCTGGCGAAGCGCTGAGCGGTGCGCCACGCCTTGCCAGGAGGATCGCGGCCCGCTGGGCTGGCAACGATCCTGTCAAGTGGGATGATCTTATCGCCACCGTCTTTGGTGACGAGGACTCGACCCGCCACTGGTGGTCGTGGTTTGCCGAGCTGGACCCGAAGGCAAGCCCCGCCGAGCGATTCGACGCCATGCTTGCGATGCACAACATCGGCAATGATACCGACCAACTCCGCTGCAAATGGCTTGGCCTGATATGGAAATCCATCGGGGGCTCCAAGGACGACGAACGCTCGACCGCATTGAAGCACGTTTACGAAATTTCCACCATCACCGGCGATGTGCAAACGGCGCTCAAGGCATGGGACGCCATGAAGCCGGATGAAAGGCAGTCATCATTCTGGGAACAGATGCTCATCTTTTTTTCCGCCGAAGACCGCTGGGATGATGTTGCGGAGCTGATTCTCAAACAGCTCGCAGCGGTCCATGAAAGCGGGCAGGAGTCCAGCCCGACCATTCATGCCTACGCCGCCGCCGCTTTGCGCCTCGCTGGCCGCGGGGATGAGGCTGCGATCCATGACGCATGGGCGGACAAGCTGACGCTCGGCAATGCATTGTTGGCGATGGGAGTGGGGAATGCGTATGCCTTTGGCCGGGACTACAAGCGGGCGGCCGAGTGGTGGGCCCGTGCCGCGTGTTTTGCCGATCCCGAATCCCGCGAGTTTCCGGCGGCCATGAAGCTCCATTCGGATGTGGCATTGGAGCGTGGGAGATGGCTGGAAGCCGCAGCGGTTTCGGAAGTGCTGGCCAGGACATACGCGGCATTGGAATACCGGATGGAAAACCCGCTTGCGTTCATGCGCCAGAGGATGCAGGCCGACATGGCCCGTGCGTTTTCACTGCTTGAATCCGACCGCCCGCGCGCCATTGCAATGCTCAAACAATGCCACCTCACGTTCATGGCCGATGGTTCGTTGGCGGATCATTTCTTCCCCGGGCTGCGCAAGATGGGATTGATCCGGGAACACGACCAGTGGTTTGATGAAACATGGAGCCGTGTCATGGCAGTCCTCAAAACCTATCCGGAATCCGACAACACCCATAACACCGCGGCGTGGTTCGCGTCGCGTGCGCTACGGAATATCAACGAAGGCGAACAACATGCCAAAACCGCCCTCAAGCTGAATCCCGACCAACCGGCATACCTCGACACCATGGGCGAAATTTATTTTGCCAGAGGCAACCGCAAGCAGGCGCTCGAATGGTCGAAACGCGCCGTGGCCTACTCGCCGGACGACGCGCAACTGCGCCGTCAGCAGGAACGTTTCCGCTCGGACCCGCTGCCAAAGTGAGCAACCGCGCCCACAGGCTGTCTGAAACATGATTTCACAGGTCGCGCATTGCGCTACGAGCTGCGAAATGTTTGCGTAGGATGCGTGCGCTCCCCATTTTTCAGAAAGTCTTTCAGGCTCTGGCCAGTGTGGAGATATCCCACTCTGGCAGGCCGAGTTCCCTGCTGATTTGGTTGAACTCCGCCACCTCGGCCTCGGTGAACAACAAGCCTCCTGCGGCATCCGATCGTTTGCGTGCATCGGCTTCCAACTGCCCTGGAAGCATGGCGTTTTCATTGCCGTGACCGCGGATGTCGTCCAACACCGCCTTGAGGTTTTCCATCTGGCTGCGGCCGCAGGCGAACGCGCCGCCTGACAATGCCTCCGGATGTATCACCTGGAAATAAAACACCGGGGTGTTCTTTTCGCCCGGCAACTCGCAGTCACGACCGCGGATGGTCGGAAGGGATCCGCCGATCAGTCCGCCGAAAATCTCGTTGAGCAGCGACATGCCATACCCTTTATGACCGCCGAAGGGAAGCAGTGCCGCCACTTGGTTGGGGTCCGTCGTCGGTTGGCCGGCCGCGTCCACTGCGGCTCCGGGCGGCAGGGATTTTCCCTCGCGCTTGAGCGTCTGCACCCGACCCATCGCGACGGTCGATGTCGCCCAGTCCATCACGATCGGAAATCCGTTGGCTTGGGTGCTCGGAATTCCCCATGAATGCGGATTAGTCCCCAGCGTTGGGAATTTCCCGCCGAAGGGCACGACCTCCGCCAGCGCCGAGGTGCAATTGGTGTAGGCGTAGTAGCCGCGTTCGGCCGCCTCCATGACATATCCGCCGCCCCACAGGTAATGGAACGCGTTGTCCACGGCAATTTGCGCGATGCCATATTGGTCCGCCAGCTCGATGGCACGGTCGATCGCCCGGTATGCCACCGACTGACCGAGTTTTCTGTTGGCATTCCAGCGCTCGGATGCGGGAAACCTTGATGGCAAAACCTCGATTTCCGCCGCAGGGACACATCCGCCGACCGCCGATCCGAACAGGTGGTCCAAATGCAGCGCCTTCAGCGCGTGATGGGTGCGGATCCCGTGGCGGGCGGCCTCAGCCGCCAGTTTGGCACCTTCCGCGGATTCTTCCGCGGTGTAACCGCGTGACTGATAGGCCTTGCTGACCAGGGTGTCGTGGGCGCTGCGTGGAATGACGAGGAATTCGGACATGCGTGCGTCCTATCACAGGCCCGGTCAGGCATGCAACAGCGGCGATGGAATTTGCGGTGAGTCGCGCTCAGGCGCGGTCGAGGATCGCGTTCCAGTGTTCGAGATGGTCTTTCTGGGAGTCAAACAGCGCGGTGGTGTCGTCGTGGATGGTGATCGAGGTGATCTTGTCACCCACGCCGTTGAATTTGCATCCCGGCTCGCCGGTGTTGTTCTTGCCGGTGACCTTGGCGATCACGTCGAGACCGTCGGTGACCTGCCCGAACACCGAGTGGCGGTTGTCAAGAAACGGGGTGGGTACCGTGGTGATGAAAAACTGCGAGCCATTGGTTCCGGGGCCGGCATTGGCCATGGAAAATACACCCGGGGAGCGGTGGCGGAGATCGGGGTGGAATTCATCGGCAAACTTGTAACCCGGGCCGCCACGGCCGGTTTCGGTCGGATCGCCGCCCTGCAGCATGAAGCCATCGATCACCCGGTGGAAGGCAACGCCATCATAATATCCGCGGCGTGCCAGATTCAGGAAGTTGGCGCAGGTCAGCGGGGCTTTGGACGCATAGAGCGTGGTGGCAATGTCGCCGGCTGTGGTGTGGACGGTGATTTTGATGTCGGACATGATGCAGGGGAGGGAATACCGGATTTTCCGGGATGGCAACCCCTAAGCCCGTTTCCAGCCACGCGTCTCCAGAACGTCCGAACTTCCCCTTGTCTAAACCTCCGGGCCCGACTAAGAGAATCGGCTGCCAACCCGATGAAACAAATATTTCTGCTGATTTCCGTGTTTTGTGGTCTCGCATCAGCCTTGCCTGCGGAATCGCCATACAAGCCGCACTATCCGGAATTGGCCGACGGGAGCAAACAATACGCCTCGTTTCCCCTTCCTCCGGAGATGTATCCCGCTGTGGATGGCGGCGGCCTGGTGGAGACTCTGAAATCCCGCGCCAAGGCGGATCCATTCAATGTGGCCGCCACCCTGATTTTCCTGTTGGCGATCATCCACACATTCGCATCGGGGTATTTTTTCAAGTTGGCCCACAAGTTCGAGCACATGCACGACGAGATGCTCAAAAAACGCGGTGTCCGCGATGCCGATCACCCCGATGGCGTGCCGGAGGTTTCCTTTCTCGGCACGCTTTTTCATTTCCTCGGCGAGATCGAGGCCGTGTTCGGCCTGTGGGTCATCGCGCTGGCAGGCGCCGCGATCTATTATCACTCATGGCTGGATTTCGAACTGTATCTCAGCGAGGACCGCGCGTTTATCGAACCACTCTTCGTGGTGGTCATCATGGCCATCGCCGCCAGCCGCCCGGTGCTCCTTTTCGCGGAAGGTTTGATGGCCCGCGCCGCCTCGCTCGGGAAAGGCACGCCCGCCGCATGGTGGTTCAGCGTGCTGGTGCTTTCGCCGATCCTCGGGTCGTTCATCACTGAGCCTGCCGCCATGACCATTGGCGCCCTGTTGCTTGCCAAGAAGTTCTATCGGCACAATCCGCCCACGCGGCTCGCATACGCCACGCTGGGATTGTTGTTTGTGAATGTTTCGATTGGCGGCACGCTGACGCACTTTGCGGCGCCGCCGGTCCTGATGGTGGCCGCTCCGTGGAAATGGGACTCAGTCTACATGTTTATTCACTTCGGCTGGAAAGCGGTGATTGCGATCCTGATCTCCAGCACTCTTTATTTCCTGCTTTTCCGCAAGACTCTGGCCCGACTGAAGGACCAAATCTCCAGTGCGGCCGAACTGGATGGCGGCGCTGCCACGCGTGATCAACGCGAAACGCCCATCCCGTTCTGGGTGACCGCCGTGCATGTCGGATTTTTGGTTTGGACCGTTTACACGGCGCATTTCCCGGTCCTGTTCATCGGAGGCTTCCTGTTCTTCCTGGCCTTCATCATCGCGACCCGCCACCATCAGAACGAGGTATCGCTCCGGAGCCCGATTCTGGTCGGATTTTTCCTCGCCTCCTTGGTGATCCATGGCGGCTGCCAATCCTGGTGGATCGGCCCGGTGATCACGAGCCTGTCGGACCAAACGCTCATGTTCGGTGCCACCATCCTGACAGCTTTCAATGACAATGCGGCCATCACCTATCTCGCGGCGCAAGTCCAAGGAATCGATACCGCGGCGAAATACGCAGTGGTCGCGGGCGCGGTCACCGGCGGCGGACTCACGGTGATCGCCAATGCGCCCAACCCGGCCGGGCAGAGCATTCTAACCAGGTTTTTCAAAGGTGGCATCTCGCCTCTCGGGCTTTTTCTCGGTGCGCTGGTTCCCACGGTCATCGCCTATCTCTGCTTCGTGCTGTTGCCGGACATGCATGCTTACAAGCCTGATCCGATACTCGGCAAGCCCCAGCCCTTCAAGGCGGTGGCCCCGGCCAGCATTCCTGAGGAATCCAACCACTGAAGCCATCCATGTTCACCGGACTTGTCGAAGCTGTGGGAACCGTGTCGTCGCTGGATCACCTTGGTGACCAGGCACGGCTGACTCTCGAAATCCCGTTTGCGGATGAGCTTGCATCCGGCGATTCAGTCGCGGTGAACGGATGCTGCCTGACGGTTTCAAACCTCGCGCCCGGCCGTGCTTCTTTTGACCTGCTCGCGCAAACGCTGCGCGTCACCTCGCTGGGCGGACTTGCCGCCGGATCGCTGGTCAATCTGGAGCGTGCGATGGCGGTGGGCGACCGCTTCGGCGGTCACTTCGTGCAGGGCCATGTGGATGCCAAGGGTGCGATCACCCGCCTGGAAGCCAGCGGCCAGGACCACATCGTCGCGGTTTCCCTGCCACCGGCAATCCACCGGCTCTGTGTGGAGAAGGGGTCTTTGGCGATCGATGGGATCTCGCTGACAATCGCCGAACTGACGCCTGATGAGGCGGTTTTCTGGATCACCCCACACACTTGGCAGCACACCCATTTGCACAGCGCGCGCCTTGGCCAGGCGGTGAATCTGGAGGCCGACATGCTGGCGAAGCACGTGGAAAAACTTGTTTCCGCGAGATTGCCACAGCCGTAAGCCCGCATGTCATCGACCATCCCAGTTGCGGTGATCGGTGGTGGTCCCGCCGGACTGCGTGCTGCGGAGGTTGCCGCCGCGGCGGGACTCGACGTGACGGTGTTCGATGCCAAACCATCCGTAGGGCGTAAATTTCTGGTCGCCGGCAAGGGCGGACTCAATCTCACGCACGGCGAGGAGACCGGCCGCTTTGCCAGCCGTTACCATGGCCCGGACCAACCGCCACAACTCTGGCATGAACTGCTCGCGGAGTTTGGCCCCGCTGCAATGCGCGAATGGGCGGAGACTCTCGGCGTGGAGACCTTTCAGGCCACCAGCGGCCGCGTCTATCCGAAGGCGCTCAAGGCGGCACCCTTGCTCCGCCGCTGGATCTCACGCCTGAAATCGCTGGGCGTACGGTTCGAAATGAATCACCGATGGTCCGGGCTCACGCCGGGAAATCCCCACCGGCTGGAATTCGCCAACGGCGCATCCGCGGATGCTGTCGCCGTGGTGTTCGCCCTTGGCGGCGGGTCGTGGCCGCAAACCGGATCGACCGGCGCATGGATCCCCGTGTTCGAGTCGCTCGGCATCGAATGCTCGCCACTCGTCCCCTCGAACTGCGGGTGGGAAACCTCGTGGCCGGACGAGCTGCTCGCCGCATGCGAGGGAAAACCGATCAAGAATATCGTCGCGAGCGCAGGCGGTGCCGAAGCCGCCGGTGAGTTGTTAATCACCCGTTACGGATTGGAGGGTGGCGTGATCTATCAGCTGACGCCGGCTCTCCGGGAGATGGCGGAGCCTGCCCTCACGATTGATTTCAAACCCACCTTTTCACATGACCGGCTAGTGGCAAAAATGGAATCGGTCAGGCGCAACCATCTCGACGAGGCCCGCGTGCGCTGGCGTCTCGGTGATGCGGCGCATGCGATCCTGTCGCGTTGCCAATGGAGTGACAGCGCCGCGCTCGCGCGCGAGGTCAAGCACTGCGTCATTCCGCTGCTCCGCCCGCGGCCGATTGAGGAGGCGATCTCCTCCGCAGGGGGAGTGCGATGGCGCGCTGTGGACCGCTTGCTCATGCTCGGGAAATATCCCGGCGTGTTCATCGCCGGCGAAATGCTCGATTGGGAGGCCCCGACCGGGGGCTACCTGATGCAAGGCTGCTTCGCCACAGGAACCCGTGCCGGACGGGCGGCCGCGGAATGGAACCGTGGCGGTACCCTGTGAGCGCCGTGGCGGGCGGAACCGATCGCCAACGGCCACCTGTCCCCAAACCGTTTTGATAAAAATCATCCTATGCCTGGATTTCACTGCCGCGTCATCACAATTCCCGAGATCCCGCCGCAGATCCCTCAAAACGCGACTTGGCTTTGTGTTCCGTGACGTGTATTTCATTCAGCCACATTCCGCCATCGGAAACCACTCAGGCAACCGGCGGTAACTGTCCTGCTTGAATCGGATCTTGTTCCGCCGGTGCCTGCACATCAACTTTGCCAAAATATTGTTAGAATGCGCCGCCCAATCGAAGAGACCCCGGTGACTGGAGGTGAGCCAAGCGTCACACGTTTCCGAAGACTTCTTGTGCGCATGTTTCCTTCTTGGCTTCGTTGGATGCTTGGCGCTCTAGTGGCCACTGGCTTCGCCGGACTGGGATGGTGTGTCACTGCAAACTTCGGGTTCGGTGAAGGCCGGTGGGTCCATTCCGGCAGATATGGCCCTCATTTCGATGGCGGAAGGAATCCTGTTTCTCTCTTATTCGCAACGCTTGCCGCTGGCTTCTGTTGGCTTCGAGTGATTGGTTTTGCGCTTGTGGCAGCTAAAGCGCGTGAAGCATCCTCGGAAGGAACCCCAAAGCGAACAAACCTTCTCTAGGGACTGATCTGCCACCAGTCCCAATCCCCGTAACCCATAGCCCGCGGTCGAAAGCCACCTTCAATCCCACCCAAATGTCATGAGAACCTGCCTGATGTTTCCGTTGTTCATGGCCGGCGTGGCGCTGGCATCCGACGAGCTTGACCGGAGCAATGTCGTGTGGGATTCGCCGGTTGAGGATGCCCGCGGGTCGATGCCGATCGGGAATGGCGACATAGGTCTCAACGTGTGGGTCGAGCCATCGGGGGATTTGCTTTTTTTCATCGGCAAGACCGACGCATGGGACGAGAACATGCGGCTGCTCAAACTCAACAAGGTGCGGATAAGGTTCGAACCGGCGCTGGATGTGAAGGGGGATTTCCGGTGGGAGCTGAGGTTGCGGGAGGGGGTGATTGAGATCCGGGACGGCCAGGTTCTGGCGCGTGTGTGGGTGGATGCCAATCATCCGGTGGCGCAGGTCGATGTGAAGTCGCTGTCTGGGACACCCGTGGGTGCGACGGTCACGCTGGAGCCGTGGCGCAAGAAGAAGCGCGGATTGGGTGCGCCCGGCCAACTGCAAGGCGAGTATTTCTCGACCGGCTACACGACCATGCCGGCGTTTTGTCATCCGGACACGATACTGCCGCGCAAGGCGGAACGGATCGGCTGGTATCATCGCAACGTCGAATCGCCGTGGATGGCCAGTTTGAAGTTGCAGCGCAACGATGAGATCGCCCGTACGGAAAAGGACCCGATTCTCAATCGCACCACCGGCGGCATCGTGCGCGGTGTGGGATTCGATCCGGTTTCCGACACTGAGTTGAAGACCCGCAAGCCCGCCAACGAGTTGTCATTGCGCGTCCATCTTCTGACGCGGATTACCGATACGGCGGAGCAATGGATTGAAGCTTTGGAGGCACAGGCCGATGCCATCGACAGTCAGCCTTTGGAAAAGCGCCTGGAGGAACACCGCCGGTGGTGGAGTGGATTCTGGGACCGGAGTTGGATCTACGTCCGTGGCGGGAGTGGCGTCATGCCGTCGAACGGGCATCCGTGGCGTGTCGGTGTGGATTCCGGCGGCGGCAGCCGTTTCGGAGGAAGGATCACGGATCCGCTGGTGGTAGGGCGTGCGTTGTCGCCGGACGAGATCGCCGCGATGGCGGGCAAGCCGCGGCCCGGGGCGGTTGCCGCTCCGGGCGACGTCGATCTGACGGCCGGTTGCACGGTTGCCGCGTGGGTTCATCCATCGGACAACGAAGCCGGACGGATCCTCGACAAGTGCACGGCTGGCCAACCTGACGGTTTTACCCTGGATGCGCATCCGGGTTTGTCGCTGCGGTGGATTGTGGGGAATGTCACGATGGTGGTTCCCGGTTGCCTGGCAGCCGGGGAGTGGCAGCATGTCGCGGCAAGCGTCGATCCTGGAAGCGGAGTGTGCCGGATTTATCGGAATGGCAAGTTGATCAAGGAGGAGCGTGGCGATTCCGTGGTGGACAGGGTGACGCGTGCCTATGCGTTGCAGCGCTGGATGAACGCATGCGGCGGGCGCGGCAACTATCCGATCAAGTTCAACGGATCGATCTTCGTGGTTGATCAGAACGACTACAAGCATGCCGATTACCGGGCATGGGGTGGTTGTTACTGGTGGCAGAACACGCGTCATTGTTATTGGCCGATGCTCACCGCGGGTGACTTCGACCTGATACGGCCGTTATTCAGGTTTTACATGGATACGCTCCCGGCGCGCAAGGCGGCCACGAGAAACTATTATGGTCACGATGGGGCGTTTTACCCGGAAACGATGAACATCTGGGGCAACTATACCGACCAGGGCGACCTCGGATACGGCGTTGACCGGAAAGGCAAGCCTGACGGTCTGACCGACAACACATTTGTCCGCCGGTACTGGCAGAGCGGATTGGAAATGATGGTGATGATGCTGGATTACCACGACATCACGCAAGACCGCAAATTCCGCGATGAAACACTCGTACCATTCTCGACGGAGATCCTCACCTTTTATGACCAGCACTGGAAGCGGGGGGCGGACGGCAAGATCCTGTTCGATCCGGCGCAATCGCTGGAGACATGGCATGGTGCGGTCAACCCGCTGCCTGAGATCGCCGGGCTCGGCTATGTGATTCCCCGGTTCCAGTCCGTGCTGGGGAAAAAGGTGTTCCAGAGCCTGCTGGACGACCTGCCTGCCATGCCGATGAGTCCTGACGGCAAGCGGCTGATGCCGGCCGAGAAGTTCTGGAACAAGTCGAACGTCGAGAATCCCGAATTGTATGCGATTTTCCCCTACCGGGTTTTCACATGGATCGCGGGCAGTGAAAAACTTGAAATCGCGAAGCGGTCGTATGCGGTGCGCATTCACAAGGACAACTTCTGCTGGCGGCAGGATCCGATCCAGACCGCCCTGTTGGGCATGGCGGATGAAACGCAGGGGGCGGTGATCGAGCGGACGAGAGGCATCCAGCCTGGGTTCCGGTTTCCCGCGATGTGGGCGGCCGGTTCCGACTGGATGCCGGATCAGGACCACGGCGGTGTGATGATGACCACCTTGCAGCGGATGCTCGTGCAGTATGAAGGCGACAAAATCGTTGTCATGCCGGCATGGCCGAAAAACTGGGACGCGTCGTTCAAACTTCACGCCCCGCGCGATACCACCGTCGAGGGCAGGATCGTCGCTGGCAAAGTCACCGAGCTTGTCGTCACCCCCGAATCACGGAGGAAGGATGTGGTCATCCGTGAGCGGGATGAGTGATGCTGGAAATCTAACTTAAAAAACATTTTCCGATTCCCGTTTTGTCCGGTGTTTGGGGATTTTGCAAGCCACGGCCATGCGGGTCCGGTGGAAAGCGGTGCTTATGGAGGTCCTGGATACAGGCAGGATGAGTGGGGTCTGTAATTACGGACACGTTAGGAAATCACGCGGGTCAGACATGGTTCGCGTCGGAACCAGGTTTCCTGGCGTTTTGCGTATTGGCGGGTGGCGGCGTTGATGAGTTCCTCGCAGGTGGGGCGGTCGATTTAACCGGCAATCAGCGAGCGGATCTCGCGCAGGCCGGGCCGGGCATCGATTCCGGTGTGGAGGGTTACGATGACGCGTTAACATTGGGAGGCTTCGGTATTGACGATTTGACCTACCACGTTCTCGGCTCCGCCCTTGGTTCTCGTTCGTTCTCGATGATTGTCAGGGATTCCGACCGGGTGATCTGAGTGGAGGCACGCCGCCAGATTTTGGAAAAAGAAGGCCCGCTTCCAAGGCTGCAAGCTGGGCGTGTTTCAAGGTGCCAAGACCCGGCTGCTGGCGAATGCCGACGGCCATATCGAGCAGGCACACTGCGTTTCCTCCGGACCTGAATGCGCCGCCGCCGGCCCTAAGCATGCGCTTTTGCAGGACATCGACCGTGTCGAATACACCCAAGCCACCGATGCCCAGTTCATGGCGGCATTCAAGGAGCTCTGCCACTGCGAGGCATCATCCACGCCCTCGAAAGCGCCCGCGCGATGACCCATGTCTCGAAGATCGACCCATCCTACCACATGACTGTATCCTCATCGTCATTCTCTCCGGCCGCGGGGGCAAGGATGTCGAGCAAGCGTCGAAATGCCTGCTGTGAGGCTGGTTGGGTCGGATGCGATGATGCGGCAAATCATTGGCCGCAATCTATCAGGATATGAGGATGAGACGGCTAAGGCTGGTAAACCTCGAGTTTGTAAAATTCGCGGTCGCGCCGGGGGTTGAGGGGTAGGGTGGCGTCGTGATTGCCGGAGATGATGCCGAAGTCCTCCCAGATGGTCCAATCGGTCAGGTTTTCACTTTTGTATATGCGGTAGCCGATCTGGTCTCTGAGATTGAAACTGATGGAATTCGTATGGGAGTTGATCGAGAGGTGGGGGAAATCATCTTGTGCGAGGATGGGCGGAGCGGAGGGGTCCGGCGTGGGGCGGACCAGAGTTGGGCGCAGTGTCGCGAGATGGGCTGCAGGTGATGTGGCGGGCTCCGGCTGGGTGGGTCGATAGACGTAGAATGGACCGTATTGTCCATCAAGTGTGAGATTGAATGAGGGTGAGAATGCGACGTTGTCATCGGCATCCAGGATATGGAAGGATGATTGGATCACATTGGCAGGGAGGGCGAAGCGCGGTTCGAGGAAACTGCCGTTGTCATAGAGCCAGGAAGTGGCCACGGTGTTATCGGCGGAGTCGGGATCCGTCTGTTCGAGGAATTCGTTTTCATTGCGGCGGTTGTCACCATCCGGGTCCGAGAGGAGGAAGGATTGGGGGGTGCCCGGGATGAGACCGGCGGCGGTGAGGTAGGCCTGAACGGTCGTTTCAGGAAGGTTCCTGGTGATGCCGCTGTAGTTTGGATTTCTGGTGGGGACCAGGGCATTGGTGTTCTGGTGGAAATCGTCCATTCCCTTGCGCATGGTGTCCACGACATTTGGATAGAAAGCGGCGACATTGGCGGCTTCTCCAGCGTCGAGATCGAGGTTGAAAAGCTGGTAGTCCACAGTTGCGGCATCGTGTGCGGTCGAGTAGCGGGCGATCATCTTGAAGGGATGGTTGATCACGGCGGTTCCGCCGGGATAGATGTCGAAGGGTTCATTTTCCGTTCCGGGATAGTCCTTGGCGATAAACAGCGCTCCCCATGTCTCGTTGTTGCGCGGGAAATAAATGCAGATGTTCCGCTCCGGCAAAGGGCCGGTCTGGTTGAGCACGGGCATGAGGCTTGTGCCATCCAGCATGTAGCCGGGTTTTGGCATGGCCGGAGTGCAATCGAGGATGGTTGGATAAATGTCGATCAGGTGAGCGGCTTCTGCGGTTGTGACTCCGGCGGGGATATTTCCGTTTGGATAGCGGATGATCATGGGAACGCGGATTCCCCCCTCGAACAGCGAGCCCTTGCCGGCTTTTCGCGGGGCCATTTCGGTCATGCGCGTTGTGGATGGGATTGGGGAGGTGGTTTTGGCATAGTTGCCGTTTGCCGTGTTGCCCGGCAGGTGGTCAGGAATGCCGTCCGAACCGATGTCGTCGAAAAGTGATCCGGAAGATTGCTCGATGCTCAGGCCGCCGTTGTCGGAGAGGAAGATGAAGAGTGTGTTTTCATCGAGATTCCGCTCATCGAGGAAGTCGAGGATTGCGCCGAGTTCCTGATCGGCCATGTGGACCTGGGCCGCCATCACCGGGTGGCGGTGCTTGCTTTCAGGCAGAGCGTTCAGTTTCGACTGATAGTAGTTGAACAGGCTTTTTCTGGCCTCATGGGGGGCGTGCACCGAGTAGGTTGGATAGTAGAGAAAGAACGGACGGGTTGGATCGGTGGCAAGGTGGTGGTCGATCAGGTTGCGCACGAGTTTTCCCATGTGTTCGGAGATATGGTCGCGCACGGTTCCTACATCCGCGTTGCCCAGATGGTTCACCATGTTGGGAATGTTGCTGAACGGGCCGAAGTAGCTGGGCGGGCCTGCACCGCCGACGCTGAGTTGTTTGTCGAAGCCCTGTTGGATCGGGTAGTAGGCTGGGTCGGCAGGTTGCGCCGGGGAGAGGTGCCATTTGCCGGCGTGCCAAGTGGCGTAGCCTGCCGCCTTCATGCGTTCAGCGATGGTTTCCACTGCCAAGGGCAGGTGGTTGCGGTCGCTGGGATGATTGTAGGCCCAGGCGGAGGATGAGGTGGTGGGCAGTGATGGATTGGCGACCGAACCGCTTACGATGGCCAGGTAGAGGGCGTCGCGGGCGGGAGTGTATTGGCCGGAGAGCAGGCAGGACCGGCTGGCGGAGCACAGCGGTTGGGCATAGGCGTTTTGGAAAAGCATTCCCTCGGATGCCAGACGATGGATGTTAGGCGTTTCGAACAGCGGGCTGCCGTCAGGGAAATAGTTCGGGTGATGCTGGACGTCGGTGAGACCGAGGTCATCGACGAGAAAGACGATGACATTGGGTCCGGTCGGTGGCGGGCCGCCGGTACTGAAGTCCCACGTGGATTCATCGGCGATTCCGGCGAAATTGTTCGGTGGATTGGCAAGGTCCGCGATGGCGTTCGCGCTGATCAGGATGGAGTAGCCGTTGTTTGGCAAGAGGGTTGAGTCCGGGCTGATGGACAGCGTGTTGCCGCCGGTGATTGTCACTTGCGGATCGGGTAGAGGAATGACGATGTCAGGTCCCGGCCCCAGGTCGCGAATGGTGATACTGCCCGTTCCTGTGAGAGCAATGGACTCGTTGAAAATGGCGGAAATATTGGAAGATGGGGATACGCCAGTGGCATTATCCGCCGGGGTGAGGTTGGTGATTGCAGGAGGAAGCGTATCCGGACCGGATGTGATTTGGAAACGGAGTTGTTGGATTTGAGTGAACACATGAGCTCCGGTGCGCGTGGCGGTGAACGAGGTTTCCGAGGTTTGGCCGACTGCGAGGTCGATGCCCTGCAAGGATGTCGTTTGGCTTGCGGCTTGACCGGCAAGCGTGGCGGATGCGCCTTCGCCCCAGCGCATCGCCACTCCTGTGAGGTCGATGTTGAGGCTTTCCGTGATGTCATTGGCGAACGCATCACGTATTGAGATGGTGAAGCTGAGGGATGGGTCGTTTGGATCCCACCATACGCTGCTGGTGCCGCCCACCACTGCGATGCCGTTGCCGGACGCCGGGCTCAGATTGGCGGTGCTGGAGAGCGTGTCCACGGTGATCCGTGCTTCGTGAGCGGAGCCGATTCCGAGGGATGAAATGTTATAATGGAAGGTGTATGGTGCGGTGATGGCCGACGCGGCTTGAGTCCACTTGGTATTGTTGTTGTAATCCTCCGGGGTGGCGAGCGTGTTGGAAAAGACATTCGGATGCGCGTCCCATGCGGCGGTCCTGATGTGGTTGGTGGAGTCGCCAGTGCTGCTGATGTCGTAGGTGAAATCAAAAACCAGCTCTGCGGCGGATGCGGACGGCAGGGTGAGGGCAAGGCATGCGAGGAGCGCGAGCGGACGCGCATGGTGGTGGCGGTGCATCTGGCGGTGGGTTTGGATCGCGGTGGCTGACGCTATAATAGGAAAAGTGGTGTGCGACCACCCGGCAACCGATGGCACCGGATGCCAACGGGTTTTGATATTTGAAAGCAGAGATGCGCCAGGCTCAGTTCCGGCGGCGGCGGAGCAGCATCAGCATGCCAATGCCTCCGAACAGGGCGGCGGCGGGTTCCGGAATGACGGCTGTTGCCAAAAGGGCGATGTCATTGCCGCCGGTGAAGGTGTTTGCATCGGAGTGCGCCAGATAGCTGATGGTCCAATCAAAACCGCCATAGGTGGCCACATAATCGCCTTGCGCATAATTGTTGAACATTCCCGAGATGGCGTCTGACCCATCATTCAGGAGGATGAAAATCAGGTTGCCGTTGGCGTAAGTGCCGCCGCTGAAGATGACATTGAGATCGCCGCTCAGGGTGATGCTGCCGGTGACGCCAATCTGGTCATGTTGGCTGCCTGCGGTTATCCCGTTGATCTCGGTGGTCAGTGTCCCGGCCATGTTGTAGGTGCCGGTTTCCATGATCCCGGGGCTGTTGCCGGGATTGTGAAAGCCGCCGGCGGAAATCGTCAGTGCTCCCGTGGTGCCGGTGCCTTCCAGGGTGGCGCCAAAACCGACGGTGGTAAGGCTGCTGTTGGAGATGCTGCCATCCACAATCAGCGTTCCGCCGGTGATGTTGGTGGCTCCGGTGTAGGTGTTTGTTCCGGAGAGGGTGATGGTGCCGCCGCCGGTCTTGGTGAGGGCAACGGTGCCGCTGCCGTCGGAAATCTCTCCCTGGAAGTTGCCGCCGCCAGTGTCGCCCTGGCCGATGGTCAGAGTCACAGCTCCAGTCAGGTTGTTCGCAATGGTCCCGCCGGAACCGGTGAGGTTGCCGACCGTGCGGTTGAAATCATTCAATTCGAGGGTGCCGCCGTGGACAGTCAGTGAGCCGCTGGTTGAGCCGAGGGCGTTGGCATGATTGGTCCGCAGGATGCCGTTGTTGAGGGTTGTGCCGCCGGAAAAGCTATTATTGCCGGACACTTCCCAAGCGGCGGCGCCGGATTTGGCGAGCGAAACGATGCCGCTGCCTGAGCTGTCGCCGAGGCTGAGGGAAATGTTGTTGGTCGTGGCTGCGTTATTGCCGGTCAACGTCAGGGTCCGGTTTCCATTGCCAGTGACAGCAACCGCACCCGTATTGTTGAGATTGATGATGCCTGCGTTAAGCGAATCCAAGGTGCCGCCGTTGGCGCCCAGGGTGAACAGCCTGTTGCTGCTGCCTGTGCTGACTTGAACCCGCAGCGTGCCGCCGTTGAGCACCAGGTTGGAGGCGCTGTTGACTGCTTGCACGCCAAGTCCGCCTGTCACATTGGAGTTGGTCAGATTGTTGATCAGCAGAATTCCGCCGGAATTGATGGTGGTGGTGCCCGAAAACGTGTTGTTGGAAGACATGCCGGCAAATGCCCCGCCGGAATAATTGATGATGATGTTGCCCGAACCGCTGATGCCGGAGGCCACTCTCACCGCGCCTTCGAGAGTGAGGGTGTTGGCACCGAGGTTCACGCTGCTGCCGAGTTGCCGCAAAACAGTGTTGGACGATTGGTTCACCCAGGACTGGTTGTCCCCGAGGACGATGGCGCTGCTGAGGTCCGTGAAGCCACCTGCGTTGTTGGCACCGGAGGTGACGGTGACCCCGCCACTGTGGATGGTGAGGGTGCTGGCTGTGATCGTGTAGCCGGCGGTATCGATCTGGATGCCGCCGGCCGTCATGGCTTGTCCCAGTGTGACGGTTCCCGCCACACCGCCGAATACTGCGGAATCGGGCGTGGCGTTGTTCCAAGTGGTGTTGGATCCTCCCGTGGAAGTTGTGTCCCAGTTGGTGTTGGCGGTGTTCCATGTGCCTGTGCCGCCGTTTGCGTCCGCAGAGGTGTCATTGCCATCCCAGTAGAGGGTGTCGGCCTGCAAGGCGGAAATGACACAGCAAAAAACCAAAGCGGCGGTGAATTTTTCTGCGAGCGGTCGGCGGCGGTGGGGTGGCTTCATGCGGAAGTATGCGGTGGATGGTGCAAGTGACAGGTGGCGCAGCCAGAAGGCATGGTCACAAACAAAGCCACGAAAGCGGCTGAACGTTACAATTTTTCCTCAATTTACTTTCGCGCTGCTCCAGTCGGGTCGTCGGCCTCGGCGACAAAGTTGAAGCGAAGGTCATCGATGAAAGTTGTTCCTTCCGCCAATGACTCGATGTTGAGGATTTGCGTTTCTTGAGCCGGGGTGAATCCGTTGCTGGTGAACGTGGTGTAGCGATCGGGAGCAGGTGTGATGGTTTCTGAATTTCCAAACGAGAGCGCCAGATCGCCAAGCATCACTCTGATGGGAGCGGACTGGATGCTCCGTCCGGCCGCATCCAGAGAGAGTGTGTATGTCACTCCGGGTTCGAATCCGGTAACGGGAATGCGCAGTGAGGCCCGGCCGCCCTGAATGATGGCGGCTTGTGAACCTTCTGGTGCTGGGGGGGGGCTGAAGTGGCTGCCGTTGGTGGTGATGCCGCTGCCGAATTCGAAGGTCCACGCGGTACCGTCCAGCGAGCCGGTTCCGGCACCGTTAGCCTGTTTGTAAGAGCGGTGGGGTTGCACCGGGTCTTCGAAGCCCCCATCGGTCACGGCAGGCACGGCACGGGAGATGCTGACCGAGTCCACGAGCAATGAGGCGTCACCCGCGGTGCGTTGCGCACGGATTTCGATATTGGCGGTTGGCCCGAAGACGGCGAGCGGGCCGCTTACGATGCGGCGGAAGGCGGCGGTTTTGACGATTTGGCATGGTGGTGAGTAAGAGTGGGTGCCGAGATCGAGCGAGACCGAGGTATGAGTGACCGCGCCGGGAAGCCCTCTTTCGCTGACGAAATAAGTGACCGAGTAGAGCTTCGTGGGGTCAAATCCGCTCACGGATTGAGAGATGGCTCCCTTTCCCTGGATGAACGCCACTTGTTTTCCGCTGTGGGCGAGTTGTCTGAGGAAAGGTTGGTGTTTGCTGCTGACTCCGATTCCCAAGCCGCTCGTGGCCCAGTTGGTAATGGGGCCATAGCCGACATTGTTTCGGTGTTTTTTCATTTCATCCGGCAGATCGAAATTCGGATTGCGGATGACGATGTTTCCGGGCAGGGATTTCATGAAGCGGGAAGCCTTCAAGGCGGTCTTCACCAGATTGCCATGAGAGTCCATTCGTCGTGCCTGGCCGGCATCCAATACGAAGCGTTTCGATCCCTGACGCTGGTGGGGTGGTTCGATCGCCACTTTTCCCGTTAGGACATGCACTTCGCCCGATCCATCGCCGGGAGAGATGATTCCGAACTCCGTTCCGAGATCGATGATGGTGAATTGAGGGGTTTCGACGGTAAAGCCGACCGCCGGCGGAGGCACCATGAACCATGCCACGCCTTCCGTCATTGAAATCCGGTTGTTCGTGTGTGTGACCAGCTCGCAGGGGGCTTCAATCACGCAGCGCACTCCGGAATCGAACTTCACTTCCATGGTGCCGGTGCCGAGCCTCAGCCTTGAGCCAGGGTGCAAGGCATTGTTGCCAGCCGGCGCGCCACCGCCGGTGCTATGGGTGAGCGTGAAGGTCGTGTCCGGGGCGGCCAGAAAACGGGCCATGGAACGGGTGTTGCGCGGAGCCATGATCATCCACAGCGATACGGCTGATATGGCGAGCAAGGCGGCTGCCGCAACCAGTGAAAGCTTTACGAGTTGCCGGCGATGGCGTGCCAGGAGCCGGTTCACGGAAATGATCGGCGCAGGAGGGAGATTCGAGCAGGAGAGGTATTGGTTTTGCAGGGCGCTGTGCAAGGCGGCGGTCTGGATGTATAATTCACGCGCCTGCCGGTCATTCAGTAGCTCGGCGTCGAGCTGCTCGATTTGTTGGAGTCCGAGTTCCCCGTCGAGAAGTTGGATGATCCGGCTTTCGAGGTCGCTCATTGGGGGGGGATTCATGCGAATTTTTGGTTGATTGAGTTCTCGACACAGTTTCTGAGAAGGGAGCGGATTCGCTTGAGGGCGACGCGCAGTGCGGATGATTTGCGACCGGTCATCTTTGCGTGTGCCTCAAGAGTATGATCCGGCAGATATCGGGCATGAACGAGTTCGCGTTGGTTGTTGGTGAGTTTGGCCAGACAAGCTTCCAGTGCCTGGAGGTAGTCTTCGTGATGGATGGTGGTCGGAATCTCGGTGGCCAGCATGTCGAGAAGCTTGTCCGAGAGCAGCGAGTGTCCGTGACGCTTGGTGCGCGCCCGGTGGTGCATGACTTCGAGCCGTGCGATTGTGAATGCCCATGCCAGGAAGTTGGAACCGGGGCGGAAGCGGGACCGGCTTCTCCAGAGGGTCAGGTTGGTTTCCTGAAGGACATCGCCGACATCCGCACTACCGGGCATGAGTGAGACGATGAAGGCGCGGATTCGGCCTTGGGCGGCGGTCATTTCGCGGACGAATTCCTGCAATTGTCGTCCGTCATCGCTGATTTGCAGGTCCTGGGCACCTGGAAAGGTTGAGGGCATCATAGGTATAGCCTCGTGGAGCGGCAAACGTTACCCAGTATTTCCGGGGATGAATGGATTGGTAATTTCCCGTGAGGGATCAGGCGAGTTCGATGGGGGTCAGCCATGGTTCGCGTCGGAACCAGGTTTCCTGGCGTTTTGCGTATTGGCGGGTGGCGGCGTTGATGAGTTCCTCGCAGGTGGGGCGGTCGATTTCACCGGCGATCAGCGAGCGGATCTCGCGCAGGCCGATGGCTTTTTCGCAGTTGCCGGAGATCGGGCCGAGGGCGGCGACCTCATCGGTGGCACCTCCATCGAGCATGGCGCGGGTGCGGGTGGCGATGCGTGCGTGGAGGTCCGGCCGGGAGCGTTGGATGAGGGTTCCTCTGAGAGTGGAGGATATCTCGCGGGTTTTGGATTCCCATTGATCGCGGAGGGTGGATGCCTTTTCGCCGGTGAGCAGGCAGATTTCCAGGGCACGGGAGACGAAGCGGCGGTTTTGCAGGGCGGTGCGTCCGGCCTCGACGGGATCGAGGGTGCGGAGTTGGGCGACGAGGTCGTCGAGCGGCCGGGCTTCGAGTTCGGCGCGGAGGGTGGCATCGCCGGTTGGCAGCGGGGCTGGGCCGTGGGTGAGGAATTTCAGATAGAGTCCGGAGCCGCCGGTGATCACCGGGGTTTTGCCGCGGCTTTGGATTTCACGGATAACGGGCAGGGCCATGCGCATGTAGCTGCCGGCATCTGCGGCCGTGGCGGGATCGATGACGCCGTAGAGGTGGTGGGGGACATTTCCGCGTTCCTCAAGTGGCGGGGCGGCGCTCAGGATTTCGATGCCGCGATACAACTGGAATGCATCGGCATTGATGACTTCGCCATCGAGTTTTTCGGCTATCTCCAGTGCGAGCGCGGATTTACCGGACGCGGTGGGGCCGCAGATGTAGTAGGGCGTGGTATCGGCGGGAGGCATGTTCAGTGGAGGCATGATACGCCTCACTGCTGGCGGCTCAATTGTCGTTGCAGGTCCTGGCGGATATTGTCGGGCAGGGGACTGGATCCGAGCCATGCGCCTGCGGCGGCGGCGTCGCGTTCGATCCAGCGGCCGACGATGTTGCGGTACATCTGGTTGCGCTGGCCTTCGTTGCTGATGCGGGCGATCTGGTTGACGGCGGTTACGGGGTCCTGGCCCATCGAGTGCCAGACGACCGTTTGGACGACGCGGTCGTTGACGTCGGCAGGGTAGCGGTTCATCAGCGAGACGGCTTCGCTGGGGTTTTCCGTGGCGACTGACGTGACGATGCCGCGCAGGGCATTGGAGCGGGCATCGCTGTTAGTGAGGGTGGAAAGCGAGCCCAATGCCGCTTGCCGATCCTGGCGTGCCCAGACCGAGTAGACATCATCCATGCGGCGCTGGGTGGCTTCACTCGGGTTGGCGAGAAGGAAATCCACGGTGCCTGCGGGGTCGGTGGCGGCGAGTTGGTCGGCGGTGCGCATCATTGCGCCGTTTTTCAACGATTCATCGGTGAGGGATTCGATCCATGAGCGGGTGGCGTCTGCACCCTGGCGGAGAAGGTGTGGGAGCATGGCATCGAGTGCGGCTCCGCGTTCCTGACTGCGTGGCATGCTGGTCAGCAGGGTGGTGGCGCGCACCGGGTCGGTTGCGGCGAGGCTGCGGATGATGCCGGCCATGTAGGGATTGGCCCCCTCGTCGTTGTGGTTGGTTTCCGCCCAGCGGATCGCGCTTTCCGGATCGGTGGCCGCCCAGGTTGCGAGGATCGTCTGGGTGGCGAATGGGGTGTTGGTATTGGTTTTGGCGTATTCGAGTGCGGCGTAGGGGTCGGCCTTCGCCCATGCGGAAAGCAGCATGGCGTATTCCCCCATGCGGCTTTCGGTGATGCCGAGGCTGCGGAAATGACTGATGGCCTCCTCGAAATCACTGCTGCCGAGTTGGTCGATGTAGGCGAGCAGGGCGCGGTTGCGGTCGAGCGGGTCTTCGCCACGGACGATGGTTTCGAGTTGGCGGATGCGGTCCTTGCGGGTGGCGGTGGATTCGCGGGTGGTGGCATCGCGCCGTGAGCCGTGTTTTGTGGTATCGGCATCCTGGCGATCGGAGGAAAAGTTTGCGCGGGTGGGACGGGTGGAGGTTTCCGATTTGCCTGTTGTGGGATCAGAACTTTCCGGGAAGCTGATCCGACCCGCCATGAAGCCTGCGGCACCGATGACGAGAACCGCAGTGATGGACGTCAGAGGGGTGATTTTCATGGGCGTGTGGGGGTTTGGACTTTCAGATGGAGTGTATGGTGGCAAAATCGCGATGTCCCGGGGTTTTTTGCAAAACGTGTGGGTGAAGCGGGCGGAAGGAGCGGGTCAGTGTGCGTCGAGAAGCGAATGAAATTCCTGTTGCAGCTGCGGCGGCATCGGATGCGACTTGAGCCAGTTGCCGGCTGCGTTGGGATCCTCGTTGATCCAGCGTGCGACCAGATTGCGGTAGATCATGTCGCGCTGGTTGGCGTCGCTGATACGTGCGATCTGGTTGACGGCTGTGGCGGGATCGCGTGAGAACGAATTGAAGGTGAAGGAGCTGATGATGTTGTCGTTCATATCGGCGGGAAAACGATCCATCAGCGAGATCGCGGCTTGAGGATCGACATTCGCCATGGAGCTGATGATTCCGGTCATCGCATTGCCGCGGAACGCGGGGTCCGGGATGGATGCCAGCGATTTCAACGCGGCCTCCTGGTCGTGGAACACCCAGTTCGAGTAGATGCCATGCAGCGTGGATTGCGTGGCATCGCCCGGGTTTGCGAGCAGCCAGGCCACGGTGCCCTCGGGGTCGCGGGCGGCGAGTTGTGCGGCGGACTGCATGATGGCGATGGTTTTCAATGTTGGGTCAGCCAGGTTGTCGAGCCATTCGCGGGCGGCTTCCGGGCCGTTTTTGAGCAGCTGGGGAAGCATGGCGGTGAGGGCGTTGTTGCGTTCCACGCCGGGTGGCATGCTGGTGAGCAGGTCGGTGGCGCGGGTTGGATCGGATTGTGCGAGGCTGGCAAGGATGCTGGCGAAGTATGGGTTGGCGGTTTCCTTGTTGTGATGGGTTTCCGCCCAGCGGATCGCGCCCTCCGGATCGGTGGCGGCCCATGTGGTAAGGATCGTGTTGGTGGCGAAGGGGTTGCTGGTTTTTGCCTGGACGTATTGGAGTGCGGCGTATGGGTCGCTTTTTGCCCAAGCGGAGAGCAGCAATCCATATTCCGCCATCCGGCTTTCGGTGATGCCCATTTTGCGGAAATCCGCCACGGCGTTTTCGAAATCGTTGCTGCCGAGTTGGTCGATGTATGCGATTATCGCACGCTGGCGGGTCAGGGAATCCGGGTCGGTGAGGATGGGTTCAAAGGGGTTCGCGTTTTTGGTGGCCGAGTCTTTGCGGGTGTTCTCGCGAGGTTGGTTGCGTGCGCTGCGGGTGGACTCGATGTGGTGGGAGGTGGAAGGAGTGGGGCGTGCCGTGCGGGTGGTGGCGGGGGCCGGATTTTGAGGTGAATCCTTGGATTGCGTGCGGCCGATCATGTAGCCACCGGCACCGATGATCAAAATGGCAGCGAGAACGGAAGTGGTTGTCAGTTTGATTTGCACGGGATCGGCGGGCTTTGTGTTGGGAACTCAAGGAAAAAACGCTGCCGCAGGGGCGAAGTGTTCATCAAAATAGGCGGAATCAGAGATCCGCTCCGTGATGCCGGCCGGCTGCGGGCTGATCGGAGAAGACGATGCAGTTTTCCAGACAGGCGCCGGCAGCGACGATCGACTGCGGCCAGACCACGCAGCCGCTGAGCCGGGCACCCTCGCCGATCACCGCGCCGGGGCCGACGACGGTGCGGGCGAGCGTGGCAGTCGGGTGGATTTGGGCGTGGGGGTGGACGGCGGGGCCAAGTGCGAGGTCGCCGTGGGCCTGGAGATAAGCCGCGCGGTCGCCGAGGTCGAGCCAGACGCCGTCGTCGATGACCACCGCGCCGAGGCGTCCCTGTGCGGCGAGTTTCAAAAATGCGGGGATGATCGAGATTTTTTCCGCGGGCGGGATGAGATCGAGAAAATCCGGGTTCACGCAATAAATGCCGGTGAATAAATGGGTGCCGGAGGCGCGTCCGAGCATGCCTCGGATGTCCGTGACGCGGGTCAGGCCGGAGTCGAGGGCGATGTGGCGGGCGTCGCCGCCGGATCGCAGGGCGAGGGTGACCGGCAGGCCGGACGCCTCGTGTGCGGCGGTCAATTTTGTTAGATCGAGGTCCGAATAGATGTCGCCGTTGTGGACGAGCACGGGCTGGTTGCCGATCCATGAGGCGATGTTTTTCAATCCACCGCCGGTTTCCAGCAGGACGGGTTCGTGGAACAGCGTGATTTCATGGTCGTCGCGCGATAGCACTCGTGCGGGCTGGCCGTTCCCGCCGGTGGGTGGTGATGTGGATTTTTCCGCAGTGACCGGAGTGCCGAAGGAGTCCCAGCAGTTGGGGAGATGGTGGGTATTGATGGCAAAGCGGCGGATGCCCTGCCGCGCACAGGAATCGACGGCCCATGCGGCGAGGGGCCGGTGAAAGAGCGGGACGAGGGGTTTCGGGAGCCGCCCGGTGAGCGGCCGCAACCGGGTGCCGAGGCCCGCACCCAGAATGAATGCCTGATGCATGCCGTGGGTCTGCCCGGTATCGTGGGCAAGTTCAAGCATCATCAGGGGATGGGATGAGGAGGGGCGGCATGTGCCGGACACGCGGAGGCGTCAGCGCATGGCGGCCACGAGCGAGGCCCCGAGTTCGCGCACCGAGCGGGCGATGGATTCGTCGGCAAACGAGCCATCGGCGCGGATCACCTCGTGGGCGCTGGGGATGGTCACTTGGGCTTCGATCACCTTGATACGGATGTTTTCGAGGAAGGGTCGGAGTTGTGCGAGGCCACGTGCGCCGCCGTAGCCGCCGGGCGATGCGGCGAGGATGGCGGCGGTTTTTCCGGCCAAGGCGGCGAGGGGCGGTTCATCGTTGGCGGTGGCACGCGAGACCCAGTCGATGGCGTTTTTCAATGCGGCGCTGATCGTGCTGTTGTATTCCGGGGAGGCGATGAGCAGTCCGTCGTGAGCGAGGAACAACTCCTTCATGCGGCGGGCGGTTTGCGGCATGCCGGAAACGGTTTCGAGATCCTCATCGAAGATCGGCATGGGAAAATCGCGCAGGGCGATCACGGTGACTTCCGCACCGGCCTGGCGAGCGCCTTCCGCGGCGAGCTCGACGGCTTTGTGGTTGAAGGATCCGGCGCGCAGGCTGCCGCCGAAGGCGAGTATTTTGGGAGTGCTCATGTGGTTGCTGTTGTGTGGTGGGTTATTGAATCAAAGGAGGTCGAATAACAAGGCCTCGATGCCATCGGGCCCGGCATGGATTTCATGGGTTCCGGAGTCCTCGATGGAGGCGGCGTCGCCGGGGCCGAGAGTGGTTCCTGCCAGAACGGCCTGTCCGCGGATCACATGGAGCCAGAGGCCGCGGCCATCGGCCAACACGTGGTTAATGGTGACCTCCTTGTCCGAGAGGATCCGATAGACCGAGGCGTCCTGGGCGATACGGGCGGAGCCGTCGCGTCCGTCCTGCGAGATCACCAGGGTTGCGGGCATTTGGCCGGCGTTTGCCGGAGGCGACCACTCGCTGTAGGCGGGTTCGAGTCCGCGTTCGGACGGAGTGATCCAGATTTGCAGGAAGGCGGCGTGTTCCGTCGGGCTCGGGTTGAACTCCGAGTGGGTGACGCCGCTGCCAGCGCGCATCAATTGGATTTCGCCGGGCTTGAGTTCGCGCTGGTTGCCCATCGAGTCCCTGTGGGCGAGACGTCCTTCGAGGACGTAGGAGAAGATTTCCATGTCGCGGTGCGGGTGGGTGGGAAAGCCGCTGTTGGGAGCGATGCGGTCGTCGTTGATCACGCGCAGCGAGCGGAAGCCCATGTGTGCGGGGTCGTAGTATTCGCCAAAGGAAAACGTGTGACGGCTGTCGAGCCAGCCATGTTTGGCCTGTGCGCGTTCGTGGGACCGGCGGATGCGGAGGGTGGTGGGTGCTTGCATGGGGCCATCATATCGCCGGGTCCTGATTTGCCCAATGCCGGGTTCGCATGCATGGCATGTCGGGCGGGCATGGATCTTATGGCTGGCGCTTTGGCGGCTGGCGTTTCAAATTGACGGGGATGGAATTGAAGCAGCTCAGGCATTTTCTGGTGGTGGCGGAAGAAGGAGGCATCAGTGCGGCTGCCCGCAGGCTGCGTCTGACCCAGCCGGCCTTGAGTCGCCAGATCATGGCGCTTGAGGAGGATCTGGGTGTGGTGTTGCTGGATCGCGGGGCGCGCTCGTTTTCGCTGACACCTGCGGCGGAATCCTTGCTGGCGGATGCGAGGAAGTTGTTGGAGTTTTGTGATGCCATGAGGGCGCGGGTGCGGGTGGCGGCGAGCGGGTTGCCGCTGCGCATTGGCTATTCGCCGTCGCTGGCCGGGGATTTCCTGCCGGTTGCCATCGGGAGCTTCACCCAGATCCATGCGGGAGTGAGAGTGAGCCTGCATGATGCGTCGTCATTGGAAATGCAGCAGTCACTGCTTGCCGGAAAGCTGGACCTGATGGTGAGTGTGCCGTGCGGCACGGGCGATGCGATCCAGTGGACGCCGCTGCGCGAATGCGGGTGGCGTCTCGCGGTGAACGCACGCCACAAGTTGGCGGACAAGGGTGTGGCGACGCTTGAGGATCTTGGCAACGCCTCGTTGTTGTTGTTCGACCGCCAGGAGTATCCGGACTATTGGAACCGGGTGACCACCTATTACAAACAACATGGATTGCAGGCGAAAGTGGCTGGTGAATTCGATGGCATTTCCAGCCTGGTCGCGGCGGTCGAGGCCAATCTCGGGTGTGCGATCGTGGCGGATACGACGCGCTTCGGCAGTGACGCGATGGAACGCATCCGTTTGTTGTCGATCGATCCGCCGATGGATCCGATCCGGGTGGCGGCAGGTGTGGCCGCGCGCCAGGCCGCGCCGGATCATGTTCTGGCATTCATCGAGGAATTGAAGATCCAGGGGCTGATGCAGCATGTCTAACAGGAGAGGAGGAGGGGAAGGCGGCTGGCGGGGCGTCCGCGCTACGGGGACGACGTCCGTTTCCCCTTGCCCTCATTAGCCAGCGCATGATTCGTTCGCCATACGGGAGAAATGCGGCGACTGGTGATCGCCGCCACGGCCGGACAGGATGTCCGCGGCAGGTAGCCGACAACATGTCGGCGCTCCGTATGGCTGCACGGGGAGAAATTACTTGTTGATAACTGTGGGTGCGTGAAGGATGGCGGCACGCATGGTGGATGAGGTGTATTTCCGGAGTTTTGGCATCATCGTGGTGGCATCCGCGCTGATGGTCATGGCTGGGCGGATGGTGAGGATGCCTGCGATCGTGGTGTATCTGTTGGCCGGGGTGGTGATCGGGCCGATGTTCGGCTGGGTGGAAATGAATCCCGCCTTGGAATTGATTTCGGAGGCCGGGATCGCGTTGTTGCTCTTCCTGGTGGGGCTTGAGTTGAGTTTTGCCAAGATCCGGGATGTCGGGAAAGTGGCGGTTGCGGCGGGGATTGGCCAGGTCGTGTTTACGGCGGCGGGCGGTTATGTGCTGTGTTGGCTGCTTGGATTTCCATGGATGGAAGCCTTGTTTCTGGCGACCGCGCTGACGTTCAGCAGCACCGTGGTGGTGGTCAAATTGCTCGATGAGAAGGGAGAGCTGGACTCGCTCTACGGTCGGATTGCGGTGGGGATTTTCCTGGTTCAGGATTTGGTGGTCATATTGATCCTGACTTTTCTTGCCGGGATGGGTGAGGCGGGTGATGGTGGAGCGGCGGTGGATTTCCGCCAGGTGGCGGGCGGCCTGGGCAAGGCGTTCGGAGGTATGGCCTTGCTGCTGGCATTGGCGCTGCTGGCATCCAGATACGTGCTGCCAAGGCCGTTCCGCTGGGTCGCGGGTTCGCCTGAAATCCTGTTCGTGTGGGCGCTGTGCTGGTGTTTTCTGTTAGTCATGGCGGCGCATGCCTTCGGCCTTTCGCTGGAAGTCGGTGCGTTTTTGGCGGGGTTGAGCCTGGCGCAGTTGCCGTACAACGATGATCTCCGGCGGCGGGTGCATCCGCTGATGAATTTGTTCATCGCGGTGTTTTTCGTGACATTGGGGGTGCGGATGGATGCAAGCGGAGCGATGGCGAACCTGTGGCCGACGTTCGTGCTTTCGTTGTTTGTGCTGATTGGCAATCCGGTGATCTTCATCTTCATCATCACGCGGATGGGGTATACGCGGCGGACATCGTTCATGACCAGCGTGACGGTGGCGCAGATCAGCGAGTTTTCCTTCATTTTCGCGGGCATGGGATTGAGCCGCGGGCTGATTGGTCCGGAGATCATGTCGATCACCGCGCTGGTCGGTGTGGTGACCATCGCGGCTTCCTCCTACATGATCATCCACAGCGAGCGGCTCTACCGGTTTTTTGAGAGGGCCGGCATCATGGGCTGGAGGATTTTCCGTTCGTGCGATGATGTGACCGGGGATCCCGGCGGTGTGACAGGGCACGGGTTGTCGCTTTCCGGGCATGTGATGGTGGTGGGGATGAACAGCCTGGGCCGGGGATTGGTGAGGCGTCTGGTGGAGCGGGGTGAGCGCGTGCTTGCGGTGGATACCGATCCGCACAAGCTCGAGGGGCTTGGGTGTGATGTTCTGAGCGGCAGTGTGGATTATCCTGCGGTGCTGCAGGAGGCGGGGCTGGAACGGGCGAAGATCGTCGTTTCCGCGTTGCGGATCGAGGAGGTCAATGATCTGTTAGCTTATCGGTGCCGGCTTGCGGGGGTGGCGTATGCGGCACACGTGGTGGACATGTCGGTGGTGGACGACCTGATGGACCTGGGTGCGGATTATCTGATGATTCCGAAAGTGGATGGAGTGAAGGCACAGTTGAAGCTGTTGAGGGAAAGGGGGGATCTGCGGCCATGACCTTGTTTGCGTTGTTGCTGCTGGCTGGAGGGCTCGCGCACGGGGTGGCGCGGTGGCTGCGGCTACCGCCATTGCCTGTGCTGATTCTTGCGGGAATGGTATTGAATGCCGGCGGCTGGGTGTCCGGGATGGGGGCGGGTGCCGTGGCCGGAACCGGTGCGGTGGGCCGTATCATGGAGTTCGGGTTGGTCTTCCTGGTGTTCGCATCCGGGGTGGAGTTGAACCCGCGGCGCTTTGTGCGGCATGCCCGCACGGTGGCATGGATAGGGGTTTTGCAGTTTGGTGCGTGTGCGGGTGTCGGCTATGCGGTTTCCCATTGGGTTGGATTTGATGGGGTGGAGTCCGCCTACCTCGGGTTTGGCCTGGCGGCGAGTTCGACCGTGGTGGTGTTGCGGCAGTTGCGTTTGCGGCAGGCGACATTCGAGCCATTCGGACGGGTGGTCACCGGGGTGTTGTTGTTGCAGGATGCGATGATGATCCTGGTGATTGTGATGCTTGCCCGGTTGGGGGCGGGGTTGGCGGGAGTGGCGACCGGGCTGGCGGAGGTGCTGGTGCTGGGTGGGGCGGCGTGGCTCGCGCAACGGCGCGTGATTCCGTGGCTGTTGGACCGGATGAAGCCGGACGAGGAAAGCCTGTTGCTCTGGCTGGTGGCGGTGCTTTTCCTGTTTTCGGGAATTTCCATAGCGCTGGGATTGCCGGCGGTGGTGGGAGCCTTTGCCGGTGGCTTCGCATTTTCCGCGTTTCCGTTGAATGGCTTGGTGCGAGGGCAGCTCTCGTCGCTGATGGATTTTTTCCATGCGATGTTTTTTGTCGCGCTGGGGGCCTTTGTCGGGTTTCCGGATTCCGGCCTGTGGTGGAGCGCGTTGCAGTTTTCCGCCGTGATTGTGCTGGTGACGCCGGTGCTGGTGGCGGTGCTGGCCGAGTGGCGTGGATTGAACGCGAGGGCGTCGATTGAAAGCGGGCTGTTGTTGTCCCAGGCCAGCGAGTTCTCGCTGCTGCTCGGGTTGAGCGGGGTCGCGCTGGGCCAGCTCTCGTCGCCAGCGTTTGAAATCCTGGCGATGACCACCATCGTGACCATGACGCTGACCCCGTTTTTGAGCCGGGAGAAGATGGCAAGGGTGTTGCTGCCGTTTCATCCGCTGCGGCGCATGCGCGTGCCCGGTGAGCGGCCGAAGGGGCATGTTTTGCTGTTAGGTTATGGTGCCGCGGGAATGTGGACGATCAAGCCGTTCCGCGCGCAGGGCGACGAGCTTCTGGTGGTGGATGACGATCCGGTGGTTTGCCGCGAACTCGAGCGTTTCAACGTGCCGGTACTGCGCGGTGATGGTGCCGATGAGGCGGTGTTGGAACGCGCCGGAGCGCATCAGGCGAAACTCGTGATCGCATCGATGCGCCGGGTGGCCGATGCGCTGGCGGTGCTGGAATGGATCAAGGATGTGCCGGTGGTCGTCCGGGTCTTTGAGGATGCCGAAGCGGATGCCGTGCGCGCGGCGGGTGGGATTCCGGTATCCAACTCGGATGCCTCGGCAGAGGTTTTCCTCCAGTGGCTCGAGGCAAACGAGAAGTTTACGGATGTGAACTGAAGGGGGAATGCAACGCCGGTCTTTGACCGTCGCTGGTTCATGAGTGAAGACCCGCTGCGCGGGGGGGATGCGACGGTCATGGATTGGCTTCGGCCAACCGGATGGCGCTGCGCGATGCATTCAGAGTCGCGATCGCTTCGAGTGGTTTGCCGCTACAGGTTTGCCTTATCAAACATATCGGCCATCGGTCTGCCGGCGTTGAGGATTTCGTAATCATCGTGTTCCACCTTTTCCGCCGGCGGCCAGAAAATGTTCTGCGATATTTGCCCGATGATCCACTCGGCGCATGCCATGGCCGAACTCACATCGGCGGATCCGAAGTCCGGCCATTCATTCAGGCCGACATCGTTCTCGGTGGCACCGAGGTGGAAATAACAGGGTGTGGGAAGCTCCTGGCCCGGGTTGTTGCGAAGAATCGCCGCGGCGTAGAGCGGCAATTGGAGGTTGGTCCAGCGGTAATCAGCCGGCTTGCCCCGGTCCGATCCGGGATGGATCACCGGGCTGTCCGCCGGGATGTGGGCGGGCAGGCTGGTGGCGGCGGTGATTTTCCTCCGGTGCTGGGCATCGACGTTTTTGACATTGCCGGTTTTATAATCGATCACGCGCCACGCACCGCTCTCCCGGTGGCGGTCGATGCGGTCGATCTTGGCGGAGATCTCAAAATCCGCGACCGGAATTCGAAACGAATGCTCCACCTCGATGACATCCCAGCCATCGGCATGCAGGCCGGCCTGGATGCGGGAGAACCATGACAGGCGCTGGCGCAGGGCCTCCGTCTGGATGCGCACCGCCAGTGGCGGCGAGGCACCGAAGCGCTCGCTGACGATGCGGTCGAGCTGGCCGCACAGCCAGGCTTTGATTTTTTCCGCGTCCAGCATGGTGCGGGCTTCGGTGTCGCGGCCCCAGAGTTCGAGCACCTCGTGGGTGATGTTGCCGAAGTCGCGGGCGTTCCACTCGATGCGACCGGGTTCCGTTTGTTGCATCCGGATGGCGTGTTTCAGATAGAAACGAAACGGGCAGGCCAGATAGGCAGCCAGCGCGGTGACGGCGATCCGTTTTGAAACATCGACCGTTCGGGGCTGCCATTTCCATTCGGCCTGCCAGCGGAGGCCCGCCTCGGGCGGTTCGATTTCGCGAAACAGGAATTTCACGCGCTCCGGCAACTGCTCGCGCTCTGCGGCGAGGAGCAGGCGCGACGGCAGCAACGACTCGCCGCCCGGTCCGGATTTCGAGCACAGCACATCGACCCGGCCATCGTGCTGGCGGGCGGAAACCAACGCCTGATAGAGAAACGCATCCCTTGCGGCGCGGTCGGCCTGGGTGATGAGCCCGAGGTGTTTGGCCGCAGCCTCGCCGAGCCACGGATCCGAGGCATTGCGGGCGGGAATCCTGCCGTCGTTCATCCCGCAGAGGATCAGGTGCTTCCCGGGCTCGAATAACAGTTCCAACCAGCCGAGGATGTCGATCACGCGGCCGGGCGGAGGTTGTGGCGTGGGTGTTGGCAGGCTGGAAAGCATCAGGTCGATCCAGAATCCGGCGTCACGCGATGTGCGCAGGATCATCGGACGGGCTTGCTCGAACCACGTGGCGATCGCGGCGCTTTCCTCACGGCCGGGATCCAGCTTCGCCAGCAGATCATGCAGGGTTTCCGGCCAGTCCTTGCGCAAAAAACCATTGCGCCATTGTTCGAGCGCTTCAACCGTACGCAGGGTCATCTCGGCATCGTTGCGATGATGCTCCGAACGGAAGTCCGCATCGGCCAGGCGCCGGCGCAGGTCGTCCGGGCGGATCAGCATCCAGTCGTCGCGCAGTTTCGAAAGGCGCTCGGCCGTTGCCGCGCGATAGCCGCCTGTCAGCGCGTCGGTCGCAGGCATGGCTAACAGATCTGCGAGGGTCGACAGCTTCGGGTCGGCGAGCCATTGTTTCCAGACGCGGAGCCAGCGGAGCAGTCCGGTGACTGGCTGCACGGTCGCTGGATGAAACGCGGTCCAGCTGGCCCGGGTGAAACCGGCGGCCAATTCGTCACCGGTTTCCACATTCGGCGATCCAACTGCCAGTTGATCCGACCGGGTTTTCATTTCAGCGGCGATCCGGATTGCCTCGGCGGCTTCTTGGCGGTGGTCGGCCACCACTGCGACCGAGCCCATGTCTCCATCCGGCCATGGCATGTTGCGTTCCGACCAGGACGCGAGCGGCACGCCGATAGGCGAGAATCCGGTCTCCTCGTCCTGTGGTGCGCTGATTAGCACGCGGACCGGACCGTTCCACGCGAGGATCGCCCGTTCGATGAGCGGCGGAATTTCGGTGACGCCCGCGAGCACGATGGTGGCGAATTTTTCAGGAAATGAAATCCCTGCGGCGAGGACCCGGCTGCGGCTTTGATAGTCCCATGCGGCAAGGCGTTGTTCCATCTGGGCTTCGAGTCGGGCGAGTGCGGCCCAGCGCCCTGACTCCAGAGAGCTGCCCATGCGTCTGGCGGCCGAGGACAAAGTGAGCCCGTTTTCCTGCAGCGCGTGACGCAGGCGGACCAGGTCCGCGGCCAAGCCGGGTGCCCAGTCTTTGGGATCGCCGGGTATCTGCGGAAACAGCTCCTCGTATTCCGACCAGTCGCTAACAGATTCGAGCGTTTCAAGCCAGGCGATCCGTTCCACCCATTCCGGGGCGACATTCGCCGATGGGGTTTTGAGCAGGTTGCCAGGGGTGGAGAGTGTCGGGCTGAGCAGTGCTCCCGAGCGTTCGGCAAGGGCTTCGCGAAGCCTGCGGCCGGCCTGGGTGGTCGGAACGATCACCAGGGTGCGTGCGAGTTCTTCCCGGCGTGAAAGCAGGTCATCCGCCACCCGTGTGACAAACGGTTCGTCCCATCCAAGGAATACGCGGCTCAGCATGGCCGGGAGTATCATCCCCGGAGGCGTCGATGGAAATCAAATTTCAGCATTGAGAGGTCCGCACCCGCCGCCGCGGTGGACCGTGAGTTGCGGATAGGGGATGACCCAGCCGTGCTGGTTGCAGACGTCCACACAGATGCCCTGGATCCTGCGCTGGATGTGGCGGTATCTCGGGGCCATATCCCCGGTGAAGTCGGCCAGGACTTCGTAATCGAGTGATGACGCACCGGCGGTCTTGAGCTCAACCTGCACCGACTTGACGTGCTCCTTTCCCAGCTCATGGACGAATGCCTCGAGGATTGAACGGTTGAGGATGTCGATCACATCGTTGGTGGCGGCAGGCCGGTGACAATAATCGATGCCAAAGGTGGATTGGACGCGGAAGCCGCGGGAGATGTTTTCCGGCGACAGCCCGAGAAAATCCGCGGTGCGGTAGGTTGTCAGGCTGCCACCCGGTTTGAGCAGCACCACTTGTTCGGGCGTCTGGCGGATGATTTTTCCATGGATGTCATTCTTCAGCAGGACCCAATCGTCTTTTTTGCAGGGAAACCACGGTTCGCCCGGTTCCATTTCGCGGGATACCATGCCCATCACCATGCGCAGGGGGAGCCGGAGTTCGCCGCCATCCAGCTCCGGGTTGCTGAAGTGCGTTTGAAACCCCAGCTTGCGGACCTTCCATGGCAGGCCCAGATGGACGACCCGTTCGTTTTCACGCACAAACCCGAGGTTGAGCAGCATGCGGATTTGCTCGATGTATGGAGGCAGCGCCGTTTTTCCGGCCCATGCCGCGCCAAACAGCAACAGCGCGGCCAGTGTGAGAAGCAGCCAGTCGCCACGCAGGTAAAACACCAGAAGCACCGCGAAAATCGCAACCATCACGGCGGTGATCACGGCAAGGAGATCGCAGACCCGGCGCGTCAGGTCGCCGCGGCCGGAACCCTTGCGGGGAAGCAGTTGGCGCAGCCAGCGGTGGATGAAACGCACTCCGATATAACCGCCACCGGCCGCCAGCATGGCTAACAGAATGTTCAGGCCCCTGGTTTTCCAAAACCTGCTGATCATTCCCGATAGCGACTCCCACAACGACGGTGTGCTGTTTTCCCGATCCTCGATTTTCAACCGCAAGACCTCCGCCTGTCCACGGGCCTCGGCGTGCCGACCTACCCAGATCCGTCGCGCGGATTCGAGCTCGTTCTTCACCAGGCCCTTGGGCACCAGGCCGAGCCAGCCATCGATCCGGCCGATGACACGCGCGGATTTTTTCTCCCGTTCCTCCCAGAACGCCAGGCCGCTCCGCATCTCCTCGGTCTCGCGCAAACGCGCCGTAGGCTCGCGCAAGGCCCCGATCAGCGGGTCCAGCAAATCCCTGATCTGTTCCTGCAAAGTGGCTTTGTCCTCCTTCGTGGGATCGAATACCGTGCCCTCCGCACCGCCGACCATTTCACGGAAACTTTCCCGAAGCTGGCCAATCCGCACCTGCTCCGCCTCCAGCCGTGATTTCAACTCGCGCTTTTGTTCTTCCGATTCAGTGCGTTCCAGCTCCGCTGACAAACGGTCCACCTCCTCAATGGTGGTCGATAGCGACCCCGCCAGGGCACCCAGCGCCGCAAGGTTGCGCTCCTCGGAAATGGAAGATGCGGACGCCGCGCCCGGGGCCTCCTGAGCGCGGATCATGGGCGCAATCGCCAGCCACAGGCACGGAATCCAACGCATGCTCATTGCCACAGTCTGACACATGCCGGACACCCGCACAAGCATCAGGTTCACATGCCGGCGTTCAGGAGCAGGCTTCGGTCTGTTCCTTACGTGGGCTTGTCCCGCGCCCGAGCGGAACCGCCGTGTACGGACCCGTACGCACGGTGGTGTGGGGTGGGAGCTAACTACTCCCGGGGAACCGATTGTGCTTCTTTTTTGTGATTGAAAGGTGAAAGCCGGTAAACGTGTAAGCCCTGAGAAATTCATCAGTCTTCAACTCCCGCTTGCCACTCAGCGGGTCTACAAAGGTGACAATTCCATCGCTGACCTTTAGAACCGCGATGAAATGGCCAAAGCTTCCCAGGCGGACACCAACAATCGAAGGCATGGGAATGTAAGGAACAAATGTCGAATGAAAGTCAAACTTAGGGGTGAGACCTCGGGCGCGAAAATACCGAGCTAAATACCAAGCTTCGGTTCCACTTGCAGTGCTATACGCCGATCTCGCAATCTCGGACTCTGAAGCGTCCTCACCAAGGAAACGTAAAATGCTGGCCGAACTTGCAGGGCCGCACGTCGATTCTGTTGACTGCAAGCACGCGTCGCCCTCCCACCTATCCTTCAAATCAGCTACTCTAAGGGGGTTCATGATCATCTTGAGGTAGGGCACCGAGGCGGTCAAGACAGTGAGTCCCAACGGAATCACGAGAATGAATCGAGGTAGCAGAGTGGCAAGAATTCCGCCCGCAGCTCCAAGAAAGACGGCAAAAAGCTCAGATCCAGACCAAGATCTTAGGGTATAGAACCAAGCCCTCTCCGGTAAAATATGAAGATAATAGCTCGCAAAAAGAATCGCTGGGATGGCAAGCACACCAAAGAGGAAGCACGCAGCAATACGGATTCTGAATGATTTGGTGCTGAAGTAATGGTGGGAACAAGCAAATCCAATTACGCTTGAGATGGTCGCTACTGATCCGAGAAAGTTCATTCTAATGGCGACGGTCTTTTTCTGCCTACGTTTGATGTGCGCCCACCGGCGCGGTTGAAGGGATGTTGGAGTGAGGCTGGAAAGTTTATGCCGGTTGGTGCGCCATGGATTGTTGGGCTTCTCTTTCTCGACTGTAGATGCGTTCACGATTCTCATCGAATGCTTTACGGGTAACAACACGATACCATGAGTGAAATCTGGCCGTCCCAGGCAAGTGGTCAGTAATCGCAATGGCAAATTGCTCCCATCCTTGAGTGTCCTGGAGCACTTCATATGTCTGGTCGCCGCACGTGAACTCCAACACGACCGCATCAATCGTGAACAAATCAATCTGAAACGCATCGACGGCATCAACGTCAGCCCAACGCACGGAAAAACAAGGCATCTCGCCTTCAACTTTTTGGCACCGAAGGACAAATCCGTCATTCGACCATTTGACCTCCCAGTGCTTGGGGAATTCTATTCCGCGTCTGTCTAGCCATCGACTGATCTTCTGTCTTAACATGGAATTGATTATTCTTTGCCCAGACCTTATGGCTGCGACTGGTGCCAGCCAGACGCCCTTCGGTCGGATTGAGGATTGAAAGGGAGGTGTCGTGTCTGGTTCATGTCGTGGGCTATCGCGCCAGCACGAGGTTGGCGCGACCTATCCACATTCAATGCATTACGAACAATGAAAACGAACTCAGACACGACACCCGCACTCTACATCGGACTCGACGTCCATAAAGAA
>CAYNQJ010000004.1:0-110896 GCA_964399305.1 uncultured Luteolibacter sp.
ACCCGCAACGCGATTCTCTTCTCTCCGGTGCCGCGAAGCGGCTCCGTTCAACAAGTCGCGACATGACAACCCCAGCTAGCCGGTTCTTTCCCATGATTTCCCGTAACTACAACCTCAACTCTGTGAGCGACTTCCGACCCCGCTAGCTGGGGTGCATGCGCTCTACGTTGTGCGCCGAGCTAAGCAAGGCGCTTCTTATCAGGAAGAAAGACCTGATGTTTCAAAACCTAGCCAGTAGAAACTACCGAGTGTTGCAGTTGTGTTAGCTAACCCAATAAAGAGCCGCGGGAGAAACCGTGTGAATAACAAGAAGCCTGAGGCTGCCTTGGAGGCCGAAGGATGGGGAAACAGCATGATTGAAGCGTACACAGGGAATCACGCAGGCCACAGGGCGTCTCGCAAGCGTCCGAAGGTTAATGCAGCCCCGTAAGAGCGACATGTGGAAGGAGATCCAGTAACGTTATGGAGAATCCAGCACCAAAAGACGCGTCATTGGCAAGTGTCCAAGGTTCTACCGGGGTCGTCACAGGCCGTGGCATGTGTGAAGAGAAGCGAAATGATGACCGCCCTGAGGAGGGCGGCACCTTGAACTCGGGACGCCTGACGGCCCCGGACGTTGAAGAGATATACCTTCAGCGGCCCAACGATTTCCAACCCAAAGAAGGAATCGCCAAAAGCCATCAGGAATCAGACCTGTTCATACTAGTCAGAGACGGTAACACCGATCACACGGCGAAGGAATGGGCAGGAATGCAAAGCGGACAAAGCACCCACGCCAGAGGAACGAATATCCTCAATGAAAGCGTGTCACGCACCCTGTCCGCACTGGGAACCAAAGCGGGAAAGGACCCGAAACATCGTTTTCGGAGCCTTGCCCGCCTACTCGATCGGCAGATGCTCGGAGAGGCGTTCCGCAAACTCAAACGCAAGGCAGCGCCGGGTATCGACGGCGTGACCCAAGCGGAGTATGCCAAGAACCTTGATGAAAACCTGCTAGAATTGGAATCGCGCCTGAAGGAAGGGAAATACCGAGCCCAACCCGTAAAGCGCCGGTGGATCGCCAAAGCGGGAAGCAATAAAATGCGACCGTTAGGCATCCCCGTGTTGGAAGACAAGATTGTACAGCAAGCCGTGAGGATGATCATCGAACCGATATGGGAAAACGACTTCGTTGATGAAAGCATCGGATACCGCCCTGGACGCAGTCCACGCCTAGCCACTCAGGAATTGGCGGAAACGCTCCATGATGGCAAACACCGGTGGGTCGTCGAAGCGGACATCAGAGGGTTCTTTGATCACATCGATCACGACTGGCTTATCAAGATGCTGGAACACCGCATAGCCGACCGCAGCCTGATCCGGATTATCCGCAAATGGCTCAAAGCCGGAGTGATGGAAGAGTTGAAAGGCTGGTCGCCCTCCGATGAGGGCACCCCGCAGGGAGGAATCATCTCGCCCCTGTTAGGAAACATCTATCTGCACTTCGTCCAAGACCAGTGGATCAAGAAGGTGATGGTCAAGAAAAGCAAGGGAAGCGTGCTGTTCCGGCGTTACGCGGATGACAGCATCGTCTGCTTCGAGAGAAAAGACGATGCCGAGGCCTACCTGAGGGCATTGCCCGAAAGGCTGGCCAAGTTCGGGCTGCAACTCGCCGATGAGAAGAGCGCGTTGGTTAAATTCAACCGGTGGGAAGGAGAAAGCAGCGGGAAGTTTACCTTCCTTGGCTTCGACTTTTACTGGGGGAAAAGCCGACACAATCCGAAGTATTGGCGGGTGAGGCGCACCACCAACGCAAAGAAGTTCCGCGCGGGACTCGCTGCGCTCAAGCAATGGATCAAGAAGTCGCGAAGCCTCCCGCTTCCAGACATCATCGCCACGCTCAAGCGCAAGCTGCAAGGCTGTTGGAACTACTATGGTGTGATCGGCAACTCCGAACGACTCTGGGACTATGCATGGAACGCCAAGCGATTGGTTCTCAGATGGCTCAACCGCCGCAGCCAGCGGCGCAGCTACAACTGGACCACATTTGAGGCAGCGTGGGAGAGATGGAAAATCCCGTCCCCACAGGTCATTGAAAAACCATGGCCACATGCTCGACAAACCCAGCCCCGCACATCATAACACAATCCATCAACCACTGGTCGCCAATCATGATCGAAGCTCCACTTGCGCGCATTCCTGAGGAGCCCGGTGCGGTAATTCCGCACGCCGGGATCTGCGAGGGGGGCGTCGAGCAATCGGCGTTCCTACCTTAATCGAGTTAAAATGACACCTGAGGATATCAAGCGACGGAAGGAAGCATACCAGAGAATACTCTCGGTGGGTCTCCTCGCAATTCGTGATAGAGCAACAAGCCTAAACTCACTAAAGATTGCCGAGATCGAGGCAGACCACCTGCACAACATTCCATCGTTATTAGAGGAGACGAACGAACACCGTCACATTTTCTATGCACACAAGGAACGAAGTCTCTATCTCCAGCGAATTCATGAGCATGCAGATCAGAATTATTTGGATTACGTGGTGAGATTTTATCAGGAGCCTTGGGAGATACTTCTGAAGTTCGCAATCGAGGCACAAGAAGCGATCAATAAAGAACTCGAACCCCAAAGATAGCTGGTGAGCTTGCCTCACAGCTATCCGTTGTTGGACGGGCCCAGGGTTGAGATGCGTGCGGGAGTTGAAGCGGTCTTGCGGATTCGATTTATGACTCAGAATCAACGTGTTGCGTGCGCGTGGGAGCGTTCGATTTATTAAAGAGGCCATAAAATACTAGCGTCATGTTACGCAGCATACGCCACGCTTGGATGCTGGAAGAGGCTTTTGATCAGATCTGGTCTGCGCTGATTGGATCTCATTGTCGAAACAAGGCGCGCCTTGAGTTCTGCGTGGCTGGATGCCACTGGCTGATTTCGCAGCTGGGATTTGACCGTATTGTTGAGGTATTCATCCGGGTTGATGTCCGGACAATAGGGCGGCATGAAAAACAGTTCAATCTGCGAGGCGTGTGCATCAACCCATTGACGCACCTTGCTTGCCGTGTGAACCCTGAGATTATCGACAATGAGGAACACCTTGTTCCTGGCGGACTTGATCAGCCTGGAGAGAAAGAGAATGAAGGTGTCGGTTTTCAGCGCTCCCTTGTAGATCATGAAACGCATGTCACCACGGTTGCCGATGGCCGAGATCATGCTGGTGGTGACTCGTTTGGCCATTCCCCGCACTACCGGAGTCACACCTGCCGGTGCATACCCGCGGCCACAATGGTCCTGATTGCTGATGCCCGTCTCATCGCCCCAGAGAATGTCGGCCTTTTCAGCCTTCGCTCGCCGGACAATGGCCGGATAGGAATGCTTTCTCCACTTGCGCACGGCTTCAGGCTGGCGCTCCCATGCAATCTTCTTGGGGCGCTGGGGAGTGAAGCCCCAGCGCTTGAGATAGTGGCGCAAGGTGCGGATCGGAAGGAGGATGCCAAGGCGCTCATGAATGAAGCGACGGATCACCGGGCCGGTCCAAAGCGCGAAAGGAAGCTTGAGTTGTTCGGGGGTCTTGTCGGTGATGGCCGCGACCACAATGGCTTCCTGCTTTTTGGAAAGCACCCTGCGAGTGCCGACAGGACGTCCTCTGCGCTGTAGCTCAAGGGATGCCTCGCCGCCTTCACGATAGATCCGCCACCACAGGCGCGAAGCCGCCACCGAAACATTGAGCGCATCGGCAATTTCTTGATGCGTCATCCCGCTTTTCTTGAAGTCAATCGCACGGCAACGAAGTTCATAAATGACCTCGGAGCTTTCCTTTCGCACATCACGCGTAGCCATGCCTTTGTGTAGCAGCATTCCAGAAAAACGCTAGTATTTTATTGCCGGATAAATAATATCGCGATACAAGCGTCAGACAAGCCAGTGGATATAGTGAAGCTTCTTGGATTTCGAGTAAGTTACATCCAGATATCCGATTCAGAGATAGAGAATTACGAAGCACTTATTACAGGGCACGAACCCAATATTCCGATCAACCTTGTCAACCCGACTTTCGTGGGAGCAACACCGGAAGAATTGAAGCTCTTGGATAAGCACAAGGTTTTCGACGAAGTTTCAGGAAGAGATGTTTATTGGTTTGGAAGCGTCTGAGACCATAAATCAAGAAGACGGACAAGCCATGTGAGGCAACCGGCGTTAACGTCCCTAGTTGAATCGGACCTTGATCCGCCGGTGCCTCCACATCATCGTTCGGCAAAAATGAAGAAGATACTAAAGTGGTTCCTCATCAATGCGGTGGGACTTGTCGTTCTCTTCGTGACAGCAGTGATTTTCGCCATCGTAGGACCTAGGCCTGCTGTTGTTGAAGGAACTGATCGACCGGAGTGGATTCCCGAACAAGCGACGAACATATTCCATAGATCACAAGAGGGTTTTGGATGGTGGAAAGCCGCTGAGTTCACCATTAACGAGAATGATTTCAGAGACTATGCAGAGAAGCGCGGATGGCAGCTTATTGAAGCGAGGAACTTTTCCAAGGTTACAACTCTAGCACTTCTTAAAGCCAAGGGTGGTTCCTTTCCGGAAGAAGATTTCGAGCCCATTCCACGGGCGCTAGTTTATGAGCGCCGCGCGGGCAACAATGGTGGTATTACAGTGGTTCTGGACTTGGATACCGATCGAGCATACTACAACGCAAGTCACAGATAAGCCGAACAACCCCTGCCAGCCGCACGGTTTCGATGATTTTTCGTAGTTTCAACCCCAACTCCGTGATCGGCGTGCGCTCTCACTGGTAGGGGTGCACGCGCTTTGCGTTGGCCTCAAAAAACTTCTGGACAGGTTGGCTTGTTCTGGTAGTATGCATTACGTAATACGCAACGCCGAATACCCAGCTGCAGACTCACGACAATTGTATTTAGCCCAAACATATAAAAGTGCCCCAGTGGATCACACAACTCCGTAAAGGAATCATTGAATACGCTATTTTGCTTCTCCTTGAAGCAGAGGAGAATTATGCGCTCAACATTGTTCGCCGCTTGAACGAGTATAGTTGTTTTCAGGTTTCGGAAAGCACGGTCTACCCGATTTTGGGTAGATTGAAGAAAGAGGATAAGTTGAAAGCGCGCATGGTACCCTCAAGTGAAGGGCCTCCCCGGAGATATCTGTCGTTATCAGAGGCTGGCCACCGGCAACTGAAACAGATGAAAATGACCCTCAAAGACATGAATCAATCAATCGCTGACATTGAAAAAACCCGCAACCGAAGCAAGAAATGAAATACCCCAAATCCACAAAGACCGAGATCGACAAGTATCTGAATGCAGTCAGAGACCATATGCAGGGAGCGACCGAGGAAGTGGCCGACGAAGTGATCTTGCACTTGCAGGAACAGATCGATGTGGCACTTCAGGAATCCGGTGATGCGGCGGAGGATCCGGCAACGATCAGCCGCATTCTTTCGACCATGTCACATCCGGAAAGTTTCGCGCCGCCTAAAGATGAAAAGGCCAGAAAAGTGCAACCGGGTGTCGTGGCGGTGCTGATTGCAATCGTAAGTTGGGCGTTCAATCTGGGTGCGATTCCCTGGTTCTCTCTCTACGGTTACGTCTGGTTATCGTTAATTGTCCTCGCTGCTTTTTTTGCGGTGATTAGCCGGAAGACCGTGCCGGGAAAGGTGGCTATCATATTGCTGATTTTGGAAGCAATTTCGTTTCCCATCCTGCATACAGCGGGCATGGAGTAGAAGGACTTGTACTAGGAAAGAAGGCCAGCAAGACGGTGCTGGACAGGATGGCTGGAGCTTGTTGTGTGCTGGATTCAAGGTTCACCATGCGTCTACAGATCGAAGCCCCTGCACACTCCAGGATAGGCTTTCTCCCGAAAATCGAGATTGCAGGAAAGAACGGCCTGTCACACTGCCGTTTCCTTGGCTTGTGTCGCGGGGTTTTGGAAACGTCAAATTTCAAGTCCCCCCTAAGGTGCGGCATCCCATGTCCGACGTCGTCATTCTGATAACAATCTCCAACCCAGATGAGTGTAAAAGCCCCCCCCACATCGCGAGCGCACGAGATCAACCGTCGCAACTTTCTGAAAACCACCGGGCTTGGTGCGGCCGCGTGGATTGCGCCGCGCGCGCGGGTCATGGCCGGCCCCTTCGAGGCGGCTGGGTTCGAAAAGCTGGTGCCTGCGGACAAGAAACTGGATTCCGAATGGGTCCGCAGCTTGTTCGAACGTGGCGCGCCGCACGTTTACAACGGTGCCGCGTTGAAAAACATCGGCATGCCGGTCGGTGGAATCTGTTCCGGCCAGATCTACCTCGGCGGTGACGGCCGTTTGTTGTATTGGGGCATCTTCAACCATCACGTCCGGACAGGCGACCAGGGGTTCATCCATCCACCTGAGCACACATCTCCGGTCAGCCAGGGATTCGCGCTCAGGTTTGCCAGGGACGGGGAGACGCGCGTCATGACGCTGGACCGGAAAAGCTTTCCCGAGGTCCGGTTCCGCGGCGAATACCCGGTCGGAACCGTCGATTACGGAGATGCGGAGGGTTGCCCGTTTGCGGTGACGCTCGAAGCCTTTTCCCCGTTTGTTCCGCTGTCGGTCGATGACTCGAGCCTGCCAGCCACCGTGATGCGGTTCACCGTCAAGAACCGTTCGGAAGCACCGGCGGAAATGGAGCTGTTAGGATGGCTGGAGAATGCCGTTTGTTTGCATCACCGGGAGTTGCCCGGCACCCGCCGGAACCGCATCCTGAAACAGGAAGGGTTGACCCATCTGGAATGCTCCGTTCAGGAATGGCAACCCCGCCCCGATCCCCGCCCCGATGTGGTTTTCGAAGATTGGAGCGCCGAAACCTACGAAGGCTGGACGGCGGAGGGGACGGCGTTCGGCAAGGGGCCCGTCGCCACGGCGGCGATGCCAAAGGAGCAGGGCAACGTGGGCGGCGACTCGCCGCGGGTCGTGAACTCCTATGCCACGGCACCTGTCACCAACGGCACCCCGGACAATGCCACCGGCAAACTCACCAGCCGGCCGTTCAGGATCGAGCGGGATTTCATCACGTTCTGGATCGGTGGTGGCAGCCACCCGGGAGAAACCTGCCTGAACCTGATCGTGGACGGGAAAACCGTCCTTTCCCAGACCGGCAGGGACAGCAATCAGATGACGCTCCGCTCGTTCCATGTCGCGGGGTTCCCGGGCAAAACCGCAACCATCGAGATTGTCGATGCCCGCGCCGGCTCATGGGCCAACGTGGGAGTCGGCCGCATCATCCTCACCGATCGACCGCCCGGGGATGCCGCGCTTGCAACACTGCATGACTTCGGCACCATGGGGCTTTCCCTGTTAGGTGATGCCGCCGGGCATGCCGCCGCCGATGCGGGCGATGACGGCCTCGCAGGTGCGGCGGGTGATGAAGCCACGGGGCCGCTCTCGCGGAAACTGATTGGCGCGCTCGGCCGCAGGCTCACGCTCGCGCCCGGAGCCTCCGCAGCGGTGACATTCGTGGTCACCTGGAATTTCCCGAATCTAACCATCACTGAAAACCAATGGCGCGGCCCGTCCACATGGACCGGCCGCCATTACGCCACGCGGTTCGCCTCCGCACTGGCCACGGCGGAACATCTCGCCAAACATTTCGACCGCCTGCATGCGGCGACCCGGTTGTGGCGCGACACCTGGTATGACTCGACGCTGCCCTACTGGTTTCTCGACCGCACCTTCGGCAACGCCTCCACGCTGGCCACCAACACCAGCCACCGCTTCGCCGATGGCAAATTCTGGGGCTGGGAAGGGGAGGGATGTTGCCCCGGCACCTGCACCCACGTCTGGCTCTATGAGCAAACGTTGGGACGCATCTTCCCGGAACTCGACATCAACCTCCGCGAGAAAACCGACCTCAACCCGGCCGATGCCTTTGGTGAGGACGGCGGTGTCCTCTATCGCGGCGCGAAATCATTTGTCTGCATCGACGGCCAGGCGGGGATCCCGCTCCGCTGCCTGCGCGGCCACCAGGTTTCACCCGACGACGCTTTCCTGAAACGCAACTGGCCGCGGATCAGAATGACGATCCAATGGCTGATGGATCAGGATGTGGACAAGGACGGGGTCTTGGACAAGGCCTACAACAACACGCTCGACAGCACGTGGCATGGCCAGGTGCCATGGTTGAACGGATTGTATCTCGCCGCGTGCCGCGCGGGAGAGGTGATGGCCGCCGAAGTGAAGGACCATGATTTCGCAACCCAATGCCGCGAGCTTGTGGCGAAGGGCCAACGGAACTTCGTCGCGAAAATGTGGAATGGACGTTATTTCATTCACAACGCGGACCCTGCCCACCCGGAATCGCCCGGATCCTTCACCGGCTGCCAGATCGATCAGGTGCTCGGACAAAGCTGGGGCCATCAGGTCGGCCTGCGCGACGTGCTGCCGCGCGAGCAAACCCGCAAGGCGCTGGCCTCGCTCTGGAGATACAACTTCACACCGGACGTCGGCCCGTACCGCGCGGCGCGCCCGCCCGGCCGCTGGTTCGCGCTGGCTGGCGACGCCGGACTGCTGATGTGCACCTGGCCCAAGGGCGACGGCCCTCCGCTCAACGACCTGGTCAGGGCGTATCTGAACGAATGCATGAGCGGCTTCGAACACCAGGTCGCAGGTCACATGCTCTGGGAGGACATGGCCATGGAAGGGATGGCCGTGGAACGTGCGATTCACGATCGCTATGACGGATCACGACGCAACCCGTGGAATGAAGTCGAATGCGGCGACCATTATGCCCGCGCGATGGCGGCTTATGGCGTGTTTCTCGCCGCCTGCGGCTACGAATACCACGGCCCCGGCGGCCACATCGGTTTCGACCCGAAGATCCATCCCGACGACTTCAAGGCCGCCTTCACCGCCGCCGAAGGGTGGGGGAGCTTCCGCCAGCAGCGCGACACCGACGGATCGAACATGCGGGCGGAAATTTCGGTGAAACACGGAAAGCTGCGCCTTCAAACCGTGGCACTCAGAACGCGCAAACCACCAAAAAGCGTGACCGCAAAAGTCGATGGAAAACCCGTCGCCAGTTCGTTTGAAACCGTCAACGGGATGCTGCGCGTCACCCTCGGCCAGGCGGCGGCGATCACCGCGCCTGGAACCATCGAAATGGAGATCAGTTAGAATCCGCCACCCGGCCGCCCGCCATTCCGGGGGAAGCGGTTCGCCCCGCTGCTGGTTCATCGCCAGGCCGGGTGGCAGCCCGTTCTCCTGAGAGCCAGCCTGAAAGACGGGGAGCGCACACATCCTGCGTGCTTCCATGCGCATCTTGCGCAAGGATTTTTCCACCTCGGAGCGCAAAGCGCGACCTGTGAAATTTTCCGACAGCCCCTGGCTCAGGAAACGGCCGAAGCAATCGACGATCGCCCTGCGGCCTTTGTCCTTGAACCACGGAATGCCCCTGCCTGCCGGTCAATCCTTCAGCTCGCGGATCCAGATGTTGCGGAAACGGACCGGGTTGCCGTGGTCCTGCAGCGCCAGGGGCAGTTTGTCGGGATGCGCCTTGTAATCGGTTACCGCGTGCGGCCCCATCCAGCCCGTGCCGCCGCTCAATACGGTGTGGTCCTGAATCAGCACCCCATTGTGCAGCACGGTGAACGTCGCCCTGCGGGTGACCTTCCCGGATGCGTCGAACAACGGCCGGTGGAAAATGATGTCATAACTCTGCCATTCACCCGGCTTGCGGGAGGCGTTGACCAGCGGCTTGCTGCGTCCGTAGAGCGCGCCGGCCTGGCCGTCGGCGTAGGTGGCATTCTCAAAGCTGTCGAGCACCTGGATCTCATAGTTGTTCATGATGAACACGCCGCTGTTGCCCCGGCCCTGACCGGATCCCTCGGGTTTGGCGGGCGCGGCCCACTCGATGTGCAACTGGCAGGAGCCGAAACCGGCCTTGGTCTGGATGTAACCGGCGGATTTGACCGACTCCAGCGCGCCATCGACCACTTTCCACGCGCTTGGATTGCCGTGCACATCGGTCCAGTTTTCCTTGAGCGCCTTCTCGCTGCCATCAAACAGCACGACGGCATCCGCGGGCGGCGCGAAGAAACCGGCCGGCTCGCCCGGTGCCACTACCGGAGGATGCGGCTGCTTGGCCGGATCCTCTTCGTGGACCTTCACTCCATCAATGAACATGTAGAGCACGTCGTTGCCATCAGGCCCCTTTCTCGTTTCGGTGGTGATCACCGGCTTGCTCATGTCCTCCTGCGCCATCACGGAGGGCACGGACGTCAGGATGACGAGAGATGCGCAGGCGGCCACAGGCATTGGCGGCCATGAAAAAAACTTCGGATGTGGGTGGGTCATGAAATGATTGGGGTTGGGTGGTTGAACCGTGACCACAGCAAAATGAAGGATTCCCCGCACCGCGACAAGCATTTCATCCATGGGGGATTTCACTATTCCGCCGCAATCCGGTACCCCGGCCCCGCAGACACATGTCAGTGTTTCCACTGCGAATCACGGATTGATCCCTTGCGATTGGCCTGATGCGGGCCGATACTGCCATTTGCAGAAATGGAAAATCCCCAACCCATGCCACTGCCATGTTAATGACCATCGCCATCATCCTGATCATCCTCTGGGCGCTTGGAATCGTGAGCAGCACCACGATTGGCGGCTTCATCCACGCCTTGCTGGTGATCGCGATCATCGTCGTGCTCGTCCGCATCATCCAGGGACGCCGCCCTGTCTGAACACACCGCCGCAGAACGGATGGCCGTCGCCGCCATCGCCGACACCGCCCGCTGGTCAGATCGCGATCAGGTTCGCCGGGTTGTACTGGTTGACCACCACAAGTTCCGGCTGCCCCTTGACCTGGTACATCGCCTCATCGGCGGTCTTCAGCAGCATTTCCACAGTGGACGCGGGATGCGGAAAAATACTGATGCCCGCCGCCGCGCCGATTGTGGCATGTTGGAGCTGGTTGGAGAGGTTTTCAAAGGTGTTGCTGATCAGGCTCTTCATGCGCGCAATGCTCTCATGCCGGTGTGAGGACGGGGCCGTGAAGACCACCACAAACTCATCACCGCCATAACGCACCGCCAGATCTCCGGCCCTGCAATGTTCGCTCAGTCCGTCAGCCACCTTCTTCAGCATGTCATCCCCCTTGCCATGTCCCAACTCGTCGTTGATGGGCTTGAAGCCATTGAGGTCGATGAAGGCGAGCACCACGATTTCACCGTGCGCCTCGGCCTTGGAACACGCGTCCCGCAAATATCGGTCCAGGTGATAGCGGTTGGGCAGCCCCGTCAGCGCGTCGCGCTGCGCGCTGTGCTCGAACCGGGACGCGCGGCGTTCCTCCATCACCAGCAGTCCGATCAAGGACCCTGCCAGCAACATTCCGAGCCCGATCACCCAGACACGTAGGGCCTCGGTGCGCTGCACCGCCTTCGCCACGATGGCCTGGGTCCTGCGAACCACCAACCACTGGAAACGGTCGACCAGCGACATGATCTCCGACTTCCTCGCAATGTAGGCGTCACTGATGACCATCTCAAGAGCCTCAAGACGGCTGGCTGCCGAATCAGGATCGCGCTCGAGAATCTCCATTGCCGTCTTTTCGACCTTGACCAGATCCTCGGACAGCTGCATGGCCTTGTCCAATGCGCCGAATTCCTCGGTTGTGAATCCGGCGCTCCTCGCGATCTCCATCAGTGGACGCGCCTCACCGAAAAACTTCGGGCTCTTGCCATCCGCATGGATCGTGTCCCAATAAGTCTCTTGCAGCGGAACATGCCGGGGCTTCAGCCCATGGCGGATGTCAAGCACCTCCGCGAATTTGTCCTTGAAGCTCGGATTCGATGTCAGGGCATAAAGCCGGATTGCGCGTGTGAGGTCGTCGGATGACTGCCGGAATTCCTCCGCGAAGAGCACGGAGTAAAAACGTTGGTTGTGCGCCTCCTCCGCCTCTCGCTCGGCGATCATGTAAAGGATGAGCTGTTGATAAAACGCGAACAACAGCGCGAAAAACACACCGACCACGAGGACCGCTCGTTTCCGCTTTTTCATGGGGGGAATGAAGCAGGAAGTGCTCCACTTGCTGACAACTTATCAAAATCACGGAGTCGATGCAATCCTGTTTTCAAGCCATTTTCGGGTCACGCTTTTCCGTGTCTCCTCAGGCTGGACGGTGCGGTTTTGGTGGATTGATCACGAGTTGCGATATCCCATATCGTCTGTAATATAAATTAAATATAAGTTTTCCTGAATGGGAGGGGCGGGTTTGGGGCCGTGCGCGGCGGGGTAAATCGGCTTTTGGTTGCATGTTCGGCAAGCGGTCCATCCGGATCGTGACATGCCTTTTTTCAGGACATATTTATATCTATCATGATTTCGGCGTGCGCCTGTCGCGCACGTGCCGAAAATGCCACATGGATGTTTTGTCTTGCATCAAACATTTATTTCGGTTGGAATGCCCCCAAACCATGAATGCGAAATCATGCGGCTTTGTGCCGCGTCGCTTGTTCCGACTGATTCGAATGGGAACCCTGCTGGCTGTCATCGGGGCGGCATATGGGGCCGGCGCGGACGATGCGAAGGACCGGTTCAGGAGCGGCCTGAGGGCGGAGTCCCGCCTGGACATATTCGGCGCGCGTGAACACTTCCGCGCCGCGTTGCGCAGCCAACCCCGTCTGCCGGGGCTGCGGGAACACACGGCGTGGTTTCTCTATCTGAACGGATTCCATGACCGCGAGTGCCTCGGGTTGTTCGAGGAGTGCCTGCCGGCGGCCACCAACCGGCACGCGACCGCCAATGCCATTTCCCACGTCCGGCAGCAGATCGGTCTCATCCCTCCGGTGTCCCGCCCGCCGGTCGCGCGCCCGCGGACCACTCCGCCCGATTCCGACCTGCCGGCCAGGCTGCAGCACGCACGCGAGTTGTTCTGGTCCGGATCCCCGCAAGCGGCACAGGCCGAACTGGAATCACTCATCGCCGAAAAGCCGGATGAAGCCGCCCTGCGTTGGGAGCTGGCCAAGGTGCTTTCGGCACGCACCGAATACGCGGCGGCTTCGGAACAACTGGCGGTCGCACGGCGCTTGCGGCCTAACGAACCGGAAATCGCCCTCGACCAGGGAACCGCCGAGGCGCTGCTCGGCAACCGCACCACCGCACTGCGCATGATCGACGGCATGATCTTCCCCGATGAAGCCCTGGCCTGCCTGGTGCGGGCCCGGGCATACCACTACTCGGGTGAATTCATTCCCGCCGCGCGCGAATACCAGCGCGTGCTCGCCACCCGGCCCTATCATGAAATCGCCGCGCACGGGCTGGCTGAATGCAGCCTGCGCAACAATGCCGTTCCGGAAGCGCGCCAGTTGCTCGCAACCTGGCCCGCCATGTGCCAGGTCACCAATTGGAACGACCGGATCAGGCTCGAGCGGGAAGTCGCCGCTCCGCGCGTCCGCGCCGGCTTCAGCCACACCCGCAACAGCCTGGACTACGAAAACTGGAATGTCGGCATGGACTTCCGGTTCCGCCCGCGGCCGGAACTGCAGTTCGAGCTGATGACCACCGGCGGATGGTTCATGCAGGACGGTTTTTCCACCATCGACAGGCTGACCGGACAGTTCACGGCTCTCTATCAGGAAAGTGACTTCTGGGCGCTGTCCGGCTTCATCGGGCTCAATGATTACAGCAACGGCTGGACCAGCGCCACCGGAGGGCTTGGCATCATGTTCCGGCCCTTCTCCTCGCTCGAGTTGAACCTGGGGGTCAGCCATATCGACATTGTGGACAGCGAGCCGCCGCTCGGCATTTCCATCTACGACCTGGCCTCGACGATCGGCGCTGTCGGCGGACGCGCCACCATGGACGCGTTCACCATCACGGCGAGCTGGACACCGGTCGAAAGGCTGGAACTTTTCGGCAAATACCGGATCGCCGAGCTCAGCGGAGACAACACGCTCAACGAGGCCTACTTCAACATCGCCTACGTTGTCATGCGGGACCCCTTCGTGCGTGTGGGCTATGGCATCGCGTATTCGCACGTGGCCGATCCATCGCCGGTATACACCGAGGACGGCCACTCGACATCGTATTACTACGATCCGGACGACATGATTGTGAACAACCTCTATGTCGAGTTTTCACAAAACATCGGCCCGGATTTCAGCTACGGGTTCGAAGCCCATCTTTACCACCAGCCCGACAGCGGCGGAATCGGCACAGGTCTGTTCGCCTATGCCAGATACCAATGGGCGGACAACCAGGCCGTGCGGATCGACGCGCGCTATTTCACACAGGACCACGGCCTGAACCGCGACAACAGCTCCTCCGGAAGTTATGATGCATTCAACCTCGTGGCGATTTATGAATACAGATTCTGAAACCCTCGCCGCTCCGGAACAAGATGGCCGGAGCCATCGCTATCATGACTCGGTCCTCAGCCGCAAGCGGCGCTGGAACCTGGTCATGTTCGTCATCACCCTCATCTGCGCGCTGGCCTATCTCGGCTGGGTGGCGACGCATCTGAATCCCGCCTATTGGTATGCGGGGTTGCCCTATCTGTTCGCGGAGCTGCTGTGCTTCGGCAGCATGCTGATCTGGAGCAGCATGATGATCCACCGTCGCGAGCATCCGCCCAGGGGACTGCCACTGCAGGACCCGCCGCCGCCGGTGGATGTGATCATCACCTGTTGTGGCGAACCCTTCCGCGTGATTGAAAAAACCCTGCGTGCCACTGCGGCGATCGATTACCCGGACTTCACCGTGACCGTGGCGGACGACCGCGCGGACCCTGAGGTGGAGGCACTTTGCACCGAACTTGGATTTGCCCACTTGTGCCGCACCACTCATGAGAACCGCAAGGCGGGCAACCTCAATTACGCCTATGCCCGCACTTCCCGTCCGTTCGTGCTGGTGCTGGACTCGGACCAGATCCCGCACCATTCGATCCTCAGGGTGATGATGGGGTATTTCTCGCTGCCGCACATCGGCTTTGTGACGGCCTATCAGGGTTTCGACGTGCCGAAAGGGGATCCATGGGCCAACCGCGACCGGGTTTTCTATGGCGCGATGCAGCCGGCGAAGAATGACTCCAACTCCGCCATTTCCTGCGGATCGGGCGTGATCTACCGGCGGGCCGCGCTCAACCAGATCGGCGGATTCTCCACATGGAACCTGGTGGAGGACCTGTATTCATCCCTGCTGTTGCACAATGCGGGCTGGAAAAGCGTCTATCACCCGTTTCCCGTCACCCACGGCACCGCGCCGATGGAGATCACCGGACACGTGCGCCAGCGCTGGCAATGGGCGGTGGATTCGCTGCGCCTGCTGTTCTGGAGAAACCCGCTCCTCGCCAGAGGGCTTACCTGGCGCCAGCGGATGAACTACGTGAGCTTCGGCTACAACTATCTGGTGTTCGGACTTGCCTATCCCATCTTTTATCTCCTTCCGATCTGGGGACTGTTCAGCGGAAAATTCTTCATGGACACCTCGGCGACGGAGTTTCTTGCCTGGCGCCTGCCATACGCGGCCGCGTATATCGTTTTCAACCGGATGCTCACGGAGCACCGCCACAATTCCAAAACCTTCCGCGCGCAAACCGGTCTGTTCGAGGTGTTCTTCAGCGCGATCATCACGGCGCTGTTCTCACGCACACACATGCCCCGTTACTCGGTGAGCAAGAAGGTTACCGAGAGACCGACCTTCATCGAACGGGTCCATCATGTGCTCCCGCACCTTTGCATCATCGCCCTGTCATTGGCTGGCATCGTCTATGGATTCTCCAGGGGTGACTCCAGCCTGACCTTTTATTACGTCAACGCCGCATGGGCGCTGTGGGTGATCTGGCTGATCCTGCCGTTCACCGTGGTGGCCTTGAAAAATCCACCCGAGCTGGACTTCCGCTGAGAAGCTGTCTTTAAAAAGGGGAGCGCACGCATCTTGCGTGCTTTCTTGTGCATCATGCGCAAGGATTTCCCCCATTGGAGCGCAACGCGTGACCTCGAAAATCATTTTCCAGACAGGCTTTGAGAGGGCAAGTTCTCCAGCAAACGGGCTCCAGCAAGCGTTTTGACCCAAGGCGCGCAAAGGTGGTAACAACGTCCTTGTCAATCCATGTGGAATCAGCCATGTTATTAAGCCGCAACTTCCTCTTCGCGGAGAAAGTGCATGGAATTCGTCCATCCCCCGCCACATGGACCCATGGCAGAGCAACAAGCCAGTATTGCGAAATCGCTGGACGAGGCCCTTGGCCTTGTCAGCAAACTGCGCGCCAGCCAACAGGAAATGGAGTTGCGCAACGCCGCGCTGTGCGAGGAGTTGGAGACATTGCGGCGTGAAAACGCCGAGGCCAGCAGGGAACACGAAAACACGCGCCTGTTCATCTCCGCGATCGACCAGTCTTCGGAGTCGATTTTCTTCACCGACATCAAGGGCCGCATCCTCTATGTCAACCGGAGCTTTGAGCGGAACAGCGGCTACACGCGCGAGGAGCTTCTCGGGCAGAATCCCCGCATCCTCAAAAGCGGCGTTCACACGCGGGAGTTCTACAAGGACATGTGGGCCACCATCCTGCGCGGCGAGGTATGGCGTTCGCGCATGACCAACCGTCGCAAGGACGGCTCCCTTTATCATGAGGAGGCGAACATCGCGCCGGTGCGCAACGACGAAGGCCGGATCACGAGCTTTGTTTCGGTAAAAACCGATATCACCCAACTGCTGGAAAACCAGCGTGCCCTTGAGGCGATCAACGCCGAGCTTTCCAGATCGAATGCGGAACTCGAACAGTTCGCGTATGTCGCCTCACACGACTTGCAGGAGCCGCTGCGGTCGGTCAGCAGTTGCATGCAGTTGCTGGAAAAACGCTACGGCGGCAAACTGGATGCCCGGGCCGACGAGTTCATCAGCCACTCGGTGGCCGCTTGCCAGCGCATGCGCAACCTGATCGACGGGCTTCTCACCCTTTCCCGCGTGAATGCCGCGGCAGGCAATCTGGTTGCGACGGACAGCGCCGAAGTGCTCGATCAGGTGCACGCCAACCTCGAGCATGCCATCCGTGCGGGCGGGGCGCGGCTTGAACACGACCCGTTGCCGGTGGTGTGGGCCAATCCGCAGATGCTGGTCCACTTGTTGCAAAACCTGATCAGCAACGCGCTCAAGTTCAGCGGCGACCGGCCGGCCTCCGTCCATGTCCGTGCGGTCCGGGAGAACGGCCACTGGCTGTTCTCGGTGAGCGACCAGGGGATCGGCATCGAGGAGCAACACTTCGAGCGCATTTTCCTCCTCTTCCAACGACTGCACACCCGCGACGAATACGCCGGCACGGGTCTGGGACTCGCGATCTGCCAGAAAATCGTCGAACACCATGGCGGCAGGATGTGGGTGGAGTCCACCGTTGGCAAAGGCTCGACGTTTTTCTTCACCCTGCCCGCCGTTGACCCCCACCCCCCCGACGACCCATGCAAACCGACCCCGTCCACATTCTGATAGTCGATGACAATTCCACGGATCTGATGATCATGCGCGAGGCGTTCACCGACGCGAAACTCAACGCCGTGCTGCATGTCGCGAGCAACGGCGAGGAGGCGATGCGGTTCCTGCGCCACGTCGGCGAGCACACTGCGGCACCAAGGCCCGATCTGATATTGCTGGACCTCAACATGCCCCGCAAGAATGGCCATGAAGTGCTGGAGGAAATCAAAAGCGACAAGCTGCTCCTGCGGATTCCGGTGATCATCCTCACGACCTCACAGACGGACGAGGATGTTTCCCGCGCCTACGCCGCGCATGCAAACTGCTACATCCGGAAACCGGTGGACTTCAAACACTTCGAGGAAGTGATGGCGGCGATCGAACATTTCTGGTTTGAGACGGTGATCCTTCCCCCTGCCAAACCCCATGCGCCGTGACTTGAGGAATCACACGCGTTTTTTCCCCGGATGTTTCCCCGGTCCGTGTGACTGCCGGCTGGTTGACTTGGCGGCTTTTTTCGCCTCCATCTCGCGAGTCCGCTTGCGCCAGTCGCGACGCGGTGGGTTTCCCCCCGGTTTGGAAACCGGAGCCGGCGCATGATAATCAAATCCTTTGAGCCGCTTCCGCACGAGGCGGCGGCCGATGGAGAGTTCGAGAATCCCGAGCAGGTTGAGATCCTGTTTCGGGACGAAGCTGATGGCCTCGCCGCGCGAGCCGGCCCGTCCCGTCCGGCCAATCCGGTGGACATAGTCCTCCGGGTTCACCGGAAAATCATGGTTGATCACATGGGTGACGCCGTCGATGTCGATGCCCCGCGCCGCGATGTCGGTGGCGACGAGCACCTGGATCCGGCCATCCTTGAAATCCTGGAGCGCTTTCAGCCGCTGTTCCTGCGAGCGGCTGGAGTGCAGCCGCGCCACCTTGACGCCGGACGCCTTGAGGAATTCCGTCAGCCGGTCCGCGCCATCCTTCATTCTAACGAAAACCAGGACCCGTTGGAAACCCGGTTGTTTGAGCAACGCGGCCAGCAATTCCCCCTTGAGGTGCGCGGGCACCTCGTGGACATATTGGTCCACGGTGTCCGCGGGATTCGAGCGCTTGCCGATCTGCACCATCTTCGGCTGATGCTGGAACCGCCGCGCGAGCGACTCGACCTCCTTGGGAAAGGTGGCGGAAAACATCAGGGTCTGTCTCCGCCCGGGCAGTTCGTCGACGATCTTTTCGATGTCCGGCAGGAAACCCATGTGGAGCATCCGGTCGGCCTCATCCAGCACCAGCATCTCCAAGGCCCTGAAATCCAGTTTGCCCCGCCCGATCAAATCGATCAGGCGACCCGGCGTGGCGACGATGATGTGAACCCCCTTGCGCAAGGCTTTCAGTTGGGCGGCCTCATCGACTCCGCCAAAGACCGCCGCGACGCGGACCGGCAGATGCCGGCCGTAGCCCTCGATGTTCTCCATGATCTGCAATGCCAGCTCACGGGTGGGTGCGAGCACCAGCGACTGGATGCCGCGCAGGCGGCCCGCGCGCTGCGACTCGGTGAAGCGATGAAGCATCGGCAGGACAAACGCCGCCGTCTTGCCGGTGCCGGTTTGTGCGATGGCGATCAGGTCCTGTCCCTGCATCAGCTTGGGAATGCACGCCGCCTGGACCGGTGTCGGGCGGAGGTATCCTGCTTGCTGGATGGCCTGGAGAATCCCGGTCTCGAATCCGAATTGGCTGAACGGCATGCGAGGAGCATAAGCCATGCTTTTGCCGAATGGCACGGAGATAAATGCCGGGCCGGCATCCGGGCTGACTTTTGCTCCCGGGATTGTCAATTGACAGCCACCCGGATGCGGTCACGATCCCATGCGGTTCCGGTTTTCCGGACTCCAACGCCGCCATGTCCCGCGCTCACGCGAGCTCCTGTGTTTGCTCCGCCAGTCGTATTGCTGGCGAAAACACGTGTCATCCGTTCCGGATGGACACAACCCGGCGGACATCCGGCATTTCACAACCTCTTCCCGCATCACCATGAAAAAAAACACCACCTGCCTGCTGTTAGCGGCGGCGCTGATCACGCTGCCGGGCCTGTCTCATGCCCAACCGGTTGTCGCCGCACATTACCCTGCGGGGGTCGAGGGCATCAAGGGGTCCTCCCTGCCGCCACCCGGCGTTTATTTCCGCGATTACAATTTGTTCTACTCCGCCGACCGCTTCAAGGACGGCCCGCCGGAGTTCGATATCTTTGCCTACGTCAACGCCCCGCGCCTGATCTGGATGACGGATTTCAAAATCCTCGGCGCCAACTACGGAATGGATGTGATCGTCCCATTCGGCTACATCGATTGGGAAGCTGGCGCGCCCGGAAATATGAGTGACGACAGTTACTTCGGCGTCGGTGACATCCAGTTGGAACCGCTGCTGCTTTCATGGCACTTCCCGCAGCTTGATCTTGCGGCCAGCTACGCCGTCTGGGCTCCCACCGGCGATTTCAGTCCGGACCGTCCCGACATCCTCGCCAAGGGATTCTGGTCGCACATGCTCACGCTGGGCGGAACCTGGCATCTGGATTCGGAGAAAACATGGGCGCTTTCGCTCTTGAACCGTTATGAGTTCTGCCACGAACAGGAACAAACCAACATCGATCCCGGCCAGGTTTACACGCTTGAATTCGCGCTCAGCAAAGGGCTGGCCAAAACCCTGGACGTCGGATTGGTCGGATACTGGCAACAACAGACCACCAGCGACAGCGGCCCCACCGCCACCACCGCGCACGACCGCAAGGTCGGCCTCGGCGCGGAAGTCAGCGGACTCTGCCCGAAACTCGGCATGTTCGTCTCCCTGCGCTACATCCATGAGTTCGACGCCGTGGAGCGCCCGGAAGGCCAGCTGGCCACCCTGACGCTTACCAAGCCTCTCTAACAAAATATTCCAGCCCGCTTTACCACCATGACGGATGCCATTCACGAAATCACAGCACTCGCCCCGATCCCGCTTTGGCAGGAAGGAGCTCCCGGCGCACTTGGCGATCGGGAATGCGACCAGCCCACACTCACCGCGTTTCTTCCCGACCCTCGGATCGCCACCGGCGCGGCGCTGGTCATCTGCCCGGGCGGGGGATATGAATTCCACGCCAGTCACGAAGGCGAGGGCTACGCGCTTTGGCTCGCGGAGCACGGCATTGCGGGCATTGTGTTGAAATACCGCGTCGGCCCTGACGGATACCGCCACCCGGCCATGCTCAACGACGCCGCCCGGGCGATGCGCCTGACCCGGGCGAATGCCGCCGCATGGAACATCGATCCCGGCCGCGTGGGCATGATGGGCTCAAGCGCCGGCGGTCATCTGACCGCGACGCTGCTCACACGCTCCGATGCCGGCGATCCGGCATCCGCCGACCCGGTCGAGCGCCTCAGTTCGCGCCCGGACATCGGAATCCTCTGCTACCCGGTCATCACCATGGGCGCCCACACCCACGAGGGTTCCCGGATGAACCTGTTAGGCGGCCACCCGTCTGCGGAGCGGATCATTGAGATGTCGGCGGAAAAGCAGGTCACCGGCGGCACCCCGCCGTGTTTCATCTGGCACACCTGGGAGGACCAGGCGGTGATGGTTGAGAACTCGCTCGATTTCGCCGCGGCGCTGCGGCGCGCGGGCGTGCCGTTCGATCTCCATATCTATCAGAATGGAGCCCATGGCATGGGTTTGCGCGGCTCTGCGGAGGCGGGGCCGGACACGCCCTTGCTGCCATGGGCTGCGGACTGCCTGTATTGGCTGAAACAGCACAGGTTCGCATAGCCGCCCGCCGCGACATTTCCGGCTTTCACCCGGGGGGCGGGGAGCCTAGGTTGCACGCATGCGCCCGTCCCAGGTCCTCATCATCACCGTCGGTATCCTTGGCATCGCCGCGACGGGCTGCCGTCCCGGGAAATCCAACGGAACGCGCACGGATGAAGCCGGAAACCCGGTGTATGCCGCATCCCTGCTTCTGCCGGATGACGAAGTCCACGCCGCATACGCGGGCTCGGCCAGTTGCAAGGAGTGCCATGAGGAGGTTTATGCGAAATGGCAGGATTCCAACCACGGCATGGCCGAACGCGAATACCGCGAGGATCTTGACGCCGATGGATTCAGCCCCGCCAAAACCCTGAAACATGGCCCGGATGCTTCGGAGATGTTTCTCGATGACATGGGTGTCGCGACCTTCCTCACCCAGGGCCTCGGCTCCACCCGCGAGAAATTCCAGGTCGCCCGGGTGATCGGACACAATCCGCTCCGCCAGTTCCTGGTCCCCGCTCCCGGCGGACGCCTGCAAACGATGGATGTCTCATGGGATCCGAACCGCAAGGAGTGGTTCGATGTCTATGGCGATGAAGAACGCCTCCCCGGCGACTGGGGTCACTGGACCGGACAGGGCATGAATTGGAACGCCATGTGCGCGGCCTGCCACAACACCCGCCTGCGCAAGAATTACGACGCCAAAACCGATACCTACCACACCCGCATGGCCGAAATGAGCGTCGGCTGCGAATCCTGCCACGGCCCGATGAAAGACCATGGTGACTGGCAGCGCGAGGCCGCCTCACTCAAGAAACCGACCTCGCCCGATCCCACGATCCGGAAGTTTTCCCGCGACCAACATTTCGACACCTGCGGAGCCTGTCACGCGCGCCGCTCGGAACTCACCGGCGATCTCGTTCCCGGCGACCCATTCCACCAGCACTTCCAGCTCACCCACACCGATGAAACGCCGATCTATTTCCCCGACGGCCAGGTGAGGGAGGAAAATTACGAATACGCATCGATGCTTTCCAGCCGCATGCACGCGGCCGGCGTCCGCTGTGTCGATTGCCATGACCCGCACACCGGCAAGCGCCTGCTGCCGGGCAACCTGCTGTGCATGCGCTGCCACGGAGGGGTCTCCGACCCTCCGGCCCCCATCATCAACCCCGCCACCCACACGCCTTGCGGCGAAAACACCACCGGCGGCCAATGCACCGCCTGCCACATGCCGATCACGAACTACATGCAGCGCCACCCGCGCCATGACCACGGATTCACCATCCCGGACCCGCTGCTCACCCGTGAATTCGGCATCCCCAACGCTTGCAACCGCTGCCACACCGACAAGGACACCGATTGGGCCATCCAACAGGCCGACGCCTGGTATGGCAAAAAACTCGACCGCCCGACCCGCCAGCGCGCCATGCTCTTCGCCCGCGCCCGCCGCGGCGATGCGGACGCCCGCCAGGGACTGATCGATTTTCTGGCAGACAAAACCCAGACCCCGATCTGGAAAGCCGGTGCCTGCAGGTTGTTAGGGAGATGGGTTTCCGATGAGGCGGCCCAACGCGCCCTCACCACCCAACTCAGCCACCTGGACCCGCTCGTCCGCACCGCGGCGATCCACGCGCTTGCCCCCGTCGCCCGGGGCGGAGACGCCACCCGCCATCGCACCGCCATCCGCCCGCTCTTGGAAGACGAATCCCGCGCGGTCCGAGTCGCCGCCGCATGGACGCTTTGCGACACGCTTGACCTGAAATCCACCGCAGGCACGGAACTGCTGCACATGCTCAACCTCGCATCGGACCAACCCACCGGCCAGCTGCAGCTGGGCCAGCTCGCCCATGCCCGTGGCGACTCGGCCACCGCGCTCACCCACATGCGCCGCGCCATCGAGCTCGACCCCAACTCGTCTCCCATCCACCACGATCTGGCGATCCTGCTCAATGCCATGGGCGATCTCAACGGCTGCATCGCCTCCCTGCGCGAGGCGATCCGGCTCGATCCCGAACAAGCCGAATACCACTACAAGCTATCGCTGGCGCTGAGCGAAAACCAGGACATCGCCGCCGCCACCGCCGCTCTCAAGGAAACCGTCCGCCTTGATCCGGGCTATGCCCGCGCTTGGTACAATCTCGGCCTCGCCCACAGCGCCGGCAACCGCCCGGACGCCGCGATCGACGCACTCACCCGCGCGGAATCCTTGCAGCCGGACGACCCGTCGATCCCATACGCCCGCGCCACCATCCTCGCCCGCCTCGGCCGCAATGAGGATGCCATCGCCGCTTTGCAACAGGCCCTGCGCATCCAACCGGATCACCCGGAATCCCACCAGTTGCTTGAAATGCTGCTGCGCTGATCCGCTGGAACCGCATGTTTCTTCTGGAGCCACCGCGCCCGTCTCCTATGGTGGCTGGGACTTCAGCGATGGTTGAGGCCAAACCCACGCACCCCCATGAGCAGCTCCGCATCCGTCACCGCGCGTCTTTCCATCATGATGTTCCTCCAGTTTTTCATCTGGGGCTCATGGTTTGTCACCATCGGTGTTTTCCTCCGCCAGGGCATGAACTTCGAGGCCGGCATCGGCACGGCCTATTCGGTCGGGCCGCTCGCGGCGATCATCGCCCCGATCTTCCTCGGGCTGATCGCCGACCGCTTTTTTCCAACCCAGGCGGTTCTCGGGGCGCTGCATCTGATCGGCGGCGCGCTGATGCTGATGGTCCCGTGGGCGGTGCAGCGCGAGCTCGCGGGAGGATCCGGCATGTTTTTCCTTGTCCTGTTAGGATACATGCTCTGCTACATGCCCACCCTCGGACTGACCAATACCCTGGCGATGCGCAACATCAGCGATCCGGAAAAACAATTTCCGGTGATCCGCGTGTTCGGAACCATCGGCTGGATCGCCGCAGGTTTTCTGGTCGGATCGGTCCTCAAGGCGGATGCCACCACGCTGCCATTTCAAATCGCCGCCGCTTCCAGTTTCGCGCTCGGCCTGTTCTCGTTCGCACTTCCCCACACGCCTCCGCTTGCCAAGGGCACGCGCATGACCATCTCCCAGGCGCTCGGCCTCGAAGCGGTGGGCATGTTGAAAGACCGCAGTTTTCTCATTTTCGCATTCGCTTCGCTGCTGATCTGCATCCCGCTGCAGGCCTATTACGCCTATGCCGCCACTTTCATCACTGATGTGGGTTTTGGCTCGGCGGCAGGGACGATGTTCTGGGGGCAGATTTCCGAGATTTTCTTCATGCTCGTCATACCGCTGCTGTTCGCGCGGTTCGGCGTGAAATGGATGCTGGCGATCGGCATGGCCTGCTGGGTCCTGCGATACGCGCTGTTCGCCACCGCCGCTCCGGATTCGGTGAAATGGATGATTTTCACCGGTATCCTGCTCCATGGCATCTGCTACGATTTCTTCTTCGTCACCGGCCAAATCTACACCGACAAGAAATCACCCGCAGCGATCCGCGGGCAGGCCCAAGGGTTCCTCATCGTGCTCACCCAGGGAGTCGGCATGTACCTCGGAGCCAAACTCAATAACACGTTTTTCACCGCACACGTCGGCACCGCCACAGGAGCGGAAGCTCTCGGCAAATGGCCCGGGTTCTGGTGGATTCCCGCACTGATGGCGCTCGGCATCCTCGTCCTTTTCCTTGCCTTTTTCCGCGACAGGCTGAGGCCATCAGTCGATGAAGTGATCGATGAATCTTCCGCCGTTCCGGAGACCATGCCTTGAACATTCGCGGGTTTCGCCAATTTCCGCATTCCGGGAGCTTGCATCAACCGCAACGTGTCCTATGATAGCCGCATGAAACGCACACCCACGTTCATCCTCCCCACCCGCCAGGTTGCTTGCAAATGCCTTGTGGCGCTGTCCGCAGCCACGTTCCTCGCCTCGTGTGCCAAGGAACCCGAGAGGAAACCCGTCGGGCCGAAGTCCGAAAACAGCCCGATCTCCTGGAACACCCAGATTCCCGGCCAAGGCATGGGCCAATTCGGCATGATGCCGCAAAACCAATACCGCAGGTAAGCCGTCAGTCCCGGTGATATGGCGATCCGCTTTTCAATGACGCCACCCGGTAGAGCTGCTCCAGCAACACCACCAGAGCCAATTCGTGCTGAAGGGTGAAGGCGGACAGACTGAGCAGTAAATCACAGGCGCTCCGCAGCTCCGGCGTGTGACCATCCGCCGCTCCCACCAGGAATGCCACGGTTTTGACATCACCGCGCATCGCCAGTGATTCAAGCTTTTCGGCAAAGCCCCGCGTTCCAAGAGCCTGCCCGCGCTCATCCAGCCCGATCCGGTAACAACCCTGCGATTTTTCCAGCAAGCGCGCCGAAACCTCCTCGCTGGTGCCGGCTTTCACCGTCACAAGTTCGCACCCGCCGAAACGCGACATCCGCTTCAAATACTCGTCCACTCCCGCCTTGGCATAGGCGAGCGCGGGTTTGCCGGCCACAATCAATCGGAATTGCATCGCTTGCAAACGAGCTTGCCCGATTCACTCGACCACGCCAGCCTCAATTCAAGATGATCATACGCACCATCATGCGAAACATCGGTTTGCTCTCCGGTATCTCCCTGCTGGCCGGATCCTGCTCATCCGGCCCCGGCCCGGTGGTCCCCCATAACAAAACCGAACGCCAGATGCTCGGCCTGCTTCAGAAATTCGACCGCTGGGATGACAACGGCGATGGCGAACTCGACCAGGCCGAACTCAACGCCGCCCTCGTGGACACACCCTACAAGGCCGCGAACGTCATTGATTTCTACGACACCGGCGGCAACCGCCGGATTTCCCTCCGCGAGGCTCAGGCAGGCTACAAACGCGCCCCTGAAGCCGCGGCCGAAGCCGCCGCCCGCGGAACATCCCGTTAGAAATTTCCCGTGAGCTCGATCTACGAAACCGACAAACTGCTGGCCGAGTATCTGCTCTTCCACTATGGCGCTGCTGCGGAAATCCTCAACCCGTCGCAGGCATGGCCCGCCGGGATGCGCGAGGCGCTCGATTTTCCGCTCCGCACGACCTCGCACTTTTCCAACACGGAGGTGGCATCCGGGCTCGACCTCGGTTGCGCGGTCGGCCGCTCGACCTTCGAGATGTCACGCCGCTGCCGCCATGTCACCGGCGTCGATTTTTCCCACGCGTTCATCCGGGCCGCCGAGGCATTGCGCCAAGGCGAATCCCTCACATACGAACGCACCGAGGAAGGATCGCTCCGCACCATGCTCAACGCGTGCCGGCCCGATGGAACCGATCCGGCTCGCGTCCGCTTCATCCAGGGGGACGCCATGAACCTGCCGGATGACATCGGCCGCTTCGACCGCGTCCACGCCGCCAACCTGATCTGCCGGCTCAGCGAACCCGTCCGGCTGCTCAAGCGCCTGCCGGATCTGGTCAACACCGGCGGTGAGCTGGTTCTCGCCACGCCGTGCACCTGGCTGGCGGAATTCACACCTCCGCACCAATGGCCCGATGGCGACACTCTGGACTGGCTGATCGCGACGCTCTCACCCGCATTCGAACTCACAGGCCGCCATGACGAACCATTCCTGATCCGCGAAACCGCCCGCAAGTTCCAATGGAGCCTGTCGCTGGTGACCCGGTGGAGGCGGCTGTGAAATCATAGGACATTTTGACTGAAATCGTGATGTCCAACGAGTGGCATCATGGATGCATCGGACTTCTGGCTCATGAGAGGTGGCGGATCAGGGGTGGGTTTGCGGGATTACAAAAGCACTTCGAATCCAGCACGGCCGCGCCTGGTCTCGGCGCTCTGTGACCGCCGCACTTTGCCTGATCGCGCTTTCGCCTCACATCAACGCACAAAATCAGAAGAGACACTCATGGATAAAGATGAACTAACAGACAAAGCAATCCGTCATCGCTCCGCAGGCACGCACAAGCGCACGGGGCCGGTCAGGCCGGAGGGCTCCAGCGGGGTGTCCTTGTTCAGGTTGGTGATGTTGGTGCGGGTCCTGCGCTCGGATTCCGGCAGTCTGGCATCGCCGATGATGCGGTTGGCCCAGAGGTTGACAACCTTGACTTGCAGATGGTTGTCACCGCTCCTGAGTTTGCCGGCGACCTCGACGCGGAACGGAGCGCTCCACAAGACCCCCAGGTCCTCGCCGTTGAGCTTCACCTCGCAGAGGCTTTCAACACCGCCGAGATCGAGGAACACGGGCCCGTCGATGACCGGGGCCTTGAAGGTTTTTTCATACACCGCACTGCCGGAGTAATAACGGATTCCCTCGTCCGGATGCTTGGTCCATTCGGTCAGGGATTCAAAAGTGGTTTTCGCCGGGCCGCCCCATTCGGGATCGAAGGAAACTTCCCACGCGCCGCCGACTTCCATGGCCGTGACCAGCTTCGCGACGTTCGGCTTGCCAGTCGCCGCCTTGCCATTCGCGAACGGTTTGCGGAACAATACGAACAACGATTGCTCACCCGTCATCTGATAGGGAATCACGGTGCAGCCCGCCTCCTCGCGGAAGTCGGTGGCATCCCGGCGCGAGCCTGTCACGGGATCCCAGAACTCCGGCACGCATCCCGTCACACGGAACTTCAACTCCACGTCCTCCAGCCGGTCATTGCGGTTGGCGACGTAATAAATCCGGGTGTCATCGGTGCGGCGCTGGATGAAATCGATGAAGGTTTTCGCGTCGCCGCCTCTCCATGAAAAGGCTTCCGGCACGCCATCGGCCTGGAGGACTTCGCGGGTGGTCATGCCGCAGATCACCCGGCCCTTGCCGACCTTGCGCGTGCCATTCGCACCCCCGCCCCACAATTTCTCGCGAAGCGCGGCGAACCTTTCGTCGCCCGCCTTGCCACCACTCAGCGAGAAGGGATGCTGCGGCGGCGGGCCGACCAGTGTCGCGCCCTTTTCAACCAGCTTCGCGAGGTGTTCCAAAGCCGGCAGGCTGATGGCGTCGTGCGGCACCAGTGAAATCACTCGGTATGAAGTGCCTTCCGGCAGCACGACCCGGCCCGTGGCATCGACGTCCGTGCGTTCCAACAACGCCCTCATGTCGATGACATCGTAGTCATAACCGGGCAGGCATTTCGCCGGATCATCGCGCTTGAGGCGCACAAACGCCGGAATGTTCTCGCCATAGAAATGGAGCACATCGTTGTCGGCCAGTCCCTGCTGCAGCATGAAGTGGCAGCGGTTCATGTATTCGATGAACGCCCGGCCCTGGGTCCACCAGGTGACGTTCGGGTTGAAATGCTCGCCCGCGAAGTATGCGGAGCCCGGCATGCCCCGATCCTTTGGCGATGCAGGAAACGTATGCCACATCGTTAGATTGTGGCCCTCACAGGCGGCGCGGTCGAAGGTGGACTTCAACGACCGCGGGTCGTGCTGCCAGTGACGGCCGATGTTGGTGAATGCCTCGGCCAGCGAAACCCTGCGGCCGTAGGTGTTGGCGGCGGATGTGGTCTGCTTGACGAAGAAACGCTGGAAATCCTCGACCCGGTGCTGCGGTGATGGCGACCAGAACTCGCCCATCGGCACATCGCTGATGCCAAGGTTGCGCAACGCATCCATCGGACCCGCATGCGGACCGCCGGATTCCGGGTGGATGCCAAGGCCGAGCGCGTGGGCTTTTTGCGAGAACCCGGCATATTTGTTCTCCGCCATCAAGTCCGCCAGCGTGCGGCGGAAGTCGTTGAGAAACCGGGTGGTGGTCCGGCTGTCACCAATGATGTGCCCCGCCAGGACCGGCAGGAAAGGCCGGATGTCATAGCCCCTGAGCCGCTCGAACTCGGCAGGCATCTTGCCTGTCCAGTTCACCGGACCCAGTTCCCATGAATCCGTGTGCAGGAAACGCAGCGATTTTCCAAGATAGGGTTTGGCCCCGGCAAAGATCGGATCGAGCACTTTGGTCCAGTAGGAATCAAGCGTTGTCCGATCGAGATAATCGATGGCATAGCCGCCGGCGTTCTCACTGTGGGTGGAAACGTGCGCGCCGCTGGAGGTGTAGCCGAAGCGCAGGATCTCCCAGCTTCCCGCCGGGGCTTTCCATTGGAGACGGCCACCCGCATCCATCGATTTGGTCAGGTCCACCACTTGCTCCGGCTGGCAAACCGCCGCGCCCGGTGAGGCCTCGACCAGGTGCCAGGCCTCGGCACCGGTGAAACCGCCGGGATAATTGAAATACGCTTTCTGGTCGAGGTGCGCGATGCCACCGGCCGCCTTGTCGGACTTGAGCAATGGTTTCTCACCGGAAAACAACCCGACTTCGGCAACTTGCACGTTGCGCGCGACATCGGATTTCGGATCCCATGCCTCGGTGATGACAATCCGGAAGGCGGTGGACCTGGCTTCATCCAACTTGATCGATGCCGCGACATCCGGCTTCATCGTGAACGTTGCGAGTTCACGCCGCCTGCCATCGACCAGCGCTTCCACCCGCCCGCGCTTCGGGCCGTATCCCGGGCGCGGAGTGATCACCACCCGGTCGGCAACCACGGCCTTGGCAAAAACCGTTTCCAGCCATTGCGGTGCTGTTTCGGACGGGCCTTGCCCGCTCACCCAGAAAGTGCCGGGATTCCCATCGAGGGCATTGCCGGGGCCGAATTTTTCCTGGCTGGAGCTTGCCGCGGGTTTCGGGCTTTCGGAAGATGTGCCGCCTAACGGAACCGCCAGCACCGCCACGTCGCGGTAAAACCCGGCATGGGCAGGCGGCTTTGGCAGTTGCAGGTCGAGCTCAGCCCCGCCATTCACGGTGGTCCTGGCAAATGAAACGCGCTTGCTGGATTCCTCCACGGTGACGGTCGGTCCGCCGAGATTCCATCCGCTTTGGATGTTGAATCCCATTTCCAGCCCGAGCCGGTCGGCTTCCGCCATGGTGTGGGTGAACAATTCGCGCCATGCCTTGGAACCGAAATCCGGACCATGGGGAACCCTGCGGTTTCCCCGCTGGTCGTCGCCGCCCGCATCAATCAGGTTGGCCCCGCCAAGGCCGTTTGCCTTCATCGCCTCCAGATCGCGGGTGATGGTTTCCTTGTCGTTGTCGCCGTTGAGCCACCACCACCAGACACGTGTCCGTGCAAGCCGCGGCGGATGGTTCCAGCCATCTTCTAACGGAATTTGCGCGCGCAGGGCGGCGTTGTATTCCCCATGCACCGCGGGAAGAACCTCCGCATGGATGGCGACGGAGGTCATGAGCCCGCATAGGGAAATGACGGGCAATGGGAGGTGGTTTGGCTGGATTTTCATGAAGGTCCGGATCTTACGGGACTTGATCCCGGGAGCGCTGTTCGAGATATGCCTCATGGAGTTTTTTCAACAGTTCCGGATGCTTGCCCGCCACGTTGGTTTTCTCCTTCGGATCCTCCGCCAGATTGAAAAGCTGCCAGTCGGCGGGTGACTTTGGCTCGCCACCCGCATAGCGGACGATCTTCCAGTCGCCCCGGCGCAGGGCGCGCCGGCCCGGAGGATTGCCCCAAAGCCAGTAAAGGTCGCGCTCGGGAATCGATGCCTTTTCACCGCCAAACAACAGCGGCGAAAGATCGACACCATCCATTTTTTGTTCAGGCCCGGGATTGGCTCCGGCGACAGATGCCAGCGTCGGCAGCCAGTCGATGACATGGACGGGCGTGGCGACGCGCTTCGGTTTGATCCGGCCGGGCCAGTTGGCGAATCCCGGGACGTGGATGCCACCCTCCCAGACATCCGTCTTGATGCCGCGGATCGGCAGCGGCTGGTTGAATTGATCCACCCTGAGGTCGTCCGGATAGGCATTGCCTGGCCAGCTTCCCTGCGGGCCGTTGTCGGAGCTGTAAAGGATCAGCGTGTTTTCGCGTTGTCCGCTGCGGTCGAGGGCGGCGATGATTTCGCCGATCGCGGAATCGAGATGGTACACTGTGGCGAGCAACAGGCGTTTTTCCGGATCGGGTTCTTTCTGGATGATGCCCGCGGGATCGTTGAACCACTCGATTTCATCTTCGTTGAGCCAGCGTTTCGGATTACCGGGGTCGGGTTTGGTCGCCCTTCCGGTGAACTTTCCGCGTTCGTCGAGTGGTGTGTGTGGCGCGTGAAAGGGCAGATAGAGAAAGAAAGGTCGCTTGGAGGTTTCGATGATGCGCACGGCCTCGCGGGCAACGAGATCGGTGGCGTGGGTGCCGTTTTCATAACCATCGATGATTTTGTGATCGCGATGCCACGTGGCTTCGTGCGGACCGGGCCGGTAGCGGTGGTCATACATGCCAACGGCTCCGGAGAAGGAGCCATAGCTGTGGTCGAATCCGAACCGGTTGGGCCCCGCATTGGGAGAGGTCGAGATGTGCCATTTGCCGGCAAGACTGGTGGAGTAACCCTGCTGCTTGAGCAGGCTGGCAATGGTGGGGGTGCCTGGTGGCAGGTTGGTGTCATTGTTGGCAACCAGCGGACGGTTGCCAAAACGCCCTGGATAGCGGCCGGTGAGCATCGCCACCCGCGTGGGCGTGCACTGCGGCATGGAATAATGACGCTCGAAAACCGCGCCTTCGGCTGCCAGCTTGTCGAGCGTGGGTGTGTAAACCTTGCCGGGGTTGTTATATCCGATGTCCATCAGGCCCTGGTCATCCACCAGAATGGCGATGATGTTGGGCTTTGCGGCGGAGCATGGGGCGGTCGCCAGCGCGAATGGCACCAAGCGGATGAAAATCCCCAGCAGGATGCTCAAAGCCGAATCGGAAACACTCGCAGACGGATTCATGGGTTTCGCCTTCATGAGTAATCGGCTGGCGGTTTAACCGCGAAGGCTGTTTGAGACAAGGGTATTCCGCGACGGAACATTCTTCGATGGCTGTTGGTGCGATATGCGACGCCATGCCATAATGCCCATGCCAGCGACCGAACGGAGCCTGGAATTCAATATCCCAATCATCCGCCAGAAATATTTCCCAGACGGCGGTTTTCTAAATGTTGATCCGCAGATCCCTAACGCTCCAAAGATGTCCTTTTGCGGCGCTGCCATTGCCTCTCATCTTCCTGGCGCCATCCTTGCGCTTCGGACCAAACCGCTCGCGCGCCGCCGTGAACGCCTCGTTCACAAATTCCCGGCTCCCGATGACTGCCCCATCGGTGAAATACCTCACGCGGCACCGCAGCATCTTCGCCAGCCCCAGATCCGGCAGCACCGTCTCGTTGTCCTCACTCGCCAACAGCTCCTCGGTGTTCTTGGTCACGGCGGTCTGCGGCCGTCGCTGGATTTCCGCCGCGCCGCTCTTGCGACCCAGCGCCATCCCCATCACCCGCCGGTAAATCCGCGACACTTCTTTCCACCGCTCCGACTCAAATCCCACTCCCTCGTGGCTCAGGCAAGCGCGCACCAGACCCTCACGCGCCTTTTTCCCATTCCCCTTCGGCCCACCTCCCACCGCCTCGCCATAGCTGCTCCACCGGTAATCCGCAGGATCCGATGCCATCCTTGCACGCACCGGATTGAGGTCGATATAGGCCGCGATCGTCCGCGCCGCCTGCCCGCTTTCCACGATCACGCTCTTGAACCGCTCCTCCCACAACGTGCCCGTCCGTGAATGCGTCCGGTTGAACCAGCGCGTGAAGCGGATCAGCAGCCCCTTCATGAACTCGCTCAAGTCGTGCATCCGGTAAGTGTAGCGCTTGTGGATCGCCGCAGCCGTGCTTTCGTTCCCCGCCTTGCGGGCCTCCTTCAACTCCGCCGCCACCAACGCCACCTCGCCCTCCGCATACAGCGCGGAGAGCCGCTGCAACAATTCCGCATCCGTCAGTCCGCCCGTCTTCATCGGCGGGACTTCCAGCAGCAGGTGGAAGTGGTTCGACATCACGCAATAGGACCACACCCGGCAGCCGGAGAAGTTCTCATACATCCGCATGAACATCCGGAACGCCTCACGCTCCTTCTCATCGAAAACAAAACGCCGGTCCACCACCCGCGAAATGCAATGGTAAACCACCGGTCTCGTCGCCGAATCCTTCCATGCCGCCAGCCATCGCGCCCGTCTCATGTCCGCACCCTACCCAGCTACTCGTCAACCACTCAAGCGAAAAATCTAATTATTTATCTGACACCATGTAGCCAGTATGCGGATCCTCCTGTCGTTGCACATGCAGGGATGACCGCTTCAGCGCTCCGCGTTCCTGATTCCGTGGCGGCGCAGCATTTCCTGCGACCTCTCGTTGTCGATCCCGGAAAAGAGATCCCGATAGTGCTCGGCCCCCCACTTCCACGAGTGGGGGGACCAGTGATAGAGCGGCAGCGCGCCGGGCCATGGGGCGGGCTTGAGGGCATGCAGGTCTATTTGTGAGAACGCGGCGGCAGGACCGATCGGTGTCACACGGTGCGGTGCGTCCACTTTCACCGGCAGCATGACCCGGGCCCGGGACCGGGTCGATTCACCGCCGCCGCCGCCGGTCACCAGGGTCATGTAGCCCATGTAGGGTTTGTCTATCAGAATCTGCCAGGTGGCTTCACCGCCCTCGCGCGAAACCGGGGCGTCGAATGCCAGTCCGTCCACCACCAGTTCATCGGCCCGCCGGATCACATCGACGGTTTGTTTTCCCCCGATGCTCAGTCCGGCCTCGCCGTCTAACGGCACTTTGAATTCCGCGACGATGTGTGCCCAGTCGGCCGGTTTGGTTTCGAGCGCCGTCCCGCCATTCGTGCGCGTCACTGAATCACGCCGGCACGCTTCGAGCCCCGGAGCCACGCAGCTGTCCCAGTAGTGGATGCCGCTCATGCTGTAGCCGGCGTGCGTCCTGCTGCCGGGAATGACGCGTTCGCCCACGGCGAACCTCCCGGCATTCACGGAAGTTACTGAAAGCGGAAAACTAACAGAACCCATGGTGCCGTCGAAATCCACGCAGGATGCGATGTGGGTGTGCCCCATGTAGGCGAAACGCGACTTCTGCCTGCGGAGAATCTCCGACACGCCGTTGTCGCCGTAGAGCAGATGGGTCAGCATGAAGGTGGTTCGCGCGGGATCGATCCGTTCGAGATCGCGGCGGAGCCATGCGGCCGCCGTCGGCGGATGTCCATGGGTGGCTTTTCCTGTCTTCGGATCAAAGCGGTCGCTGTCGATCGCCACAAAATGCACGCCGCCGTAGTCGAACGAAAACCGCGGCGGGCCGAGCTGTTCGGTATGAGGTCCCCAAATATCGGCCGGTGTCACCTCGCCGCCTTCGGGGACACTGACGATGTCATGGTTTCCGGGCACATGGAAAACCGGAACCTTGAAATCCCTGGCGGCTGCTTGCGCGATGTCGCCAAAGGATTTCGATGCGTTGTCGCGGCCGGCATATCCATAGTCGCCAAGACAGACCACGAAGCGCACGCTCTTGAGGGCGTTCACTTCGGCGGCGATGTGAGGATAGCTTGCGGCGGATCCGCTGTGTTCATCGCCGAACGTGGCAAAACAGAACGGCTCGTCCTTCGGGACCTTGCGCATGCCGAAGTCCACGTTGTCTGCATCCCTGACCTCGGAAAGCCGCATCCACCAGCGCGCGCGGCTGGGCCACAGCCCGTCCGGCCACGACGGATGGACGCACTGGGTCTCGCGGAATGGAAACATTTCGTCATCGCCGATCTTGATGCGGTAGCGGCCATCCGCGTCGCTGGTGACGAATGACACGCCGTCGGTCACCGCCACTCCCGGCAGTCCTGGTTCGCCGGCATCGCGCGTGCCATTGGCGTTGGTATCCAGAAAAACCGTGCCGCCCACGATCTCCGGCGTTGCGGCAGCGGCGTTTGTAACCGTTCCGCCAAGCGCAATGGACACGCCGATCAAACCCAGGACGATGTGTTTGTGAAACATTGCCGATGCGCTTCAGTTGTTTCTGTTCAGTCTTTGACCCGCTCGACGTCTGCCCCGAGCATCAGGAGTTTTTCATCGATGTGCTCGTAGCCGCGGTCGATGTGATAGAGACGGCTGATTTCGGTGGAGCCCTTGGCGGTGAGGGCGGCGAGCACGAGGGCGGCGGATGCGCGGAGGTCGGAGGCCATGACCGGGGCGGCGGAGAGCTGGGCGACTCCGGTCACGATGGCGGTTCCGTTGTCCACCTTGATGTCGGCGCCCATGCGCTTGAGTTCGGCGCAGTGCATGAACCGCTGTGGGAAAATGGTGTCCTTGATCACGCTGATGCCCGGTGTGGTGGCCAGCAGCGCGGTCATCTGCGCCTGCATGTCGGTGGGATATCCCGGATAAGGAGAGGTGACGAGATCCACGCCGCGTGTGTTTTCCACGGGACTGCGGTGGATGGTGCAGGTGTCGCCGGCAGGGTTGAATTCGACCTTGTGGCCAGCCTGCTCGATGGCTGCGGTGATGGCTTTGAGGTGATCGCGGCAAACCCGCCGGAGGGTCACACCTTCGCCAGCCATGGCGGCGGCGGCCATGAAGGTGCCGGCTTCGATGCGGTCCGGGATGACGGTGTGTTCGACGCCGTGCAGTTCCTTGACGCCAACGATGGTGATGCGGCTGGTCCCCGCGCCGGTGATTTGCGCGCCCATGGCGTTGAGGAAATTCGCCAGGTCAAGCACCTCGGGTTCGGCGGCGGCGGATTCGATGACGGTGGTGCCTTCGGCCAGGGTCGCCGCCATCATCACGTTGTCGGTTCCCAGCACGGTCGGTCCGTGGGTTCCACGGAGATCGATTTCCGCACCGCGCAGGCCGTTCTCCGCGGTGAGCAGGATGTTGCCACCTTCGAACTCGACTTTGGCACCGAGGGCTTCAAGCCCGCGCAGGTGGAGATCCACCGGGCGGTCGCCAATGACACAGCCGCCGGGCAGTGAGACCAGGGCGCGTCCCTTGCGGGCGAGCAACGGGCCCATCACACAAATCGATGCGCGCATGCGGCGAACCAGCTCGTATGGAGCGGCATCCATGATGTCCTCACAGGTGATGCGGACGGTTCCGGAAGATCGTTCCACATCCGCGCCGAGGGCGCTGAGGATCTGGATCATGTAGTTCGTGTCCGAGACATCCGGGACGCGGCGGATGATGCAGGGTTCCGCGGTGAGCAACGACGCCGCGAGAATCGGCAACGACGCGTTTTTGGAACCGGAAATATTGATCGCCCCCCTGAGGGTGGCGCCACCGTGAACGATGAGCTTGTCCATGAACTGTGAGTGGAATTGCGGGTATGGGAATATGGGAATCTGGAGTCAGACCGGGCGACGGGCGGACGGGAATCTGGCGACACCGGAGAGGTCGGTTTTGACTTCGATGCAGGCGAAGGACGAGGCTTGGAGAAATCCGGTCACTTGGGAAGCTTGATCGTGGCCGATCTCAAGGGCGAGCCAACCACCAGGGTTGAGATGGTCGAAGGCCTGCGGAATGAAGCGGCGGATCAGATCCAATCCGTCGGTGCCGCTGAAAAGTGCGAGCGCCGGGTCATGCAGAACCTCCCGGCTCATCGAGGCACGCTCGGATTCCGGGACATACGGGAGATTGGCGACAATGCCGTCGAATGTTCCGCCGAGCCGGTCGAAGAGGTCGGTTTCGGTGGTGGTGGTGTTGGAAATCCCGAGCCGAGCGGCGTTCTCGCGGGTCAGTGAGAGGGCGTCGGGCGAAACATCCGCGAGGGTGACATGCCACGCGGGCCGTTCCGCGGCGAGGGTAAGGCCGAGCACGCCGGACCCGCATCCCATGTCGAGCACGCGTTGGGATCCGGGAAGCTGCCATGAGAGGATCCATTCGGCGAGTTCCTCTGTTTCCGGGCGGGGGATCAGCGCGCGGGCGTCGGATTTGAACTCGCGGTTGTGGAACCAGACCGATCCTAACAAATGCTGCAGCGGCACGCCTTCGCCGCGCTGTTTCAGCTTTTCGCGGAGCGGTGCGAGAACCGACTCGTCGAGCGGCCGGTCGAACTGGAGGTAGAGGTCCATGCGGGTGCAGCCGAGTTGGCCGGCGACGAGCATCTGCATGTTGCGGCGGGCGTCATCGACGCGGCGTTTTTCAAGATAGCGGGTTCCGCCGTCGATGGTTTCGAGGACCGTGCTCATGGAGGGCAAGCGGAAAAGGCGTGATCAACCTTTGATTTCCATCAGCATCTGGGGATTGTTAGGGAACTTCCTGAGGAAGAACAACAATCGCTCCATCGCTTCGACCGGGCGGTGGCCGGATAGGCCGCGGCGGATCAGGTGGATCTTGTGGAGCATGTGCTCGGGAATCAGGATCTCCTCGCGGCGGGTGCCGGATTTGAAGATATCAACCGCGGGATAGATGTAGTTTTCCGCGATCTTCCGGTCGAGTACGAGCTCCATGTTGCCGGTGCCCTTGAATTCCATGAAGATGGCCTCGTCGGCCCGCGAGTTGGTTTGGATCAGGGCGGTGGCGAGGATGGTGAGCGATCCTCCACCCCGGGTGTTGCGCGCGGCGGCGAACAGGCGGCGCGGCACCTCAAGCGCGCCGATCGTGATGCCGCCGGAGCCGGTGCCGCGGCCGCGGTTGGGCATGTTGTTGTTGTAGGCCCTGGCGAGGCGGGTGATCGAATCCATCAGCAGGAAGACATCCTGACCGGCCTCGACAAGCCGCTTGGCGCGTTCGATCGCGAGTTCGGCGATGCGGCAGTGGTTGCGCGCCTGTTCGTCGTTGGAACTGGCGTAGATCTCCGCTCCGGGAAGGGCGCGGCGGAATTCGGTGACCTCCTCCGGCCGTTCATCGACTAACAGAACCATCAGGTGGATGGCCTCGTCGTATTTCTCGCGGATCGCCTCCGCCATGTGGAGCAGCATCGTGGTTTTACCGGAGCGTGGCGGTGAGACGATCAAACCGCGCTGGCCGCGTCCGACGGGAGCCATGATGTCGAGCACCCGGGTGGTGAAGCGTTCGGGCGTGGTTTCAAAGCTGATGCGGCGGGTCGGATTGATCGCCTTGAGTTCGTCGAAATGCGGGAGCTTCGAGGCATCCGCGGGAGTCATGCCGTTGATCGAAGTGATTTCGACGAGCTGGGGCCCGCGTGCGCCCTGCTGATAGGTTCCGTGGATCCACTGGCCGACACGCAGGTGGTATTTGCGGATGGTTTCCGGGGTGACAAAGACGTCGTCGCGGGCTTGTTCGAAGTTCTTGCCGGGAATGCGGAGGAAACCGAATCCCTTGGGGGCGAGTTCCAGCATGCCGTCGGCGGGAATCGGCGGGCCGGTGAGTTGCGCCGGGCGGCGGTCGTTGGGATCAAAAGGCTCGCCGCCCTGTCCTTGGTTGCGGTGGGGCTGGCGATCGCCGTGACCTTGCTGTTGTTGGCGGTCGTTGTTGCGACGTTTGCGTTTTTCACGACGGCGCTTGCTGCGGCTTTCCCGTGGCTGACCCTCGCGTGGCGGTTGAGGATCACCGGTTGGGTGGCGGTGGGTGTCTTCCGGATGGCGGATTTCCTGGCCTTGTGCCGGCGGCGGTGCGGCGGTTTCGGCCGGTGTTTGCTGGCGCGGGGCCGGGTTTTCGTTAGGCTCGCGATGGGTGATGGGGCCACCGCCAGGGACGCGGCCGAAGCGTGGGGCGTCACGGGGCGGTTCGGGCTCGCCGCGAGGTGGCGCTTCGGGTGATGGCGCGGGTGCCGGAGTGGAGGGCTCTGGAGCAACGGCCTTGCGGGTGCGGGAGGCTTTTTTTGCGGGTGCCGGTGAGGGTGATGATGCGGGGGCTATGTCGCCAGCCGGAGCGGACTTCGCGGCTTTTTTGGCGGCGGTTTTGCGGGCAGGGTTTTTTTTCTCGGCCTTGGGCTCGTCGGCAGGCATTTCGGCTGCAGCGGCTTTTTTGACAGCGCGTTTGCGGGCGGCGGGGGCCGACGGCGGGGTTTCTTTCTTTGGCTTGGTACTCATCCGGAGTCTTGGAAAATTTATGGTTGGATTTCCTGGGCGTGCGCCTCAGGAGTCGAGCTGGTCGAGGATTTCATCCGCGATTTCAAAGTTGGTGAAGACATTCACAGTGTCGGGGTAATCGTCGAGTTGGTCGTAAAGTTTGATGATTTGGCGTGCGATGGCGGGATCATCGACGACCGCCATGGCCTGCGGGATGGAAACCAGCTTTTCCGACGCGGGGATGATGCCGGAGGAACGCAGGGTGTTGGCGACAGTACCCAGTTCGTTGGGCGCGGTATGGATGACATGTTCGTCTTCGTCGAGGAGGACATCGTCCGCGCCCGCGTTGATGGCGGCCTCCATGAGAGGGTCGGCGGCGATGGCTGTGGCAGGGATGCGGATTTCGCCTCGACGGTCAAATTGGTAGGAAACACTGCCCTGGGTGGCGACGCTGCCTCCGTTCTTGCTGAAAATCGACCGCATGTCGGCAGCGGAACGGTTGAGATTATCGGTGGCCATTTCGATCATGAAGGCGGTTCCGGCGGGGCCGTAGCCTTCGTAAGTGACCTCCTGGATCGCATCGCCGCCAAGTTCTCCGGAGCCTTTTTTGATCGCACGCTCGATGTTTTCCCGGGGCATGGAGACGGACTTGGCATTTTCGATGGCGGTCCGGAGGCGGGCGTTGGCTGCGGGATCGCTGCCGCCGGCGCGGGCTGCAAGCGCGATTTCATGGGCACATTTGCTGAAGACCCTGCCTTTGATGGCATCGACTCTGGCTTTGATGTGCTTGACCTTTGACCACTTGTTGTGACCGGCCATGGGAAGATGATTGGGTGGGGTTGCGAATTGCCTGAGGGCTTGGGAGTTGAGACAAATGCGTCATTCTCCGACCCGCAGTGCGCTGAGGAGTGGATGAAAATGAATCAAATCAAGGGGATGGTTCCCTGCGTTGCGACCGATTCGGGCCACCCTGAGTGCGCGCGAGCGCGGTGGATGGTGGAGCAGGGGAGAAACCGATGGGGAGGCGGGCGGCGGATTTTCACGCGCAACGCGGCTCCTTCGTTCCAACGGGGGGAACCTGATGGCTACATGCTGGCTTGGCAACCCAAAATTTCACCTCTTTTGGGAGCTGCCATTGCGCCAGGGAGGATGGCTCGGTGGGTATGTCGCGGAAGGTGGTCCCAACTATTGCCGCGCCTGAAAATGGCCACGCGCAGGAAACTCGGGCGATGATGGATCGGTAGGCGCAGTGATGGGCTGGAGCCTTGGGGGCCGCACGGCCAGGAGGCGCCATGGGGGCTGGCCAAACCCATGGGGAGGCGGGGAATCAATCCGGCATGCCGGCAGTGGGAATGTCTGGCGATTGCTGTGATCCGGGCAACGATCATTCATCCGTGCGTGCCTCGGCTCAACGGCCCAATGCGGACTGTCGAAACAGTCGGATCACTCCCCTGAGCGCTGGTTTAGAGAAGTGTATTTTCCGCTTGAAGTGACCGAAAAGACGGGGCAATTTAATGAAGTCATCAATTAAAAACATCCATTCATTGCTTTTTTTGAGGCTGTCTGGCGCATTTCAAGGGTTAGTTTCCCGTGGATCCGACTGTCGCCCAAGGAATAGCAATGGATCAATCCCCCCAAATAATGAACCCATCCAAAGATACTCCCAAATGGATTGCTTCCGCTGCCGGCAACTCGGCGTGGAGGCTGTTTTGCAATTCGGCCATCGCTGCGGCGGCAGGCCTCATGACCCACGCGCATGCCGCGAGTTACACTTGGGTAAGCCCGGGTGCGGGAACGTATGCATGGGAGTCCTCTAACTGGGACCTCTCTCCCGACTATCCATCGCTCGCGTCCGATGTCGCGAATATCGCCCCGGCGGCGAATGCCACGATTCTGGAGGTAGGGAGTTCGTCGATCACGCTTGGCTCGCTGAACTTTGGCACGGGTGGCGTTAATACGATTCAAGGAGCCAGTGGCGCGACCGCAGGCACACTCGTCTTCGACAACGGCGGGTCCAACGCGACTCTCACCCGTGGTGACGTTGGCACGACCAACGGTGGCACGATGAAGTTCACGACATACCAGCTGAATTCGTCGCTCAACGTCGATTACTCCGGCACCCACATCACCAGCATGATGATCATGCAGGGCAAGTTCACCGGCTCCGGGTCCCTGAATCTCAAGAACGTGTGGGGTGATGAGGGATGGTCCGGTTTCGTCCTTGATGCCAGCGATCACGACTACACCGGCGGCACCACGCTCGACAATGCCACGCTCACCCTGAACGGCACGATCGACACCGGTGTGACGATGAGTAACAATTCGCTGCTCAAGATCAACAAGAGCGGTGAGCAAGCGCAAAGCTCGATGATGGGTGGGCCAATCACCGGCTCGGGTGCCGTCCTCCTGGCCGAAGGAATGACGATGATTTTCGACAACAACTCGAACTCGTGGGATGGTGCCGTTCAAACAACTGGGAACTTCCCTCAGGGGCTCAAGTTCAGTTCCATCAAGAACGTCGGCGAAGGGCCCAGTGCGCTGGGCAATCCATTGACCGTCGACAATGGGCGCCTCCAGATGCGTGGTGTGGGGGGCGGCACTTGGGAATATACCGGTAGTGGTGACACAACGGATCGCATTTTCGCAATCAATAACGCGACCGATTTGGAATGGCACACAACCTTGGCCGCCTCCGGAACCACGACCACCGCCAGCCCGTTTAAAATTACGAGCAATCTGGAAGGCAACGGTGCGTCTTATTTCTACCTCGGTGGCACCGGTGCCGGTGAATGGGCCGGCGTGCTTTCGGACCGTCCTTGGCGTGCCCTGCGCATCCGCAAGGTGGACTCGGGCACATGGACATTCTCCGGCGCGAACACCTACACCGACACGACCGAAGTCCTGGGCGGCACGTTAATCCTGGCGCCGACCGGCCACTTGAAGTTCAAGGTCACCAACTCCTCGACCAATCAGGTCAAGGGCTCGGGTACCGCACAGTTCGATGGCATTTTCGACATCGACACCTCGGCGGTCACTGCCTTCACCGGTACTTGGAATATCGTCAAGGTCGACACCCTCAACGAAAGCTTCGGTAGCACCTTCGAGGTGGCCGGTTTTACACAGGATCCCGTCGATACGAACCTCTGGAGAATGTCGGACGGACCCAAGAACTGGACCTTCGACAGCACTAGCGGCAACCTCTCCCTGAGTGCCGCAGCGGTGATCACCTCGTTCAATTACGGCATCTATGCCGGCATCATTGATCAAGGAGCTAAGACGATCTCGCTGGTCGTGGCCAACGGCACCGACATCCCGACGGTCAACCCGACCTATGTCCTGTCCTCCGGATCATGTGACCAGCCCAGCGGCGGCGTGCCGAGTCCGGCCTTTTCGGTGGGTGGAAGTGTTCAATATACGGTCACCGATGGCGACATCGTCAATGTCTATACTGTGTCCGTCAACGAGGCTCCGTCTGCTCCGGGAGGTGTAAGCCTTGGCCTCGCCCTCTGGCTGGACGCCACTGATGCCAGCACGATGACGCTGGACGGCACCACCGTGAACGAATGGCGCGACAAGTTCGGCGGTTCCAATAAGGCCACCAAGGGTGGCGGTGCGCCGACCTTGGTCACCGACGCGTCCGGCCCTGGCGCCTTGCCTACCGTGCGCTTCAATACCTCGTCATGGATGAACGACGGTGTGAATCGTGCCGCAGGACCTGTGTCGATCGTTCTGGTTGCGCGCCAGACGGGCGGCAGCAACGGGCGGGTGCTAAGCTCGGCCGGCAACAACTGGCTCATGGGTTACTGGGGTGGCAATCGCAATTGCGCATACTTTGAGGGATGGGTCCAGGGACCTGGTCAGGGATCAGACACAAACCCCCATCTCAATGTGGCCACCATCGGCGGTGCCGGACAGAATTCGACGCTTTATGGCGCGGACGGTTCAGGAAATTGGGTTCAGCTTGCGTCCAACCAAAACGGGACTCAAGGCCCCAACAACCTTCAGTTGAACGGCAGCATGTTCGGTGAGCATTCCGATTGCGATATCTCGGAAGTCATCGTCTATGACCGTGTTCTTACGAATTCGGAAGTAACCACCTTGGCCGGCTATTTGAACACCAAGTATAGCTTGGGTATCGCGATGCCGGCTCCGACCTGGGCTTGGAACAAGCCAACCGCAGTTGGAACTTACGAGTGGGAGTCCGCCAACTGGGATGCACCTGCTTATCCGAATGCCCAAGGCATTGCCGCCAGGTGCTTCACACAAGCCGGCAACAACGTCTGGACCATGAACAACCCGATCACACTCGGCCAACTTCAATTTGGCGGAGACACGGGCGCGGCCCACACCATCAATGGTACGGGCACCCTGGTTTTTGACAACGGCGCAAACAATGCAGTCCTGAGCCGTGGGAGCGACGTTTCCACGACCACGGGGGCGAACATCAACGTCGCGGATATCACGCTCAACTCCACGCTCAACGTGAACATCAGCAGCCACCTCACCAGCGTCATGACGATCAGCTCGCGGATTGGTGGCACCGGCGGCCTGAACATCATTGAAGCCTGGGGTGACAGCGGCTGGCCAGGACTCGTCCTCAGCGGCGCTAACACCTATACCGGTAATACCACCATCAGCAACGGGACCTACACAACCCGGATGACGCTGACCAACACCGGCAGCCTGAAGTTCGCGGTCACCAATGCGGGCAGCAACAAAATTACCGGCAATGGCACTGCGGCGCTGAACGGTTCGTTTGTGATCGACACTTCGGCGGTGACGGCCACTTCCGGAAGCTGGACCCTGGTTGATGTCAGCACCCCGATCTATGGCGGAACGTTCAGTGTGGCCGGCTTCGACGATAGCGATGGGGATAATGTCTGGACCAAGACCGATTGGAACAGGAACTGGACCTTCACCGAGGCCACCGGCGTTCTGGGGCTGGTATATACCAACACCTTCACTGAAACGACCACTGTGTTGGATACCAGTGGCACTCCATCGGTTGAGGGTCAGGAAGTGACCTTCACGGCATCGGTGATGGTGGACGGCCTTCCTGAAACCACCGCCACCGGAAGCATGGTGTTCCGTGTGGACGGCAATGTGGTGGCGACTGTGAGCCCCTTGGTGTCCGGAGCGGCTTCCTACTCGACCAGCGCACTTGCTGTTGGGTCGCACCAGATTACCGCGACTTACTCGGGCGATAGTGCTTTCACCCCCAGCGTTGGCACCCGTACCCAGGTTGTCAATGTGGCACCTGACAATCCATACCAGGCATGGGATGGCCTGTATGATGCCGACCTCAGTGATCCGGCTGCGGATGAAGACGGCGATGGCCGCAGCAACTTTGAGGAGTTCGCTTTCGGTCTCAGCCCCGTGGATCCGGCCTCCTCCAATCCGATCGCCGATATCAGCGAACTCCGTGCCACAGGCAAGTTCAGCTACACCCGTCGCGTGAACAGCGGATTGACCTATTCGATCCTGTATTCCAGCGATCTTCAGAGCTGGCCACAGGACGAAGGAGCCAATGAGGAAGAGGTCACTCCGGGACCGGGCGAGAATGTGGAAACCGTTACGGTGGGACTTAGCGAAATCCCGGCCAGTGACCGCTTCTTCGTCCGCGTTCAGGCTACGGCACCAGCTCCCTGACACGCGCTGATCCGATAAAAACCGGCAAACCTCCCAGAGCCGCTGACCTGAGCGTCAGCGGCTCTTTGTCATTTGGTTTGAGGGGCCTTGCTCCGCAAACGAAGCGGAGTTCATCGGTCCGGTTGTGCTGCGACACGCGCCGGCGGGGCAGGAGTCTATGATTCCGGATGAATAATCCATGGTTTTTCCAGCGACCGGGCCGGTTGGTCAGGTCATATTCCAAATCGAATTTCGTTAGGTTTCGTCTGGCGAATAACAGATTTTCCCGATGATCCCCCCAGGTAGGGCTCCGCTGGTGAAGCGGGGCCCTGCCCATTTTTTTGGCGGGGTTCACCACCTGCCGATGGCGGCGGCGAGAACGACGGCGGTTTTTTCACCATCGAGGTGGCGGCGTTTTCCGGCTGGTGGCTCGGGAAATGCGGCCTCCAGGCAACATGGAATGCCGGAAGAATCCGTCAGCAGGCGTTGCTCCGGGATGCGGATCACGCCCATGTGGGCCTCCCCGCCCAGCGGGTCGATGTATCGTACAGGAAAAGAAGTGGCGTTTTTGGGGAGCTTGCGAGGGATGGCGGTGAGGGTGACGAAGTGGGCATCGGTGCCGACCCACTGGGTGGATCCGTCGCGTTGGCGGCGCAGTGCGTGGCGGCGGATGCTGATGACCGGCGGCAGTCCCTTGGCCAGCGATTTCTCGAGGCGTTGGTGGGTGCGGCGGAGGAGTTTTTGCGGGGTTTCCCGCGCGGTGGTGAAGAACACCTCGTCTGAGATTTTTGGCAGGTACAGGCCGGTAGACATCTCGTTGGCCATGTCGCGCAGATCGGTCACGCTGATGCCGCGGCGGCTCCAGCGTGGCCGGCCGGGGAGTTGCTTCGACGGGCGCATGCCGATTTCGCGGATGATGCGCAGGATGCGCTCGCGGTCGGTGTCACCGGTGACGACATTGGCTGCGCGTTGCCAGTGGGGGTTGCCGAAGCGGAATGCGTTGAGCAGCGCGGCCGGGCCGCAGGCATTGCCGGAGACGAGTCGCTGATTGGCGGCAGTGGCATTCGGGTTCGGGGCTTCACGCATCACCGGGGCTGCGGTGATGGATGAGATTGAGCCGATAGCGATGCTAGCGAGCAGGCTCCGCCACATGGGTTTCGATCCAGCGGTCATTCGTGGGTTTGGCATCGGTAAAACCACCGGAAAGTCGGACTTGTGCGTCGATCTTCAGTCCGGTTACCGGGTCGAGCGGGCGTCCGAGCGGCACGCGGATGCTTTGCACGGCGTTGGGCTGGATCGAGGTCAGGTTCGAGGTGATTTTCCCTCCGCCGGCGCTGACTTCCACGGCGGTGTTGATCAGGGTTTCGGTGCCGCGGTTTTGTACGAGGATTTCCACCTGTCCGTTGGGGTTTTGTGGGTCGGGTGGAATGATCCGCTGAAAGGCCAGGGCCGCGTCGTAAATACCCGGGGTGTTGCCGGCCAGCGCGCGCCCGAGATCGGGCATGCCGAGACCCAGCTGCGGATCGGAGCCCGCCTCGCCGCCATCGTTTAGATAGCGGGTCATCAGCGCGTATGCCTGGGCAGGGGTGAGCCCGCCGCCTTCGGTCATCAGCGCGGCGATCGAACCGGTCACGATGGGTGCGCTGAACGAAGTGCCGGTGACGCGTGCGGCCATGTCGCCGGGCCACGCGGCATTCAATCCGTATCCCGGGGCCGACAGTGCAACCGATTCCCCGGAGTTCGAGAAATCCAGATGGCGGCCCTGCGCATCGACCGCGCCAACGGCGATCACGCCGCTGTTGGCTGCGGGATAAAGGACTTGCTCCATGCCGTTGTTGCCTGCAGCGGCGATGATCATGACGCCATTCGTGCCAGCATAAGTGATCGCGTTGCGCACCAACACGCTGTCCCCGAAGCTGCCCATTGAGATGTTGATCAGCTGCACGCCGGCATCGACGGCGGCGACAATGCCTTGGGCGAGCAGGAAGCTATCCGACTGGCCGTTGTCGTTGGCGATGCGCACCGAGAGTATCCCCGCACCCGGTGCAACACCGGGCGTGAGCGAGCCGTTGCCGATGATCATCGAGGCCACGGCGGTACCATGGCCGTTAGGTTCTGTGCCATCGGGTCCCGGAGCCACCAGGTTAAGCGTTTGGATCGATGTGTTGAAAGCGGAGTGGCCTAGCACCCCGGTATCCAACACCGCGATTTTCACGCCACGGCCCCAATCCGAGTGGTCACCCTTGATGCCGAGCCAGTCCAGCAGGGAGGCCCCCAATGGAACCGCGCCCGCCTGGATCGATCCTTCTTCCGGGTAGGGTGAGATGACCGGGAAGATGAGCGAAAGCTCGGTCTCGCCATCAACCATCGCCAGCAGCTCTGCGGCATCGGTGAAGCCGACGCGCAGAGCGTTCAAGGCATCAAGCCGGCCAAGGATGCGGATGGCGTCACCCGCGCGTTCAAGAAAACGGTTGAGATCCTGTTGACTGGAAAAAACAAGGATCCGCTGGCCTTCCAGTGCGCCTGCGGCCTTGGCCTCGTCATCCCGGAGTTTTGCCGGCGGACGCTCGCTGCGCCGGAAAACAGGCATCGTTTCCTCCACGGTTGCCCAGCGCGCAGGCGGGGTGGTCTCCTGCGCTGTTTTCGCCTGCGGCTTGGCTTTGGGGGCCGCCGTGCCTGCAAGCCAATAGCCGATGGCGACGACCATCGTGAAGGCAATCAGCAAAACCAGCAGGCGGAATTTCATGTTCCGCAATCAACACCCGAAATGGACCAAAGTCACGGACGATGGTGGCAATCCGGCAATTCTTGGGGGGAAAATCAGCGTCCGCCGGCAAGAATGAAGCGCTGATGCAGGCGCTTCGCGCCTTGTTGGTTGGCGCTGCGCACGGACGCCCATGTGGTCGCGGGGGTGGCCTCCCGCTTGGCTCCGATGCGGTGGTCACACAACGCGGTGAGCCGCTCACCGGTCACGGAATCGAGAATTTCGCTTTCAAACGATACATTGCTGATGAATGCGGCGATTTCCGGTGTGCCGAGCGTTCCGGTGCGTGTGGCGCGCGGGCTGGTGTGAACGGTCCGGGTTGGAACCCCGAGCTTTTGGTCTTCGATCACATCGGTGAGGGCCATGCGGACGCGCAACGTGGTTGGGCCGGGAGTTCCCACCACCTTGAAACTGCCGGAGAGTTCCTCACGCAGCGACTCGGAGAGGTATGCGGCGAGCTGGTCCCTGATGTCCGAGCCGATTCCCGGGGTGGAGATGATGGTGGTCACAGGATCGATGATCACGCTGTCATATTTTTTCAAATCCACTCCGGGTTTGAGATAGACCGAAACCGCGTCGGCAGTGCCGTATCCGGCATTGAGCTGGCCGTAGTTGGTGAGGAAGCCCGATGGCGAGCGGCTCAGCGAAGAACAGGAAGATGCGGCTGCGGCGGCAAGAACGAGAGCGCAGCTTGCGGCAAGGCGGATGGTTTTCATGGAATCGATGATTGGGATGGTGGTGAGGTGATGGGAATACTGCGCATCCATCGCAAACGAGGCCGTTGCGGTCAAGCCCGCCCTGCGCAGCTCAAGCAAGGCAGGGTGGCGGAATCCGTGCTTATTTCGTGCCGCCGATACTCTGGAAGACCCCTCCGCCCAGCAGGCGGCCGCCATCGTAAAACGCGCAGATCTGTCCGGGGGCGATCGCGCGTTGTGGCGTGCGGAATTCCAGCCGCAGCGTGCCGTCTCCCATGGGTTCCATCAGCGCCGGTTCCGCTTTGGCCCGGTAGCGCGGCTGGGCCTCGATCCAACATGTTTTGTCAAAAGCCCCGGCGATTTCCGAAACCATGCCGACCGTGCAGTTGCGGGTGTAAAGTCCCTCCGATTCCGGCGTGTCCCAGCCAACGATCAGGCGGTTGTTCGCCATGTCCTTGCCGACGACCACATAGGCCATGCCGTCGCGGGGCGATGCCACACCATGGCCCTTCCGCTGTCCCAGCGTGTAGAGGTGAAGACCGAGGTGCTCGCCGAGAACACGGCCCGAGACATCGACGATTTTCCCCGGCGAATCCGGCAGATAGTGGCGGAGGAAATCCGTCATCTTCACCTGGCCGAGAAAACAAATGCCCTGGCTGTCTTTTTTGCCTGCGACGGGCAGGGCGAAGCGTCCCGCGACCGCGCGCACCTCCGGCTTGAGCATTCCGCCGGTCGGAAACAGCGCGTGCTCCACCTGCCGCCGCGTCATCAACGACAGGAAATAGCTCTGGTCCTTGTTAGGGTCTGCGCCGCGCAGGATCGCCGGCGTGCCGTCGGCCAGATCGATCCGCCGCGCGTAGTGGCCGGTGGCGACCCGCTCGAACCCCTGGTCCAGCGCGTAATCGAGAAAGACGCCGAATTTCATTTCACGGTTGCACCAGACGTCCGGATTCGGAGTGATGCCGCCGCGGTATCCTTCTATCAGGTAATCCACGATCCGCTGGCGGTAGGAATCGATCAGGTCGATCACGCGGAACTCGATGCCAAGCGTTCTGGAAACCGCGCGTGCGTCCTCAATGTCCTGTTCCCACGGGCAGTCGCCCGGGATGCCCTCGTCATTGATCCAGTTCTTCATGTAGCCGGCGGTCACCTCGTGCCCCTGTTCCAGCAACAACGCCGCCGCGACCGCGCTGTCCACGCCGCCCGAGAGTCCCACAAGCACCTTCGCCATGCGCGGATTCTGGACCACCCGGCCGCTTCCGTCCAACCCGGATCTCACCTGAAAAATCGCGGCATGCATGCTTTTCAATTTCCTGCGGGCGGTCACAATGTCCGGCATGCACTCGATGACAGGATTCGGCCGAGGATCGGCAGCCACCGGCCAATGGCACGCCACGGTGGAAATCAGCACCGTCAACCGCAAGCAGCTGGAGGTGGTGATCCAACTGCCGCGTGAGCTCCAGGAGCTCGATGGCAGGATCCGGAAAACCTTGTTGGGCAGGGTTTCCCGCGGTCGCCTTCAGGTTTCACTCAATTTGGAAGCGGCGGGTGGGGGCGGCCAGTCAATGCGTGTCGATGTGTCTCTCGCCGCCGCCATGCGTGACGCGCTCGCAGAGCTGGACAAAACCGTCGGGCATCCGCTACCCGCCACTGCGGCAGATTACCTCCGCCAACCGGGCATGCTGGTTGCCGGTACGCGTGAGATCGATTGCGACGAGGCATGGTTGGCCGTCGGTCCCGCGCTCGATGATGCTTTGGCCGCGCTCAACGCCATGCGCGAAACCGAGGGCGGACACCTCAGGCAGGATGCGCTCCAGCGGCTCGCCGCGCTTGCGGACTTCGCCAACCGCATCGCATCCCTCGCCTCGCTGCGTCCGGCGCGCCAGCGGGAGCTGTTGATCAAGCGCCTGAGCGACGCCGGCCTCGAACTCGATGTCTCCGACGAGCGCGTCATCCGCGAGATCGCGTTGTTCGCGGACCGCTGTGATGTGAGTGAGGAGCTCACGCGGCTCGATTCCCACTTTGCCAAGTTCCGTGAATACCTCGATGCTTCTGAGCCTCCGGGCCGGGCGCTGGATTTTCTCTGCCAGGAGCTTTTCCGCGAGTTCAACACGATCGGATCGAAGGCCAACGATGCCACCATCGCGCAAACCATCGTCGAGGCGAAAACCGAACTGGAGAAAATCCGCGAGCAGGTTCAGAATGTCGAGTGATCCGCCGTTCTGACAGAAATTCCGTTGTTCCCGGCGATCCGTCTTTGACCTTGATCCGCAAGCCCCTCAGTCTCGTTGCCGATGACCACACTGGAAGCCCTTGTCGCGCTGAACATGCTGCCGAAGATCGGCCCCGTGAGGGTGCGACGTCTGATCGATTCGTTCGGTTCTCCGGAGGCCGTGCTGGCTGCGGGCGAGAACCGGCACCTGCGGGTGGAGGGCATCGGACCGGAAATCGCGAAAATCCTCGCTGCGTGGCAGGACCATGCCGATCCGGCCGCCGAAATCCGTGAGGCGGCGGAACGCGGCATTCAAATCGTCACCCGTGACGATGATGGCTTTCCCGCGCCTTTGCGCGACGCCTATGACCCTCCGCTGCTGCTTTATGTCTGGGGGCGAATCGAGGCGCGCGACCGCCATGCGATCGGTGTGGTCGGTTCGCGACGCGCCACCCATTACGGTTCGCAGTCGGCGAAGAAATTGTCCTATCAGCTCGCCCATGCGGGATTCACGATCATTTCGGGCCTGGCGCGTGGGATCGACACCGCGGCGCATGAGGCGGCGGTGGCGGCGGGCGGCCGGACCATCGCGGTGATCGGCTCCGGCCTGGCGAGGCTCTATCCGCCGGAAAACCTCGGCCTCGCCGAGAAAATCGCCAGTGGGGCGGGCGCCGTGGTTTCCGAGTTTCCGCTCAACACCGCGCCGGATAAACAGACGTTTCCGATGCGCAACCGCATCGTCGCCGCATGGTCCCGGGCATTGTTGGTCGTTGAGTGTCCCGCGTGGTCGGGTTCGTTGATCACCGCGAACCTGGCCTCCGAATACGGCAAACCGATATTTGCCGTGCCCGGACCGATCGACAAGCCGAGCTCAGCCGGCTGCAACCAACTGATTCGCGATGGGGCCACGTTGGTGGCGGACGCCAGCCACATGCTGGAGGATCTCGGCGAGCTGCCGTTTGCGAGTGCGGCGGCCGCACCCGAAATCCCCGTGGACGCCTCCAGCCTTCCTGAGGACGAGGCTGCGGTGTTTCTGGTGTTAGACTGCGATGAGTCGACCGTTGATCAGGTCATCGAACGCAGCGGTTTGCCGGCGCACGTTGTCACCGCCACGCTGATGAAGCTTGAAATGCGGCGTCTGGTCCGCGCATTGCCGGGCTTTCGCTTTGCCAGGCGCTGAGGACGGAAAGCTAAGGGGTGAAGGAGCGCGGACGTTCCGTCCCTTTGGCGGACACGATGTCCGCGGCACGCAGTTGTCAGAATGACGATGCTCCGTAGGGCCCATGTCATCCGGCTTTCACCTCGTCCCATGTCTTGCTCCACAGTGCCAGCGCGTCGCCGAGGTAGTCGATCGGAGCACACTTCGCCAGCACCTCCTCGCTTGGGAACAACGCCTGCTGGCCGCGGAAATCCTCGCTGAGCAGGCGGTAAGCGCTTTGGTTGGGCGCGCGGTATTCGATGAATTCCATGTTCTGCGCCGCCACTTCGGGATCGGTGAGGAAGTTGATGAAGCGGTGGGCCAGATCCACCGACTTGCAGCTTTTGAAAATGCACAGGTCGTCGCACGAAAGCGCTGTGCCCTCTTCCGGGATGGCGACCACGATGTCCTCGTTTTCATGGGCCACTTGCAGCAGGTCACCCGCGTAGCCATGGACGAGGTGGAACTCACCGGACGCGATCCCGGCCTTGTATTGCTCGTTTTCGAACTTCGCGATGTTCTTCTTCCAGCGGATCACCACGTCGCGCGCGGCCGCGAGTTGTGCCGGGTCGGTGGAATTCAACGGGTGGCCAAGTGACAACAATGCCGCGCCGAGCACTTCGCGCATGTCGTCCAGCAGGGTGATGCGGCCCTTGAGATCGGCGCGGTCGAACATGCGGTAGGATGCCTCCGCATTCGACACCTTGGGTTCCAGCCAGGCCAGGCAGGTCGGAGCCATCATGTATGGCACCGAGTGAGTCGCTTCGGGATCGAGCGCGCGTTTCATGTGCCCTTGGTCGAGGTGTTCCAGATTCGGAAGCTTCGAGTGATCGAGCGGCAGGAGCATCTTTTCGGCGACCAGGGTTTTGACCATGTAGGAGGTCGGCACCAGCACATCGTATCCGGTGGCTCCGGCGGACAGTTTGGCAAACATCGCCTCGTTCGAGTCAAAGGTGTCGATTTGCAAATTGCAGGAAAATTCCTTCTCGAATCGGCTCGCGAGCTCCGGATCGAGATACTCCGCCCATGAGTATACCCGCAGCGTCTGGCCGGACTTGGATCCGCAGCTTGAGAAGGCAGTGGCCCCGATTGCGGCCGTGGTGGTCGTGAGGAATTGGCGTCTGTTCATGATGAAGTGGGCATAACGAATCAGGAAATCCCGATCCTGCATATGCTAAAATCGATTCGGGGATGCGGTCCGGCCGCCGCCATCACAAACCGCTCTTGCTTCCGGTCCTTCCGCTGCCTAAACCCCGGCCATGCGGCTTTTCGACACGCTGACACGGACCGAACGCGAACTCCGCCCGCTCGATGGCGGGACCTTCCGGTTTTACTGCTGCGGCCCCACGGTTTACGGGCCCGCCCACATCGGGAATTTCCGCACCTTCGTCCTGCAGGACGTCCTGCGCCGCACGCTGGAAACCGGTGGCATGCGGACCCTCCACGTCCGCAACATCACCGATGTGGACGACAAGACGATCCGCGATTCGCAAAAGGCCGGCCAATCGCTCTCCGAATTCACCGCCGGATGGACACGGAAATTCCACAGCGATTGCGAAAAGCTCGGCCTGCTGGAACCCCACATCGAACCCGGCGCGGTCGAGCACATTCCCCAACAGATCGCGATGATCGAAGCACTGGTCGCCAAGGGACATGCCTACGCGTCCGATGACGGCTCGGTCTATTTCAAGATCTCCTCGTTTCCCGAATACGGCAGGCTCTCCCATCTCGACACGCGAGAACTCGATCTCGGGAAAACCCAGGCCACCCGTGCCAACGCCGACGAATACGAGAAGGACAGCATTTCCGACTTTGTTTTGTGGAAGGCCCGCCGGCCTGAAGACGGTGCGAATTTCTGGCCATCGCCATGGGGGGAGGGCCGCCCCGGCTGGCATCTCGAATGCTCGGCAATGATCCGCGAATACCTTGGCGATTCGTTTGATCTCCACTCGGGCGGCGTGGATCTGGTGTTTCCCCATCACGAAAACGAGATCGCCCAAAGCCGCTGCGCCTGCGGCGGCTATTTCGCCGACCACTGGTTCCACATCACCCACCTGCTGGTCGATGGCGGCAAGATGTCGAAGTCGCTCGGCAACCTCTATACCATCGCCGACCTCGAAGCGCGTGGCTTCACCCCGATGGAAGTCCGATACACATTGATCGGCGCGCATTACCGCAAACCGCTCAATTTCACCCTCGAATCGCTGTCGGCAGCGCGTGAGGCGATGGCCAAGCTCGCCAAGGGTGCCCGCGCGCTCGCCGCCAAACTCGATGGCGAGGTTGCTCTCGACTCGGCTGACTTCGGCCCGTTCCAAGCCGCATGGGACAGCCTCAATCAAGATCTCAACACCCCGGCGGCGCTTGGTGGGTTGTTCACCGGGCTGCGCGATGCGGCATCCCTCACTGGTCGCGATGCCGCCGCCGCCCTGGCCGGATTCAACCGCATGCTGCGCGCCCTGGGGCTGACCCTTCCACAGGACGCTGCAAACGAGCCGCTGGAGATTCCGCATGAGGTCCGCGCCCTTGCCGAGACACGCTGGCAGGCGCGCCTCGCAAAAAACTGGGCGGAGTCGGATGCGCTCCGCAACTCGCTCGCTGATCTCGGCTGGTTGGTCAAGGATGCCAAGGATTCCTACACGCTTGAGCCACTCCCCTGAAGCGCGTCAGCCATCTCATGATGTTTGCCAAGCTTGACGCGGGGGGTGCGCGCGGGCATCCATGGGGCTATGAAAATTTCCGCTCTCATCCACGCCGTCATTGCCCTGATGTTGGGCTCTCCGGGCTTGCTCGCGCAAAATACCCCCGCGGCTCCGCCTGCGGAAGGTGAGGCGGAGGTCATGTCCGATCCCGTTCCGCCGGAAGTCAGCGCCTCGGCCGTCAAGGCGGTCACCCAGCTTGGCGAACAGGTAGTGCTCGGACGCTACAAGGTGGCGATCGAGCGCATGAATCCTCTGTGGAAGGAACGCACCGCCAGGCGCATCGGCGGCATGGACGCGCTCGAACGCAAGCTCGAAGGCGTCGCCGCCGAAATGGTCGAACAGGGGATCAGCATGATCTCGTTCAAACCCCACGGCAGGCCGACCGTCTATCAGGTCAGTCCCGGCCGCCGGCCCGCCGCTGGCAACGCCGCCACTGACGGACGCCTGGTCTATACCCGCTGGCTGGTCATCGTCCCCACCACCACCACCTTCCGCATCATCCGCGAGGGCGTTCCCAAGCCGCTCGTCATTGAAAGCACCGGCTACCAGGTCGCGATCTCGGACAAGGGAAAAAACGACTGGACATTCATCGATGGAGCGGGTCTCAATCCCGCCGACCTGCGCGGCCTTTTCGGCACGCTGCCTGCTGACATCGAGCTGCCGCCGGTGGAAAAGCGCGAAGTCCGTTAGATTCTCCAGATGCCAGCCCGCAAAAATCCCCTCAAGGACGAGAAGTCCCTTCACCGCAAGCTTGTCGAAATGTGGAAGCGCGGCGAAAGCCGGTACTGCGAGGTGCGCGGGTCCGGCATCCATGGCCGCGGGGTCTATGCCACCAGCTTCATCCCCAAGGACACCCGCATCATCGAGTACGTCGGCGAGCGCATCGACAAACGCGAGAGCGCCCGCCGCGGAACCTCGCAGCACCAGAAGGCCATCACGAACGGCGATGCCGCGGTTTATATTTTCACCCTCTCGAAAAATTACGACCTCGACGGCAACGTTCCATGGAACACCGCGCGGCTGATCAACCACTCGTGCGACCCGAACTGCGAGGCCTTGATCGTCGGCCGCAGGATCTACATTCACGCCCTGCGCGACATCCAGAACGGTGAGGAACTCACCTTCGATTATGGTTTCGATGTCGATTGCTACGAGGACCATCCCTGTCTCTGCGGCCGCGTCGGCTGCGTCGGCTACATCGTCGGCCGCGACCAGTGGCCCGAACTGGAAAAACGCCTTGGCCGCCCGCTGCAAACGACCGCCAATGGCGGTGATCACCAGTCGTCACATTCTCTTTCTTCCTGATCCTGCGGCGGCGGCCTCGGCTCAGTAATAGAAACCGTGGTAATAGCGGGGAGGGTAGGCGCCGTACCAGTGGTAGGCGGTCATCCGGTTCATCTGGGCGGCTTCGTATTGGTCGCGGGCGATGCGGCGTTGGATGGCGAGTTGCTGGTATTTTTGGTATTCCTTTTCGCCGCCCACATAGGCGATTCCTTCCCGTTCATTCTTGTAGGCGTAGAAGATCTCGCCCTTGTAGGAGCCGCGCTGGAGCTTGTAGGGCGGCAGGGTGGCGTAGATCTCGCGTTGTTTGGCGGATTCCGGCGTTTTGATGCGGAATCCGGCGGCCGACAGCAAAGGTTCGGTACTGGAGGCTCCCATTTCGGCGCAGCCGATGAACATGGGTGCGGCGATGGCTGCAAGCAGGGTGAATAGAAGCGGGCGGATCGGGTTCATCATGTGGGGTGGGTTGTGAGGAAATTTAGCACCAGGCTCCAGGATGCCAAGAAACATCATCGGTCGCGGCAACAGACGCGCCACGCGGTAAAAAAACAAAACGCCCGGACGTCAGTCCGGGCGTTTGCAAGGAAAACCAATGCGCGCGGGGCGGATCAGCGCGAGTAAAGCTCGACGATGAGCTGCTCGTTGACGAGCGGATCGATGTCGGAGCGCTCGGGCACGCGGGAAACGGTGGCTTCAAGCTTGTCCTTGTCCACGTCCAGCCAATCGACCGAAGGCATCGCCTGGGTGAGATCGGTCATGCGGAGCACGAGTTGCTGGGAGGAAGGCTTGGCGCCGACCTTGATCACGTCTCCGGGCTTCACCTGGAAGCTGGGGATGTCCACGCAGCGGCCGTTCACGAGGATATGGCCGTGGTTGACGATCTGGCGGGCGGCCTGGCGGGTGTTGCCGAAGCCGGCGCGGTAGCAGACGTTGTCCAGGCGGGTCTCCAGAAGTTGGAGGAGGATCACGCCGGTCACGCCGCGGCGGCGGGCGGCTTCCTCGTAGTAACCACGGAATTGCTTTTCGAGCACACCGTATTGGAAACGAAGTTTTTGTTTTTCGCCGAGGGCGACGGAGTATTCGCTCTTCTTTTTGCGGCCGGCGCGCACGCCGTGTTGGCCGGGTGGGAAATTGCGGCGCTCGAGAGCTTTGGAGGGGCCGAAGAGAGAGACGCCGAAACGGCGGCTGATCTTCGCGCGGGGACCTGTATAACGTGCCATGGTGGAAAATGTGGGAAGTTAGAGATTAGACGCGGCGGGCCTTCTTCGGGCGGCAGCCGTTGTGGGGAATCGGAGTGACATCGCGGATCGACAGGATTTCCAGTCCGAGGCCTTGCACGGCGCGGACGGCGGATTCGCGGCCGGAGCCGGGTCCCTTGACGCGGACATCCACTTCCTTGAGGCCGTGGCCCATGGCCTGGCGGCAGGCGTCCTGGGAAACCACCTGTGCGGCATAAGCCGTGCTCTTGCGGGACCCCTTGAAACCCATCTTGCCGGCGCTCGACCATCCGATCGAGTTGCCATTCACGTCGGTCACGCTGACCAGCGTGTTGTTGAAGGTGGCGGTGACGTGGACGATGCCACGATGCACGTTTTTGGCGCCTTTCGCCTTGTGGATCTTGATTTCCTCCTCACCTCCGCCGATTTCAGCGAAGATGTCGCGCTTGACTTCCTTTTTCGGCGCGCCTTCGGCGGCCACTTCGGGAGCGGCAGGGGTTGCGGGTGCTGGAGCTGCTTTGGGCTCAACTGCCGGCTTTACGGCAGCATCTTGGTTGGTTTCTTCGGACATGAGTGTTGCTTCGGATTATTTCTTGACGCCCACGGTCTTCTTCTTGCCCTTGCGGGTGCGTGCGTTGGTGCGGGTGCGTTGGCCGCGGACGGGCAGACCGCGCTTGTGGCGGATGCCGCGATAGCAGTTGATCGAGGTCAGGCGCTTCAATTGGGCCTGGCGCTCGCGGCGCAGGTCGCCTTCCACCATGATCGACTCGGCTTGGATCACTTGGGCGATGCGCACCAGTTGGTCCTCACTGAGCTGGCCGGTGCGGATGTTCGGGTCGATACCGGCATGTTCAAGGATCTTGGCCGCTGTGGAGCGACCAATGCCGAACATGTAGGGCAGAGAAGCTTCGATGCGCTTCTCGTTGGGGATTTCAATGCCTAGAATGCGTGCCATGGTGTGCGTGTGTTCGCGGTCTGCGGTAGGGTACGAATGAACGCGGGGCTGCTGGTCGAAGCACCCGCGGGGGCGGGTGATTTACCAGACCGCAGGGTGCTGGCAAGCCGTAAATGGGAAAATTCATAAAATTTCCCACCTTGGCGGCCGGTTGGCCGGGAATTTTGATCCGGGCCGGTTGCGGACAGATTGTCGGAGGGCCGCCGCCTGGTTTGCATCCTCGCGTTTCCGCTGATTCCGAGAGATCCCGTCTGGACAAAACAAGTGCGGCTCTTAGTTTCGCTTCCACCAGCAGCACCATGGATTCCACCCTTGACCCCACCCTCCAGCTTCCGGCTGATGACGTCGCCGCCATCGATGAACTCGGAAGAACCTACCAAGCCTTCCGCGCGGAGCTCGGGAAAACGATCATCGGCCAGGATCTGGTCATTGAACAGCTCGCCATCTGCCTCTTTGCCCGCGGCCACGCCCTGCTGATGGGGGTGCCCGGATTGGCCAAAACGCTGCTGGTTTCCTCGGTGGCCCAGACATTCGACCTGAGCTTCAACCGCATCCAGTTCACCCCGGACCTCATGCCGGCGGACATCACCGGCACCGACATCATCCAGGAGTCCGGTGCCGGCGGCCGCCGCGAGTTCGAATTCGTCAAGGGCCCGGTGTTCGCCAATATCGTGCTTGCGGACGAAATCAACCGCGCGCCCGCCAAAACCCAGTCCGCGATGCTAGAGGCGATGCAGGAAAACAAGGTCACCGTGCTCGGTCATACCTACGCGCTCCAGCCGCCGTTCTTCGTGCTGGCCACCCAGAACCCGATTGAACAGGAAGGTACCTACCCGCTGCCGGAAGCCCAACTCGACCGCTTCATGTTCCTGATCGAAGTCGATTATCCTTCCGCCGATGAGGAAAAACGCATCGCCCGGGAAACCACCGGCTCCGCCCGCCAGGCGCTCGCCCATTTGTTAGACGGCGACAAGGTGCTCGCGTTCCAGCAACTGGTCCGCCGCGTCCCGGTTCCCGAACACCTTTACGAATACGCCGTCAGCATGGTGCGCAAAACCCGTCCGCACCAGCCGGAGTCGCCACAATGGATCCGCGACACCGTCGGTTGGGGAGCCGGCCCGCGGGCCGTACAATACCTGATTCTCGGCGCGAAATCGCGTGCGGCCCTCCGCGGCGCCTACATGGCCTCGCTCGAAGACCTCGAAGCCGTCGCCCCCTCGGTTCTCACCCACCGCGTGATCACCAACTTCGCCGCCGAATCCCAGGGCATGACGTCGAAGAAAATCGTCGAACGCCTGATCCGGGAAATGCGCGAAGAGTGATGCACTCGTTCATCGACAACGCCCTGCTGTCCCGCCTCGGAGCGCTCCCCATCGAGTCGCGCGTGCCGATGATGGGCAACGTCGCCGGCAAACACCGGTCGCCCCACCGCGGGTCGTCGGTCGAATTCGCGGAATACCGGAAATACGTCGCGGGCGACGACACCCGCCGGCTGGATTGGAAGGCCTTCGCCCGTTCGGACCGCTTTTACATCAAGGAGTTCGAGGCCGATACCAACCTGCGCGCCTATTTCGTCGTCGACGCCTCCGGCTCGATGAATTTCGCGGCGGAAAACGACACGAAAATCGAGTATGCGCGCCGCATCGCCGCGTCGCTGGCGTATTTGCTGGTCAACCAGGGCGATGCGGCCGGGCTGTCGATCTGCACCGACAAGCTGCATCTCGAAGTGCCGCCCAGCCGCCGCGCCGCGCACCTCGAGCGTTTTTTCTCGACGCTGGCCAGTCTCGAGCCCTCCGGCGAAACCGGGCTGCTCGGTGCCCTGCACACGATTGCGGAAAAAATCGGCCAGCGCGCGTTCATCGTGATTCTATCCGATCTGTTCACCGATCCCTCCGCGCTTGGCGACGCGCTCCAGCACCTGCGCTACCGCAAGCACGATATCTCGGTTTTTCACCTGATGGACCCTCTGGAGCTGGGATTCGATTTCGACCGGCCGCACCGCTTCGTCGATCTCGAGGACGGCACCGCCCTGGTCGCCGAGCCCAACCTCATCGCGGAGGAATACAAGGGGGCCCTGCGTGATTTCCTGAACGCCGTCCGCGCCAAGTGCCACGATGCCTCCGCCGACTATCAACTCGTCACCACCGACACCCCGCTCGAACCGCTGCTGCGCGACTTCCTCACCGCGAGGTTGCCGAAATCCAAGCGGTGATCCATGAAATCCATGCGGAAGCCGATGGCCGACAGCAGCCGATCCAATGCCAGTGACTAAAATCCCCTAGTTTTCCAGCGTGCTTTTTCTATCACCATTACTGCTCTGGTTTGTGGCCGCGGCAAGCGTGCCGATCATCATCCATTTGATCAACCGCCGCCGCCACAAGACAATCCGCTGGGCGGCGATGCAGTTCCTGCTCAAGGCGGCGCGCGAATCGCGGGGCAAGAAAAAGCTCCGCCACATCCTGATCCTGGCCTGCCGGGCGCTGGCGATTGCGGCGCTTGCGGTGGCCGCCGCACGACCGATCGTTTCCGGACTTCTCGGCTGGGGTGGGGGGGCGATCGACACCGTGGTCCTGATTCTCGACCGCTCGGCGTCGATGGAAATCAAACCCGGCGACGGGCTCGACTCGCGCCGCCAGAACGTCCTCGCGAAAGTCCGCACCGCGATGGCGGACCTTGGTTCCGCCCGCCTCGTGCTGATCGACAGCGCCTCGGGCAAGGCCCAGGAAATCCCGTCTCCTGAAGTGCTCGACACGCTGTCATACACCGCCGCCACCGATACCGCCGCGGATTTCCCCTCGCTGTTGATGAAGGCCGCCGAGTTTCTCAATGAGACTCCTGGCCGTTCGGAAGTATGGCTCGCATCCGACCTCCAGGCGTCGAACTGGCGCGCCGATGACGAGCGCTGGGCCGCCGCGCGCGCCAGTCTCGCCGCGCTGCCGCAAAAACCCGCCGTGCGCGTCCTCTCGATCACCGGACCCACCGCCGCCAATACCGCGGTCAGTCTGTTAGGTGCGCGCCGATCCGGCGACGAATTGCTGCTCGATCTGGAGGTTTTGCGCTCCGGTGAGGCGCGCGGCAGCACGTCGGTCCCGCTTACCACCCACATCAATGGCGGCCGCACGACCGAAAACCTGACGCTGCCCGGCCAATCGATGCGTTTCCAAAAACGCATCGCATTGCCCGCAGGCAGCGAGACCGGCAACGGCTGGCTTTCGATTCCCGCCGATGGCAACCCGCGCGACAACGCCGCATTCTTCGCCTATGGCCCGGCGCGGCCTGTAAAATCCCTGGTGGTTTCACCCGCAGGGGAAAGCGCCGACTATCTCGAACTCGCCGCAGCGCCCCCCGGATTCGGGAACCAGGAAACCCGCCGTGTCGATCCCGGGCAGGCGGCCGCCGCCATCCAGCCGGATCTCGCCGCCATCCTGTGGGCCGCTCCGCTCCCGACCGGTGCGTTGGCCGACACCCTGCAACAATATCTAACGACCGGCGGCCACGTGCTTTTCCTGCCGCCCGGCGCACCTTCGGACACCACCTTCAACGACTTTTCCTGGGCGGACCCCGCCGAGGCTCCCGCAGGCAAGTTTTTCATTCTGGCCGATTGGAACCGCTCCGACGGACCGCTGCGCGACGGCATCGACGGCACGCCGATTTCCGCCGACCGGCTCAAGGCGATCCGCCGCCAAATCCCGCAGGGTGATGCCACACCCCTCGCGCGATGGGAAGACGGCGAGCCTGCCCTCACACGCCGGATCATCGACCAAGGCACCGCATGGTTCCTCGGCTCCATCCCGGACTATCGATGGTCGAACCTCGGCGACGCCGATGTCCTGCTGCCCGTCATCCAGCGAATCATCGCCGCTGGCGGTGATCGCTTCGACTCCTCGTATCTGGTCAAGCTCGGTTCCACCGCCGCGCGCCTCATGCCCGGCGAAACCCGCAGCCGCATCGATGACTACGGCACCCAGGATCCCGCCAACGCCGAATTTGAAGCAGGAATCCACCGCCTCGGCGACCGTGTGCTGGCCCTGAACCGCCCGCCCCAGGAGGACGCGCCCGAGGTGCTCGCCCGTGAAGGCCTCGACGCGATTCTTGCCGACACCAACTACACGCTGCTTGACCAGGCCGGACAGGCTGGCGACCCCACGCTGGCCCGCGATGTCTGGCGCGCGTTTCTGGTCGCCGTGCTGTTTTTCCTCATTGCGGAAGCCCTGCTTTGCCTGCCGAAAGCCCATACGATCCAGTTGCAGGCCGATCCGCAAAACAAGGGTCTAACAAATGCCGGGGCACCCTGAGTTTCCGTTGGCTGCCCCACCGCTGCGGGATTTCCGCCGGTTCGCGTGAAACCGCGTGGTTTCCCAACCCGGCCGCCTCCGGCAAACTTCGGATTCCCACGCTGTTTAGGATTGCCATGCGGAGGCCCAAATGGCTCTTTCTTAGCGGCCGAAGGAGCATCCCCAGCCGTTCAAATCCAACCACCCACCAAACCCACCCCATATGAATTCCGCAATTGACCGCAGGTCCTTCCTGAAAACCTCCGCCGGCGTCGCCTTGTCCAGCTCGTTTGGTTTCAACATCCTCCACGCCCAGAACAAGGGTGACAAACTCCGCCTCGCGATCATCGGAACGGGCGGCAAGGGTGCGGCGCATCTCGATTGCGTGAAGAGGGCCGGGGATATCGTCGTGGCCCACTGCGATATCGACACCAACCGCCAGGGGATCGCACCGGGAACCTGGCCGGAATCGAAATTCTATCAGGATTTTCGCGAGCTGTTCGACAAGGAGATGAAGAACATCGACGCGATCATGGTTGCGACACCCGACCACACCCACTATCACCCGACGGCCATCGCGATGGCGGCCGGCAAGCATTGCTACACGCAGAAGCCTCTCGTCCACACGGTGCATGAGGCACGCCAGTTGGGCTTGGGCCTGCGGAAACACAAGGTCGCCACGCAAATGGGCAACCAGGGACACTCGGGCGAGGGCAACCGCCTGATCTATGAATACGTCAATGGCGGGTTCCTCGGTGATGTGTCGGAAATCCATTGTGTGACCAACCGTCCGATCTGGCCGCAGGGCGGTGCCCGTCCCCAGGGTGAGGATCCGGTTCCGGCGAACGTCAACTGGGATTTGTGGCTCGGCCCCGCGCCCGCGCGGCCCTACAAGAACGGTACCTACCACGATTTCAAATGGCGCGGTTTTTACGACTTCGGCGGCGGAGCGCTCGCCGACATGGCCTGCCACACGATGGACAGCATCTTCTGGTCCATGAACCCCGGCCTGCCCAAGAGCATCGAGGTGATGGAGATCCACAAGCACAGCGACGACATGTTCCCGGCCGGTGCGATCTTCCGCTGGGTGTTCCCGGCCGGCAAGCTGCCTAACGGCAAGCCCCGCCCGGAGCTCACGATTTACTGGTATGAAGGCATCCTGCTCAAGGATGGCAAGGAGGTTCCCGCGCTGGCGCGGGTGCGCCGCCCGGCCAAGATGGAGGAAGGCAAGGAGATGCCTCAAAGCGGCAATGTCTATTTCGGCTCCAAGGCGGATCTGCTGATCCAGGGCGACTACGGCGACAGCCCGCGCGTGCTCACCGGCCCCGGCGAAGAGCCGGTCGGCAAACCGCCACAACTGCTCGAACGCAACCCCGATGGTGGCGGCGATTACGGCCAATACGCCGAATGGCGGCGCGCGTGCATCGGTGAGAAGCCATGGAACCACCCGGGGTCCAACTTCAGCTATGCCGCGCCCATGACGGAGGCTATTTTGTTAGGAAACATCGCCCTGCGGGTCGGCAAGCTCGGCGAGAAACTCGCCTATGACGCCGCAGCGATGAAGTTCACCAACAACGATCAGGCCAACCGATACCTCTCCAAGGAATACCGCAAGGGTTGGGAGCCGCTCAAGCTGGGCTGAGGCGCAGGAGGCCGGCGTGGTCATCGAGTGCGCCTTCTTTCCCGGGCAGTAATCATGTGGCAGGCTCGTTGCGATACGGAGCGCCGGCATGTTGTCGGCTGCGTGCCGCGGAGATCCTGTCCGCCAAAAGGGACGAAACGGCTGCGTTGCTTGTCGGCTGCCGCTTGTCTTGCGCCTGCGGTTTTGCCTGGCGTTGCCAAACGCAACGGAATGCTCTATCCGTCATTCCGTGAATCACCACGACAACCTCAACCGCCGCCCGGGCGGGTTTATCCGCAATGCTGTCCAATGTCTCCACGCTGCCGGGGTCGTGCTGACAGGCATGCTGTGGCTCACCCATGCAGGCGGTCTTGCCGCGCAGCCGGTCAAAGACTGGCCTGAGCCCGGGCGGGTTGTCCGCCTGTGGAAGGCCGATGCCCCCGGCCTGGTTCCACCGGTTCCGCAGGAAGAGATTGTCTCCCAGAGGATCAGGAATGTTTCCGCCCCTGAGATGTGGTTTTATCCACCGGCTGAACCCCGCGGCAACCGGGCGGCCTTGGTCATTTGTCCGGGTGGCGGCTATGTCCATCTGGCCATGGGCCTGCATGTGGGCAACGTGGTCAAGCTGCTCAACGACAACGGCATCGTCGTCATCGGCCTCAAATACAGGACCCGCTACGGCCGCAATCCCGTGGCGGATGACGCCGCCGCCGATTGCGCCCGCGCGGTCCGCCTGCTCCGGCATCACGCCAAGGAATGGGGGATCGACCCTTCAAGGATCGGCGTCCAGGGATATTCCGCAGGAGCGAATGTGGGGTTGAATTTGTTAGGCCGCCATGACGATGGAGACCCGAAGGCGGCGGATCCGGTCGAGCGGGTTTCCAGCCGGCCGGACTTTGTCGCACTGATGTGTCTCTGGCCCGATGGCAAGAATCCCGAAGCCTATCCGATCAGGAAAAATCCTCCGCCGGTATTCATGGCTGCGGCCGAAGACGATCAGACCGCACCGATCGCATTCTCCCGGGCGATAGAGGAAAAACTCAAGGCGCAGGGCGGCCGCGTGAATTTCTTCAAGGTGCCAAGCGGTGGTCACGGCGCGTTCCATTACGGCGTGTCAAAGGGTCCTGGCGCGGATTGGCCCGCCGCATTCCTGCCGATGATTCCCAAGGCCGCACAGCCTTGATTTCCAGCAGTCCCAGAGCCATGTTTCAATCACCTGGAGAATGATCAGGATTCAGTGAGTGTTCGAAGTTGGAACGTAAGCGCGGCGTGAGTTCGACCGGAACTTCGAGGCACGCGATGCGGGAGCGGACCACGGCCGCATCGAGATATCCTCCGGCATGGAGTTGGCTTACCAGTGCGAGATCTTTAGGCCGTCCGACGAGGAGCTTCACCGCAGCGAGGTCGGAGGGCTCCAAGGCGAAAGCAGTGGGGCAGTCTGGAACAGGAATCAATCTGCCACGCCAACCCTGTGGCAAGGTTTCCAAAATAGAGTCGCGCAGGACATCCGCGTGGTAGCCGTGGCGGCGGAAGTAGGCGCGGTTTTCCCCAAGGGCTTCTTCAAGCATGAGCCCGGTGAGTTCGTCGAAAGGCTCCGGGCAAAGATCCGCATCGTAGGTGGCGGCGAGGGGCGAGGAAGGTTCGCCAAGTTCTGGAAACGACACCAACAATGATGCCGAGCCCAAGACCAAAAAACTCCGGTCTCCGGCGAGAGCGCTGGCGGATCGGATCAGGTGCTGGAGCGCGGTAAGTGTCATGCGGGCTTGGGAAAATATTGAGTGGAAATAGGCAATCCAACGAAAGGTGAACAGGATTTGAGTGGTTCGGAATCGTGATTGGGTGCGCCCAGGAAGGCAACAAGGGCTTGCAGCTCCTCGTCGGATTGGCGTGCCGCGAGGATGCGCCTCCGCCATTCGCGGATTGGACCGGGATGCACCCGACCCAGCGATTCCCAGCGGTCCAGATTTTCCATGGCAATGGACAAATCCTCCGGGTGCGTCTCGATGTGACTGGCAATGCGTCGCCACAGAACCGTGCGGTCCTCACGGAGAAAGTGGTGATCGCTCATGCTCATCTGCGGGCAAGATGTCCGCGAAAACCGCAAAAGGCAAGGATTCCGGCTTTGATCCCGTTGTCGGGATCGGAGGACGCCCGGCTTGGGGGCGGTTGCGGTTCAGGTTCCGTCTGCCGGTTCATGGACTGTGGGGGCCTGGGTGTCTTTCCAAATTGAAAAAGACAGAACCAATCTGGATTTTTGCTTGCGGGGTGATCGCCATGCTCATCGGCGGTCAATGAATGGTTCATTCCAACTCTTCGAGCACCGCATCCAAACCCACAAGGCGGTATTTCCGGCATATTTCGCGAATCGCTTCGAGATCAGCCTCGGGATTGCGTCGAAGCAGTTCCAGGATGTCCGATTTCGATGTGCTGCCTCCGGCGTAAAGTTTCAACGCCACAAGCTGTGCGATGGGCATCAAGCGTAGCTCTGTGCCCGGCCGAATGCGCACATCCTCGTCTGCCAACGCGTCATGAATCACGGCGGGAAATCGTCCGGCGAAACTTACGACCTGCACCAGCCCGAATGACCCGGAAACATCCATGACGCCTCCCAGTGGGTCCTCCGCGTCTGGCTCATGCAAATCAACCTTGTATCCTTCCGCGCGAAGGATCGAAGCAATGACCCGTAGCGTCGGAAGATCCGCATCGACTCCGAGATCAATGTCCTGGGTGAACCTTACATAGCGATGGGCGGCCAGAGCGACCGCGCCAATGACCAAACAGGGCGCGCCGTGATTCGCAAGCAGCGATGCCACCCGCTCCGCCACAGCCAGATTGGCAATTGCGTTGGTCATGGCTCACTTGGGCGGGGTGGATGGAGGCAGCCACCCAAAGTTTTCCCGGATGGACAGCGCGGCGATCACCCGCTCTTCCAGAGTCATTTGGTCGATCCGTGCAAGCTCCGCTTTCAGCGCCGCATCCGCCGAAGCACTGCGACGGCGGCGCGGAAACGGGCGTGAAGTTGCTTCCATGACCGAAACCATGAAGCCATTGGAGCATGAACGCAAGCTCGCGTCTGCGATGACTGCGACTGGAAATCCCAAATTGAAAGAGACAGAAACAATCTAGATTTTTGCTTGCGGGTGGTTGGCAGGGGTGGCGTGGTCAGCATTCGCTCACCGATGGGTGTTCCTGACTCAGGGTGCCGCCCGGGTTTCGGTTGGGATGCCGGGAGCGAGGGTGTTGAGGATGAGCTGGTGGATGTCGCGGGCGTTATGGATGGGCTGTTGGGATCCCAGCAGGACGGGTTGCTCGTTTTCCGGGACCTGGTCGCGGCCATGGGAACCTTGGACGAGGGTGGCGTCCAACGGGATCACTTCCAACAACCCGCGCAGGCCGAGTTTTTTGCGGAGCAGGAATGTGGCGATTCGCAGTTTTGGCAGGCGCAGCGCGGGGTCGATGAACAACTCGCAGGGGTCGTAGCCGGGCTTGCGGTGGATATCGATGGTGCGCGCGTAGTCGGGAGCCAGCGCGTCGTCGTTCCAGAAATAATAGGTGAACCATGAGCTCGGCGCGGCCACGGCGATCAGGTCCCCGGCGCGGGCGGTTGCGGTATCGCCGGGCCAGAGTTCGGCGGGGTCGCGCAGTTCCTCGATGCCTGCGGTGTTTTCAAGCAGCGAGATGACTTCGCCGCGGATCGAGGGATCGTTGATGTGGATGTGGGCGATCTGGTGGTCGGCCACGGCGAAGGCGCGCGAGCCGCCGCAGTCGAGGGTTTCGCGGCCGAGTTCGTTTTTGAGAAGCAGCCAGCCTTTTTCGCGGAACAGCCGGTTGATGTGCACCGGGTGGCTGACGGCGGAGATGCCGTATTCTGATAGAACCAGCGTGCGGATGCCGCGCGCCTCATACCAGTCGAGCAGGTCGGTGGCGACCCGGTCGATTTCCGCGAGGCGTGCGGGCAGGCCTGGCGAGCCGGGTCCGTCTTTCTGGAGTGTGTAGTCGAGGTGCGGCAGATAGACCAGACTGAGCGTGGGCCGGTGTTGTTCCTCGACCCATTTCGCGGAGGCGGCGATCCATTCCGACGAAGCGATGCCGGCGGCGGGGCCCCAGAATGACGGGAAGGGAAAATCTCCGAGATCGCGCTTCAGATCGTCGCGCATGCCCATCGGCTGGGTGTGGATGTCGAACACCTTGCGGCCGTCGGCCGGATAGAGCGGGCGTGGGGTGATGGTGAAATCCGCGCCGGAATACATGTTGTACCACCAGAACAACTTCGCGCAGGTGAATCCGGGGATTTCCCTGCGCAGCTTGTCCCAGAGCTTGTCGCCCTTCACCAGATGGTTGCTTTGTTTCCAGAACCGGACTTCGGCGGACTCGCGGTCGTACCATCCGTTGCCGACGATTCCATGGCCGGCGGCGGTGGTGCCGGTGATCACGGCGGACTGGGCGGTGCAGGTGACCGCGGGGAATTCCGGCGGGTGCGATTGCAGTCCGTGTTTTTCCGCGTAGGCGGTGAGGCCCGGCATGTGGGGGCCGAGCAGTGATTTCGAGAGCCCGACGATATTGAGGACGGCAAGTCGCATGGCCGGGTGGGGTGGGGGTTCGGGTCAGGCTTTTCCTAACAGAGAACTGCGGGTGAACAAGGGCAGCACGTGGATGCCGCGCGCCTCGATCGCCTGGCGGCCGCCTTCCTCGCGGTCGACCAGCACCAGGCAGAATGCGATTTTACCGCCCTCGCGCTCGATGGCGTCGATCGCCTTGAGGGTGGAGCCGCCGGTGGTGATGACATCATCGACGACAATCACGTTGTCGCCGCTTTTGAAATTGCCCTCGATTTGTTTGCCGGCGCCGTGGCCTTTCGGTTCCTTGCGGACGGTGAAAACCTGGAGAGCCTCGTCGGGATGTTTGGCGGCCGAACACATGCCGATCGCCAGCGAGATCGGGTCGGCACCGAGGGTCATGCCGCCGATCGCCTGGATCGAGAGGTGTTCCGAGTGGATTTTCGAGCGCACCGCGTGCCAGCCGAGGTCGCCGATGAGGTTGGCTCCGAACGGGTCGAGCGCGGTGACGCGGCAGTCGATGTAGAGGTCGCTCTGTTTGCCGGATGCGAGGGTGAAATTGCCGGTGCGGACGGATTTTTCGAGCAGGAGATTCCTGAGGGTTGCGGCGGTTGGAAGCATGGGCCGAGCATGGCAGGCGCGGCCGGGCATGCAAGTGCCGATCGCCCGTCGGAGCCCGGAGTTGGGGCGGTGATTTGGCGGATTTTGAAAAAATCATTCTCATCGGCGGCAGGGTGGGGCAGGATGGGCTGCCATCGCCCATGCCTGCTCCGCAAAAAGGTTACAAGTCCATCAACCATCACGACATCCAGTACCGTTGGATCATGCAGAACCGGCGCGGGGTGAACGAACTGGTGGTGGAGGCGAGCGCGCCGGTGAACGGCCAGTTGCTGATCGCCGAATTGCCGAGGATTGTCAGTTACGACATGGTGACCGACGCGATCGATTTCGCCAATGCTCACGGATGGCGGCCCAACGAGGCGGCGGAACCATTCCGCTGCAAACACTTCCGCAACGGTTTCCGGATAACGACCGGGGAATGATGTGAGCCGGAACCATGCCGCAGGCGCGCGAGCGCGGACGTTTGATCCGCTGGGGTTGGAAATGCGGCGACCGGTAATCGCCGCCACGGGCGGACAAAACGTCCGCAGCACACAGTCGTCAGAATGACGACGCTCCGGGCGTGCGCTCCTCGTTTCAGGAAACAATCTAACGTTTGTCGGGGTCGGGGAGTTTGTTGAATGCCTCGAGCAGTTCATCAGGCGCCAACAGCTCCGGGAAAACGACCGGCTCCTGGCCGGGCGCGATCAGCACGTTCACGGGGATCGCGGTGCGGCCGAGTTTTTTCAGGGCGGCCTCGATTTCCGGATTGGGCCGGGTTTTATCCGCCTTGAGGGCGACCACGCCCTTGCGGTTCATCAGGTCGATGACATCGCCGGTGTAGGCGCGTTGTTTGTTCAATTGGCAGGTCGCGCACCATTGGGCGGTGAAGTCGATATAGACCGGTTTGCCTTCCTTGATCAGGGCGGCTTCGGTTGCGACGGACCAGGTTTGCCATTCGAGCTTCGAGGGTTTCGGGGGTTTGGCGATCAGCCAGCCGGTGGCGGCGAAGGCGAGGGTCAGTGCGATGGCCGTGAGGCGGGTTGCTTTTTTCCGGTGCGGCAGGTTCCAGCGTCCGTAGATCCATGCGGCGGCGGCGATCAGGCTGAGTCCGAACACCGGGCCCAGCAGGTTTTCGAGTTCGATCAGCCCGGCATAAACCCAGAGCAGATAGCCTGCGGTGGCGAACAGCAGGAATGACATCGCCTGCTTGAAACTTTCCATCCATGGGCCGGGTCGCGGCAGCATTTCTATCAGCTTTGGAAAGATCGAGAGGATCAGATAGGGCAGCGCGAGGCCAAGCGCCATCGCGGCGAAGGCCGTGAAAAACTGGATGGCGGGCAGGGCGATGGCCGCGCCGATGGCGGCACCGAGGAAGGGGCCCGAGCAGGGAGTGGCGACCACCGTGGCGAGCACACCGGAGAAGAAGGTGCCGGTGTAACCGTGTTTCGATTGCAGCGATCCGCCGACCGAGGTGGCGGATGTGCCCAGCTCGAAGACCCCGTACATGTTCAGCGCGAGCACGAACATCAGCAGCATGAGCACGAACACCACCCATGGGTCCTGCAATTGGAAACCCCAGCCGAGCGTGGCGCGGGCATAAAACAGAATCCCGCTCAGAACGCCGAACGATACCAGCACGCCAAGCGTGAAGATCAGCCCGTGGGCCACGATTTTTTTCCGTTCGGATCCGGCCTGATGGACGAAGCCCATGATCTTCAGGCCGATCACGGGAAACACGCAGGGCATCAGGTTGAGGATCAATCCACCGAGCCACATGCCGCCGAGGATGGCGAGGAACTTGCGCACGGAAAACGGTTCTGGCGCCGCCTTGAGCGGGGCGATCGTGGTTTCAGGAATCAAAACCGGGACGTTGCCGAGCAGTATGCCGGAAACAGCGGTGCCTTGGGGGATTTCGGAATCAGCGGCATCCCGCGTTGCGCGCTTGAGGCGCAGTACCCATGTGTCACCATCACGTTTCAGTTCGCCCTCTGAACTCAATGAACGGACAAAAGGTTGGTCAGGGATGAAATCGACCGGGTCGGCGGCGGGTTTCCTGGCAGGTTGGATGCGCAGCAGGATATCGCCGCCATCGGATTGGGCGGTGATTTTCCAACCCTCCGGGTTTGCCGGCTGCATCGCTCGGGCCGTGGTGAAGGTTGCGGCTGTGGCGGGGTCGGTCTCGGTGGCGGTTGCGGTCGTGAGGGTGAGCTCAAGCGTGCGCTCCTCGTTGATGCAGCTTTCCTTGCAGATCTGCCAGGCAACCTTGGCACCAAGGGTGACGGTTTTCCCGGCTTCCAGATTTTCAGGCGCGCGAATGTTGATGAGGAAGATCGGACTGCCTTCGTAAATGAAGCTTTTCCCAAAATAGCCGTCCTTCACACCTGGCACCGGCCATTGGATGGGGCCGGCCTCAAAACCATCCGGCAGCGCCCACTCGATGGATGGCGCGAATTCCATGCCTCCCGAATTCCGGTAATAGCTGTGCCAGCCGTCCGGATGGGACAATTGCAGCGCGGTCGTGACCGTGTCGCCCGGAGCGATGGTTTTCGCCTCGGACACCCACGTGGCGGTGGATGCCGCATGGGTTTCCGCCAGGTTGAATTGCGCCGATGAGACCGGGGCAAACTCCAAAAGCGTGTAGAGGAAAAAGAACAATCGTTGCATGGACGGGCGGGAATGATCGTCATTGGGAGGGACGAAGCCTTGAGTTCATCCCAAAAAAAGCGGGGCACCCCTGTTTGGAGTGCCCCGCGGGTAAAGTAAACTCTTCAACGGATCAATAGCGGCCGTATTGTTCTTGGTCGCGGGCGTTGCCGTAAAGCGCGCCTGCGGTTCCGCCTGCGGCAGCTCCCAGGGCGGCACCTTCAAGGGCACGGCCCGATTGATTGCCGATGATGGCTCCGGCACCGGCTCCGATCAAGGCACCGGTGGCGGCTCCGCGTTGGGTGTTGGGGCCGGCAGGGGCCGCGCAATTCGAGAGTCCTGCGGTGATAACGGCCGACACGATGGCAAGATAGATGGTTTTCATGGGTGGAATCTGAGGTTGCTTCAATCGATAATCGCGATCTGCCGGATTTCAAGGTTTTTTCTCAAGTTCCTACAGGTTTCCCAATGATCAGGAAATACGGACCTTCAAGTGCTGGCAGTCCTAATTGCCTGATCCTTGGCGGATTCCCGCTTGACCTCGAATCCGCAAAAAGTGACTATCGCTTGCTTTTCCCGACAGTATTCCGTCCTTCGTTTCGTTTCATCACCGCCCGCTGGCGGGAATGAGACGGAGTCGGGGCTGGCCCGGCTCACAATTTTCGTTCCATTCCTTTCATTTTCAGAAACTTCCATGTTCAAAAAGCTTTTCGGAAATCTTTTTTCCAATGACATCGGCATCGATCTCGGCACTGCAAACACACTGATCAACGTCAAGGACCATGGCATAGTCCTGCGTGAGCCGTCGGTGGTCGCGGTGAGGGCCGGGACCAATGAAGTCCTCGCGGTCGGTGATGACGCCAAGCGCATGCTGGGCCGAACTCCCGGCAACATTGTCGCCATCCGTCCGCTCAAGGACGGGGTGATCGCGGATTTCGAGGTGACCGAGGCCATGCTGCGGCATTTCATCCGCAAGGTGAACAAGGGCCGCCGCTCGAATCCGCGGGTGTTGATTGCCATCCCCTCCGGGATCACCGAGGTCGAGCGGCGTGCGGTCCGCGAGTCCGCCGAGCAGGCCGGCGCGCGTGAAGTTTACCTGATCGAGGAGCCGATGGCTGCGGCGATCGGTGTGGGCCTGCCGGTGCAGGACGCCTCCGGCAACATGATCGTTGATATCGGCGGCGGCACCACCGAAGTGGCTCTCATTTCCCTGTCTGGAATTGTTTACGCCCGGAGCGTTCGGACTGCGGGCGATGAACTTGACGAATCGATCATCCAATACATGAAGCGCGCCTACAACCTGATGATCGGCGAGCGCACATCGGAGGACATCAAGATCCGCCTTGGTTCGGCGGCACCGCTGCCCAAGGAAATGACCATGGAAGTCAAGGGTCGCGACCTTGTGGCCGGGCTTCCCAAAACCATCACCATTACCTCGCAGGAAATCCGCGAGGCCATGGCTGATCCGCTCAACACCATCGTTGACGCGGTCCGTACCACTCTCGAACGCTGCCCGCCGGAACTGGCCGCCGACCTTGTTGATCGCGGCATCGTGCTGGCCGGCGGAGGCGCCCTGCTCAAGGGACTTGACCGCCTGCTTCGGGAAGAAACCGGGCTGCCGGTCCACATCGCGGAGGATCCCCTCAGCGCCGTGGCCGAAGGCACTGGCAAGGCGCTTCAGGAGCTTTCCCTCCTGAAGCGGGTCACCAACTCGGAACGCTGAGCGTCCTCCTGTTGGCGCATCCGGCCATGAAGCCGCTCAATCTGATCGCCTTGCTGCTGTTCCTTGCCGGAGCGGTGTGGGCGTTGACGCGCAGTGAGCGGAGTGTCCGCAGTATCCAGAACGCCTACTACTCGGCGATGTCCCCGTTTCTCAAATCCGGTTCCAAGCTGGAAACCGGCGCGAGGTTGTTTCTCAAGGAAACCCGCCACTCGAGGGAACTCGAGGCCGAGCTTGAGAGCACGCGCTCCCAACTCGACCGTCTCCGCCTGATCGAATCCCGCTTCCGGGTTCTCGAGGAGGAAAACGACCAGCTCCGCCACGCGCTGGATTTCAAGCGCGCCACCAAGTTCGATGTTGTCGCCGCGCGGGTCATCCGACGCAACCCGACCACATGGTGGCAGACGGTGGAGATTGACGCAGGTTCCAACCGCAGGATCGGCACGCAGCTCGCGGTGCTTTCCAACAAGGGACTTGTTGGAAAAATCGACCGGGTTGACAGCGGGGGTGAGCGTTCCTCGGTGCTGCTGCTCACCGACGAGAAGTGCCAGGTTTCTGCCAGGGTCGAGGGGTCCCCGGAGGTCGGGATCCTCAGTGGTCCGCGTGGCGGCATTCCCGGCGATCTGAAACTGCGCCTGCGATTTCTATCACCCAACACCAATGTCCGGCCCGGACAGAAGGTGTTCACCACCGGCCGTGGAGGACTCTTCCAGGCCAACATCCTCCTTGGAACCATCCACTCCGTCGAAAAAGGCGCGCTGGAGTCCGAAGCCCTCATCACCCCCTCGGTGGACTTCTCGGATCTCGGCGCGGTGTTCGTGGTGTTGTCCACCGATCCCTAACGCCCGTGATCCGCTATTCCGCCATCACCATCCTGCTCCTGCTCGCCGCCTTCGTCGTGCAGCAGTTCCTGCCGTCGCTGACCGGTCTCTATCAGTCGCGCGTCCTGCTTGTGCAACTGGTGTTCCTGTGCTGCGCGGTCACGGTCGGTCCTCCGACGATGCTGCTGCTGGCGTTCATCGGCGGGTTTTTCTGGGACGCGCAATGCGCCCTTGGCCCGCATGGTGGCTCGCCCGACATCTACATCCAGCAGGTGGAGAATCTGCGTTTCGGGTATTCGATCCTGCTGTTCGGCGCGATGGGCTTCCTGATGCAGGGGATCCAGCCGCTTTTCAAACAGGGCAAATGGCAGTTCTCGGCCATGCTCTCCGGCATCGCCGTGTTGCTCTATCTGTCCGCGGAGTATGTCATCATCAATTTCGTCCGCGGTGAATTCGTGCTGACCACGCCGACCATGCTCCAGATGGCCTTCACCTCCATCCTGACCATGCTGTTCTCTCCGCTGGTTTTCTGGCTGCTGTTCCGCGTTGCAGGTGCCTGCGGCCACTCCATCAACCCCGAGGCCGGCAAACGCCGCCGGCGCACCCGCTGACCGCTCATGGAACCCGGATACCGATTGAGACTCTACCTGCTGACAGCCATGGCGCTGTTCGGCTTTGGTGTGCTGCTCAACCGCCTCCACGAATTCCAGATCGAGCGCCGGGATGAGTTCCTCAGCCTTGTCCCCGGCAACAGCAGCGTCACGGTGCGCGAACCCGGCATCCGTGGCGAGATCACCGACCGCAACGGCATCACGCTGGCGCGCAACCTGCGCAAATACGAGGTGTCCTTCAACCTTGAGGAAATCCGCGAGGCCTACCTGCTCCAACACGCTGACGACCCCAAACTCGAGCGCATCACCACGGAAGAAGGCCTGCCGCGCAACGAGAAGGTTCTCGACATTGTCACCATCGTCAACGAGTGGACCATCGCGCGGCTGAAAAAACTCGACCTCGCGCGCAACTACAACGCCACCGCGTTGCGCACCCACTACGTCACCCATGGCGGGTTGATCCCGTTCTCCTATCGGACCGATCTCACCTACGACGAGTTCGCCCGCTTCGCCGAGCACAACCTCGAACTGCCGGGCGTTTATCTAACGATGAGGCCGCAGCGCCAGTATCCGTACGGCTCGCTTGCAAGCCATCTGCTGGGATATCTCAAGCAATGGGAGAAAGGCGACATTCCCGAAGCTGACGCCCGCAAGTTCAACCACTACGTGGGAGACGAAAAGGGCATCGCCGGCGTGGAGGCCAGCCTCGACAGGATCCTGCGCGGACCGGAAGGCACGAAGACCATTGTCAAAAATGAAAAAGGCCGCACGATCCGGATGACGGATTACACGATACCCGGAACGGGAGCCCAAGTGCGCCTGGCCATCGACGCGCGCAAACAATACCTGCTGGAGAACATCCTGCGCCAGGCCGGCCGGGCTGCGGGCGTCGTCATGGATGTGAACACCGGCGAGGTGCTCGCGATGGCCTCTTTGCCGGACTACGATCCAAACGCATTCATTCCCAGTATCAGCCGTGAGCGGCTCAAGGGTTACAGTTCCAACCAGCAATTGTCGCCCCTGACCAACCGTGCCATCTCCGCGTTTTCTCCGGGATCCACGATGAAGGTGCCCACCGCCATCGCCGGCGCGCTGCAGGGCATGGCCGGCCGCTCGTTCACCTGCGGCGGATACGTCGCTTACGGCAAACACAAGGTCGGTTGCTGGATCTGGAACAAATCCAAGGGAAGCCATGGAACGCTCACGCTCAGCAAGGCGCTCCAGCAATCGTGCAACCCCTACTTCAACAAGCTCGCCAACTCCATCGGCTGGCGCGCCATGGCCGATGGTTTCCAACTGGTCGGGCTGGGCAAAACCACGGGCGTCGAACTGCCGGCGGAAAAACCCGGCATCCTGCCAGGCAGTCGCGCCTGGCGCGCCGCCAACCCCGGGTCGGTCATGACCCCGGCGCTTGGTGCCTTCGTTTCGATCGGCCAGGGTGACATGATGGCCACTCCGCTGCAGCTCTGCGCGATGACCGCATGCGTCGCCAACGGTGGAAAATACTATCAGCCTCGTGTGGTCCGCAGCGCCGTTTCCGAAGACGGTGAAATCCTCGTTGCGGATCAACCCAGGCTTGTCGTCGATCTCATCAAGGCCGGGGTCAAGCCCGAAGACCTCGAGCTCATCCGCAAGGGCATGTGGATGGCGGTCAATGTTCCCGGTGGCACCGCGGGCAAGGTCAGGATGCCGGACATCGAGGTTGCCGCCAAAACCGGAACCGCGCAGACGATCGACGCCGGAAAAAAATCCAACAATTCGTGGGTGATCAGCTTCGCCCCGTATGAAAACCCGAAATACGCGGTCTGCGTGCTGGCGGAGAACGCCGGTTCCGGCGGTGGCGTTTGCGGCCCCCTGGTCCACATGCTTTACACCGGTCTTTTCGCGGCTGACGCGCGGGCCCCCATGCCGCTTGCCGCCCAGTCCGAATATCAAGGCAATACGGACCGCATCGAGGCCATCGAGTTGCCGAAAGACGTCCTTGCCGCCGTTCTCGGCGAAGAGGCCGCGGAGGCGTTCCGAAAGGCCGCCGACGAGGATCCGCAAGAAACCGCCAGAACGGAGAAGCACGCGAAGGGCGAAGAATCCGCCGGGGATTCCCAGGAAAACCTGGGTGAAACCGGCGATGAGGCCGGCGATATCGCGGTCAGCACCAAACCACCCGCGGACAACTCCGATACTCCACAGCCCACTCTCACCCCGGAAGTCGACGGCGAGGGCACGGTCATTCCCAAAGCCGTGCCCGTCACCGAACCCTGACATCCACCACTCCCAACCCACACATTCCCAACCCCGTTCCCATCACCATGATCCAACACATCAAAAGACTCCTTGGCATCGGCAAGCCCGACCCTACACGCGGCAACAGCATCGTCGTCAATGTTGAAAAACTCGAACGGCGCGTCGCATTGTTAGAAGACGGTGTCCTGGAGGAATACACCGTCGAGCGCGAAGGCGACCAGAACATCGTCGGTGGCATCTTCAAGGGGCGCGTCAAGAACATCGAGCCCGGACTGAAGGCGATGTTTGTCGACATCGGCCTCGACAAGAACGCGTTCCTCCATTTCTGGGACGCGATACCCGCGGCGCTTGACGCCGGACTTGAGGAAATCCAGCGCGAGGGCAGTAAGAAGAAGCAGCAGAAAAAGATCACATCGAAGGACATTCCCGATATCTATCCGATCGGTTCGGACATCGTCATCCAGGTTTCCAAGGGGCCGATCGGCACCAAGGGGCCGCGCGTCACCACCAACATTTCGCTGGCGGGCCGTTACCTCGTGCTGATGCCCTACACCGAGCAGTTCGGCATTTCGCGCAAGATCGAGGATCCCAAGGAGCGGGCGCGCCTGCGCAAGATCGTCCAGAAGCTCTCGGTCCCGGAAGGCATGGGCATCATCATGCGCACCGTGGCGCAGGGAACCCGCGCCCGCCATTTCGTGCGCGACCTCGCGATGCTGCTCGAACAATGGGATGAGATCGAGGCCCGCAGGGCCGGCAACCCGGCACCCGCATGCATCTTCCAGGAGCCGGGTTTGATCGAACGAACCGCCCGCGATTTCCTCACCGACGAGATCAACCAGGTGCTTTGCGACGACGCCGAAACCACCGAGATGATCCGCGAGATCGCCGGCAAGGTTTCCCGCCGCGCCAAACGCCGTGTCCACCACATGCCCACCACCACCCAGCCGATCTTCGAGCGTGTGGGCATCCAGAAACAAATCGACGAGGCGTTCTCGCGCCAGGTCTGGTTGCCCTGCGGTGGCTACATCGTGATTGATGAAACCGAGGCGCTCATCGCCATCGACGTCAATACCGGGCGCAACCGCGGCTCGAAGGACGTCGACAAGATGATCCTCGAAACCAACATCGAGGCCGCCCGCGAGGTCGCCCGCCAGCTGCGCCTGCGCAACATCGGCGGCCTGGTCGTCATCGACCTGATCGACATGCGCCACCGCAAGGACCAGCAGGCGGTTTACAAGGCGATCAAGGAGCGTTTGAAGAAAGACAAGGCCAAGACCCAGGTGCTCCAGATCTCTCCGATCGGCCTGATGGAAATGACCCGCCAGCGGCTCAATGAGTCGCTGCGCGACTCGATGTACGAACCCTGCCCGTATTGCCAGGGCCGCGGCCGCGTGAAAACGCCGATGACCATGTCCGTGGAAATCCAGCGCCGCCTCAACACGGTGATTCAGAAATACCGCGACACCATCGGCGATCTGGTCGTCATCGTCAGCAATGACGTGCTCAACCGCTTCAAGAGCGAGGACTCCAAACTGCTGGTCGAGCTCGAACGCTCGCACTCCGGGCGTTTGATCTTCCGTTCGGATCCGTCGCTCAACCGCGAGAAATTCTTCATCATCGACGCCAAAACCGAGAAACCCCTCGACCAGGGTTGAGTCCTGTTTTTTTTGTCACCCGCACCTGCCTGGGAGTCGAGCGTGCGGCGGCCGATGGCCGTCGCCACATCACCCGCGCGGGTGGAATTTCCTGTGGATCGACTTCAGCCGCTGGCGGTCCACATGGGTGTAGATCTGCGTGGTCGACAGGTCGGCGTGTCCTAACAATTCCTGGATCACCCGCAGGTCCGCACCGCCTTCGAGCAGGTGGGTGGCGAACGAATGCCGCAGCAGGTGGGGGTACATGTTTTGGTCGATTCCGGCCATTCGCGCGCGTTCCTTCACGATCTGGCGGACGCGGTCCGGTGATAGCGGTCCGCCGCGGACGCTGAGGAAAACATGCGATGACGTGCGCCTGCCAACAAGGCCCGGGCGGGTGTTGTCGAGATACGAGCCCAGTGTTTCGCGCGCGCGGGAACCGATCCTCACGACTCGGGTTTTGCCGCCCTTGCCGGTGACGCGGGCGAATCCGTCATCGAGATCCAGCATTTCAAGCCGCAGGCCGCAGAGTTCGGACAAGCGCAGTCCGGATGAATAAAAGAGTTCGAGGATCGCGCGGTCGCGCCTGCCGAGCGTGGTGGCGGGGTCGATGGAATCGAGCAGCGCCGCCACGGCTCCGGCTTGCAGTGTTTCCGGCAGGATTTGTGCCGGGCGGGGTGCCAGCAGCGGCTCTGCCGGATCCATCGCGAGCGATTCGCGGGCGACAAGCCAGCGGAAAAACACCTTGAGATGCACGACGGCGATGCGCAGCGACGAGGCATCCAGCCCTTCCGTTTTCCTGTGGCTGAGAAAGGCGGCCAGTTCGTCGGTCCCGATGTCTTCGAGAGGTGTGCCGCATGTTTTCATCCAGCGCGCAAGCGCGTCTAGCGTCCGCCGCACGGAAACCTGATAGGCTGGCGACAGACCGCGCTCGGTCGCCAGGTAGCGGATGAATGAATCGCAGCGTTTTTCCATTCCCGGCAATCAACCTGCCCGAGTCGCCGGTTCGTGACAATCACGGATTCGGGTTTTGCGAGGCATCGGCCCGCAATTTCCTGAAATTTGCGGATGCAAAAATCCGGGCATCGCGTATCGGTAGGGCTCCTATGAAAATCACTTCAATCCTGATGGGCTGCGCCGCGTTGATGGTGCTTCCGGTTTCCGCCGATGACACGCCGCTTGGCAAGCAGATGGACGCGTTCAACGACAGCTACAAGGCTTTCCGCAAGGAGAGCGATCCGGCGAAGGGTGCCGCCCAGGCACGCGAGGCGCAGAACACCATCCTCAAGGGCATCGGGGAAAGCCCCTCGATGTTGGCGAAGATGCCCGATAGTCCTGCCAAGACCAAGGCCCTTGCGGAGTATCGCAAAATGATGGGGCAGCTTTTTGTCACCCTTTGTGAAGTCGAGCAGGCGTTCCTTGCCGACGACAAGGCTCAGCTCGCCAAGCTGCTGGATACCCTCAAGTCGATGAAGAAGGAAGGGCACAACCAGTTTATGGAAGACGAGTGAGGGTCCGCCTCACTCGACGACCACCTGAGACCCGACTTTCACTTTTGAATAAACGATGGGAATTGTCGCGCTTGGTCCGCGGATGCAGGCGTGTGACGCCGGGTAGCGCCGGACCGGGCCGATGTGGTGGCCCACGCCATCGTGGGTCAGGCGCATCCAATAGCGCATCGGGGCACCGACGAACTTGCCGCCTTCGGGGATGGGGTCGCTGAACGCGTCTGCATCGCCATTGATCAATTCGCCTTCGGCGTCGTAGATCTTGCCGTACCGGTTGGAGCTTTTATCGACGATTTTCTCGATGATGTAGAATGTTCCCTTCGGGGTCGGGCGCGATTTGATGCCGGAGCAGATCGGATAGTCGATGACCACCTCGTCGTTGTTCATGAGAAACCCACGCTGGGTGGCGAGGTCCACCTTGATCCAGGAGTTCGAAGGGTCGGTGCGGGAGAGCAGCTCTTCGTTTTTCCAGACATTGTGGGTCTTGGGGTAGGAGGGCTCCGCCTTGAAATGGTCGTAGGTTCCGGGGGGGAAGGGATTGATCGGTTTGCCGTCCGCCGTGTATTTGACCTTTGGCTCGGTGGCGCAACTTGCCAGCAGGAGCAAACCTGCGGCAGCGAAAATCCGGGGGATCGAATGGGTGAGGGCGGTCATTGGGAATTGGAGCGGCGGACCAATTAATTCGGATTCCAAAAAATTGCAACCTCCCATGTGCAGCAGGTGATGTGCCATCAAATGGCGGCGGGCACGCCTCCGACGGTGGTGCCATCCACCCATGCCGCGCCGATCATCGTCGCCCGCGGGTGTTCCGGGACACCGCGTTCGTTGCGCTGGACCATCGAGATCAGCATGTCCATGGCGGCCTCGCCGACCAGGTCGTTGCGCTGGTCCATGCCGGCCCATTCGGGGTGCTGGCTGCGCCATTCGTACTGGATCAGCCCGATGTCCTGCGGCACCCGCACACCCAGTTCCGCCAGCCAGCGCTCGACCTCGTGATAGAGGGTGAACAGCACGTCGGGGCGGTTTTTTTCCAGCCATGCCGAGAAAACCCGCAGGTCATTCCGCGCCTGTTGGACCTCGTAAAACGGCTGGGTCCGCTGGTCGATCGGCACCAAACGGCTCTGACCGGTCAGGAAACCCGCCGTGAAGCGACCCTCGATCAATTCGTCGATCACTCCGTCGAGCACCAGCGCCGGCCGCTGATAGCCCATCGCCACCGCCTTTTCAAAAGCCTCAAGCGCCACCGCGTGCTGGTCGCTGCAGGCAAATGACAATGCCGGGTCCCGCGTCCTTACGCCGGTCACCACTGCCGGAAATTCCTCCCACAGCGGGGCGAGGCGTGACGGCAGGCGGTTTTGCTGCATCAAGCCGACGATCATGATGCCGCGGATGTTGCGCGCCCGGAATATCGACAGCCATCGGGAAACCGGCACCTCCGGATCGTGCATCCAGAATTCGTCGAGATGGTAGCCCAACTCGTGCGCCCTCCGCGCCGCGCCCCTTACATACTGCGGAACCGTCGGGTGACTCAACAAGGCGTCCCGGCTTTCATGCGCATTGATCATCGCCAGTGTCGCCTGAAACCCGTGCGACCTGCTCCGCCGGAGCTGCGCCATCAGCTGGGCGACTGTCGGGTTGAGCCGGTATCCCATTTCGCGCGCCTTCTCGGCGATCCGTTCCCGCATCGGAGCGGAAATGCGCGGGCTGCCCCTCAATGCCAGACTGACTGTGTTTTTTGAAACCCCGACCGCCTTGGCCACTTCTGTCATCGTCGGCTGTGACATGGCGCATCGGTAGCGGCCCGCTTGATTGGGTTCAATCGCAAAAGATGACTGTCATACGATTTGGTCCTTTTCGGTCGGGCAGGGGATTCGCATAAACCCGGAATCATGCCCTACACGATTGGACTGGACTACGGGACGAACTCCGCGCGCGCGGTGGTGGTGGACTGTGCGAATGGCCGGGAAATCGGCACCGCCGTCGTGGATTACCCGTCCGGCCATCAGGGGATATTGCTTAACCCGGCGGATCACCACCTGGCCCGCCAAAACCCGGCCGACTATGTTTTTGCACTGGAACAAGCCACGCTGAAGGCGCTGGCCGATGCGAAATCGAATGATTCCGCCTTCGTGCCGGAGCAAGTGATCGGCCTGGGCATGGATGGCACGGGATCCAGCCCGCTGCCGGTGGATGAGCGGAATGTTCCGCTCGCCTATCGTCCGGAGTTTTCCGCCAATCCCAACGCCCAATGCTGGCTTTGGAAAGACCACACCAGCATCCCCGAGGCGGCCGCCATCACCGAGACCGCCGCCCGGCTGCGCCCCCAGTTCCTCGCAAAAATCGGTGGAACCTATTCCTCGGAGTGGTTCTGGGCGAAAGTGTGGCACTGCCTGAAAGTCGACCCCGCGGTGTTCGATGCGGCCTGTTCCTGGGTGGAGCTCGCCGATTTCATCCCGGCCGTGCTTGCCGGTGTCACTGATCCCAAGGCGATTCGCCGCGGCATCTGCATGGCCGGCCACAAGGCGCTCTATGCCGACGATTGGGGCGGGCTCCCCGACAAGGAATTCCTCAGCGCGCTCGATCCGAAACTCGCCGCGCTTCGCGACCGACTTTACGACCAAGCCTACGATGCATCCGCGACCGCAGGCCACCTCTGCCAGGAATGGGCCGCAAAACTCGGCCTGCCTGCCGGAATCCCGATCGCCATTGGCGAGATGGACGTCCACTACGGAGCCATCGGTTGCGGCGTGGATGAAGGCACTCTGGTCAAGGTGATCGGCACCTCCACCTGCGATTGCGCGGTGGTCTCCGCGGAAAAACAGGTGGCCGATATCCCGGGCATCTGCGGCATCGTCAAAGGCGCGATCCTTCCGGGTTACTTCGGCGTCGAAGCCGGTCAGTCCGCTGTCGGCGATATTTTCAAATGGTTTGTCGAAGGGGTGCTGGGCGATGTTTCACTGCACGCCAAGCTGACCACCGAGGCCGCCGCCCTGCAACCCGGCCAGTCCGGCCTGCTCGCTCTCGATTGGAACAACGGCAACCGCACCATCCTCGTCGATCAATCGCTCACGGGGCTGCTGCTCGGCCAGACACTCTACACGACCCAGGCAGAGATTTACCGCGCGCTCATCGAGGCCACCGCCTTCGGCGCACGCGCCATCATCGACCGCATCCGCGAATACGGCGTGCCCGTGGACCGCATCGTCTGTTCCGGCGGCATCGCGGAGAAGAACCCGCTGCTCATGCAGATCTATGCCGACGTCACCGGCTGCGAGATGCGGGTTTCCCGGTCGTCACAATCCTGCGCCCTCGGGTCGGCGATCGGAGCGGCGGTCGTCGCCGGAGCCCATCCGGATTTCAAGTCCGCCCAAGCCGCGATGACCGGGCTCAAGGAGGATTCCTACAAACCGATCCCCGCCAACCAGGCGGTCTATCAGCGGTTGTTCGACCTTTACCTCGCGCTGCACGACGCCTTTGGCGGCGTCAATCCGGCCGCCGATCTCGGTCACGTGATGAAAGACCTGCTCGCCCTCAAGGCTGAACAATCCCGCTGATCCCGCCTTTCCGCTGGCCCACCGCAATCCACGCTGCTACCCCTCTCCCCACCAAACCAACAACGAACATGTCGTACTTCCCGAACGTACCCACCATCCAATACGAAGGTCCTTCCTCGAAGAACCCCTTCGCCTTCAAACACTACAACCCCGACGAACTCGTCGATGGCAAGTCGATGCGCGACCACATGCGCTTCGCCGCCGCCTATTGGCACGTGATGCGCAACGGCCTGTCCGACCCCTTCGGCGGACCCACCGCGCTGATGCCCTGGGACGACCAATCCAACAGCATCGACAACGCTCTCAAGCGCGCCGACGTGTTCTTTGAGTTCCTCAACAAGACCGGCATCGACTACTACTGCTTCCACGACCGCGACATCGCGCCGGAGCTCAACAACCTGGCCAAGTCGAACGAGGCCCTGGCCAAAGTCACCGACCACCTGCTTGGTCTGCAGAAGGCCCACAACAAGAAGCTCCTTTGGGGCACCGCCTGCCTTTTCTCCCACCCGCGTTACTCGCAGGGTGCCGGCACCTCGCCAAGCGCCGATGTCTTCGCCTACGGCGCGGCACAGGTGAAGGCGGCGATGGATGCCACGCTCAAGCTCGGTGGCGAAGGTTACACCTTCTGGGGCGGTCGTGAAGGCTACTCGACCCTGCTCAACACCGACATGAAACGCGAACTCGACCACCTCGCCGCACTGCTCTGGCTGGCCGTTGATTACGCGAAAAAAATCGGCTTCAAGGGCCAGTTCTACATCGAACCCAAACCCCGCGAACCCTCGACCCACCAGTACGATTCGGATTCCGCAGCCTGCTTGAACTTCCTCCGCCAATACGGCCTGATGGACCACTTCAAGCTCAACATCGAAACCAACCACGCCACCCTCGCCGGACATACCATGGTCCACGAACTCACCGTGGCCATCGATGCCGGCGCCCTCGGATCCATCGACGCCAACCAGGGCGACGAGCTGATCGGCTGGGACACCGACCAATTCCCGACCGATCTCTATCTCACCACCTCGATCATGCTCAAGGTGCTTGAAATGGGTGGCTTCACCACCGGCGGTCTCAACTTCGACGCCAAGCGCCGCCGTGAATCGCACGATCCGGAGGATCTCTTCCACGCCCACATCGGCGGCATGGATGCCTTCGCGCGCGGGCTCAAAGCAGCCGCAGCCATCCGCAAGGACGGCCGCCTCGCCGATTTCGTCGCGAAACGCTACGCCACTTGGAACTCCGGTATCGGGGCCAAGATCGAAAGCAAGTCCGTCACGCTCGAGGAAGTCAGCGCCCACGCGCTCGCCTCGCCGGAACCGGTCATCGCTTCCGGCCGCCAGGAGTTGCTCGAAAACCTGGTGAACGAGTTCATCTGATTACCCCGAAGAGGGCGGCGGTCATCCCAACCGCCGCCCTCTTTTTTTCATGAAATTGCGATTCGATTTTAAGACATGAGTTTGATGGGTGATTTCCGTTTTTCCAAATATCGAATCTCCTCATTCCCAATTCGCTTTTTAGTTTTTTAACAAAAAACCGCCATGCCATCCGTTTATCAGGACATCCGCGAGGAGTGCCTTGCCGCGAACCTCGCCCTTCCCGCGACGGGTTTGGTCGATCTCACATTCGGCAATGTCTCCATCGCCGATCCCGCCCGCCGCGTGTTCGCCATCAAACCGAGCGGGGTGGACTACGGCAAACTCACTGCCGGTCACATGGTGATCCTCGATTATGATGGCAACCTGGTTGAAGGCGATCTGCGTCCTTCATCCGACACGGCAACGCATCGTTGCCTGTTTCTCCATTTTCCGGGCATCCGTTCGGTCGTCCATACCCACTCGCGCAATGCCGTCGCCTTCGCCCAGGCCGGCATGGACCTGCCCTGCCTCGGCACCACCCACTGCGATTATTTCAACGGTCCGGTTCCAGTAACCCGTGCCATGACCGCCGCGGAAGTTGCCGACGATTATGAATGGCAAACCGGCCAGGTGATCGTGGAGCGGTTTTTCAATATCGACCCGCTGGAAGTGCCCGCGGTTTTTGTGCGCAATCACGGCCCCTTCGTTTGGGGCCCCTCCGGGGCCAAGGCCTGCGAGACCGCGCTTGCCCTTGAAATCGTCGCCGACATGGCGCTCAAAACCCTCGCGCTCAACCCGTCCGCGCCGTCCGCTCCGCCCCACCTTTTGCAAAAACACTTTTTCCGCAAACACGGAGCCGGTGCCTATTACGGCCAGGCGTGACACGCACCTCTCAAAACCCACCTTCCAGCCAAATCCAAAATTGGGGAGCGCACGCATCCTGCGTGCTTCTTCGAGCATCTTGCGCAAGGATTCATCGCCCCGGAGCGCAAAGCGCGACCTGACTCATCATTTCAGGCACTCTCTCAAGCATCCCTGCCAACTCCCCATATTCAAGTTCCCCATTCCCAAAACCCCATGAACCCGATCCTTGCGCTCGCACCCACCACCGGACTGGCCACCCTCGACTGGGCGATCATCGCCGTTTATTTCGTGCTGATCGTCGGCATCGTTTATTGGTCATCCACCAAGGTCAAAAACACTGCGGACTACTTCCTTGCCGGCCGTCATGCCGGATGGTTCGTGGTCGGTTCCTCGTTGTTTGCCTCCAATATCGGCTCTGAACACATCGTCGGTCTTGCGGGCAATGGCGCGACCTCGGGCATGGCCATGGCGCACTGGGAACTCCACGCCTGGGTGATGATCCTGCTCGCATGGGTCTTCGTCCCGTTTTATTACAAAGCCGGCGTATTCACGATGCCGGAGTTTCTCGAACGCCGCTTCAGCCCGAAAGTCCGCTGGGTGCTCTCGATTGTCTCGCTGATCGCCTATGTCTTTACCAAGGTGTCCGTCACGGTCTATGCCGGAGCGCTGGTCTTCCGCACGTTGTTGCCCGATACCTTCGGCTCTCCCGACAACGCGTTCTGGGTCGGCGCCTTCGTCACGGTCATCCTCACCGGCATCTACACGATCTTCGGCGGGCTCCGTGCGGTGATCTACACCGAGGTCGCCCAGACCGGGCTGCTTCTGTTAGGATCGTTCTTCATCACCTTCTACGGCCTGCGCGAACTCGGCGGATGGGGAGAACTCAAGGCGATGGCCGCCGCCAACAAGGAGGCCTTCGCGCTGTGGCGTCCGTTGTCGGATCCGGATTTCCCGTGGCTCGGCATCCTGATCGCATCGCCGGTGATCGGCATCTGGTACTGGTGCACCGACCAATACATCGTGCAACGCACGCTCGCGGCCAAGGACCTGGCCAACGCCCGGCGCGGTGCGATCTTCGGCGGCTTCCTCAAGGTCTGGCCGGTCATGATTTTCCTGGTCCCGGGCCTCATCGGCTGGGCGCTCCACCAGAAAGGCCTGATCGTCATCCCTGACAAAGCCGACGGATCGGCCATCGATGGCGACATGGTTTTCCCCACGCTCGTTTCCAGCCTGTTGCCGCTCGGCCTGCGCGGGCTGGTGGTCGCGGCCCTGCTCTCCGCGCTGATGTCGTCATTGGCTTCGCTGTTCAACTCCTGCGCGACCCTGTTCACCATCGACATCTATGAGAAAATCCGGCCCGGCCGCTCGCAGGCGGAGCTCGTCAGGGTCGGCCGTTGCGCGACCGCCGCAGTGGTCATTTGCGGATTGATATGGATTCCGGTAATGAAGGCGATGGCAGGCGGCGGCATCTACAAGTATCTGCAGGCGGTCCAAAGCTACCTCGCGCCACCGATCACCGCGGTTTTCCTGCTCGGTCTTTTCTGCAAGCGCATCAATTCGCGTGGCGCGCTCACCGGATTGCTGCTCGGCTTCCTGCTCGGCATGGGCAAGCTCGCGATCGAGGCAGTCCATGGCAGCAGCCCTTTCGCCGAGGGCTCGTTGATGCAGCGGTTCGCCTCGTTCAACTTCCTCTACTATTCCGGACTTTTGTTGCTGGCCAGCACGGTGATCATCATCGTTGCCTCGCTGACATCGCCTGCCCAGGATTCCGCCAGCCTGCGGGGGCTCACCTACGGCGCCCTCACCCGCGAGGACCGCGCCGATATCCGTGCATCGTGGAACCGCTGGGATGTTCTTGCAACCATCGTCGTGCTCGGAATGGTCGCCGGATTCTACCTCTACTTCAGCTTCTGGCTCGGGTGAGGTCCCGTTGGCCTGATAGACCATCCGGATACGCCAGGAAGTCAGGGGCCGGCCTTCTGCGGGCCCGCTGGAATGGCAAGTGAATGTCGCTCCATTGTAGGATGTTCAATCGTTCCATGGTCGCTTGCATCCGACCTCCATGCGCCGGACCGCCCGGAGGTCTCTCCCTGCCGTTTTTCAGACAAGCGGCTACCACGGCCGGTTGCGAATCCGGAACAACGCGGCCAGCATCCCCCATGCATCGCGCAGGGGTTTGACCTTGCCGCCCTTTTTCTCGATCCAGGTCACCGGAACTTCGCGCCAGGTCGCCCCGCTGCGGTTCAGGTTGTGGAGAAGTTCGCAATCGAATGCCAGTCCGTCCTCCTCCAACCGCGACTCGATCCTGCGGTAGTCGCCACCATGCAGGACTTTCGCTCCACATTGCAGGTCCTCGCATTTGAGCCCTAACAATAAGTCGGCGGAAAACAGGAAACCGTGGTGAAACAGGGAGCGGTAAGCGCTTTCCACGATCCTGGTGTGGGCGGTGCGCTTGCGGATGCCGATGACCGTGGTGCCCGCGCGGATCGCTTCTTCCACAAGCCCGAGCAAATCCTCCGCGGAGACGCTGCCATCGGCATCCACAAACGCCAGCCAGTCTGCCTGCGGCGCGAGCGCCCATGCCTCACGGACGACCGATCCCTTGCCGCGGTGTTCCTTGGCAAAGTGAACCTCGACCTTGGGATAGACCCGCGCGAAGGAATCCCGGAGCTCGATGAGCGCGGGGTGGTCGGATGGAGCCGATCCGTCGTCGGCGATGATCCAGCGGATATCGAGCGGGCTGGCGGCAAACACCCGGGCAAGCTCCCTGCCATAAACGGCGAGCCGTGAGGAATCATTCCAAACGGGCGTGACGATCACAATCTGGGAGGGCGTTTGTTCCATCATGACACATGAGTTTAACGTTGCGCGATGCGGGGATCTTTCATCCCATCCGCAAGCATGACCCTCCGCACAGCCATCCTGATGATTTGTTGGATCTGCGTGATTGCAACCGGTGCCTGGCTGCGTTTCGAGAATCTGGGAAAGCGTCCGTTCCATGCGGATGAGGCCACCGGCGCGCGCATCACCGCGAACCGTTTGGAAACAGGCACGCTGAATTTCGATCCGACACACTATCACGGACCACTGCTCAGCGGGATGGCGATGCCGCTCTGCAAGCTGCGTGGCGAGGACCGCTGGAGCGCTTTGCAAAAAACCACACTGCGGACCATTCCCGCGCTGGCGGGCACGCTGCTCCTGCTGGTGCCGCTGATAGGACGGCGGCGTTTCGGCGATCCCGCGATGTGTCTTGCCGCCGCCTTTCTCGCGTGCTCGCCGCTGCTTGTTTACTACAGCCGGATGTTCATCCATGAATCGCTGCTGGTGTTGTTCGGCATGGCGGTGCCGTTTTTCCTCTGGAAAAAATCGCGATGGTGGATCGCCGGATTGCTCGTCGGCCTGATGTTCGCGACCAAGGAAACCTTCGCCATCAGCGTGATCGCATGGTCCGGTGCGGGCCTGCTGCTGGCATGGGAAAAACGCGCGATGATCGACCGCGCCGCCGTATCTGCCGCATGGCGCGACTGCCGGGCAGCACTTTTCCTCGCCGGGCTGCTGGCCGCATTCACCGCCGCGTTTTTCTATTCCGGTGGATTCCGCAATCCCCAGGGTGTGGTCGATGCGGTTCGCACCTTCTTTGTCTATGAAACGGTCGGGGGGCACGACAAACCGTTCGGCTATTATGCCTTATTTCTGTTAGTTCCGGAAAAGTCCGGCGGAGTCCGGTGGTTCGAAACACCCTTGCTGTTGCTGGCGTTGTGGGCATATGCCGCATCATTCCGCAACGGTGTGTTTGCCACCGCCGCCCGCGACGGGGTCCGTTTTTTCTGCCACGCCGCAGCCGGGCATTTCCTGATCTACAGCCTGATCGCCTATAAAACCCCGTGGCTCGCATGCCTGCCATGGGCCCATGTCGCCGTGGCGGCGGGCTTCGCCGTGACAGGTCTTGCCAAACGCAACATGGTGATCAGGGTTGTCATTCCGCTCGCAGTCGCGGGCGGCCTGTATTCGCAGTTCAAGGTGTGCCGCCTGGCCAACGGCCGTTATGCGTCGGACTTCCGCAACCCCTATGCGTATGTTCCCACCCGAACGGACGTCGAGGGCTTGGAATCCTGGCTGCTGAGGTTCCGCGAGGTTGCGCCCGATGGCGCGCTCGAACCGGTGGCCGTGGCGGGAACCGATTACTGGCCGCTGCCGTGGTACCTGCGGTCGTTCTCCCGCATCGGATATTGGCCGCAACCGGTGGATGACATGAGGCATATGCCACTGGTCATCTCAATGCCGGAAGCGACAGGCCCGCTGATGCCATTGCTGGAGGACACCCACACCGGGGTGCCCCGCGGCCTTCGCCCGGAGGTGCCGCTGCATGTGTTTGTTCGCAACGACCTGTGGAAACTCTGGATGGAAAGCGACGACTGATGAGATTCCCCGCACCACTCCAGGACGCGCGCTTCTTCAGCCATGAAGCGATGCACACCACCTTCCACCTGCGCATCCGCGATCTGGAGGAAACCCATGCCCGGGGCATCGCCAGAATGTGTTTTGAACACATAGATTTGTTAGAATCTCGGCTCAGCCGCTATGTGGAGGGCAGCGACGTTTCGCGGATCAACCGCATGGCCGCCGGGGAAACCCTCTACCTCAGCGACGAGTGCCACCAATGTCTGCTGCTGGCGCTTGATGCCGCGGCCCGCACCGGCGGGCTGTTTGACATCACATTGGGCACCCGCATCGAACATCGGAAAACCGGCCGCCCCGGGCCGCCGCCGCCGCTTGCCGGAAAACTCATCATCCACCCGGATGCCGCCGCCATCACCTGCGAGGAACCCGGACGGGAAATCGACCTCGGGGGGATCGGCAAGGGGTTCGCGCTCGACCAGCTCAAGCTGCTCCTCGCCGACTGGGGCGTGGGCGACGCGCTGCTCGCCGCCGGTGCCAGTTCGCTGCTGGCGATCGGTCCGCAACACTGGCCGATCGACCTCAGCGGTGACTCGGGATCCCTGCGCGTCGAACTCGCCAACATGGCGCTAAGCGCCTCGGGCACCGGAATCCAGGGCGCGCACATCATCCACCCGCTTGACGAGGATGAGTCCGCCGCTCCGCTTTCCAGCCGCAGGGTCTGGGTGGAAGCGGATACCGCGGCCCTTGCCGAAGTCTGGTCCACCGCGCTCATGCTGCTGGATCCACGGATGATCCCGGAATTCATCTCAGGCGAACCCGGGGTGCATTCGATTCATGTGGAAACGGACGGTTCGATCACGCGGATCCCGCCCCCGGATGGCGGCGTGTGATGCTGATTGCCGCGGCGAATTTCCGGCAAATCTCGCTGAGATAGGGATCCCTGCGGATTTCCTCCAGCGTCCATGGCAGACGGAACCGCCAGTTGTTCCCGCCGCGCGTGCCCGGTTGGTTGATCCGGTCATTCAGCCCGAACAAAGTGGTGGCCATCACCACGGCGTACCGGGAATTGGAATCCAATAAAGCCTTCACCAGCCGCAGCCGGACGCCCTCGGTGAATGGCGGCCACGGTCCATGGGGGGTAATGTGGATGCCTGCGAACTCGGAGAGTATCCGCAATGTGTGGTGCGCTCCCTCGGCCTGCCAACCGCTGTGTTCGTCGGGGTTTTCGTTGTGCCTCCTGATCGCTTCATGGCAACCGCGCCAGATCGCGCAGACGGGGTCATGATCGTGAGTGGAATATGCGGCAAACGAGTTCTCCGGAAAGCAATTCCCCGGTGTCGGATGGCCGAATTCATCGCAATCCCAGTGTGGAATCCGGTATCCGGCAATGCCCAGGTCGACCAAGTGAGGCCGCACGTATTCGGGCACCCAGCCGAGATCCTCCGCAATGACTTCCGCGCCATTGGCTGCATCCAGAACCGCACGCAGCCGGACGTCGCCGTCAGCCCGGTTGGCCGCCTTGTTTTCCACGGTGTCGTCCGGCCGCAGGAACCAATGCGGCAGCCTGCCGCCGGTCAGTGCGGCGGCTTCGTCATGGGAGAGCCCGATGAATTCATGATTGCGCTCCGGGTGCCACGGGAAAGCGTAAATCCGATAGAATCCAAGGATGTGGTCCAAGCGGAACATCTGGAAAATCTCAGTGAGCCGTTCGATGCGCTTCCGCCACCAGACGAAACCATTGTCCATCATCCGGTCCCAGCGATAGAGCGGGATGCCCCAGTTTTGCCCCCACTGCCGGAAGAAGGGATCGCCGCTCATTCCTTCGGGCGGAGATCCCCCGCACCAGTCGAGATGGAAATCCTCGCGGTTGAAGAATACGTCGCAGGAATGCCAGCTCACACCGATCGGCACATCGCCCATGAGCTTCACTCCTCTCAGGTCGGCATGTTGGCGCAGTGTCCGCCACTGCCGGAAACACAACCACTGCACGAACGCGAAAAAACCCAGCCTGAGGTCCACGGCTCCGCGCGAGCGCTGGCGCAGTCCGGCCACGTGCTTGCGTGCCTTGTTAGGCGTCGAGCAGGTTGCCGGCCACTGATCCCATGTCAGTTCCTCTCCATGATGTTCCATCAGGAAGCGGAACAGGCAGTAGTCTTCAAGCCATTCCGCCTGCCCGGATTTGAAATCCTCGAATTCACTCCGCAATCCGGATGCGGCTTTTCCGAAACCGCTCCATGCGTGCTCCAGAAGCGCACGCTTGACCCGCCGCACCACCGGATAGTCCACCAGCGCCGCATCCGCCGCACCGCCGAGTTGCTCGCGCGCCCCGGCGATGTCCTCCGCAGTCAGCCACGGGACATGGTCTTGATCCAAAGTCAGGTAGATGGGCTCGAGCGCCACCGAGGAGATCGCGCTGTACGGGCTTTCCTCGCTGCCGTTTTCATTGAGGGGCAGCAACTGGATGAATCCCACACCATGCTCCGCCGCCCAGTCGATCCATTGCTCGAGCGCAAGCGTGTCACCAATTCCGAGATCGCCACTGCGGCGTGCGGAAAATACGGGAATGAGGATGCCTGCCTGACGGTTACCGGGGGGAGTCACGCGGGGTATTCTGGCAGGACCTTCATGGGCGTAAACCCTGAAGTTTTCACCATGGCCGTTCCGCCCGGTCGCGGAAAAATCTCCGGATGTCCCACGCACTTGGATGAAGCGATCAGCGGTGCATCATACAGCCGAAATCCCGCCTTGGCAAACGGGCTCCGGGAGCTAGATTCACAGCGCATGCCGCCTTTCGGAAAATGGACCGAATGCAGCGTCAAAACGAGTTTTTCCGGCATAGTTCCAACCCCCCTACCCATCATGCACCACCACGCAGGCCGTATCCCAGGGATGTTGTGTTTTTTTATCTCCATGATCATGACGCTGGGCGGCGTGATGCGCACGGCCGCCGCTGAGCCGGATCAAGCTGCAGTCGAAAAAGATTACGTCAATTACCTGCGCAAGACCAAGGGCGTGGTCGATGTCCGCGTGATTCATGAATCCGGCTCCGGAAAAGGCGCCTTCAACCTGATGGTGGTTTCCGCAGGATTCACCACGAAAGAAGCCGACGACTTTTATGCTTCATGCGACACGCTCTCGCGGACGCTTTTCAGCGAGGAACCATGGAAAAAATACAAAAATCTCGTCAATATTTACGGGATCATGGTGGAAGATGAAAGCCCGGCCAAATCGCGCGTTCAGGTTGCCGGTTATGAGGGGCAGGTTTTGAACTGCCAGAACAAGCCGGCCATCGAGTTTGCCAATTACGCTGGCAAGTCGGACGCCACCATCGTCATTCACAATTCGTCTTTCTCAACCCCGACCTGCGGTCCGTGGGCGATGGTCACATGCCACAAGGGAACGGCCGGAAACTACCGGACATTGCACCACGAACTCGGCCACAGCATCGGAGGACTCGGCGACAAATACACGCAGCGCCCGGGACGCTATGACGGGTCGATCAAAAACCTGTGGGAAGGCAAGAACGCCACCGACCAGCCAAACCCTTTGCTGAGCCAATGGCACTACTGGACGCAGGACCTGTGGCCGGGCTTGTTCCGCCCGCTGAAGCTGCCGAAAACCACCAATGTGGTCAACTACGAGGGCGCAGCATGGGCTACCGGCTTCTACCGGCCCGAGGAAAAATGTGTGATGCACGGCGGCGACAGCCCGACATTGTGCACCATCTGCAGCGAAATCATGGAGTCCTGTTTTTTCAGGACGATCAATCTGTTCGAACAGGTCTCTCCTCCGCCCGGCGAACTCGTCCTCTGGAAAGGAGAATCGGAAACCTTCAACCTCAAGGCTCTGAAATTCATCCGCGACCCAAGGCCGTGGCTGGAGTCCCGGCTGGAATTCCACGTGAACGGCAAACAGGTGGTTTCATCCACCAACGGCGATGTGAGCTTCAAGTTCGGTGGCAAGATGGCCACCCCGGGCTATCATCAGGTCGGAGCCAACCTGAACATACAGGCCGAGTTCGTGCGCCGTGACGACGGCTTCCTCAGCGCCAGCCGCGCCTGGCGCGTCAAGGTGATGCCCTACGAGAAACCCGGCTTGAAGTTGCCGCCCAGTGTCACCGTCCGGAAAGGCAAGCCGCTCAAGGTGCCTGTTCAGGTGGAGCATTCCCGCAAGGATCTGGTCAGCGTCAGGATGGATCACGCGCCCGAGGGTGCGGTGCTCGAAGGCGGATCGTTCGAATGGCGGATTCCCCAACCGGGTGCCTGGCGCGTTGATTTCATCGTTTCCATCGGCGAGCAGGTGGCTGTCACCGAATCGCTGGAAATCCATGTGAAACCGGACCAACCGGGTGAGGGCTCGATCGAGGTCAAAACGTTGGAACCGGTGGATGCGCTCGTTGGCAAGGAAACCACAATCCAGATCGAGGCCAAGGCGGACAGGGAGGGACGGGTCCTCTATCAGCTTCTGAATCCGCTGGACGGGATGGTTCTGGATCAAGCCACCGGCAAACTTGTCTGGACGCCGCGCGTCGATCAATATGGCCCGCACCGCCTGCGCTTCCGGGTCGGCAACGGATCTTCTTCCGCGGAAGGCAATGTGCTGATCGGTGTCTGCAATGAGGCCGCGCCATATCTCAATTCCTATCTGACCACCTATAACAAGGATCGGAACCAATGGCTGAAGGACCACAAGGAGACACCTTTCCTCTATGAGAAACTTTTCGGGATCACGCGCATGTTCAGGGAGCGCTTCAGCGACATCTATACGCCCGCTCTGGACGAGGCGAAGGTCATGTATCCGGATTTGAGCCCGGGGATGCGCGAGGCCTTCCTGCAGGAAGTCTCGAGGCACGCATGGACGTTTGTGGACCGCCCGGCGATCCTCGAATGGCTTGCGGAGATCTCGAAGGACGGCCGCACGGAAAACGCCCGCAACCTGCAGGCCCAGCTGCAGGCGATCCGCCTGTGGAGAAAGGTCATGGACACCGAATTGGGCGGCAATCCCAAACACCTCGGCCCGCTTCTCTCCCAGTTTGCGAAAACACAGAACGTCGCCGTGCTCGCCGCCATCCGGCGGGCGGTGAAAACACTCTACGGAAAAGCAGAGGACAAGGATGCGTTCCGCAACGAGGTTCGGGCGGTGATGCAAAAAAGCAAGGGCCGGGAACTCGCCGCCATGCTGCCGATGCTGCCAGCCATCGAGATGCCGGGCAAAGAGGAGATGTTGCTCAAGGTCGCCCTCGATACGGATGAGGAGGTTGCCCAAAGCGCCCTTGAAACGATCGACAAACTGACCGCCACCAGCACGATTGCGGAAGTCTCCTCCTTTTCAAAACTCCTGCTCAACGCGCCCGACCCGAAGCAGCGGGTGGTGATCTCAAAAATACTGGTTTCCATCTGCACCCACCTGAATGACAGGACGAAAACCCAGGCTGCGATGCTCGAGGTTTTGGAAAGCGGCAAGGGGCCCGGTCGCACGGAGTTGCTGCAACTCCTGCCACTGGTCAGGGAGCCCAGGCTGGCGGACCTCTTGAAACAATTCAGCGGCGGATCGGATGCGAGGCTCGCGAACGCCGCGCGCAAGGCCGAGAAATACCTGCTCAGCGAAATCGGAGCGACCGATGCGTTTGTCGCGACATGGAAGCTTTCCGGTCCCTATCCGATGGATGGGAACCAAACCGTGTTCGCGCCTGAAACGGGCGAAACCGCGGAGTGGAAGCCATACCAGTGCCCGCAATCCTCCGGCCCCCGCATCGTTCCACTCGCCGACGTGTTCGGCGGCAACAACCGGGTCGCCTACATGAAGGCCGTCATCCGGTCGGACTCGAAACAAATCGTCCTTTTCGGTGCCGGCAGCGATGATGGAATCGATGTGTGGCTCAATGGCAGGCTGATCCACTCCCACGATGCCATGCGCGCGGTCAATCCGGATGAGGACCGGTTCACCGGGACACTCAAGGCCGGTGAAAACGTGATCTTGTGCAAGATCAAACAGTTTTCCCAAGGGTGGGGTGGCTGCCTCAGCATCCGCTCTGTTGAAGGTGGCCCCGCGCTCGGAGTAAGCGTGGTTCCCTGACGATCCATCACCCGGGTGGTAATCAGACTTTGGGGCTCGCTCCCCTGAAATTCCTACGGTAGCGCGTGGGCGGCAGGCCATTGAGGCGCTGGAAGAACCGGCTGAAATAAAACTCGTCGCTGAAGCGGAGCTTTTCCGCAATCTGCTTCATGTTCAGGTCGCTGTTGATGACCCATTGAAGCGCTTCCTGGTTGAGGCGCCGGGTTAGGTATTCCTTCGGGGTCATGCCGGTGCCGCGGGTGAATGCTTCCGCGAACGCGGTCCCACCGCGGCCGTATGCCCTGGCCAGGTCGGGCAAGCGCAAGTCCGCGCCGAGATGGTTCTCGATGAATTCAAAGACCTGGCCGAACTTGGCGTGTGTGGCGATGTGGCGGGTGATGATGACGTCCAGCTCTGGAATCCCTTCGGTCAGCCACAACAGCAGTTGGCAACGCAGATGAATCTGGTCGGCCATGCCGATCCGCCGGTTGAGCCACTTGTTTTTCCATTCCTCCGGATCCATCCGGCCGATCAGCCGCGGCTCGCGCTGCGGCCAGTCGTTGAGCGGATCGACGCCCGGCATGCAGTCGCAGACAAACTTGAAGTAAAGCACTTCGCAGGTTTCACTGCAGCGTCTTGAAACCGGAGTGTTCGCGGGAAGGAACCAGGCCTGCCCCGGCTCGAGTTGATAGACTGTTTGCTCAAGCAGCACCTGGCGTCGTCCGCTAAGCGAGATGTCGATGTGGTGGAGATAATCGGTTTCCCGCTTGCCGGAAGAACTCCACTCTTTGCCGACCGTGTGGAAATACATGCCGAGGAGGTGCATCCGGAACCGGTCGGCAAGGTTGCTGTCGCGGTCGCTCGCGGTGTTGGTAAAGAGACTTTTCGTTCCCAAGTGAGCCTCGGGATTGGTGGTGTCGACGCGTTGCATGGGTTCCAAACATAGGAAATCCGTTGAAAATTACAAGAAAACCGTGATTTTTCCCATGGTTGCGCGGTGCGCCAGCGTGCTAGTTTTTGCGTAAGAATCGGTAAAGAAAACCCCGCTCAGATCCTTGAGTAACAAACATCCACAATCCACACCGACTATGAGACCAAACCACAAAAAACAAACTATCGGAATGGCCTTGTCTGCGTTCGCATTGATGCTGCCCACCGTCAGTCATGCGGCCACCACCATCTATGCGGATGGTTTCAACCGGACAGGCACCTTCAACGCATCCTCGCCTGATACCACCCTTGGGTCATACGGCGGTACGGCAGGTGCGACCTGGACCGCGGGGGGGATCACATTGTCGACGGGAACGGATGCCTCCGTCGGTGGCACGGCAATGGGGTATCTGCCGTTTGTTCCGCAAGCCGGTCACATCTACACATTGACAGTGTATGCGGATCTCACCGGTGACTGGTCCGGTATTGGGTTTACAACAACCGCGTCTCCGTCCCTGACCGCGAATTTGAATAATGTCGAATCGGGAGGTGCGCCAGCGCCCGCCTGGATTCTCTATCAGAACAATGTGGCGAATCTCAGGGTTGGTGGCTCGACTGTATCCAGTTCCACCACCGGAGGAACCGGATACAATACCGTTGCATTGATATTGGACACCACCGGCGCAAATTGGAAGCTGCAGGGCTCCATGAACGGCAATACCACTTCTGTCTACACGTTCGCCACCAATCCCAATATCAACACCGTCGCGATTTCCGGTGCCTATGGTGGTGGTGGCATGACAGCCGACAGTTTCTCGCTGACGACGAACATTCCCGAACCCTCCGCCGCGTTGATCGGTTCGCTTGGCGTGCTCGCCCTGCTGCGTCGCAGGCGGTGATCCGTCGAGCGCTTTTCAAGGCGGACGGCAATTCACGGATCATCCCGCATGTCCGGGGCGGTCCCGGCAGCTTCTGACTGACGTATTTGAAACACCCATGGCCACGAACCATTCCTCCCGCTCACCGCGCGTCGGCACCCACACCCTTGGCTTGCTGGCGACCTTCCTGCTCGCACTGGCCAGTCTCCCGGCAGCCGCCGATCCCCAGGCGGCAGATTCCCGCCCGAACGCCGTGGCATTCCGGCAAATGCGGCACGGCATTTTCATCCACAACGTTTACGGGCTGACCGGCTGGCCGGACGATCGCAAGGGTGCCACTCTGGATGAGTTCGCCGAGGCGTTCGATGTGAAGGCGTTTGCGGTCCAGATGGAGGAGATGGGCATGGAATACGTGTATTTCACCGCATGGCACAAGGCGATGTATCTGCTGGGTCCCAACAAGGCGCTCGAGAAATGGCTGCCGGGTCACACGTGCAAACGGGATCTGGTCGGGGAGATCGCCGATGCGCTGCATGAGAAGAAGATCAAGCTGGTCATCTACGCGCACCCGAACGACGGCCACGACCTCACCCCGGAAGAACAGGCGAAGATCGGCTTTTCCAACCGCGCGGCGGACAAAGGGGAAACGATCAACCGTTTCATGAACGAGGTGTTTGCCGAAATGTCGGAACGTTATGGCCGGAAACCGAACGTGCTTGGCTACTGGTGGGACAGTTGGTGGTCCAACGACACCCCCATCGACATGCGCCGTCTGCGGGCGACCGTGCTGGAGAAGTTTCCTGGGGCGATCACGCTGTCGAACAAGTTCGATCCCGCGTTCATCGACTTCCTGTCGATCGAGGGCGGCGGGCCGCCTCCGTTCGAACAGATGACGGCCTTCAAGGACAACCTGACGTTTTTCACACTGGGCGACTGGTGGAGTGCCGGACGCGGGTCGGGCTGGTATGGCGGTCGGGTTCTCACGCCGGAGCAGATGTATCGTTTCCTGATGCTCAACGTCGGCACCGGCGCGCCGGGCGGGATGTGCTGGGCGATGTCACCGCTTGCGGACGGCAAGACCTGGCCGGCGGACAACCAGCCGCTGGAGGCGATGCGCGGGCTCGGCAAGCTGATCAAGCCGTTGCGGCCGACGATCTGCGGGGTGCTGCCGAGCCGCAACTGGACGCTGCCCTCCGGGACGAAGTGGGCGGACGCCCCCGCGTTCGTCGCAAGCCGGAGTTCGTCCGGCAAGATCGAGTTCATCCACGTGATCAAGCCTCCTTCCGAACGTTACATCGATCTTCCCAAGCCGCAGGAATCGTTTTCCGCCGCGCGGATGTTTGTTGGCAAAAAACCTGTTGGAATGAAGCTTGAGGGCGAGAGCCTGCGGCTGACGCTTCCTGCGGGAGAATCGTGGTCCGGGCTGGATACCGTCATCGAGCTGGCCATCAAGCGCTGACATGGGTGTGAAACCGCCGATGCCTCAAGGGCTGCGGCCTCGCGTTGTTTTGGTAGACGCGAGAATGATGCGCGATGGGCCTGGTGACCCACTGCCTGTGAAATCCTGCAACAGGCCATGGCAAAAGGATTTCCCCAGACAAAATTCCACTCCAGTTGATACAACCAGCCGGTATTGAAATGTATCAGGGATATGGTTCATCCCAATGTTCATCAGGCCAAGGATCCGGAAGAGGTTAGTGATTGCCGTGGGCTGGCTATTCTGACTGCCGTGCTGTTATCCGCAGCGGGTCTGTTGGTCATGACTTTCCCGCAAGTCTCGGCCGCTGTGGAGCCGGCGCAGCTCCGTTGTGAATACCGGCTCAATCCGCGCGGGATCGATGCTGTCAATCCGCGCTTGAGCTGGACACTGGAAGCCCGGGACCAGGGTTCCGATGCCGTCCGGGATATCAGGCAAACAGCTTATCAGGTGCTGGTGGCGACCAGTGAGACGCTTCTCCAGAATGGCAAGGCCGACTTGTGGGACAGCGGCAAAGTCGAAAGCGACCGGAGCATCCAGGTCGAATACTCGGGAAAGCCGCTCGCGTCACGCATGGACTGTTACTGGAAGGTGAGGGTGTGGAGCGGCAGCGGGTCCCCAACCGCAAAGCCGGAGCCCTCGCCATGGAGCAAGCCTGCATTCTGGTCGATGGGCTTGTTGGATGAGAAGGCCTGGACGGCGAAATGGATCAGCACCGAGGTGGTGGACCCCGCGCCGGAGGCCAGTGGTACATTGAGGATCGTCAAGGCGGTGTATGCGGCCCGCGACGGCTCGGGCTCGGCCGATGTGACGGCGCTGGTGGCGGCCAAGGTCAGCAACAACACGCTCGCTTTCAAGGTCCAACCGGACCAGCTTGGCGGTGATCCGGTTCCTAACAAGGTCAAGGATCTCAAGGTGGATTACGAGTTGAATGGCAAACCCGGAACTGTCGTGGCCGCCGATTTCCGGTCATTGACATTGCCGCCCAGAACATCCCTGGTGCCCGGCCCTCTCGATGCACCCTATATCCGTAAAACCTTTTCATTGGATGCCATTCCCGAGTCTGCCGTGGCCACGGTGAACGTGCTGGGCTTTTATGAATTGTATGTCAACGGTGTGAAGGTCGGGGACGATGTGTTGAGTCCTGCGCTTTCCAATTATCACAAGCGTTCTTTCTACGTGACCTATGACTTGCGGCCGCACCTGCGCAAAGGGACCAATGTGATCGGCCTCTGGACCAGCCGCGGATGGTATTGGAAAGTGCTGGATGGCCGCGCCAACCCCGCTGTCCTTCATGACACTGCGATTGCCCGCGTGCAGCTCGATATGGTGGTGAAGGGCCAGCCCGTCCGGATCGCGACCGATGGCGGGTGGCGCTGCAAGGCAAGCGGCAGGAGCATTCTCGGCACCTGGAGTTGGAACCAAATGGGCGGGGAACTGGTGGATGCGCGTCTGGAAGACCACCATTGGGCGGATCCGAAAACCAGCGATGAATCCTGGTATCCGGTCGTGGTCGTGGATGCGCCGCCCATACCTGCGGAGGCCCAGAAATGCCCGCCCACCCGGGTGATCAAAACCATGCCCGCAGTGGCCCATTCGTCTCTCGACGGCGGACGCCATGAATTGGATTTCGGCAGCAACCTCACCGGCTGGATGAGCCTCCGCCTGCGCGGACTCAGGGCAGGCCAGGAAATCAGCATCCGTTATTCGGATAAAAAACCCCACACGCCGATGCAGATGTACAACCACGAGGATCGGTTCATCTCAGCCGGCCTGCCCGAAGAGGAATTCCGCTCGAAGTTCAACTACCACGGGTTTCGCTGGGCCATCATCGAGGGGCTGCCCGCCGCACCGCGTATTGAAGACGCCAAGGCGCTTGTTCTTTCCGCGGACTGGGAAACGGCGGGGTCCTTCGCATGCTCGAACGAGCGGTTCAACCGGATGCACGAGGTCAATCTGTGGACACTCCGGATGCTGGGCCAGAGCGGATTTCTATCAGACTGCCCGCATCGCGAGCGGCTCGGCTATGGTGACGGCCAGGTCTCGATTGAAAGCTGCATCATGAATTTCCGCATGGCTCCGTTTTACGAAAAGTGGGCCACCGACTGGTGCGACGGCGCGGATCCCGAAACGGGGTATCTGCCGCACACGGCACCGCAATACAGGTCTGGCGGCGGAGGCCCCGCCTGGGGTGGGGCGGCCCAGGCCCTGACCTGGCGCAATCACTTGTATTACGCCGACCGGCGCATCGTTGCCCGCAACTACGATGCCTGTCGCCGACATGTCGAGGCGATGGAGAAACACGCCAAGGACGACATCATCCGCGCGTTCGGCGGCGATTGGGACTTCATCGGTGACTGGGTTCCGCCCGAGCGTGGCATGGACAGCGGCAATCCGCCTCCAAAACCGGCGGCGGAATTTTTCAACAACTGCTACCGTTTGTATCTGCGCGACCAACTCGCCATGATGGCCGACCTGCTGGGCCGTGCGGACGAGGCACGCGCCCTTCGTGCCGAAACCGAACGCCTCCGGCCGCTCATCCACGCCGCCTTTTATGACGGGAAACTCCAGATCCATGTGCTCGACGAGCAGTCCTATCAGCTCATGCCTTTGATGACCGGCGTGGTTCCCGAACCGCTGCGCCCGGTGATCATGAGGAAGCTGGAAGAGGGGATCCGGGTGAAACGCAAGGGCCATCTGGACACCGGCATGCTCGGTACTTATTTCCTGCTCCAGTATCTTCAGGAGATCGGCCGCAACGATCTGTTGTTTGAAATTGTCAGCCAGACCACCTATCCCGGCTGGGGATACATGCTCGAACAGGGAGCCACGACCTGGTGGGAACAATGGAACGGCCACTGGTCACAGATTCATTCGTGTTTCACTTCGCTCGATGGCTGGTTCTATCAGGGATTGGCCGGGATCCGGCCTGATCCGTCGGCTCCGGGATTCAAGAAAATCATCATCATGCCGGCGGTTGTCGGCGATCTGACCTGGGTCAAGTGCCATCATGATTCCATGCATGGCCGCATCGTCAGCAACTGGCGACTCGACGGCAAGGTGCTGGCCATGGACGTCGAAGTCCCGCCGAACACGACGGCGAAAGTTCATGTTCCCGCCACTGACAAATCCCGCGTCACGGAATCCGGGAAGGCCGCGGAGACGGCCGCAGGTGTCAGGTTCCTCGGGATGGAAAATGGCGCGGCGGTTTACGAGGTCGGATCAGGCTTGTATCGGTTCGTTGCCAGATGACGTTGCCTCCTGGTTTCCACCACGATGGAGAGGGCGGCGGTTCAAGCTCCGGCTTGAATCAGGTCGCGAAGGTGTCCACCGCGGGCGGTAACCCATTTGCCCTTGCGGATCACCTTGGTGAAACCGAGGCCGTTGGCCGCCGCGGCGGTGAAAACGTCCCACGCCTGGGTGGCCAGAATGCCTGAAACAACCAGGTCGCCTTGCGGTGCCAGCGATTTGGCGATGACCGGCCAAGCCTCGATCAAAACTGTGGAAAACAGGTTGGCGAGCACGACATCGTATCCGGCTTTGCGTGGTTTCCATTTCAGCACGTCCTGTTCGACAGGGACGAGGGCGGGTGTGTCATTGCGTGCGGCATTGCGGTTGGCGGCAGCCACGGCGAATGGATCGAAATCGCAAGCGTAAACCTCCGCCGCGCCGAGCTTGCATGCGGCGATGGCCAGTACCCCGGTGCCGGTCCCGAGGTCGGCCACCGACCATGGCGATTTGCGGCGTTCGCGGGAGATGTCGACCAGCAGGCGCAGGCAGGTCGAGGTGGTGGCGTGGTCGCCGGTGCCAAAGGCCATTTCAGGCGGGATGGAAATACAGTGCCGTTTGGGATGTGCGCGCCGGATGACATCCAGTTCGCGGGGCCGGGTCTCGGCAGTGAGCAGGAACACGTCGCGGACTTTGAGCGGGCGAGGCGGCTTGACGGGGGTTTGCCAGTCGGCCCCGCTGACTTTGCTCACGGTGCCGCCGAATTGTTCACGCACGGCGGTGACGGCATTTTCGGTTTCGCAGAACAACCGCAGGCGGATGGACCTGCCACCCTTGAGGTATTCGATGACGAGGTTCGGATTGCCTGCAAAACGCTCTTCCCAAGCGTCAATCCATTGGACGGCGGAGAGTTTGGACCAGACAAACATGGTGGTATTGGAGGTTGTGGGGGACCGGACGGATTCCCGGGATATAAAAAAACCCGTTGAAATCCAACGGGTTGCGGTTTTTCGAATGGAGCGGGCGATGAGATTCGAACTCACGACATCCACCTTGGCAAGGTGGCGCTCTACCACTGAGCTACGCCCGCGTCGCTTAACGCGTGGCGCTTTCTACACTGGTGCCGGAGACGGGCAAGCCAAATTTCGCAAAATTTTCATGTTCATCGGCCGCCGCACGGGCTTGTTTTGCGCGCGCCATGTCCGACAAACTCGCCGAAATCATCGCCACCAAGCACTTGGAAGTCGAAGCCCTGTTGCCGAAGGCCGCCATGCTGCGCGCAGCCGCGCTGCAACGCAACGACTTCGGCGGATTTCGCGCCGCGCTCGACCGTGGACCCGGCCGGCTGGGCGTGATCGCGGAGGTGAAGAAAGCCTCGCCATCGGTCGGCTTGATCGATCCGGATTTCGATCCGATCCGCCAGGCGGGCCGCTATCTGGATGGCGGGGCGTCGTGTCTGTCGATTCTCACCGACGAGAAATACTTCCAGGGTTCGTTGAGCTATCTGACAAGGATTTCCAAAATTTCCGATGTGCCGTTGTTGCGGAAGGATTTCACAATTCACGAGATCCAGATCCATGAGGCGGTGGTTTCCGGAGCGGATGCGATCCTGCTGATCGTGGCGGCGCTGAACGATGACCAACTCCGCCGTTTGTATGACGAGGCGCGCGCCTTCATGCTCGATGTTCTGGTGGAGGTGCACGATCTGCCGGAGATGGAACGGGCTCTGGAACTGGGCGCCGATTTGATCGGAGTGAACAACCGGAACCTCAAGACCTTCGAGGTGGATCTGGCAACGACCGAGCGACTGGCCGAAGAAGTGCCGGACGAGGTGCTGCTGGTATCGGAGAGCGGCATCAAGACTCCTGCGGATGCCTTGCGCGTGTTGCAGGTGGGAGCCAATGCCGTGCTCATTGGCGAAGCACTGATGCGCGCCCAGGACCCTTCGCGCGAGATCGAGGCATACCTTTCATTGGAAGCGTGAATGTGCCGTCCCGCTGGCGGTATGATGCCGTGTTGCGCCGGAAAACCCCAAACCATACTGCGCATATTTTGTGTTGAGGTGGGGAGTGGATCGGAGGTAAGGTGACCCACGGAAGGAATTGCGGACCATGCCAAAGCGTCGGTCAAAAATCGGCAAATCGCTCAAAGAACTCGGAGACATCCAGGTCAACGAGTGGGACCTGATGGGTTTGCTGAACAAGGACATCAGGGATCTGCATGTTGGGAGATCCCTGAGAAAGCTGGGCAATATCCGGGTGATGGAATGGGATTTCAAAGACGCGCTTCCGGCAGTTAGAAGAACGGCGAACATGGAAGTGGATCTCGCGGATATCTTCAGGCGTGCGGCCCACTACAAGGTGATGGAGTGGGATTTCAGAAAACCGTTCCAAGGCGGAGGCGTGACGGATCCGCATGGAGCGAAAAGACCCGTCCTCAATCACCATGAGTTGCGGTCACTGATCGATCGGTTGAAGAATTTCCTTCAATATGTGGCTGCCAATCTGATTGACGAGCCCGGCCATGCGCAGATCAAAGTGGCGGTTCTCAGGGAGAATGTGGTGCGTCTGAGGCTGGTATTGGTGAATAGGGATGTCTCCATTCTGATCGGCAGGGAAGGACACACCGCGACGGCAATCCGCAATGTTCTGAAGGCGGTTGGCGGAAGGCTTGGGGTTTATGTGCTGCTGGAAATCCATTCCCACGCGAAGGAGATGCAGCTCATTGCGGCGGAGGAAGCCAGAAAATGGGCGCTTGTGCCCGAGTGAAACCCGAATGACGGGAAGCTGCGGATTTCCGGCCAGCACGGTTTGCGCCGGCCTCAGAGGCCCCGGAACTGTTTGGCCAGCCGTTTTGCGGTGGCGATCGTGTTGCGGTGGAGCTTGGCGGTGAACTCGGGCTGGCGATTGTAGCCCCCGCCGTAGAGTATGGCCGCCGGGATGCGGTTGCGGATGAATGCTCCCAACAACACTTCGTCCCGGCGCTGGATGTCCTTCAGCGAGAGATGCATCTGGCCGAAGCGGTCGTTGCGATGGTTGTCCGCACCGGAAATCCAGATAACAAGGTCTGGCGAGAAGCTGTCGAGCGCTCCGGCCAGGGTGATGAAAAGTTGTTTGAGATACATCTCCCCCTCGACATAACGAACGGTCTCCACGTCGAGGCTGCTCACGGCCTTGCGGGTCGGGAAATTCCTCCCAACATGGATCGAGTAAGTGAAGACACGGGGGTCGGCGGCAAGCAGGTCGGCGGTCCCGTTTCCCTGATGGGCATCGGTATCCACCACCATGATCCGGATGTTCGGCTGTTTGTCCTGAAGATCACGGATGGCGATTGCGACATCGTTGAAGACACAGTAGCCTTCACCATGGCTGCGGAACGCGTGGTGGGTGCCACCGGCAAGGCAGACACCAACGCCTTCGGCAAGCGCCGCATGGCAGGCGAGGCGCGTGGCCTCCACCTCGGTGATGCTCCGGTTGTAGAGCCCGGCTGATACAGGCAGTCCGAGCAGGATTTCTTCTTTGCGGCCGAGAGTGCCGGATTCGATGCGTTGAATGTATTCCGGTTCGTGCACGCGACGCAACAGATGGGTGCCGGCACGGCTGACCTCGATGATTTCCTCGGGTCGCAGGATGCCACCTTCCAGCAACATGTCCTTGGAGACACGGAATTTGTCCATCGGGAACGGGTGGCCCGATGGGAGTGGCAGCTCCAGATCCTGCGAGTAGAAGCAGCGCATTTCGTGGCTTACCTCATGGCCACGCGGCGGATGTCCGGACGCTGGCGGATGATGTTGGCAAGCATTTGTCGGCAATGCGTGTAGTGGGTACGCTTGCTGAGCAACTCGGCGCTGCGGGTGAACGATCCCCACTGGACAATCGTCAGTTCCACATTGCGGCGGCCCCACAGGTTCATCGTGGCCTTGTCCGGCTTGTAAATGTCCACCGTGCCTGTTCCGGTGAGTGCCGAACCATAGTCATCCACCACATAGAGGTAAGGAAGTCCCTTGATCCTGAAGGTGGTGCCAACGGGGTAGAAAGACCAGTCGGCGGCGGCGCTGCGGACACGGTTGGTATAGCGCAGGCGGGTGCCGGTGGCATTGTTGCTGCCGTAAATCAGATGGTCGTCCTCGCTGCAGGTGTAGGCGGTGGTGCGTACGACACGGGTGCGCTCACTGAAAGAATAGACCGGCATCGAATGCTTGTCCTTTGGTTTGCGCGCCGCCGCCGCCATGACGCTCGTCGAGGGCTGTGGCAGGATCACCTTGCCACCTGCGGAAGAGGAATGCGCGAGATCACCACGGATTTTTGATTTTGGAACCACCGCCAGCCCGGAACCCCCGCAGCTGGTAAAAAGCGCCGCTGCGGCGGCGCTGAAAGTGAGCAAGAGAAATCGCGAAATCATGCTTGATGAGAAATATAAGGGCTTGTGCGACGGGCGGTTCAGATGGCTTGGCTTTGCATTTTTTGCCAAATTGCGTGCTAGTCCTAGGTGCAAATAGATGCTGCGGCAAACTGAAAATCCCAGGAAAGGATTTTTTTATGGCTAATGTAAATACATCGAACCCCGTCTTTGCCTCCGGGTCCGGTCTTGAGGCCGGGCCGGTCCTGACCCTGATATCCCTGAAGCCAGCCTGTTGAATCGTATGGATTGCACTTGGTGGCTGCCCTACCTGCCCAAGAACAAGATCATAATGAATACCGGGATGACGGGAAGGCCGACAAGAAAACCAAGCAGCCACCTTGCGCCGGCCGGTTTCCCGAGATTGAGGGTCCAGCCCATGCAAGGGATCGACTTTGGCACCCATGTCCGGCTGTCCTTTTTGCTGAAGTAGAAACCGCACCAGGACCCTGACCAGTTGTCAGGATTTCTCCATTCCAGATCGTTGATGTCTTTTTGGGTCATTTTTGTGCCGATGGGTTGGTGGTTCGAAGCTATCCCTCGAACATGGGGGTGCAAGGAATGAAACGCCCGGATTTGCAGAGGTGCTGGAAGCGCAGAACGGGGGCAGCCCATCAGACGCACGCCCTATTGAGTCCGGGCGCGGGATTTCCACAAACAACAGGCAAGCGCCTCCATTTCGTCGCTTCACACCCGGGTCGTTGCCGCATTATGCTGGCCGCATGGCAGGTGGAAGTTTGCTCATGCTGTTGGACGACATCGCATCGATCCTCGATGATGTGTCGGTGATGACGAAGACCGCCACGTCGAAAGTGGCCGGGGTTTTGGGGGATGATCTGGCATTGAACGCGCAACAGGTGAGCGGCGTGGTGGCGAGGCGTGAGCTGCCCGTGGTTTGGTCGGTCGCCAGAGGGTCGTTCGCCAACAAACTGATATTGGTGCCAATGGCCCTCGCGTTGAATGCCTTTGTCCCACGGGCGGTGATGCCGCTTTTGATGTTGGGCGGCGCCTACCTGTGTTTCGAAGGGGTTGAGAAACTTTTCCACTATTATCAAAATCGTAAACCAAAGACCGAGGCCGAGGCCAAAAGGGAGTTGGAGTCCCTCAAAACGGGGCCCGGCGATGAAAGCTCCAAGATCAAAGGTGCCATCCGCACCGACTTCGTCCTTTCGGCCGAAATCATCGTCATCACTTTGGGAGTCGTTGCGTCCAAGCCCTTCTCCACCCAGGCGCTGACACTTTCCGCAGTTGGCGTGCTGATGACCATTGGCGTGTATGGCCTGGTGGCCTGCATTGTGAAGCTCGACGATCTTGGCTTACATCTCACCCAGAGGGATAACCCCGCGCGGATGCTTGGTGGTGTCATTTTGCGGGCGGCGCCGCTGTTGATGAAAACCCTTTCCATCCTTGGGACCGCCGCCATGTTTCTCGTAGGTGGCGGTATTCTCGTGCACGGCATTCCCCTGCTTCATCACGGGATCGAACGGATCACCCACCCGTGGGGAGTCTGGGGTGGCCTTGCATCGGGATTGTTCAATGGTTTCTTCGGCATCGTCGCAGGTTCGCTCGTCTTGCTGGCTCTGAGGCCATTCCCGCCGCGGCAACACTGATTCTGGATGTGCCGCCGGCCGGATGAGTCATCAGGCCCGGCAATGTCCCCGCAGGCCATTCCGATCTATCAGCAGGCTGTGTTTTCACTTGGCAAGACCGGTTCCTGTTCATAAGAGATGAATCAACCCCAAAGGAGGATGCCGCAGTCTATCCGGCAATTCGATTGAGGGGTCATCTCATCCACGCCAAAGCCATGTCAGAAGAACGATTTTCCATCGTCAGCCAGCAATCATGGTTGAGCCGCATTGGAGGCGCCATCAAGGGGGGGTTGGTGGGCCTTTGTCTGTTCATCGTGGCGTTTCCCCTGCTATTTTGGAACGAGGGCCGGTCGGTCAGGCAATACAAGACCCTTTTGGAAGGAGGCGGTCTGGTGGTTTCCGTTCCTTCCGGCAACGTGGATGCGGCCAACGAGGGCAAACTGGTCCATACGACCGGCAATGTCTCCACCGAGGTCACCCTTGAGGACCCCGAATTCGGTGTTTCGGCGAAAGCGCTGAAGTTGCGTCGCGTGGTGGAAATGTACCAGTGGCGCGAAGAATCAAGCAGCCATACCGAAAAGAAACTCGGAGGAGGCAACGAAACGACCACCACCTACACCTATGATAAGGTTTGGTCCCAAGACCTCATCAGGTCCGCGGATTTCAAAAAACCAGAGGGCCATCAGAATCCGGGCTCGATGGCTTATCAAACGACTGAAAAACTTGCCGCACCCATCACCCTTGGGGCTTTCACCTTGCCGCCGTCTCTGGCCGGAGAAATCAACCGCTTTGAGCCGCTGCCACTTGCGGCTGACATCCCTCTTGCCGAGCCTTTCAAGGGCAGGTTCCACGATTCCGGGCTCTATCTGGGTAGCAACCCCGCTTCACCTGAAATTGGCGACCTCAGAATTCGTTTCGAGGTCGCTCCTTTCACGGATGTCAGTGTGATGGCAAGGCAGGTCGGACGGACGTTCGAGGCCTTCCAAACGAAGACCGGGAACAACATCGAAATGCTCCAGACGGGAACGCATGGGCCCGGGCAGATGATCCAGCACGCGCAGGACAGCAACCGGTTGCTCACCTGGGTTCTCAGGCTTTTGGGTTTCATCGCCATGTTCATCGGTTTGGGCATGTTGTTCAGACCCCTCTCGATCCTCGCGGATGTGGTGCCGATCCTAGGTTCCATCGTCGGTGCTGGCACGGGACTCATATCCCTGCTTTTGGCTGCGGTCTTTTCGCTGGCCACCATCGCCACCGCATGGGTGGTTTACCGCCCGCTGATCGGTATTGCCCTCCTGGCGGCCGCCATCGCGCTGACCATGCTGATCAAAGGCAAGCTCAGGACTGCCAAGCGAGCTGGCACGGCATAAGCGCCCCAAGATCTCGATCGACTCCGCAGCCTGTCAGTGGCAGGGTCGGTCATGGCGAAAATTGGTGAAAAAGCGGCCTTGAAGGTGCTGCGTGAGAAATCCTTTGGTCTCTACCTTGATGGTGGCGAACTGGGCGAAGTCCTGCTGCCGCACCGGGAAGTCCCACGCGACAATGTGATGGGTGGTAGTCTGGAGGTTTTTCTCTACACCGACTCGGAGGATCGTCCGGTGGCGACTTGTAAGAACCCGAAAGCCATGCCCGGGGAGTTCGCGCGCTTGAAGTGCGTGGCCGTCACCAGCTTCGGCGCATTCCTGGATTGGGGGCTTGCCAAAGATTTGTTGGTCCCATTTGGCGAACAGAGAGCCCGGATGGAAGCCGGGCGCAGCTACCTCGTCCACGTGCGTGTCGACGAGATTTCCGGCCGGATTATCGCTTCCACCCGCCTTGAGCGTTATCTGGATCAATCCCCGCACAGCTATGTGGCGGGTGACAAAGTCGAACTCATGATTTTAGCGAAAACCGAACTCGGCTATAAGGCGATTGTCGATGGCAGGTACAGTGGCTTATTGTTTGCCGACAGGGTTTTCCAGGAACTGCAACAGGGCGAGAAAATGAAGGGTTGCATCGCGGCAGTGCGCGAGGATGGAAAGCTCGACCTTAGTCTGCACTCGCTTGGCAGGAGCAAAGTCGGTGATTTGGAATCCAGGATTATGGCCGAGTTGAAGGCCCGCGGCGGATACTGGGCCATCGGCGATCATACCCCTGCGGTGGAGATTCACGATGAATTGGGATCAAGCAAACGCAGCTTCAAGCAAGCAATCGGCGCGCTTCTGCGCAAACGTCTGATTGATATCGAAGATCGTGGCATCCGCATGATTTCCGGCATGGATGGGCCTAAGGTCTGATAGTATACAACGGTGTCCAACATTTGGATCAGAGACGTGAATAGATTTTGGCCAGACGGGCG
>CAYNQJ010000005.1:0-106190 GCA_964399305.1 uncultured Luteolibacter sp.
CGTCCCTTTTGGCGGACAGGATGTCCGGGGCACGTAGCCGTCAATATGACGGCGCTCCGTATGGTAAGGAGCGCGGACGTTCCGTCCGCTGTGTGTTAGGGACGTTCCGTCCCTTTTGGCGGACAGGATGTCCGGGGCACGCAGTCGTCAGAATGACGACGCTCCGTAGGGTAAGGAGCGCGGACGTTCCGTTCGCTGTGTGTTAGGGACGTTCCGTCCCTTTTGGTGGACAGGATGTCCGGGGCGCTTGGCCGTCAACATGACGGCGCTCCGTATGGGTCGTATGGGGCAGACTGCTGCATCGCATGGGTTTGGCGCTACCTGTGCGCTCAATATCCCGCCAGCCAGAGCGCGGCATGGATTTTGAAATCGATCGCCTTGCCGGCCTGTTCCTGCTCGCGCAGCCAGTCGCGCAGATCGTCCAGCGGCACGTGGTGGACGATGATCTCCTCACCGGCCACGCCACCGCCGTCGTGTTCGCGTTTCAAGTCCTGGGCATGGAACAGATGGATGAACTCCGAGGTCAGCCCGGCGGAAGTGGGGCTGGCGATCAGGGGTTCGATGGTTCCCGCATGGTAACCGGTTTCCTCCAGCAATTCGCGGGCGGCGCAGGAGGCAAGCGACTCTCCGGCGTGTTCGGGTTCATCGCCGACGATGCCTGCGGGGATCTCGATCACCCGGCGGTGGACAGGGATGCGGAATTGCTCGACCAGGATGATCTCGCGGGCCGGGGTGATGGCGAGGATGCCAACGCAGCAGTCGGACTGAGGGCGTCGCACGAAATCCCAGTGGCCGATGCGTTGCAGGCGGATCCAGCGGGTCTCAAACAGGGTTTCGGGCGTGCTCATGGATGGATTCCACCAAGAAACATTGGCGCGGTCGCGTAAAGCAGGATAATCCTTCCGCGCACTGATGGCCCGCTACGATTTTCAAATACCCGTTCATTTCCGGCACCGGATCCTGTTTACCCGGAATGCTTTTTCCGTGGAGAACAAGGACCTTGCCGGAATTCTGGCCGAGGGTCGTGGCCGCAGGGTCTTTGTTTGCATCGAGGAAAACGTCGCCTCCGCCCATCCCGGGATCGAGGATCGGATCCGCGGGTATTTCGGCCCCTTGGATCTCGATTTGCGTGGGATTCTGGTCGCGCCGGGTGGTGAGGCGGTCAAGGCGGACGACCGCTTGGTGCGCAAAATGTGGGCTGAGCTTGATGCCGCGCATCTTGACCGTCATTCGTATGTGATTGCGATCGGTGGCGGGGCGTTTTTGGATGCGGTGGGTTTCGCGGCGGCGACGGCGCATCGCGGCGTGAGGCTGGTGCGGTTTCCGACGACCACCTTATCGCAGGACGACAGCGGGGTGGGGGTGAAGTGCGCCATCAATGCCTTTGGCAAAAAAAACTGGGTGGGGGCCTTTGCGGTGCCCTTTGCGGTGATTAATGATTTTGATTTCCTGCACACGCTGGATCCAGAAATCCGCCGTGCGGGTTTGATCGAGGCGGTCAAGGTGGCCTTGGTCAAGGACGCCGGATTTTTCGGGTGGATCGAGGAAAACCTGGCTTCGCTTGCGGAGCTTGAGCCGTCGGCGGTGGAAGCCTGTGTCGAAAAATCCGCGTTGCTGCATGCCAGCCACATTGCGACCGGCGGTGACCCTTTTGAAACCGGCTCCAGCAGGCCCCTGGACTTCGGCCATTGGGCGGCCCACAAACTCGAGAGCCTCACGTCCCACCGGCTGCCGCACGCAGAGGCGGTCGCGATCGGGCTGGCGCTGGACACGCTGTATTCGTCGCGATCCGGGCTGGCGCCGGCCACCTTGGCTCCCCGGGTTTTGCAGGTGCTTTCCGTGCTCGGACTTGCCACATACCATCCGGCATTGGATTGGCGCGACGAGGCTGGCAGGCGCCGGGTGCTCGAGGGGCTGGACGAGTTCCGGGAACACCTCGGGGGAGAACTTACCGTGCTCATGCTTCGCGACATTGGTGCGGGCGTGGATGTTCACCAACTGGATTTGGGACTGGTGGCCCGGTGCATTGATGAGCTCCAGCCGGTTGCAGCCGGTCTGCCGCGTTGAGTGGCTGAGAAAGCCTCTTGCTTTCCGGTCCGGATTGGCCCTATTTCAATCCATGCATCACCGTCTTTTCGCCCCCTTCCTGATCGGATTCGCGCTCAACATTTCGGCGCAAGCCGCCGTTTCATTGCCGCCCGACAACACCGCAGCGCTGCCCAAGGACGCCGAGGGGCCGGCCAAGGCCGCCATGGAGGCCTTCAAATCCGGACGCCATGCCAAAGCGGTCGAACTCGCAAAACCGCTGGCCGATGCCGGCAATGCCGAGGCGCTTTACATCCTCGGATTCGCCCATGAGTCGGGCCAGGGCGCGGAGTTGTCCAAGGACAAGGCGATGGAATATTACCGCAAGGCGGCTGCCGGAAAACACAAGGATGCGGTTTACCGGATGTCCTTTATCCTGTTGGCTTCTGAAAAGGAGGAGGAGCGCGATCAGGCGCGAGAAGCTCTGGAAAAGGCCGCGAAGGACGATCCGGCCGTGGCCGCGCGGATTCTCGGAGAGGCATATCTCCGCGGTTTGCTCACCCCGGCGCCTGACCCGGACAAAGCGGTTTTCTGGTGGAAGCGCGCCGCGGATGCCGGCGATGTGCCGTCGCTTCTGCTCATCGCCCGCTTCTATGAAGGTGAGTTCGGGTTTCCCGAGTTGAAAAACCTCAAGGAGGCGATGGCCAGTTACTCCAAGGCCGCCGGACTCGGCAATGCGGGGGCAATGTCCGCCCTTGGCTCCCGCCTGATGAGCGGCGACAAGGAAATCCGCGATGAGAAAAAAGGCCGCGAGTGGCTCAAGAAGGCCATCGCCGCCAAGGAGTATTCCGCTTACCTGGTTCTCGGTGATTACGAGGAACACACCAACAAGAATCTCAAGGCTGCGCTTGCCGAATACGAGCGCGGCAAGGATGCCGGCCAGGTGGACTGCATGCTCCGCACCGCCGATTTCTATCTGCAAGGCAAGGGGGTTGAAAAGGATGAGGACCGCGGCATGGCGCTGTTGACCAAGGCGGCCGAAGCCGGAAATCCCTTCGCCAGTTTCCGGATCGCTGTGGATTCCCTTTCCGGTGAAAAGCCCGACTTGCTGAAGGGATACAGTTTCCTGCTTTCCGCGGCGAACGGCAATCTGGCGGAAGCCCAGAACGAGCTCGGCCTGCTTTATCTATCAGGCAAGCTCGGTGTCGCCGACATGCAGGCAGGTGTGGCTTGGCTCACCCGCGCCGCTCAGGCCGGATACGCCCAGGCCCAGAACAACCTCGGCGCAATCTATGAGAAAGGTGTCGGCGGCGTGCCACAGAATATCGAAAACGCCGGCCAGCTCTACACGCTCGCGGCCAATCAGGGGAATGGACCCGCCACATTCGCTCTCGCCCGCCTCGTCAGCGAGGGCGTCGGCACCAAGCAGGACTCGATCAAGGCTTGGGCGCTTGCCACCCTGGCATCCGAACGCGGCGAAAAGGATGCCGCAAAACTGGCGGAACAAATCGGAGCCAAGCTCGATACCAGCGACATGGTCAAAGCGAAAAAGGAACTCGAGGACATGAAGTCGGGCAAGGCGGGTAAAGACGCAACGAAGGGTGATGAGAAACCGGCACCCAAGGACGACGGAAAGCCCGCACCGAAGGACCCGAAAAAGCCCTAAGGCAAGTAACGGGCTGGTTCGGAAGTGGGGGAGCGCACGCATCCTGCGTGCTTCCTTGCGGATCCTCTGCAAGGATTTCTCCCCTCGGAGCGCAACGCGCGACCTTATATCATTATCCAGGGAATTTTCCGGGCATTGACCATGCAACGGGTCATAAGGAGCGCGGGCGTTTTGCCCGCTCCTGGCGAAGGACGTGCCGCCCTACTTGCCGGATAGGATTTCCGCCACAGGCTGCCGATAACATGTCGACGCTCCGTATCGCGACGCACTCGCTGCATGAATCCGGCCAAGGGGCTGTTGCCAATGTCCGTTGTGGTTGGATGGCTGCAAATGTCATAGGGTGGCTGTTGCGAGGGTGTCAAATTGAAGACGGCTCACAGCTGGTGCGCATCCCTGTCTCATGGTCATCGTAAGTCCATGGTCCTACGGTGAAAGGTCTTGCGGGCCTGCTGGGATTGGTATTCCCTGTTTCGTATACCGTTATTTGATGAAACCCAACCTGATATGCCTTGTTTTACCTGCGGCAATTTCGATCGCCGCCTGTGCCCCCAACCATCTTCCAAACGCCGAAGGGAAACACCGTGCGGCCGTTTCACATCTGAAAGCCGCCGAATCTCGGTCGCCAAGCGCCGAAGAGCGAGCAGTCCTCTATTTGATGGCCGCCAGGGAAGCGTCAGGACTGTTGGACTCCGCCGATTCTGCCGAGGCCGCGCGGCGGGTGTATAACCAATCCGCAGCCGGGTTGACGGTGTTGCTTCGCGCGTCCGCGAACGGCGGCATGTGGAACCGGCCGCTCACTTTGTCCGCCGGTGGGACCACTTATCAGTTGCGCTTCGCCAAGGGTACCCGCGACGGAGTGTGGGATCCGGCGCTTTTCACCTCGTTCACCCCCGCGGATACGGTGAAGATGAAAACCCTCGACCGCCGCAATCGCCAGGATGGCGTTGGCGGCGCCCTGGTCGGCGTGCGTAAAACACACCCGCTCGAGCCATTCTCACCGCTGGTCGGGATCGCCGCGCAGGTCACCGCCGTGCTCGATTTCCATGGCAATGTGGCAACCTTGACGCTGGTCGATGCCACCGACAAAACCAAGGCCCGCATCGCCGGACGGGAGAGGATTCTGGATGCGGATTTCTCAGCACCGCTCGCCTATTACCCGCAGAAATCCGAATATTGGAACGGCATCATGGGTGCGATCAGGGTTTCCTCATACATGAAGACCACCGGTCTTTATATGTTGGAACCTTATGATCCCAACCGCATTCCGGTTATCTTCATCCACGGACTGATCTCCACCCCCAGAATGTGGCGCAATGTGATCAACGAGCTGGAAACCGATCCGGTACTTCGCGGGCGTTACCAGTGCTGGGTCTTTTCCTACCCGACCGGAAACCCGCCGATGTATTCAGCTCTCCGTTTTCGTGAGGACCTCGAAAAAGTCCGGCAGCTCCATCCCGACATGAAGGACTGCGTCCTTGTCGGCCACAGCATGGGCGGGCTGATCTCCCGCGCCCAAGTCACCACACTGGATCGCGACGACTGGAACGTCATCGGCAAGGACAAGGCGGACCGGTTTTTTGCCAACATGCAGCCCGGCGGACTGGTCGAAAGGGCCACGGTTTTCCGGGCGAATCCGCATGTGGGGCGCGCGATCTTCATCTGCACCCCGCACCGTGGCAGCGAAATGGCCGTCGGCAGCCTGGGGGAACTCGCGATCCGCCTGATCTCCCTGCCGGCGGATATCACAACGACCATCACCAGCAACCTGGGTGAATCCCTGGCAGTGGTCACCGGCGATGCCAAACGCCTGCCTAACAGTGTGACCGGCCTCTCACCCCGCAACCCGGCGCTCAAGGTGCTCGACTCACGTCCGATCGAAGTGCCGCACCATTCGATCATCGGCGACCGCGGCAAGGGCGACACACCGCAGAGTTCGGACGGCGTGGTGCAATACTGGAGTTCCCGCCAGCATACGGCCAAGTCCGAGTTGATCGTCCCCGGTCCCCACGGCGCGTGCGAGCTTCCTGAAACCATCGCGGAACTCCGCCGGCTGCTTCACCTGCACCTCCAACAAAACTGACACCGCACCTCACCAGTCATCATCCATCTCCCCATGAAAACCATCCACAACATCGCCATCGTCGGCAGCCTCGCTTTGCTTGCCTCTTGCTCCAATCTCGGCAGCCCCTCGGCCAAAAATACGAGCCGGGCGCAATTTCTCGATGAGGTCTGGGTCGCTCCGGCGCTCAAGGGCAAAGCACCGCATGAACTCTGCAGCAAGGTTTACTTCGCCCCCGTCGCCATCGGCAATCTGAAAAGGCAAGGCTGGTGGTCCTCGCAAAGCAGTGTGAAGCAAGGCCAGTTGGACGAGGACGCGCGCAAGCTCGCACGGAACTTCAGGCAATCGCTCAACCATGCCGCCCGCAACGATCCCGGCCGCCGCTTGACGGTTGTTGGCAACCCGGGCCCGGACACGCTGGTTGTGGAGATGGCGATCACCGAGCTCGTGCCGGCGAAAGCCTATTGGAACGCCGCAGCCACCGCAGCGGGCTTCGTGGTTCCCGGCGCTGGTTTGCTGGGAGCTGCCGGAAGCGGCACGGTCGCGATCGAAGGCCGGGTGCGCGATGGCAACACCGGCGCGGTGCTCGCGACTTTCCGCGACCGCATGCAGGACAAAATGGCGGCCGTCAATGTGAACGCCTATTCATGGTATGGCGGCTCCGAGAGGAACCTGGAGGAGATCGCCGTGAAGACCGCCCGTGTGCTCAACGCCGACGCCGGAACGGTGGTCAAACAATCCGCTCCGATCACCCTGATTTCCTATTGATCCTTCGCACGCGCACCCTGAACAAAACCCTGTCATGAAAACCGCATTGCAGAAAATCACTGCCGCAGCACTGATCGCCTCCGGCTCACTGGTGCTCAGCCAGTGTGCTTCCGGTCCCGTCACCAACATCAATTCAGCAAGTGTTGATGCCCGCCAGCTCGCTGCGGATTCACGAGCCGCCCTCAACGACCTCTACCGGCGCAACCCCACCGCGCGCAGGCTTGGTTCCAAGGCTCTCGGAATTCTCGTTTTCCCTGAAATCACCAAGGGCGGATTCATGGTCGGAGGCATGGGCGGCAATGGCGCGCTCATCCGTCCGGACGGAACCATCCGTGATTTCTATCAGACTGCCGGCGCCTCCTACGGCTTGCAGGCCGGCATCCAGCAATACGGCTACGCGTTGTTCCTGATGGACCGCGATGCCTTTGAAAACCTGAACCGCAGCAATGGCTGGGAAGTCGGCGGAAGCCCGAGCCTGGTCGTCGTCGATGAGGGAATGGCCACCTCGCTGACCACGGCGACGCTCAACAAGGGAACTTACGCGTTCTTCTTCAACCAGCGCGGGCTGATGGGTGGCCTCGGACTGCAAGGGTCCAAGATCACCCGCATTCATCCGCCGCGCTGAGCTTGCCAGCGCGGCAAACCCGCCAGCCTCACCGCCATGAAAATCCATCCAGAGGCGTTCACCGGCGCCAGCTCCGGTGAGATCCGTCATGAGTTTCTTGAAAGGCTGCGCGGAGCGCTTGGACGGCCGCAGGCAATTGCCACCAAACACGATTTGTACTACGCCCTGGCGCTGACGGTACGCGACAGGTTGTTCAATCACACGGTGGCCAGTCTGGAGGGGTTTGGCGAGAGGAACGCCCGCCGCATCGCCTACTTGTCCGCGGAATACCTTCCCGGACCACACCTCGCCAACAACCTGCTCAACCTCGGGCTCACCGAGACCGCCCGCGAGGCACTCGCCGGCGTTGGCTGCGACCTCGACGAGTTGATCAATCAGGAGGAGGAGCCCGGACTGGGAAATGGCGGCCTCGGCAGGCTCGCCTCATGCTACATGGATTCCCTCGCCTCGGTCGAGGTGCCCGCGATCGGCTATGGCATCCGCTATGAGTTCGGAATCTTCGATCAGATGATCGTCGATGGCTGGCAGTCCGAGATCACCGACAAATGGCTGCGCTGTGGCAACGCATGGGAGGTCATCCGCCCGGAAATCTCGTTTGATGTCAGCTTTGGCGGCCATACCGAAGGGTGGACCGACGAACACGGGCGCTACCGCGTGCGCTGGCTGCCTGCGCACCAGGTGATCGGGATCGCCTGTGACACGCCGATCCAGGGATACCAGGTGGGCAACTGCAACATCCTGCGCTTGTGGAAGGCGGAGGCCACCGAATCATTCGACTTCGAGGCCTTCAATCACGGCGACTACTATCGTGCGGTCGAGCAGAAGGTGGCTTCGGAAACGATCACCAAGGTGCTCTATCCGAATGACGAGCCACAACAGGGAAAGGTGCTCCGGCTCAAGCAGCAGTATTTTTTCTGCAGTTGCGCATTGCAGGACATGTTGCGTGTCCAGCTCTTCCTGAAACGCTCGCCGCGGGATTTCCATGTGGATTGGGCGGTTCAGCTCAACGATACCCATCCGGCGGTCGCGGTCGCGGAGCTGATGCGGCTGCTGCTCGACGAGCACGACCTCGATTGGGACGAGGCATGGGAGGTCACGCGGTCCACCTTCGCCTACACGAACCACACGCTGCTGCCGGAGGCCTTGGAAAAGTGGACGGTCGACCTGTTCGGCACTCTGCTGCCAAGGCACCTGGAGATCATTTACGAGATCAACCACCACTTCCTTGAAGACGTGCGTGCCGCGTTTCCGGGAGACGATGAGCTGGCCGCCCGCCTTTCAATCATTGATGAAAGCGGCCCCCGGTATGTGCGGATGGCCCATCTGGCCTGCGTCGGCAGTCACCGGATCAACGGTGTGGCGGAACTGCATTCCGAACTGCTCAGGCAGACGGTTCTCTGCGATTTCGCGCGCCTTTGGCCGGAGAAATTCTGCAACGTCACCAATGGTGTCACCCCGCGCCGCTTCCTCGCGCTTGGCAATCCCGGACTCGGCCGCCTCATCACCCGGCATCTCGGTGAGGGGTGGCTCAGGCAGCTCGACCGCCTGCGCGGACTCGAGAAGCATGCCGACGATGCGAAGTTCCAAAAGGAATGGCGCAGGGTGAAGCTGGACAACAAGCGCCGCCTCGCCGCAATCATCGCGCAGCGCACCGGCATCATCGTGGATCCGGAATCGATGTTCGATATCCAGGTGAAGCGCATCCACGAATACAAGCGCCAGCACCTCGCTGTGCTCCACATCCTCACGCTTTATCTCAGGCTCAGGAACAACCCCGGCGCCGATGTGCCGGCCCGCACATTCATCTTCGGTGGCAAGGCCGCGCCGGGATATTACATGGCCAAGCGGATCATCAGGCTGATCACCGCCACCGGCGACCTGGTAAACAACGACCCGGCGGTCGGAAACCGGCTCAAGGTGGTTTTTTTCCCGGATTTCAACGTCAAGAACGCCCATTTCATCTATCCGGCCGCCGATCTATCCGAACAGATTTCCACTGCGGGCAAGGAGGCGAGCGGCACCGGCAACATGAAGTTCACGCTCAACGGCGCGCTCACCATCGGTACCCTCGATGGCGCGAACGTCGAGATCCGTGAGGAGGTGGGCGAGGAGAATTTCTTCCTTTTCGGACTCACCACGCCGGAGGTGGAGGCGCTCAAGGCGCGCGGATACCGGTCGCGCGATTTTTACGAAAGCAACCCGTTGCTCCGTGAAGTCATCGATTTCATCGCGGGTGGCGCGCTTGCCGGTGGCGACACCGGATTGTTCCGCCCGATCGTGGAAAACCTTCTCTACGAGGATCCATTCCTGGTGCTTGCCGACTATCAGGCCTACGTCGATGCCCAGGCGAGGGTCAGCGCGCTTTGGAACGACCGCAAGGCATGGACGCGGATGTCGATCCTCAACACTGCCCGCGTCGGAAAATTCTCATCGGACCGCTCGATCCGCGACTATTGCGAGCGCATCTGGAACATTGTGCCCGATCCCGCGCGACGGGCCACGGATTGAAGCATCCCGCCATGTCAGACGCCATCAGTCCATCTCCCGATGTCTGGCCAGGGCGTCCCTATCCGTTGGGCGCGGATATCCGCGATGGAGGGATCAACTTCGCCCTGTTTTCGGAGAACGCAACGAGGGTCGAGCTTTGCCTTTTCGATTCGCCGGAGGCGAAGGTGGAATCGCGCCGCGTCGTTCTAACTGAAAAAACCGCGCAGGTCTGGCATGGGTTTGTTCCGAACCTCGGTCCGGGGCAGATCTACGGTTACCGCGTGCATGGGCCGTTTGATCCTGACAACGGCCATCGTTTCAACCCGAGGAAGGTGCTGCTGGACCCCTATGCCACGGTCATCGCGCGCCCGTTGTGCTGGGATGACGCTTTGACCGCGCATGACCGCGATTCCGCGGGGTGCGCGCCGCTGGCAAGGGTTTTGGACAATGGCTTCGACTGGCGGGGCGACCGGCCGCCGCAAACGCCATGGCATGAAACGATTGTCTATGAACTTCACGTCAAGGGGTTCACCCGCCGCCACCCGGACGTGCCGGAGCATCTTCGCGGCACCTATGCGGGGCTGGGATCCGCAGCGGCCATTGATCATCTCTGCAAACTCGGAGTCACCGCGGTCGAGCTGATGCCGGTGCATTTTTTCATCGATGAGGAGTTCCTCGTGAAGCGCGGCCAGGCGAACTACTGGGGATACAACACGCTGGCATTCATGGCGCCGCATCCACGCTACGCGGCGAGCGGCCCGGATGGAGCGGTCTGCGAATTCAAGGAAATGGTGCGCGCGCTCCATGCGGCCGGCATCGAGGTGATCCTTGATGTGGTCTACAACCACACGGCCGAGGGCAATCACCTCGGCCCGACGCTCTCGATGCGTGGCATCGACAACGCGAGCTATTACCGGCTCGCGGACCAGCGCGCGTATTACATGGATTTCACCGGTTGCGGCAACTCGCTCAATGTCGGCCACCCGCAGGTGCTCAAGCTGATCATGGATTCGCTGCGCCACTGGGTGCTGGAGATGCATGTCGACGGGTTCCGCTTCGACCTTGCCAGCGCGCTGACCCGCGACCGGATCGAGGTGGACCGCCTCAGCTCGTTCTTCGACATCATCCATCAGGACCCGGTGCTCTCGCGGGTGAAACTCATCGCCGAACCATGGGACCTCGGGCCGGGTGGCTATCAGGTCGGGAATTTCCCCGTGCTCTGGAGCGAGTGGAACGGCCGCTACCGCGACTGCGTCAGGAAGTTCTGGAAAGGGCAGGGGGGAACGGTCGGTGAGGTCGCCACCCGGCTTACCGGCAGCAGCGACCTCTACGCCCACAACGGCCGCCGCCCGAGCGCCAGCCTGAATTTCATCACTGCCCATGACGGGTTCACCTTGCGCGATCTGGTCAGCTACAACTGGAAACACAACGAGGCGAACGGCGAGGACAACCGCGACGGATCAAACGAGAACGACAGTTGGAATTGCGGCGCGGAAGGTCCCACGGATGACGCCGGGGTCAATGCCCTGCGGGCGCGCCAGCAGCGGAACCTGCTGGCCACGCTGCTGCTCTCGCAAGGGGTGCCGATGCTGCTTGGCGGCGACGAGTTCGGCCGCACCCAGCAGGGTAACAACAACGCCTATTGCCAGGACTCGCCGCTCACGTGGCTGGATTGGAATCTAACAGAAGAGCAGCAGTCGCTGCTTGAATTCACCCGGGAGGTGATCCGGCTCCGCAAGGACCAGCCGGTTTTCCGCCGCCGCCGCTTCTTCCAAGGCCGGCCGATCCATGGCGCGGAAATCAAGGATTTGTATTGGGTCAAACCGGATGGCACGGAAATGTCCGAAGATGATTGGAATGCCGGGCACACGCTGTGTCTTGGCGTGGGGTTGCCCGGCAACCAGATTGATGAAACCGACGAGCGGGGTGAGCGGATATGTGGCGATATTTTCGCGGTACTGGTGAACGCCCATCACGAGGCGGTGCCATTTCGCCTCGGCTCGCGTGTGCACAACGTGCGCTGGTTCCGCGTGTTCGATACCGCCATGCCGGGCGACAGTGCCGGTTCGTTCAGGCACATGCACGAGTATCCCCTGCAGGCCCGGTCATTCGTGGTCCTGCGTGCCGAGCCCCTGCCAAACACCGAAATATCGTGAGCCGCAGCCTTTCATCCCGCATCGCCTCCGTCGTTCCCGCCTTCGGCTGGCTGCGCGGTTATCAACTGGGCTGGCTGCGCGGCGATGTGGTGGCCGGCATCACGCTGGCCGCCTATCTGATGCCCGCAGGTATTGGCGACGCATCGCTCGCCGGCCTGCCACCCGAGGCGGGACTCTATGCCTGCCTGTTTTCGGGACTGGTTTTCTGGTTGTTCACCAGTTCGCGGCAAACCGCGGTCACGGTGACTTCTGCGATTTCGCTGCTGGTCGGAGCCACGCTGGCACCCATCGCCAACGGCGATCCGGGCCATTACGCCGCGATGGCCTCGCTCACCGCGGTGATGGTTGCGGTGCTCGCCCTGATCGCACGGATGTTCCGTGCGGGGGTGCTGGTGAACTTTGTTTCGGAGTCGGTGCTGATCGGTTTCAAGTTCGGGGTGGCCCTCTATCTGGCCAGCTCCCAGTTGCCGAAACTATGCGGCATCAAGGCCGGTCACGGCGATTTCTGGGAGAAGTCGGCCGATTTCCTGTGCCACCTCCGGGATGTGAACCCCGCATCATTGCTGGTGGGTGGCATAGCGCTTGTGGTCCTGTTTGCGGGAAAACGCTACCTTCCACGTGTCCCGGTCGCGCTGGTCGTGGTTCTGGCAGGGTTGCTTGCGGGAGCGAATCTTGATCTTGAAGCACACGGTGTCAAAATGCTTGGTGAGGTGCCGCAGGGGCTGCCGGATTTTGGATTCGGAGGGTTGTCACGCGAGGACATGAACACGATCCTGCCGCTGGCCATGGCCTGCTTTCTGTTAGGATCGGTCGAGACGGCCGCGATCGGCCGGATGTTCGCCCGCAAGCACGGCTACAGACTCGACTGCAACCAGGAGTTTCTTGCCCTGGCCGGTGCCAACCTCGCATCCGGCATGTGCCAGGGGTTCCCGACAAGCGGTGGCATGTCGCAATCGCTGGTGAACGAATCAAGCGGCGCGCGCACGCCGTTGTCAGGCCTGATTTCATCGCTGCTGATCCTGGTGGTCATCCTTTTTTTGTCCGGCATGCTGCGGCACCTTCCGCAACCGGTTCTCGCAGCGATTGTGCTGGCCGCCATTTTCGGACTGATCAACATCCCGGCCCTGAGACGGATGTGGTCGTTCAGCCATGCGGAATTCGCCGTTGCAATTGTCTCACTGGCAGGAGTCCTCTTTTCCGGGTTGCTGATGGGTGTGTTGATCGGCGCGATCCTGTCGCTCGCGTTGCTGTTGCGCAGCGCGATGCAGCCATCCACCACCGAGCTCGGCAGGGTCCCCGGCACGGATTATTTTGCCGACCGTATCCGGCACCCCGCCAACGAGCGTCTGCCCGGTGTATTTGTGTTCCGCTGCAGCGGGGGAATTTTCTATTTCAATATCGATCACGTCAGTGACCGTTTCCACGAGTTGCTCGCCGCCCGGCCGGACCGAGTGCGGTTGGTGGTGATCTTCATGGGCACGGTGCCGACGATCGACATGGCGGGTATCGAGTTCCTCACGGACCTTCACGAATCCCTTGGCAAGCGCGGAATCGACCTGCGCCTGGCCGAGGCCCACAGCAAGGTGCGCGAGACGCTCCGCCGCGGCGGCTTCGAGGAACACTACGGGCCCATCGAGGCGGACCAGACGGTCGCCACCATCCTCCGCAGGAATCCCTCATTCATCCCGCCCGCCAACACCTGAACCGGTGATCGCGGAAGTGGGTCGCACGCATCCTTCGTGCTTCCTTGTGCATCTTGGCGGCGCCACATCCGGTGCGCTCATTGAGTCGCACTATCGGGTACAACACCCGGAAATTATCGGCTTTCCGTGCTTTGGGCGCGAATTCCGTTTTTTGGTTCATGATGTTTAGGTCTTTCCAAGGCATGGCGCTTCATTGGCTGATGCGCCGCCAAGTGTCACCTATGTCTTGAACCTAATGCGTTACCCATGTGCTGAACCCGCACCAGTGATTGTTGGTTCCGTTTAGCGGGATGCTGGCGCACGTGGGGTGGATTTTTTGATGATGGTGAAGGTGTCCGGGGTGCTGCCGTTTTCGCGGACGAAGGTGGCGTCGAGGCGCGGGCCGTGGATATCGAGGACGAGGGAGCCGAGGTGGTTGAGCGAGATGAAATGGGCGGGATGGTTGAGAGGGCCGCCGGAGATTTTGCCGGCGGATCCGGCGACGGCATAGACGGCTCCCTGATGGCCGCGTTTTCCTGTTGGATTTTTGGTGTAGGCGCCATCGCCGTCAGGGCGTCCGTCGCCAGGGTTTTTCTTCATCGAGGGAGCGAAGGAGGACGAGATCCCGTAGTGGCCGTCGAGCAGGAACGAGCGCTCGTAGGAATGGCTGTGGCCGCCGAGGACGAGGTCCACGCCGCCGGCTTCGAGGATGGGGAGGAAGTTGGCGCGCATCTGGATGTGTTCGCCCTCGGTGTCGGAGTCGTGTGAGCCTTTGGTGTAGGGCGGGTGGTGGAAAAAGCAGATGATCCAGCTTGCGGTGGTGCTGGCGAGGTCGGTCCGCAGCCATGCGGCCATGGGGCCGTCCTCATTGACCTTGGGGGTTGCGGGGTTGTCCACGGCGCGGTTGGAGATCATCGAGTCGAGGGAGATGAAGTGGATGTTGCCGTAATTGAACGAGTAGTAGTGTTCCGTTCCCGAGGGGGAGCCGCCGCATTCGCCGGCGGTGGGGAAGGTGTGGATATTGAAATAGGGAAAGGGAGCGCCGGCGTAGGTTTCGTGGTTGCCGAGGCAGGACCAGAAGGGGGTTCTGCTGAGCATGGTGGGATAGACATTGAACATGGCGGCGGTGAATTCCTCGTCGGTGCCCTTGCTGTAGGCGTTGTCGCCGAGCTGCAGGACGAGGTTGGGCACGCGTTGCTTGGTCCAGGTGTAGAACGCGTTGCGGACCGAGGCCTGTCCGCTATCGGCGGTGCCGGCATCGCCGAGGACCCAGATCCGGGTGGGAGTGGCGGTGCCGTGGGGCGGCGGGGTGGTGAATGTGCACAAGGGGCCATCCGCGAGGACATCCTTGGCGGAGCCCACGCTGTAGTGATAAGTCGTGGCGGGCTTCAGGCCGGTGAGGGTGACCGAGTGGTCGTGGGGTGCGGGCGGTGCGGTGGATTCGTCCTTGGACTTGTCGAGTTTGGCGGGATCGGTGCCGTAGCGGACGCGACCTGTCATGCTGTTTTTGCTGCGCCAGCGGATCGTCATCTGGGTGGGGGCGGCCATTTGCAGATAGGGTCCGCGGGTGAGGAGTTCCGAACGGGTTCCGGGTTGGTCTGCGGGTGATGCGTTGCTGGTTGTGGATGGTTCGGATGTGGCGGTGGAAAACCGTTGGGCCTTTCCTATGGCGGTGTTTCCACCGGTGGTGGCATGCCATTCGTAGTGTGCGTCAGGTTCCAGGCCGGTCCATTCCATACGTGCGGAGTGTTCGCCGGGTTGGACTTCCGCGGTGCCGATGGGGATCCAGCCGGTGACGGCCGATTGCATGTCGTAGGCGAGGGTGAACCAGCTGTCGAAGTCGGATTCCTCCGCAGGTGACGGGTTCAGCGGGTTGGCGACTTGATAGGTTTTCGCGGTGATCGTGTTGTTGGCCGGGGAGAAGACGAAATAGCGCAGCCATCCGTCGCCGCCGTTCGGGCGGTTCTGATAGTCCTGGAGGACCGAGTGGACGGTGCGTCCTTCAAAGACATCCGAGCGGCGGCCCTCGCCGGCGATGTGTCCGCCGAGCATCAGGAACAGGTTCGGGTTGTTCTTGAGGCGTTCGTGGATGGCCTGGCCCTGGGCGCTGAAAGATGCGGGGTTTCCGGTGTTGACCAGCCAATGTGTGGTTACGATCGCGCGGCGGTGGGGATGGGCCTTGAGCACCGCATCGGCCCAATCGAGGACCGCTTGGGATTCCGCCGATGCGCGGGTGTCGTATTCCAGATGGAGGATGATGAAATCCAGCCCGCTGGCGCTGAAGAGCTGATAGTTGTTATCGTTGTCGGTGCCGTAGTGGCCGCCGTAGTAGGACCGGTTCTCAAAGCGGCGGGTGCCGAAGTATTGGTTGAAAAACCTGGTGGATCCTGCGGCATCTCCGGCCGGGCTTTGGTCATGGTTGCCGGGTGCGGCGCCCCAGGGAACACCGTGGGCCAGCAGCGTGGTTTGCGGATTTTCGATCCGGCGCATGGCGGTGTCGGCGATTTCCCACTCGGCCGGGTAGCCGCTGAAGTCGCCGTTTTGCACGATATCACCCATGTGGCTGACAAATGCGATATTGAGGGCCTTGCGTTGATCGACGATCCACTGGGTTTGGGCGTGGAAAGTATCGCCGCGTTTTCCGTCGGTATTTTCCGAGTAGTATTGCGTGTCGGGCAGGGTGACGAGAGTGAAGTCGGGGCCTGGTTTGGCGGGTGTGGTTTTGCGGCCGTAGAATGTCACGGTGAGCGGGGTTTTGTCCGTGTTGGTGACCTTTGCGGCAAGGGTGATGGATTTGCCGATGTCAGTTTTGCCGTTGGGCGGCGATGTGGGGGAGACCGCGATAGCCTGCTTGGTGGTTTCACCGGCGGGCGCCTTGGAAGCCGGGGTTCCCCAGATCAGGATCGTATCGATGCCGGTGGCTTCGTTCTGGCTTTCCGTGTCATTGAACGATTCCAAGCGCAGGCGGAGTTTGCCATCGGCGGAGGTGGGTTCCGGCAGCGGGATGTTGGAGAGTGTCCTGAATGAGGATGTCAGGGCGCCGTGGACGGGATCCGAGTATGCCGAATTGTTGCCGCCCTTGAAATGGAACAGGGTGGTTTCGTAGGTGCCATCGCCATTGGCATCGGTGAGGGCGCGTATGAAATTGTTGGCTTCGGCGTTGGGCATCGCGGCGAGGGCGATGGACAGCTTGAGGTTGGAGAAGTTGGCGGCCGGGATGGTGAAATCGATTTGTGCCGGGGAGTCTTCGGAGAATGCGAAGTCGCCGTCGTTGATGTTCTGAGTGGCGAGGTAGGCACCGTCGTTGCCGGTGATGCCGGGGTTTACGGCGAGTCCGGGCATGTTGCTGATGGCCCAGTATCGCGGGCCGGCGGCGTGCCGCAGTGGTGAGCTTTTGCCGGGGAGCGTGTAGTTCACCGGGTCGCTGCTGAAATTCTGGGAGAGCAGCACGGTGGGAGCAGGTCCGGGTGCGGCGATCAGCGGGGATACGAGGATCGCGACCGTGACGGCGCAGGCGGAACGGAGCGGGGGAGCAAGCGGCTTCATCAGAGGGTGTTATTTTGGGGGGACGGTGTCGGGAGGTGTGGCTGGCAGGGCCTGGCGGTCGAGTGTTGCGAGTGCGGCCTTGGCCTGTTTGTCCAGTTGGCTCATTGCATGCGAGCCGCGCTCCAGATTCGGGAGCGTCGAGAGGTGTTTGATCAGGGATTTCCATGCCTTGCGGGATTCCTCGATGCGTCCCGCCTGTGCGAGGATCTCGGCGCGCTTGGCCATCCATGGTTCCGGGCGGGGTGCGCTGGGTTTCATCGACTCGACGCGGGTCAGTGCGGCGTCGAAGTCGCCGGCGGCGATTTCGAGGTCCATGGCACGGAGCACCAGCGACGGGATCGGGCCGAGCTTGGCGATGCCGTCTGATAGAATGCGGATCGCTTCCTTTTCGCATTTGTTTGCGGCCATGGCGTCCGCGCATTCGCAGATCAGGTCCGGCTCCGGGGATGGTGAGTGGCGCAGGGCGGCGCGGTAGTCATCGAGGGCGTCCGTTTTCCGGCCGAGTTGTGTGAGGGCGCGCGCGCGGTGGGTGAGGGCATCCGCGTTGTGCGGGTGGCGTGAGATCGCGCGATCGAGGTGCTCCAGGGCGTCCGCCGGCCGGCCGGATTCCAACCATATCCGCCCGGCAAGCGCGTCTGTTTCGATATCGGGGTCGAGTTTGGCGGCCGTCCTGCAATCCGCGAGTGCCGACTTCCATTCCTGATGCTGGCGGAACAAATCGGCGCGTTGCAGATAGAGACTGGCGTTGTCCGGGGAGGCGGCGATTTGTGCCGAGACGTGATCGAGTCGCTCGTGGATGGCTCCGTGAGCGGTCGCGGGGCGGACGGTGGCCAGCCAGAGGGCGAGGCAGGCCGTGCCGCAGGTGAGGGTCTTCAACATGGAATGCAGGGTGCGTTACTCCCATTCACGGGCGGGCGTGTCAACGTCAGGGGTGGAGGTGATGCCGGAAATTCCGGTTTTATCGGCTTGGCAGCCGGGTTGGGCCGGACTACAAGTATCCCGATACCCATGAAAACGACATCCCCCGCGCTGAATCATGGTGGCCGCCGCAATCCGATTGCCGCCTGCCTTGCTGTTTTTTCCTTGCTGCCGACGATGGCCTTCGCTCATCCGGGCCACTACCATCCGCCAGGTGAGGCAGATGAGTTTGACTCACTGGTGGCAGGTTTGCAGCACCCGCTTTCCGGGCTGGATCACATGGCGCTTGCGCTTGCGATTGGCTGGCTGGCACTGGCGCTTGGGGGACGCAAGGCGATCGTGCCTGCGGTTTCTTTTCTGGTAGCGATCGTGGGAGGTGCCCTAGTGGGCCGGGGATGGGTTGCGGGGGCGGGATTGGAAGCGGCGTTGGCCTGCACGCTGATCGGCGCGGGGGCATTTTTCCTCGCGGGGAAATCGCCGAATTTCGGGCTGCTTTCCGCCGTGGCGGTGGTGGCCGGGTCGGTCCATGGATTCGCCCATGGTGCGGAGTCGCTGGCTGGTGGTTTCTTTGGATTTTGCGTCGCCGGGTTTGTGATTTCGACCGTTGGGTTGATGTCGCTTGGCGGATTTCTGAACCACTTGGGATCCAAGTTTCCGCGGCGTCACGCTCCCCAGCTTGCCGGGGTGACCCTGCTGGTCATGGGTGCTTTGTCGTTGGTTCAAATCATGTGACGCCTGTGCCGGTGTGAGAATCTCCCCGGTCCATTGATTTTTTGCTTAGTCGTCACGCGGTGATGAGATACTGACCCGGCATGCACGACGGGACACGCGATCATGGGATACAGCCGCTGGATGGACTGATGGTCCGCTGGGGTCTCACCAACCACCGGATGGTTGAGGTTTCGGACGAGCAGTTGAACCACAAGCAGGTGCAAAAAGCGCGCAAGGGCAGGCAGTTGACGCTGCATCTGATGCAGAAGGTCACGCGGGCGTTCAATGAGGCGGTGTTGGCGTCGCTGGCAAAAGAAGACCGTGCGAACTTTGTGGAATACAGCCACAAGCAGTTGTTCAACTACGCCAAGGGTTACGACGCCGCGCGGTTGGATGCCAACGAGGCATTGATGCCCGGGTCATGACGATGAGGCCGAGGATTGTTGGGCAGGGGTTGGCCGGGACTTGCCTTGCGTGGGAGTTCTGGCGGCGCGGGGTGGATTTTCTGTTGGTTGATCGAGGTCATGGCGGGAGTTCGCGGGTGGCGGCGGGCCTGATCAACCCGGTGACCGGGAAAAACTTCGAGCCGAGCGTGCGGGTCGCGGTTTTCCTGCCGCAGGCGGTGGCATTTTACCGGGATATCGAGGCACGTCTTGGTGGGCGATTTTGGCATTCGTTGCCGATATTGCGGTTGGCTTCGGATGACAAAGAGTGGTCGAAAATCCTGGGCAAGGTGGGGCATCCCGACGTGCTGCCCTGGCTTGCGGATGGTGGTCGGCCGGTGGCTGAGAATGGATGGCCGGGCGCGGTCCGGTTGAATGGCGGCGGCCGTTTGGACACGCGGGTATTTCTCGACCGCTCTCGCGATTTTTTCCGTGACCTGGGATGCTATCAGGAGTGCTCCGTTGTGTCGGATGAGTGCGACCCTCAAACCGTCTGGTGTGAGGGGGCGGCGGGCTTGGTTTTGGGAAAATATGGACCGCATCGCTGTGCCAAGGGCGAGATCCTGACGGTGAGGGCAGACGGCTGGGATTCCACGCAAATCCGGATCGGCGCGGGTGGGTGGCTGGTGCCCTTGGGCCACGAGCTGTTCAAAGTGGGGTCCACCTACGAGTGGGATGTGCTCGATGCTCAACCGACCGCGGCCGGCAGAGAGCGGGTCGAAACAATTGCGCGTCGGCTCGGTGGCGGGGATTTCGAGGTGATTGCGCACGAGGCCGGGGTGCGGCCGATCTTGCGGCGAAGCGAGCCATGGATTGGTCCGTTGCCGCAAGGGGGGTGGATGTTCAACGGGCTGGGGTCCAAGGGCAGCCTTTATGCGCCGGGGATGGCGGCGCGGCTTGCGGATTGGGTGCTGGAAGGAATCGAGCCCGAAGCGGAGGTGGATTTCAGGGCGATTTCACCAAACCTGTGACGACTCCTTGTCCCTTGTTCCTGCTCTTTGTGCTGCTTTCCGCGAAGGATAAGTCAGATAGAAAGTCTGACTTTTAATCGATAAGCGCATGAATGCCGGTGTGTCATGCGGGTGTGTCATGCGGGTGTGGTTGCTGCGCTGGATTCAGGATTTTCGCGGGCGAAATCCCATCGCGATGCGCAGCAGGCCGACTGGGAGAGCGGAGATCAGCATGGCCGCCAGGGTTGTTCGTTTCCCCGGATAGATCCGGGCGCGGTTTTTCCTCAATGCGTCGAGGGCGTCTGCGACCACGCGTTCCTTGGCGATGTAAAACAAGCCGTGGCCGGGCATGTCACGCGTCTGGCCGGCGCGTCGGGCGACCGAGCCGAATTCCGTGTGGACGGGCCCGGGGCAAACGGCTAGCACCGGGATGCCGTGCTCGCGCAGCTCGATACGGAGGGCCTCGGAAAAGCTGGTCACGTAGGCCTTGGTGGCCGCATAGACGGCGAAATCCGGGATCGGTAGCAGGCTGGCCATGGAACTCACATGGATCACCGCACCGGACTTGCGCCGGATCATCGCGGGAAGCAGGAGCCTTGTCAGGTGGGTCAGTGCCTCGATGTTCACCTGGAGCATCGTCCGGATTTTCTCCCAGTCCGAGCTGGCGAACTCGCCGTAATCGCCGAGTCCCGCATTGTTGACGAGCAGATCGGGAGAAAGGCCTTCATTTTCGAGGGTTGAGGCAAGGTGATCGCGTTCCTCGGGTGTCGATAGATCCCTTGCAATCACCGTGACTTCGGTCTGCGGATGATCGCGGCGGATGCGCTCGGCGAGGGCTTCGAGTGCATCGCCGCGGCGGGCTACCAGGATGAGGTGGCGGGAGATCGGGGCGAGTTGCAGGGCGAATTCCTCGCCGAGGCCGGCGGAGGCTCCGGTGATCAGCGCGCAGGGAGGATTGTCTGGTGTCATGCCCCATGGATAAACTTCCATCAGCCAGCCGCAAAGCTCATATCATTTGGATTGGCCTGGCCTGAAATTTGGGGGGCGGCGGGATGATGGCGGAGATGGGCTGCGTTTTGTGCACGTTTTGGATTGTTTTCCAGAGATGCGACCACTAATTGTCGGGCAGCGATTCCACATGGCAATCCAACGGTCCCATCCGGGGCTGCCCCCCATGTGGTTTTGACCTCCCGCCATGCACAAACTTCCCTCCGCCGCTTCTGTCCGCCGTTTTCGTCTTGCGGCCTTTCTTTTGTGCGCCAAATGCATTCTCGTGCCGGTGGCGGTGGTGGTGATTGCCGTAGCTGTGACCGTCCAGAACCAGGCCCTGATTTTTGCCGGTTTTGGCATGTTTTTCCTGACTGCGGTGATTGTGCTTTTGCAATGGCTGATATCCACGCGAACCCAGTGCCCGCTGTGCATGACCCCGGTGCTGGCCAAGAAAGGCTGTGTGAAACACAGACATGCCCGGCGAACGCTCGGCAGCCATCGTCTGCGGGTCGCCATCGGGGTGTTGTTTTCCGGCATGTTCCGCTGTCCCTATTGCAACGAGCTGACCAGCATCAAGGTGCGTGAGCGTTATCACGGGTGATTGCCGGACCCCGGGATTGACACGCAGGCGGAGAATCGGTTGGGTTTCCGGCATGCGATTCCCCACGAAATCCCTGCGAAGCCTCATCCCGCGCGCGGCCGGGCTGGCATTCGCCCTTTCACCCGCCGCTTTCGCCGAACCTGCCATGCCCGAAACCCCTGCCGATGTCAAAGCCGCCCCAGCGGATGCCGTAAAAACCGCCTCCGGGCTTGCCTCCAAGGTGTTGAAAGCCGGGACCGGCGAGCAAAAACCCGCCGCAGCGGACACCGTGACCGTTCACTACTCCGGCTGGACAACGGACGGCAAGCTGTTCGACAGCTCGGTCAAGCGTGGCCAGCCGGCGAGTTTTCCGCTCAACGGCGTGATCAAAGGCTGGACGGAAGGATTGCAACTGATGGTGGTGGGCGAGAAGCGCCGCTTTTGGATTCCCGCCGCTCTGGCTTATGGTGAAAACCCGGGTGGTGGCAGGCCCGGTGGCACATTGGTTTTTGACGTCGAGCTGCTCGGCATCAAGGCCGCCCCGAAACCGCCTGCCGTGCCTGAAGATGTCGCCGCGGTGCCGGAAAGCGCGAAGAAGACCGAATCCGGCCTTGCCTCCCGGGTGCTCAAGGAGGGCACGGGCAAGGTCCATCCCAAGGCGAGCGACAGCGTCAAGGTCCACTACTCCGGCTGGACGACGGACGGCAAAATGTTCGACAGCTCGGTGGTGCGCGGCGAGCCGATCGTCTTTCCGCTCGCCCGGGTGATTCCGGGTTGGACCGAAGGAGTGCAGTTGATGGTCGAAGGCGAGAAACGCCGGCTTTGGATTCCTGCCAATCTGGCGTATGGTGAGAATCCCGGTGGTGGAAGACCCGGCGGCATGCTGGTGTTTGATGTTGAATTGCTCCAAATCGCCAAATGACCCTTGAGTGGAAATCCGCCGTCATCCTGGTGGCAGCGCTGGTTCTCGGCTCGTGTGCCGCGCCGTCAGCCGGCCCGCAGCTGGAGGCTCCGGCATCCCCGACGGCGGAACCTTCCAAGCCCGCCTTCAAGAAAAAACCCAGGCTCAACGGCCGGGGGAAGATCGCTTCCATTTCGCTGGAAGAGTTTTTCGCTCTCCACCAATCCGGCAAGCTGCTGCTGTTCGACGCGCGGCCGGCGTTCATCTATCAGATGGGCCATGTACCCGGAGCGATCAACCTGACCAAGCACAACTGCGACCAGAAGATCCACGACCGGGAGTCGATGATCAAGTCGGCCTTGGCCGAGGGCAAAACGATTGTCGTTTACTGCACCGGGGTCATGTGTCCGGACGCGCGGGCGGTGGCGATGCATCTTTCGGGATTCGGTTATCCATCGAGCATCTTTTCCGGTGGTTGGGACGCCTGGTCGGAGGCCGGTATGCCGGTGGAGTGAAATCATGAGGCCTGTGATGTTCTGTTCAACCTGTTGATTCCATGAGTGTTTTTGAAAACGTCACCGCTGTGGCCAAAGCCAATGTCTATTATGATGGCAAGGTTGTTTCGCACACCATCCATCCCGCCGACGGGTCCAGGAAGACCCTGGGTCTGATCTATCCCGGAACTTATCATTTCGGGACCTCGGCCGCGGAGCGGATGGAGATCACCTCCGGGTTCTGCGAGGTCAAGCTGGATGGCGGAGCGGTTTTTTTCAGCGTGGAGGCCGGTTCCAGTTTTGATGTGCCCGCCAACAGCGGCTTCACCATCAAGGTGGAGGATTCGATCTGCGAATACGTTTGTTCCTATCTTCCATCCTGATGGATCACCGGACCGACCCATGGATGTTGCGGTTGGCTGTGGGAGCCATGTGCCTGCTGCTGGCATCGTGTGGCTTGCGCGTGCCAGTGGATGACTCGCATTTGAGGCGCACCGAGGTTTCCGTCACTCCCTCGAGCCGGCACGCTGGACCGGTTGTGCGTGACCCCGACGTGCTGGTCTGGATGATTGCCGATTCATGGCACACCGGGATGGTTTTCCCGTATGACTGGTTGCTGGAATCCGGTTACATCCCACCTGAGGGATTCGGCAATCCACGTTACGTGGTGATGAGCTGGGGCAATATGGATGCTTACTCCAAGGAAGGGTTCGACCATCCCTGGAAAGTGTTCCGGGTTTTGTTCACACCAACCCGATCGGTGATGGAGTTGATCCCGGCGCAATGGGACGTGGTGGGTGTTTGCGTGCACCAGCGCATCTGGCGGAAGCTGGTCCCACGCGATCGCGGTCCGGCGCTGGCGGCGTTTTTGAACAGTTGCAGCGCCAGCGGGCCGGATGGCCGACCGGTGGTGGTCACCGAATCCAGTTGGGGAAACGGAGTCCAGATTGAAGGCAGATATTCGTATTTCATCCCGCGCGTCTGCAATGTCTGGACCGCTCAGGCGATCGAGTGCCTTGGTGGAAGGATCAACGCATGGCGCGGTCTTACCGCCGACGGGCTGGCCAAGCAGGCGGAAAGGCCGCCGAATGATTTCGAACTGATCTGGCCGGGCGGTGAGCTGGAGGTGGAGGAATGACCCGGTCCGGTATCACGGCGTGGCGGTGTCGGCCAGCAACTGTTTCATGGTGTCGCGGTAAGTGATGGCGAAATCGTGAGCCGCGCTACGGTTGGCAGCGACCGCGCCCTTGTCGTAGGAAGAGAACGAATTGCGGGTCCTCAGGGTGCGGTCCAGCGCGCGCAGGGAAACCGCGATTTTACGGGCATGCTCCATCAATTGGGCGTCTTCCTTGCCAGCCAGCCGCTCGAGTTCGTCCAGGCGCTTGCGGCACTGCTCGTAGATGGTGCCGAATCTTCCGACATCGGCCTCACGAAACGGAATGCCGACCGGGCTGTCGTCCTTGTCAATTTTCGAGGTCGCCACCTCCCATGACACATCGGCGATCCATTGCAGGGGTTCCAGACAGGTTGTGAGTTCGGATAACAGAACGGGGCGGATCACGGTGGTCGGGCGTTTGCCGGTGGCCTGGACCAGGAGCATTTGCGCCGAGTAGTGATAGGGGGCATCCTTGGCGATTTCGGCAAGCCGTTGTCTGACGAAGCGGTTGATGATGTGTTGACGGATGTCCTGGGTGCCGGCGGTCTCGCGGATTTTGGCGAACTTCGCGCTTTGATCCGCCAGTGCTTTGGACGGGGTCTTGGCAGTTAGATCGGCGAGCTGTTCGAGGTTTGACGCGAGAAGGACCTCATATTCGACGAAGAATGCCGGGTTTTCGAAGGCCAGCATCGATGGCAGGAAGGTGGCCGACTCAGTGGGCAGGACCAGCCGCTGACCGGTTCCCTTGCCCAAGCCCCTGAGTTGACGCCAAAAATCAGAGGAGACCTTGAATAAGCCTGTTTCGTCGATCTGGCCGAGGACAATGGCATCCGGCTCCGTTCCGGTGAGTGCCGCGTTGGCGAGCAATGCGGCGGCGGCGCTGAGGGAATGGCGTCTTCCTGACGACAGCGAATGTTCGAGTTCCTTGCTGGAGATCTGGATTTGATATTCGGCAGGCAGTGAATCGTGTTGTCTGCGGAGCAGGTTGACGGTCATGTTGCCCAGCCGGTTGAGGGATGGCTCATCCTCATACGCTCCGATTCTAATGGAGAACGGTGCCTTGACCATCTCGCCCCTGCGGTTTTCCACCAGTCCCATCTTGTGGACAGACATCTGCAGTGGGGCGGGGGCCATGACCCAGCTGGGTGCGGCCGCTGTCCCGAGATTCTTCCAGAGGACGGTCTGGATTTGGGCCTGGCTGAGGACGATGTCTCCTTTGGAGGGTGGGGGTGTCTCAGGCGCAGGCCCGGATGGTTCCGGCTCGGCCGGCTGCTTGTCCTCATATGCGGAGAGGTCGGGAATCCAGCCTTCCCATGCCCCGAGCGAGTTGATTTCCGCCAAAGCCGGGGCATCGGCGCTTGAAATGGCGAGGACGTCCTTGAGGCAGGCGGCGAGCGCCTTGCCATGCCTGCCCGCGTCCCCGGATTCCAGCCAGGGGACCAGCGGCTCCACTGCGGAGCGGGAGCGTTGGATGCGGTCCTGGTTTTCATCGGTGCGGAGCTGGTCTTTTTGATAGAGTGCCACCAGTTCCCGTGCCGAGGTGTTGCCCGGATCGACGGCCATGGCGAGGGCCAGCATCTGGGCGGCACCGCGGTATGAGGCGGGGGTTTCCTTCGGCAGCCCCCTTGCCAGGACTTCGAGGTTTTTCGAGAGTTCACCCATTTCAGCGGCATCCAGCGGGATTTGATCCCGACGGAATGGCACCGGGCCTTCCGCAGGTGGAGCGAACTCCGCCGCGATGAGTGGCAGCGACATTGCGGCGAACATCGAAACAGTCACCGTGACTCGTGAAAATACTGATTGCATCCGAGTGCATACGTAACGCCACGGTAAATCTCTTGCAAGCCCGCATTCGGCTGGGACAACGCCAGGGACTCAATCCTTGCGGGTCAGTTCCACAAACACGTCCTCCAGCGTGGCGACATGGCGGAACAACGAGCGCAGCGGCCAACCGTATTGCGCGGCCAGCTGCGAAAGGCGTTCGCGGGCGTCCGTGCCGGAATCGACCCAGACGGTGAAGCGGGTCCACCCGTCATCCAAAGCCTCCGGAGTGACTTTTTTCACATGGTCGATGCGCTGGATGGCGGCGGCGGCGACTTCGGGGTCGGCCTGGATTTCCAGTTGGACCCGTCCTGCGGCACGCATCTGGGCGGTCAGATTCGCCGGAGTGTCGGTGGCTTTGATCTTGCCGTTGTCGATGATGATCACGCGGTTGCAGGTCATCTCGACCTCATGAAGAATGTGGGTGGAAATCAGCACCGTATGGTTTTGTCCGAGTTGGCGGATCAACTCGCGGATTTGGCGGATTTGGTTGGGATCCAGGCCGTTGGTAGGTTCATCGAGGATGAGGAGTTCCGGGTCGTGGACCAGGGCGTCGGCCAGTCCCACCCGTTGGCGGAACCCCTTGGAAAGTGTTTTGATCATCTTGCGGCGGACGGATTGGAGTCCGCAGGTTTCGATGACATCGCCCACGCGGGTGCGTCCCTGTGAGCCGCTGAGTCCTTTGATTTGTGCCCGGAATTTCAGATATTCGCGGACCCGCATGTCATCATAGAGCGGGACGTTTTCCGGCATGTAGCCGATTTTGCGGCGGGCTTCGAGCGATTGGCGGAAAATGTCATGGCCGGCGATCCGGGCGGTGCCGGAGGTTGGCGGCAGGTATCCGGTCAGCATGCGCAGCGTGGTGGTTTTGCCGGCGCCGTTCGGTCCGAGGAAACCGACGATTTCGCCCTTGCTGACGGAAAACGAAACATCGCGCACCGCTTCGTGGCGGGCATAGCGCTTGCTGAGATTTTGGACTTCGATCATGGGGTTGCTTTTCCGGGAAAGGGGGTGAATTTTCCCCGTGCTGCGCGGTTGACGTGTCCGTGCGCGCCCCTTAATGAATGCCCGCCCGGGGCGGGCCAAGCCGGAAATTCGCGCCACCACCTCCATCATAGATTCCACCAGCTCATGAATTCTTCGGTTGCGGCGCGGCAAAACGCGGACTTGTTGGACGAAAAATACGCCCAGTGGTGTGCGAACCCGCAATCCGTGGGGGAGACGTGGGCGGCTTTCTTTGAAGGATTCGAGCTCGGCAATGCGCAGCCCAAGCCGTCCCGGACCGAGGCGGCCGCCGCAACTGCCGTCTCTGATGCTCCGGCTCCGTGTGCGGACAAGGACCTGGTGTTTTTCGGGCGGGTGGTGGCGTTGATTTACAATTACCGGACGCTTGGCCACACCCAGGCCCACATCAACCCGCTCGATGGCCATGCGGAGCGCAATCCGCGCCTCAATCTCGATCAATTCGGACTCAGCCAAGCCGACCTCGACCGCGAGGCATGGAATGAATATTTCCGCCATGGCGAGCGGATGAAACTCCGCGACATGATCGCCGTGCTGGAGGCCACCTATTCCGGCAAGATCGGCTTTGAGTTCATGCACATCCACCACACCCCGGTGCGGCACTGGGTGCGCGAACGGATCGAGTCCCACGCGACCAGGTCGGAAGGCACTCCGGAGCGCGAACTCAATTGCCTGCGCTGGGTGTTGGAGGCGGAGGCGTTTGAGAACTTCCTCGGCAAGCGGTTCCTCGGTGAAAAGCGGTTTTCCAACGAGGGTGGCGAGGGGGCGATGATTCTGCTCAACGCGATTCTTGAGGCCTGCCCATCCCATGGTGTTCGTGAAATCGAGATGGGCATGTCCCATCGCGGCCGCATGAACGTGCTGGCCAACTTCGTCCGCAAGTCGATTGCCACGGTGCTCTATGAGTTCACTCCGAACTACGAACCGGACCTCGTCGCCGGAGACGGGGATGTGAAGTACCACCTCGGATACGAAAGCACCCGCGAGTTGCCGGATGGAAATGTCCGCATCAGCCTGGCCGCGAACCCGAGCCATCTCGAGGCGGTCAACTCGATCGTCGAGGGCAAGGCGCGCGCCCGCCAGCGCGTGCTCAGCGAGGGCGGAGCGGAAATCGACCGCAACCAGGTGCTGCCGATCCTGATGCATGGCGACGCCGCTTTCGCCGGTCAGGGCTCCGTGGCGGAGGTGCTCAATCTCTCGCAGCTTCCCGGTTACCGGACCGGCGGGACGATCCACATCATCATCAACAACCAGATCGGTTTCACCACCGTGCCCGCCGACGCGCGTTCTTCCGCCTACGCCACCGACGTCGCCAAGATGATTGAAGCCCCGGTGCTCCACGTCAACGGCGAGGAACCGATGGAGCTCTACTGGGCCGCGCTTTTCGCCATCGAGTTCCGCCAGAAGTTCGCACGCGATGTGGTCATCGACATGTATTGCTACCGACGCCAGGGCCACAACGAGGCGGACCAGGCGGCATTCACCCAGCCGGTCATCACCCGCCGCATCACCGACCGGCCGACTTTCGGGAAAATCTACAAGCAGCGGGTGGTGGAAAAAGGCCTCCTCAGCCAGGCGGAGCTCGAAGCGCTCGAGCAATCGATCTGGGACAAGCTGGAGGCGGGTTATCAACGGATGCTGGAGCTCCAGGAAACCGGCGACCGGACGGCTTTCAGCGGGTCCACCGGCATCATCCAGCGGCCGTATGACCACGCGCCGGTGCCCACCGGGGTTCCGCGTGACATGCTGCATGCGATAGGCGGCGCGCTGACCCGCGTGCCCAACCATTTCAATCTGAATCCGACGCTCGCGAAGCGGTTCATTCCGCGGCGCATCGAGGCGATCGAAAATGGAGGTCCCATCGACTGGGCTTTCGCGGAGTCGATGGCGTTCGGTTCGTTATTGTTAGAAGGGACGCCGGTCCGCCTGTCCGGGCAGGATGTCAGCCGTGGCACGTTCTCCCAGCGCCATGCGGTGTGGTTCGACCATGAAAACTGCGAGCGATACATCCCGCTCGAGCATCTCGCGCCGGACCAGGCGAAGTTCTGTGTCCACAACTCGCTGCTTTCGGAGTTCGCCGTTCTCGGATTTGATTACGGCTACTCGCTTTCCTACCCGAAAATGCTCACGCTGTGGGAGGCGCAATTCGGTGATTTCTCGAACGGCGCGCAGGTGATCATCGATCAATTCATTTCCTCCGCCGAGTCGAAGTGGCAGGTTCCGACGGATCTGGTGATGCTGTTGCCGCACGGCTATGAAGGCATGGGGCCCGAGCATTCGAGCGCGCGCTTGGAACGCTTCCTGCAGCTGTGCGCGGAGAAAAACATGATTGTCGGCAATCTCACCACGCCCGCCCAGTATTTCCATGCCCTGCGCCGCCAGAAGCGCCGGGATTTCCGCAAGCCGTTGGTGCTGATGACGCCCAAGAGCCTGCTGGGGCGTGCCGAGGCGGTTTCCCGCGAGGAGGATTTTCTCGAAGGGGCTTGCTTTCAGGAAGTCCTTCCCGATCCGAAAATCTTCGCCAATCCTGCGGATGTCAGCCGCCTGATTTTCTGCAGCGGCAAGGTTTTCTATGATCTGGCTGCCTACCGCCAGGAACACGGCATCGAGGACACGGCCATCATCCGCATCGAGCAGTTGTATCCGTTCCACCGCGAAATGCTTGAGCTGATGATCAGCCCGTTCACGGCAGCGTCCCACTTTGTCTGGTGCCAGGAGGAACCCCTCAACATGGGTGCATGGTCATACATCTGGCCTCGCCTTGATCGCGCGGTCGGCACTAAAGTCCGCTACGCCGGCAGGGACGCCGCATCCAGCCCGGCCGCAGGTTCGAAGGCGGTCCACTACCGCGAACAAAAAGCACTGCTGTCACAGGCATTCACCGTCTGAACTCACCCACCTTTCCGATTCCATGACCACCGACGTCAAAGTCCCCGCATCCGGCGAATCCATCGCCTCCGCCAATGTCGCCCGCTGGCACAGGAAAAATGGCGACCACGTGGTCAAGGGGGAAGTCCTGGTCACTTTGGAAACAGACAAGATTTCCAACGAACTCGAAGCACCAGTGGACGGGGTGATGGAAATCCTCATTCCGGAAGGCGAGGAAGTGCCGATTGGGGAAACCATCGCCCGCATCCATCCATCCGCGGCCAAACCGCAGTCCGCTCCCGAAACGGCTCCGACTCCACTTCCCAAGCCAGTCCCTGCTCCAGCCGCGACTCCCGCGCCGCCAGTCAAGCCGGCCCCCGCTCCCGCTCCCGCCCCCGCTCCCGCTGCAGCTCCCGCACCATTGCCAGTTCCACCCGCTGCGCCGAAGCCGGATTTCACCGTGGCGGTCAAGCCGGTGGCGCAGGACGAACCGTCGGTCCGGAGCGACGGCCGCACCACCCGCCGGAAGATGTCGATGCTGCGCCGCAAGATCGCCACACAGCTGGTCAACGCCCAGCAGACCGCCGCGATTCTAACGACATTCAACGAGGTGGACATGTCCGCCGTGATGGAGCTCCGCAAATCCGTCCAGGACGAGTTTGTGAAAAAGCACTGCGTCAAACTCGGCTTCATGTCGTTTTTTGTCAAAGCCGTCACACTGGCTCTCAAGGATGTGCCATCGATCAACGCCCGCATCGATGGCAATGACATCATTGAAAACCATTTCTACGACATCGGTGTGGCGATCGGCACCGACAAGGGGCTCGTGGTTCCGGTCTTGCGTGATGTGGATCAGAAGTCCTTCGCGCAAATCGAGAAGGACATTCTCGATTATGCCGCCAAGGTCCGCGACGGAAAACTCGCGATCGAAGACCTCCAGGGCGGGGTGTTCAGCATTTCCAACGGCGGCACTTATGGCTCGCTGCTCAGCACGCCGATCCTCAATCCGCCGCAGAGCGGAATCCTCGGTATGCACACCATCCAGCAGCGCCCGGTCGCTGTGAATGGCCAGGTCGTCATCCGGCCGATGATGTATCTCGCGCTGAGCTACGACCACCGGCTTGTCGATGGCAAGGCGGCGGTCACCTTCCTGATCCGGATCAAGGAATCCCTGGAGTCTCCCGCACGGCTGATGCTGGAAATGTGAGGCGGGCCTGAAAACGGAAAACGCAGGCATTGCGTGTGCCCGCATGTGCATCTTGGCACAGCTCAGCGCATCTGCCGCCGGATTTCCGTGATGCCATCGCGGATCTCGAACGCCGAGCATCGCAGATGCGCGAGCGCGGCGAGTTGGTCGGGATCCTCCTCGCGGGTCATCAGCTCCTGGCAGCAGCCGACCGCTTCGTTGAGCCAGTTCAGGCAGCGTTTCAGCACGGCGAGCACGTAGCCGTTTTCCGGTTCATAGCCGGAGCTGCGGCCATTGAGCGCGCCAGCCAGTTTGCCGCTCACTTCCAGCAGGCAGGAAACCAGTTGATAGGAGGTCGTCCCGGGCTCGGCATCGCGCGGCAGCACATCCATCGCCCGCATGACCAGTTCATTGGCCTTGGCCTGAAGCGGATGGGTATCCTCATCGTCAAGTTCGTCACACTCCTCCAGCGGAAAATCGTCGTCGCTGTCGAACTCCAGATCGTCTTCCAGTCCGGCTTCATCCTTTTCGCCGGTGACAACGGATTCATCACGATCGGCCAGCGCGTCGAGCAGTCCGTCCCATCCCATCACAAACGCCTCTTTCTGCTCGCTGTCGGCGTCTTCCATGTATTTTTCGAGCACCTCCTGATAGGCGTCGGTCAGGCGGTCGGATTCCTTCAGCCGTTCTTCCCATGCGTATTCATCCAGTTCCCCGGATTGGAATTCGTCCGCATCCTTCGGCTCATGGCGGCGGATCACCTGCGCCATGAAATCCCGCATGGCATTCAGGTTCGCCAGCTTCTGGGCCTCCTCGGCATCTTCATCCATCTGCCATTCATGGGCGGAAATTTCCAAGCGGTAATCGGTCGTTTCGATGACCACCCGGCCGTTGATCTCGCTGAACCATTCGAGATAAAGCGTGTTTTTCCATTCAAACGGGATTTCGGCTCCGCTCCGGTAAAGCCGTTGGAATTCATCGTCTTCCACCAGCGCCACCTTGTTCTTCCGGGAGGCGGTCATGTCCCCGACGATGCCCTTCTGCCGGGCATCCAGGGCATGCGTGTCCGCCAGTGCCTTTGGCGACGGGTTTTCGAAGCGCAGCCGTGTTCCCGCCAGGTCCCGCCAGCAATCGCCGATCAATTCCAGCTCCAGTGGCTCCTCACGCCCGGCCAGCCAGATCCGGCCCGTGGTGCGCCCTTCCGACGTGTTGTCGATCTCCCCGCGGCGCACCGCTTCATCGATTCTCCATGCCATGGGAGAGACTTTCCGATGCCTGCGGGCCGCCCGTCAAGCACTAGACTTGCCTCTGGGAACGGCCTGCGTGGGGACTCGTGGCCTCCTGTGGCCATGCCTCCGGCTTTTTTGCCAGCATTCCCGGCGCATTCCGAAAGAAGTTCCTTGTTTCCACAGGCCGGATTTCGGAGGCTCTCCCCGTCCTATGTCAGAGCATTCGCAAGAGCCCCAACAAGCCCCCACCAAGGTGGCGAACGAGCAGCAATACGGTGCCGCCCAGATCGACAAACTGGAAGGTCTCGAGGCCGTCCGCAAGCGCCCGGGCATGTACATCGGCGACCCCGACGAGCGCGGTCTTCACCACTGCGTTTTCGAAGTGTTGGACAACTCGATCGACGAACACCTCGCCGGCCATTGCAACCGCATCAAGGTGGCCATCCATGTCGATGGCTCGGTCTCGATCTCGGACAACGGCCGCGGCATCCCCGTGGACATGCACCCGAAGTTCGGCATGCCCGCCGTCGAACTCGTGCTCACCAACCTCCACGCCGGCGGCAAGTTCGGACAAGGTGCCTACAAATACTCCGGCGGCCTCCACGGCGTCGGCGCGAAGTGCGTCAACGCGCTCGCCGATTGGTTCCGTGCCGACATCATGCGCGATGGCAAGATCCACCGCATCGGATTCGAGCGCGGCAAAACCACCCAGCCTCTCCATGTCGTCGGCGAGTGTGATCCCAGCCGCACCGGCACCACGATCACCTTCTTCCCGGACGCCACCATTTTCGTCGATACCATCGAGTTCAAGTTCGACCGCCTCGCGACCCGCCTGCGCGAACTCGCGTTCCTCAACCCGGGACTCACCATCGATCTTGAGGACGAGCGCCCGGAGTCCGCAAAAAAAACCAGTTTTTTCTATGCCAAAGGCATCGAGGAATTCGTCATCCAGCTCGGCGAGAACAAGACGGTCATTCACAAGGACCCGGTGATCCTCCATGGCAAGCGCCAGATCGAGCTCGACTACGACGGCAAGCAAACGACCGACGAGGTGTTTGCCGACGTGGTGTTCCAATACAACGATTCCTACAACGACCAGATCCTCTGTTTCGCCAACTCGATTCCCAACGGCGATGGCGGCACCCACCTCACCGGTTTCCGCACCGCGCTCACCCGCGCGATCAACCAATACTCGCGGGCTAACAAAATCCTCAAGGAAAAGGATCCCGCTCTCTCCGGCGATGACGTCCGCGAAGGCCTCGTCTGCGTGATCTCCGTGAAGATGCCCAATCCGCGCTTCTCGTCACAGACCAAGGACAAGCTCGTGAACACCGAGATCGAGGGCGTGGTGTCATCGATCGTTTACGAAGGCATCATGCAATACTTCGATGAAAACCCGGCACTCGCCCGCCAGGTCATCGAGAAATCCGTGAACGCCGCCCGCGCCCGCGAGGCCGCCCGCAAGGCCCGCGAAACGGTCCGCAAATCCGCCCTCTCCGGCGGCGGGCTGCCCGGCAAGCTCGCCGACTGCTCGGAACGCGACCCCGCGAAATCCGAACTCTATATTGTCGAAGGTGACTCCGCCGGTGGCTCCGCCAAGCAAGGCCGCGACCGCCGCACCCAGGCGATCCTCCCGCTGCGCGGAAAACTCATCAACGTCGAGAAGGCCCGCCTCCACCGCGCGCTGCAAAACAAGGAAATCCAGTCGATGATCACCGCCATCGGCGCAGGCATCGGCGATGGCGATCAGGAAGGGTCGTTCAACATCGAGAAAGTCCGCTATCACAAGATCGTCATCATGACCGACGCCGATGTCGACGGCTCGCACATCCGCACGTTGTTGCTGACGTTTTTCTGCCGCCACATGCCCGAGTTGGTGAAGCGCGGCTACCTCTACATCGCCCAGCCGCCGCTCTATCTGGTCACCCGCAAGAAGCGCGCCGAATACGTGCAGGACGACGAGGAACTCAACAAGATCCTGATCGAACTCGGCTCGTCCGAAGTCGTCGTCCGCACCCATGACCAGTCGCGGACGTTCTCGGCGGAGGAACTCAAGGTGATCCTCGAAAACCTGTCCACCCTTTCGCGGTATTCGCGCTCGATCGAGGGCAACGGCGGCAATTTCAAGGATTACCTCGCCGCACGCGGTGCGGACGGCCGCCTGCCGGAATACATGGTCCGCGTTCGCACCGGCAACGAGGAGTCGGTGTTGTATTTCCCCACCGAGGAGGAACTACGGGCCTATTCCTGTGAAAACCGCGACCTGCGGCTGTTTGACGAACAGCTGACCGATGAGGAGCTCGCCGCGCAGACCGGCCCGTCGCGCCGTGCGAATCTCCACGAACTCCACGAATCCCACGCGATTTCCCGGATTTTCTCGCGACTCAACGAGTGCGGCATCGATACCCGCAGATTCTTCGACGAGGACAAACCGCTGTTCGAGTTGCTGGAGGGCGATGGCGAAAAACAGAAAGCCATTCCGATTTTCTCGGTGCCGGAGATCCTCGTGCGGGTGCTCGATATCGCCTCGCGCGGCGTCCAGATCAAACGCTTCAAGGGCCTTGGTGAAATGAACGCCAAACAGCTTTTCGAAACCACCATGGATCCGGCCACGCGCCAGTTCCTGCGCGTCCGCCTCGACGAGGACAACGCGGTGGAGGCCGACAAGATGTTCGACGTGCTCATGGGCGACATCGTCGAACCCCGCAAGCGCTTCATCGAGGACAACGCCCTCAACGTCAGGAATCTCGACGTCTGAGCCGGAGCGTTTCTCAGGGGGTGCGCGTGATCTTTCGCGATTTCCTGCTGGAATCAGCAGTCGTTGCGGGCAGAGTGGGGCATGGATTTGTTTTCCAAAAATCAGGCCTCCACACCGGCGGCGCTGAGCGTGACGCAGTTGCTGCGGCGCATGAAAAACCTGCTGGAACGGGATATTGGCGAGTTGTGGGTGGAGGGTGAGGTTTCCAATCTGCGCAAGCAGGCGAGCGGGCATTGGTATTTTTCACTCAAGGATGCCGGAGCACAGATCCAGTGTGCGATATTCGGTGCACGCAAGCGCCCGGGGGCGGAATCCCTTCAGGATGGTGCCAAGGTGCGGGTGTTTGCGGAAGCCAGTGTTTATGAGGCGCGCGGACAGCTTCAGATCATCGTCCAGAAAGTTGAAGCCGCCGGAGCGGGGGATTTGCAGGCACGTTTCGAAGCGCTCAAGCGAAAGCTGCACGCCGAGGGGCTCTTTGACTCCGATCGCAAGCAGGCGCTGCCCGCATTTCCCAAACGCATCGGTTTGATCACTTCGGCGTCCGGCGCGGCCTTGCAGGATATCCTCAACGTGCTGACCCGTCGTGCACCGTGGGTTCAGCCGGTCTTGTTGCCCGTGCGGGTGCAGGGCAGGGGAGCGGAGTTGGAAATCGCCGAGGCCATCCGGAAAATGGGTCAGCCGGAAGCATTCGGATTTCCACGCTGCGATGTGCTGATCGTAGGACGCGGTGGAGGATCGATCGAGGACCTGTGGAACTTCAACGAGGAAGTCGTCGCCCGGGCGATCGCCGCTTGCCCGATCCCGATCATCTCGGCCGTCGGTCATGAAATCGATTTCACCATTGCGGATTTTGCCGCCGATGTCCGGGCTCCCACCCCCAGCGCGGCTGCGGAGATTGCCGTTGCCGATGGCGCCGAGCTGTTGAGTCGGCTCGCGCTGTTGCGGAAACGTATCGACCGTCTGGCCACCGAGCGGCTTGGCCGCGCGCTGGCGGCGCTGGATTCGTTCAAACGCGGGGTGCTGCGCCGTGGTGGCGAGCGCTTGCTTCGCGAGCCCGCCATGCGTCTCGATTCCGCCCGGTCCCGCCTCCAGCAAGCGTTGGCCAATGCCGTGAACGATACCCACCGCCGCCTCGAAGAGCTGCGCACCAGTCACCGCAGCCACCACCCGCTGCGGGTCCTCGATCGCAGGGCGGAAGCTCTCGCAAATCTCAGGCATCGGCTGGATCGCGCACAAGCGGATGCGATTCACCGTCGCGGTGACCAGCTCCAGCGGCTTGCAGGAATGCTCCGGGCACTGGGTCCGGAATCCGCCTTCAAGCGAGGGTTTTCCATCACTCTCGGCCCTGATGGCAGGATTTTGCGTTCCGTCACCGGCGTGAAACCCGGCGATTTGCTGCGCACCCGTCTGGCCGACGGCGAAACCACCAGCCGGGTGGAATCCCAGGGTTGAGTCCTGCGGCCTGGATGGTGGGGAGTAAGAGTTTTTTCGGGTCGCGCCATGCGCAAGGGGGGGTAAACCCTCGCGCAAGATGCGCAAGGAAGCACACAAGACGTGTACACTCCCTATTTCCCTTGTCTCCGCCCTTGCCATGGAGACCGGCAACGGGTTGACTGCCGCCCCCATCCATCTTCCCCAACCGTGAAAGCCCACGAACTCTACGCCGCTGTTGATTCCTCCGTTGTCGCCCAGATCCTCGATTGGTTCCGCGCCAATGACCGGAATGTCTATAAGTCCGCCGTCGCCACGCTGGCGGGAAACCGCAAGCTCCGCCCGGTTTTCATCCAGAAAAAACCTCTTACGGAACAATATGCATGGATTCACAAGACCTTGAAGCTCAACGCTTGTGACAACATCGGCGAGCAATTGCTCCAAGCCTACCTGATGGCCGGCCAACAGTCACTGCTGGCGATGTTCTGCGATGGCATGGGCATTCCGCATGACGGCAAAGGTTCGGTCGTGGGAGATCTACCGAAGGCCATGGACTCCCAGCGGCTCAATGATACGATCGACCGCCTCTTGCCGTTGTTTGATTCCAAGATCGTCACGCTCTACCTCCATTGCTTCAACCTGCAGGTGCCCGGCGGTTGGCCGGAGCTCACGGCAAAACTTGCATCTGACGAACGCCTCGTGCTCGCCTGACCCGGCCCTCTGTTGCGGGCTCTCCGCTCCATCGGCCACTTACGTTCTTCTTCCAGACTCATGCCCAAGGTTTACGTCAAGACCTACGGATGCCAAATGAACGAGCGCGACTCGGAGCAGGTCGCCCGCATGTTCGCCGAAGGCGGCTACACGGTCACTTCTAACGAAAACGAGGCCGACGCCATTCTGATCAACACCTGTTCGGTACGCGACCAGGCGGAGCAAAAAGCCCTCGGCAAGATGGGGACGATGATGCACAAGGGTCGCGATCGCAAACACGTCGTTTATGGCTTCATGGGCTGCATGGCCCAATCGCGCGGTGCCGAGCTGTTCAAAGCGGTGCCGAACCTGGACCTGGTTGTCGGAACCCAGAAGTACCACAAGGTGTTTGAATACGTCGACGGCATCCTGAAGCGGCGTATGGAGGCGCGCATGGATGACCCCGCCCATTCGTTGCGCGGCAGTTCGGTCTGTGACATCGCGGAGGAGGAGGGCTCGCAGAACACCATCCGCGACCACATCGCCAAACCACTGGCAGCCTCCGCGTTTGTCTCGATCATGCAGGGCTGCAACATGCGCTGCTCGTTCTGCATCGTGCCCGACACCCGCGGCAAGGAGCGCGGCCGGCCGATTGCCGAGATCGTCGCCGAGGTCCGCCACCTCGCCCGGCACGGCATCAAGGAGGTTACGCTGTTAGGACAGATCGTCAATCTGTACGGCCGCACGGAATTCCCCAAAGTCGACGGCAAATCACCCTTCGTGCAACTGCTCGAAGCCGTCCATGAGGTCGATGGCATCGAACGCATCCGTTTCACATCGCCCCACCCGATCGGATACCGTGATGACCTGATCGCAGCCTTCACCTACCTCCCGAAACTCTGCCCGCACATCCACTTTCCGATGCAGAGCGGGTCCGATCGCATTCTGCGCGAAATGCGCCGACCCTATCAGAATGCGAAGTTCATCGAGATTTGTGAGAAAATGAAAGCCGCCCGCCCCGGTCTGGCGATCACCACCGACATCATCGTCGGTTTTCCCGGTGAAACCGAGGAGGACTTCCAGGCCAGCATCGATACCGTCGAGCGGCTTCAATTCGACAATGCCTTTGTCTTCCGCTACTCGAAGCGTCGCAACACTCCGGCTGCGGAGATGGACGGGCAACTTCCGGAATCGGAAAAAGAAAGCCGCAACCAGCGGCTGCTCGAAGTCGTCAACCGCATCGCAATCGCCAAAAACGCCGCGCTGGTCGGTAACCGCCAGCAAGTGCTTTGTGAAGGTCCTTCCAAAACCAACGCCACCCGGCTCTCCGGCAGGACCCCGCACAATAAAATCGTCATCTTCGACGGTGATGCCGAACGCATGACCGGCCAGCTCCTCGACATCCAGATCGAGGAATCCGGCGGCTTCTCGCTCTTCGGTACGGCATGCCTCAACGGCTGATGTCAGCGGGTTTCCCCCCAGATCCTGCGGCAAGGGCGGTTGAACCGGTCCTTTCCGATTTTGAAATGCGGGCATTTGCCTGTCTCGGTTTTGTGCTTCCGCTTGGGAGTCTTTTGGTTTGCCGGGATAAAATGAAATAAATAAAAATAATTCTCGAATTAAGCTGGGCAAGGCGCAAGCTGTTGCCGCTATGAGTCACTCCATCCCTACCTTGTCGCCACCCGGAACACCGCTGTTGCAACGCTCGATCGGCGAGTTGGTTGCTGAAACCCCGGGTCTTTCGCGGATTTTTCAACGCCACTCGATCGATTTCTGCTGTCAGGGCGGCCGCACACTGGCCGAGGCTTGCGCGATCAAGAACCTCGATCCCGAAAGGATTGTGAAGGAGCTTGAGGCGGCCCTGGCCGGGCCGGTGGAGGAGGTGGACAATCCGGCGGAACTTCCGCCCTCCGAGCTTGCGGATTACATCGTTGCCCGGCACCACAAGTATTTGCGTGACGAATTGCCGAGGCTTCATTCGATGTCGATGCGGGTGGCGCACGTTCACGGCGGGCACACCCCGACGCTGGTGGAAGTTAACGAGGTCTTTACAGGGCTTTTGGAAGAGTTGTGCGACCACATGGAGAAGGAAGAACGGGTGTTGTTTCCGGAGATTCACCGCATGGCTCGGGGCGAGAGGGCGGCGATACCACTGGACGGGCCGATCCATTGCATGGTGCACGAGCATGAAAGTGCCGGGCAGGCGCTTCAGCGACTGCGTGAACTGACCAACGGGCACACACCTCCCACGGAGGCGTGCAACACCTATCGGGCCTTGTTTTCCGGGTTGAGGGATCTGGAAGAGGACCTTCACCGCCACATCCATCTGGAAAACCACGTATTGTTTCCCGCAGCATCCCGCCTCGCTTTGGGTGCGTAGGAGACAGGGCGTCGCATTTTTCCGGTTCCGGAGGCGGTGTGAGCCGGTTCGTCGCAGGTTCCGCGTTGCAAACCGACGATTTTCGCTATATTTTCTAGCAAAATCATCCGCCATGGGACTTGAAAAAATCACCCGAAAACTGCAAGAGGCGCTGCAATCCGCCCAGAGCCTCGCTTCAAAATCCTCCCATTCCGAACTCAAAAGCGCCCACGTCCTGCTCGCGCTGCTTCAGCAGGAAGGCGGCATTGCCACACCGATCCTTCAGAAGGCCGGTGTCGATGTCACCGGCCTGAAGGCGGCTGTTGCCTCGGCCCTCGCCCGTGAACCAAGCGTGCAAGGGGCTTCCACCCAGCCGCAGATCAGTGTGGGCCTCAGAGCCACGCTTGACGCCGCCGACGAGGCCCGGCAGTCGCTGGGTGATGATTTTCTGAGTGTGGAACATTTCATCCTCGGCGCGTTGCGTGGGGATTCGCCTGCGGGCAAGCTGCTCAAGGACGCCGGGCTCGATGAAAAGAAGGCGCGTGACGCCATCCAAGGCGTCCGCGGGGCGCAGAAGGTCACCGATGAGAATCCCGAGGGAAAATACCAGACGCTTGAAAAATATGGCACGGATCTGACCGCCCGCGCCCGCGAGGGGAAAATTGATCCGGTCATCGGCCGTGACCATGAGATCCGCCGCGTCCTGCAGGTTTTGTCCCGCCGTACCAAGAACAACCCGGTGCTCATCGGCGAACCCGGTGTTGGCAAGACCGCAATCGTGGAAGGGCTCGCGCGCCGCATTGTTTCCGGGGATGTCCCGGACTCGATGAAAAACAAACGCGTCATCACCATGGATCTCGGCGGCATGATCGCCGGCGCAAAATACCGCGGCGAATTCGAGGACCGCCTCAAGGCGTTTCTCAAGGAGGTGACCGAAGCCGAAGGCCGGATCATCCTGTTCATCGACGAGCTCCATACCATTGTCGGTGCCGGTGCCAGCGAGGGTGCGGTGGATGCCTCGAACCTGCTCAAGCCCCAGCTGGCGCGTGGTGAGCTCCACACCATCGGTGCCACGACCCTTGATGAATACCGCAAACACATCGAAAAGGACGCCGCGCTCGAACGCCGCTTCCAACCGGTGATGGTCGGTGAACCCTCCGTCGAGGATACCGTTGCGATTCTCCGGGGCCTCAAGGAGCGATACGAAGTCCACCACGGAGTGCGCATTCAGGACGGGGCGATTATTGCCGCCGCCGCGCTATCCGACCGCTACATTTCCGATCGTTTCCTGCCCGACAAGGCGGTGGACCTGATCGATGAGGCGGCATCGCGTCTCAAGATCGAGCTCGACTCGATGCCCACGGAGATCGATGTGCTGGAACGCCAGATTCTCCAATTCGAAATGGAGAAGAAAGCCCTTGAGAAGGAGACCGACAAGGCCTCCGCTGCACGTCTTGAAAAAGTCATCGAAGAACAGGCCAACCTGCGCCAACAGTCGGCCGGGCTGATGGCCCAATGGCGGAATGAAAAAGCGGTCATCGATCAGGTCCGCGACGCCCAGGAGAAAATTGAAACCCTCAAGGGCGAGGCTGAGCGCGCGCAGCGCATAGGGGACCTGACCAGGGCGTCGCAGATCACCTATGGCGACCTGCCGGAAGCCAGCAAGTCCCTGGAGACCGCGAAGGAACAACTGGCGGTGCTCCAGAAAAACGGAGCGATGCTCAAGGAGGAAGTCACCGAAGAGGACATCGCACGCGTCGTTTCCTCATGGACCGGCATTCCGGTGAACCGGCTTCAGGAGGGGGAGAAGGAAAAACTCGTGCACATGGAAGAGCGGCTCGGCAACCGGGTCGTTGGACAAAAGAAGGCGATAGTCGCGGTTTCCAACGCGGTGCGCCGCGCTCGCGCGGGCTTGCAGGATGAGAACCGTCCGATTGGCTCGTTTCTCTTCCTCGGGCCCACCGGTGTCGGCAAAACCGAGCTGTCCAAGGCGCTCGCGGAGTTTCTGTTTGATGATGAGGGGGCAATGATCCGGATCGACATGTCCGAATACATGGAAAAGCACAGCGTTGCCCGCCTCATCGGCGCGCCTCCCGGATACGTTGGCTATGAGGAGGGCGGACAGCTTTCCGAAGCCGTTCGCCGCAAGCCGTACTGTGTCGTGCTGTTTGATGAAATCGAGAAGGCGCATCACGATGTGTTCAACGTGCTGTTGCAGGTGCTTGACGACGGCCGCATCACCGACGGCCAGGGTCGCACGGTTGATTTCCGCAACACGGTGATCATCCTCACTTCCAATATCGGCTCGCAGTTCATCCTGAACGAAGACAACGCCGAACAGCGCGAGGCCAAGGTCACCGATGCCTTGCGCGCGCATTTCCGGCCCGAGTTTCTGAACCGTATCGATGAGATCATCATCTTCGACCGGCTCGCGCGTGGCGAGATCGCGACCATCGTCGATCTTCAACTCAACCGTGTTCGCAAGCGTCTCGCCAAACAAGGGCTGGCCCTGGCACTGACAGAATCTGCCAAGGAGTTCATAGGCAACCAGGGATACGATCCGGTCTATGGCGCGCGCCCGCTCAAGCGCGCCATTCAGCACCTCCTTCTCGATCCTCTCAGTCTCGACGTCCTTGATGGAAAATTCACCGATGGCGACGTGATCGGGGCAGATGCCATTGATGGGAGGATTGTCTTCAGTAAATAAGGTGGATTCACTGTGTCTGGGAACGAAGGGCCGGAACGGCCCTGGCGTACAGGATCAATCCGCCTGTTTGCGGTACGGTGCCCGGTCCGTGACAGGATCTAACGGCGTTTTTTGCCACCCACGGGTTTTCGTCGCACCGGCTTGGGTGGGGAATCGTCGAGCAGGGCCGTGTAGATGTATGCGAAGTTGTCGAGTTTGCGGCGAGGGATTTTCTGGTTGATGAAAATCTCCACGGACTTCGCGTAATCGAGTTCGTCAGCCGTGAGGATGGTAAAGGCATCGCCTTCGGCCTCGGCGCGGCCGGTGCGGCCGATGCGGTGGACGTAGTCCTCGGCATTTTCCGGGACGCGGTAGTTGATGACATGGGAAACGCCGGAGATGTCGATGCCACGGGCGGCGACATCGGTCGCGACCAGGATCTCGTAGTCGCCGGCCTTGAATCCCGCGAGCGCCTTCATTCTGTCCACCTGGCTGATGTCCGAATGCATCGCCGCGACCTTCTCCTGGCCGGTGGATTTGATGAGCGATGTGAGTTGATCCGCCTCCTTGCGGGTGCGGGTGAAAATCATCACCGAGTGGTAGTCGGTCTGCTTGAGCAGTTCCAGCAGGATTTCATCACGCTGGTCCATGGCCACCGGATAGAACGCGTGGGTGACCGTGGTGGGGATCGAGGTCCTGGCGATTTCGATCCTTTGCGGATCGGTGAGGCACCATTGGGCGAAGGTTTGGATGGCCGGCGGCATGGTGGCCGAAAAGAAAAGGGTCTGGCGGCCTTCCCATGGGCAGAGGTTGACGATCTTGCGGACCTGCGGGAGAAAGCCCATGTCGAGCATGCGGTCCACCTCATCGAGGATCAGCACCTTGATCTCTCCGAAGCGCATGGAAGTGCGGTAGAAGTGGTCGATCAGGCGGCCGGGAGTGGCGACGACGATGTCCGCGCCGGCGGCGAGTTGCTCCGATTGGGTGCCAAGGCCGACGCCGCCGTAGAGCAAGGCGACCTTCATGCCGGTGTGTTTGCCGTATTTTTCGAATTGCTCTGCCACCTGGTGGGCCAGTTCGCGGGTCGGTTCGAGCACCAGGATCTGGGGTTTGCCGATTTTCTCGATTTTCGAAAGGGTGGGCAGGGCGAATGCGGCGGTTTTGCCGGTGCCGGTCTGGGACGCACCGATCACATCCTTGCCCTCGAGAATGAGTGGAATGGCCTGTGCCTGGATGGGCGTAGGTGTGGTATATCCCGATTCCTCGATGGCTTCAAGAACGGCTGCGGAGAGCCCAAGTGTGTCAAATCCCATGCGGCGGCTGTGATACGGGCCCTCATCGGCACGGTCAAGGAGCGATTTGGCTTCATCCGGGGCTTGTCAAAGGCCGGCTGGTCATGGATTTTGCCAAGCGAATACTTGACGGATTTGGGAAAAGCGAGCATCGTCCAGCGCGCATCAGTTTGTCTGCGAGTGAGTGTTTCGCGACCTGAAAACCACCCAATCCCACCACCATGAATCTCCGTCTTTTCAATGGATTTGCCGTTTTGAGCTGTGTTTTATTGGCCTCCTGCTATCCATACAACGAGCAGCGCCCGCAGAAAAAGGCCCAGCGCGGGGTGCTGCCAACGCCGCCCACAGCTGAGGAATTGCAGCTCAAAAAGCAGGAAGAGGAGCGCAAGAAGCAGGAGGAAGAGCTCAAGAAGACCGAGGAGACCAACGTCACTCCGCCGGAGAATCTGCCGAATAGCGAAATCAAGCCCACCACTCCTGAGAAGAAGTCCGACTACGCCTTTGCGAACAAGGTTCCCGGCAAGGATGGTTTTGTTTTCAGCCCATACAACAACAAGGTGGTGGACGTGAGGGACATTCCGAGCGGTACTCTGGTGCAGGATCCGACATACCCTCCTTCAGAGAAAAAATACTTCCGTGTTCCCTGATTGAGACCGGGCGTTGGCATGACCATCGCCGTGAAACCAACCGGGTCCGGATGACCGGACTCGGTTTTTTCATCCCATGAGCGCGGATTTTCCGAACATCACGATCCTGGGTGCCGGCCTTTTGGGCGGATCGCTCGCCCTGGCGCTCGCAGGGAAGAACGGCCATGCCGGCACAGTGCGGCTGTGGGCGCGGAAAGCCGGTAGCGCCGATCAGGCCCACCGGATTGGAATCACGGGTGCGACCACCGATCTAGCAGAAGCGGTGCGGTGTGCGGATTTGCTTGTGCTGGCAGTACCGGTGGGTTCGATGGCGGAATTGGTCGAGCGGTCTTTGGCCGCGGGATTGCCGTCTTCCTGCCTGATCACCGATGTTGGCAGTGTCAAACGTGCGCCGCATCTGGCGATCGGCCGTTTGATCCAAGCTGCAGGGATCGGATTTATCGGCAGCCACCCGATGGCGGGTTCCGAACGGGCCGGTCTGGATGCGGCCCGTGCGGACTTGTTCCGGGGAGCCGCCTGTTTGCTGACAAACGACGGGCAGGTGCCGGGGCCGCGTGCTGCGGCGTTGGAAAGGTTTTGGCAGGAGGTGGGGTGCCGCACCAAGTGGATGAGTGCCGCCGCGCATGACGAGTTGGTGGCGCGGATCAGCCACCTGCCGCATGTGGTTGCGGCGAGTGCCGCCCATGTCTGCCTCAAGGATCCGGCGCTGGGTGAGTTTGGTGGCGGCGGGTTGCGCGATACCACCCGGGTGGCCTCGGGAAACCCGGAAATGTGGGCCGAGATTCTCATCGAAAACCGCCAGGCGCTGATCGGCCCGCTGCGGGAAGTTCTGAATGATTTGTCCTCATTGCTGGACGATTTGGAAAACGCCGATTCAGAAGCGACTCGACAATGGCTCGCCAGCGCGAAACATCTGCGCGACGCATTCCATCCGCCCCGCCAGTCATGACGGCCGGATGGATGCCGCCGGTCCAGATTTCCCTCACCCGCAGACACCCACCCACAGCCGATTCATGCCGGAATTCCGAGTCACTTCCATCGACACCCTGCACGCCGAATTCAGCGTTCCAGGAGACAAGAGCATGTCGCATCGCGCCGCCATTCTCGGTGGATTGTCCGATGGGGCGTGCACCATCCGCAATTTCCTGCCAAGCGAGGATTGTCTGAACACGCTGAACGCCATGCAGGCGCTTGGTGCCGGACATGAGGTTCTTGCCGAGCTGGCCGGCTACGGGCCTACCGACCTGGTGATCCACGGCCAGTCAATGAAACTCAAGGCTCCTGCGGCACCGATCGACTGCGGCAACTCCGGTACCGGCATGCGTTTGCTGGCCGGCTTGCTTGCGGGCCAGCCATTCACCAGCGAGCTGTTTGGCGACGAGTCATTGTCCTCGCGGCCGATGGGTCGCATCACCGATCCGCTGGGCCGGATGGGCGCGCGTATCGAAACGCTGGGCGGCAAGCCAGGCTGCGCGCCACTGCGTATGCATCCGGCCAAGCTTGTGCCGATTTCCTACGACATGCCTGTCGCCAGTGCGCAGGTCAAAAGCGCCGTTCTGCTGGCCGGACTCTTTGCCGAAGGAGAGACCACCGTGATCCAGCCTGCGGAAACCCGGGATCACACCGAGCGGATGCTGGCCTCCTTTCAAGTCGCGACGCACCATCAGGGTTCGGCCATATCGATTCATGGCGGCCAGGTGCCGAAGGCCTGCGATTTCACCGTGCCCGGGGATATTTCCAGTGCGGCGTTCTGGTTGGTGGCTGCCGCCGCGCTGTCAGGGTCGAGATTGTTGATCAAGGACGTCGGTCTCAATCCCACCCGCACGGCGATTCTCAAAGTGCTCAGCCGGATGGGCGCGCATATGTCCGAAATCGTGCATTCGTCCGATGGCGAGCCGATCGGCAACGTGGAAATCCATGGGGCCTCACTGAGCGGCACCACCATCCTGCAAAGCGAGGTGCCGAACCTGATTGATGAAATTCCGGTCATCGCGGTGGCCGCCGCGCTTGCATCCGGCCGCACCGTGATTCGAAACGCCCGGGAATTGCGCGTCAAGGAAACCGACCGCATCACCACCGTGGTCAACAACCTGCGGGCCATGGGAGCGGTGGTCGAGGAGTTCGATGACGGCATGGAAATCGAGGGTGGCCATCCGTTGCGCGGGGCCACGCTTGAAAGCTTCGGCGATCACCGCATTGCCATGGCGTTCGCAATCGCCGGGCTGTTTGCAAGCGGTGAAACCGTGATTCGCAACACCGCCTGCGTGAACACCTCCTACCCCGGATTTTCCCATCATCTCAATGCGATCCTCGCCCGGCATACCCATGCCGCGGACTTCGTCCTGCCAACCGTGCCCCCCCGCAACTGACTGTGAAAACCGACGTCTCACCCGCCAACCCGGATGGCCATTTCGCCATCGCCATCGACGGCCCGGCCGCCTCAGGGAAAAGCACCATCGCCCGCCTGCTGGCCATGCGGCTCGGCCTGGTGATGGTCAACTCCGGATCGATGTACCGCGCGGTCACCTGGAAAGTCCTCAGTGAAAACATCGATGTCTCCGACAAGACGGCGATCATCCGCCTGATGGAACGCATCCGCATTGAATGCGGCAACGACGGCATCTCCTCGACCATCACCATCGACGGTGTCGATCCCGGCGAGGCGCTGCGCAGTGCGGAGATCAATGCGAACGTTTCCACGATCGCCGCGATTCCGGAAGTCCGCCAGAAACTCATTTGCCTCCAACGCGCCTATCTCAGGCATTCCAGCGTGGTCATGGAGGGCCGCGACATCGGTTCCGTCGTTTTTCCTGACACACCGTTCAAGCTGTATGTGGATGCTGCGGAGCACGTGCGCGCGGCGCGCCGCAGCGACATGGGGGAGGTCGATTCCATCACCAAGCGTGACGCGGCGGACAGCAAGAGAGCCACCGCGCCGCTGGTCGTCGCCAACGGTGCGGCCATTCTCGACACTTCCGACCACAGCATCGAGTCGGGGGTGGATGCCGCCATTGAAATCCTCAAACAGCAGGGATTGCCCATCAAGTTCTGACCAGAGTGCGTTTTCAGCGATCGCCATGAAATGGATTTACTGGTTGGGGTGGATGACTTTCGGAGCGGCGTTCCGTTCCCTGTTCGGCATGAGGATCGAGGGCCGCGAGCATCTGGTGACCGAGGGGCCGGTGCTTGTCGCGTCCAACCACCAGAGTTATCTCGATCCGCCGCTGATAGGGAATCTGTATGACGACGAGATGGTCTATCTCGCCCGCAAGACCTTGTTCAACCGCGTTACCAAGTGGTTGTATTCCTCATGGAACGCGATCCCGGTCGATCAGGAACGGCCGGACATGGCCAGCCTCAAGACGATCATCCGCAAGCTCAAGGAAGGCAACCGGGTGCTGGTGTTTCCCGAAGGCTCGCGCACGCTGGATGGCTCGATCGGCGAGGCCGCGCCGGGGATCGGGCTGATCGCGGTGAAATCCGGCGCGCTGATCCAGCCGGTGCGCATCCGCGGGGCGCGCGAGGCCTTGCCACGAGGCTCCGCCAAAATCCGATTCGCCCGCATTTCCGTACACATCGGCCCGCCGATCCGGCTGAGCCCCGCGGAACTCAAGGCGGTCAAAACCAAAGAAGACTACGATCGCATCGCCAAACGCATCATGTCCGCCATCGAGGCGCTTTGATCAAACCATCTCCCAGCCGCCATGCTTTACCACTCGACCAACAATCCGTCATTCCGCGTCGATCTCAAGGAAGCGATCCTGCGTTCTTTGCCGCCGGACAACGGGCTTTACATGCCGGATGTCCTGCCGGTGCTGGGCGACGGTTTCTGGAAACACTGGCGCGACATGTCATTCCAGGAAACCGGCATCGCGGTGGCTGGAGCGTTTTTCAGCGGGGATGTGCCGGCGGATGCGCTGGAGGAGATCGTCCGTGGCACCCTGGCGTTTGACGCGCCACTGGTGAACCTCGGGCCCGGCGATCATGTGCTGGAGCTTTTTCACGGGCCGACGCTTGCGTTCAAGGATTTCGGCGCGCGTTTCATGGCGCGGCTGATGGCCTGGCTGACACGCGATGACGACCGCCTGCTCACCGTGCTGGTCGCCACCTCCGGTGATACGGGCGGGGCGGTGGCATCGGCCTTCCATCATGTCCCGGGCACGCGGGTGGTGATTCTCTATCCAAAGGGCAAGGTTTCCGGTTTGCAGGAAAAACAACTCACCGCGCTTGGGGGCAACATCACCGCGCTGGAAATCGATGGATCGTTCGATGATTGCCAGATGCTGGTGAAATCCGCGTTTCTCGACCGCGAACTTTCGGAGAAACTCAATCTCACCTCCGCCAATTCGATCAATCTTGCACGGCTGGTGCCGCAGTCTTTCTACTACATCCATGCGGCGCGCCAGTTGTCCGAGGGAGTGAAGCCGGTCTTCGTGGTGCCATCCGGCAACTTCGGCAATCTAACCGCCGGTTTGCTTGCGATGAAGCTGGGTCTGCCGGTCGATCATTTTGTGGCGGCGACCAACATCAACGACGTCGTTCCGGAATTCCTCCGCAGCGGCAGTTATGCGCCACGCCCGAGCGTGCCGACGATTTCCAATGCGATGGACGTCGGTGCCCCCTCGAACTTCGTGCGCATGCAGGCGATTTTCGGCGGTTCCTGGGAGGAAATGAAATTCCGGATCAGCGGTATGGCTTTCAGCGATGATGAAACGCGGGCGGCGATCCGCGAGGTGCACGCGCTTCACCAGTATGTGATCGATCCCCACGGAGCGGTGGGCTGGCTGGCGGCAAGGGCATGGCGCGCGTCCCATCCGGGCGCGGCCACCGTGACGCTTGAAACCGCGCACCCGGCGAAGTTCCCCGATGTCATGACGGCAGAGCTTCCTGCGGAGGTTTTGGAAATCCCTGAGCGCCTTGCCGTTCTGGCAGACCGTCCGAAAGTCGCGGTCCCGCTGGGAACCGACACCGCGGCGTTCCACGAATGGCTGCTGGCGATGCCCGGCTGATGGTCAGGCGTAGGACGACTCCACGCGCTTCGCGACGTCGCGATACCCGTAATCGACCTCGTAGATCTGCTTGAAGCATTCCAGAGCGTGGGCCTTGTCGCCCGTTTCCTCGTGGATCAGGCCTTTTTCAAACAGGATTTCCTTTTTCATGTGGTCCATCGTGTGCAGATCGGCGAGGGCGTCGGACAACTGCTTGATGGAAAGGTCGTACATGCCCTTGGCCTTGAACGTGCGACCTAACAAAAGAAGCACCTTGGTGCGGATGTGCGGGTTGCGGGTGGCCTGCTGGAGGTGGGAGATTGCGGAGCCGTAGTCGCCGGCGCGGTAGAGCGCGCTGCCGAGCTCGTAACGGAGCTGCGGGTCGGACGGATTCTGGTCGACGCGGAGCTGGGCTTCCCGGACCTGTTCTGCGAGGCGGTCGGCGCGGCGCGTGGCCAGGGCGCTCTTGAGTTCCTCGTTTTCCGGGTCCTGGGTGACAGCGGCTTCGAGTGCCTTGAGGTCGGCTTCGATCGCACGGTCTTTCATGACCGCGGCCTTCGCGGCGAGTGCGACGTCGCCAGTGCTGAGCGTGTGGGCCCATTCGTAAAATGTCGCGGCGTGTTCCCAATCCTCGAGTTGTTCGTAGATCGCGGCCAGTTCCTTCACGGTGGGAAGGTGGTTGGGATCGGCGTTGTATTTTTCAATCACGCTGTCGCGCCGTTGTTCGAGTTGCTCGGCGGTCAGGCCTGCGCGCGACGATCGCTCCATTTCCTCGGATTCCGAAGCATTGCGCATCAGCGTGCGCATGTCGGCGTTCTCATCCCATTTTTGTTTGAGCATCGAGGCACGGGCCGAGGCGTCCTTGGAGCCCTTGATGGCCGCACCGTCGGTCGGGTGGTGCTTGATGATGTCGTTGTAAACCTCCACCGCGCGGGCGGGTTGATTGCGGGTGATGTAGAAGGTCGCCAGCTTGTGGAGGAGCTTCGCGTTTTCCGGGTTGCCGGTGCGGATGGTTTCCAGCGCGAAGGCGGCGGTTTCGAAGAGTTCCAGTTTGACGCAGAGGTCGAATAGCAGGTCGTTGGCCTGTTCGTTGAACGGGTCTTTTTCGAGTTCCTTTTCGATCAGCGGCAGGGTTCCGAGCGGGTCTTTTTTCGCATGGCTTTGAAGTTTCATCGTTCCCATGCCGCCGGTTTGGATGCCGAAGATCGTGCTTTTCTTGCGGGCACCGCCGCTCAGCTTCAGTTCGCAACTGCGCAGCAGCTTGCGGCCTTCGAGGAATCCGGGGCAGTCCTTGAGCAGGGCTTGGAGCAGCGAGACGGCATAAGCGTGGTTGGAGGCAAGGACGGCTGCCCGGACTTTGAGCCAGAGGGGCTGGGCGGATGGGGGGAGTTCTGCTTCGGTGATCTCAGGCATGGCAATCAGGCTGGGTGCGGTTTTTGAAAGGGTCTGTCCATCCCGCATGGATGCAGGAAGTTGCGCGCTATGATGCGGGTTGGCAAGTGCCTGTGAAGAAGAAATCCGGTGCCATGCGCAATTAAGCTGATTTTTGGGATTGCTGCAAATACTGGGATCAGTTACCCAAGCGCCGCAGGCGCAGGCCGTCTGCGCGCACCTTCCACGCATCATGCCTCCCAATCCAAAGAACCAGGGACGACGTCCCACCCGCAACCGCAACCGCTACGGTCCGCCCAAGCGCTCCACCAAGGACGAGGAAGAGAAGGCAGTGGAGGTGGAAGGCGAGATTTCATCGGTTTTGGCCGGCACCATGTTCCGGGTGAAATTGGAAAGCGGACACGAGGTGCTTGCCCACATTTCAGGCAAGATGCGCAAGCGTTTCATCCGCCTGGTGGTCGGAGACAAGGTGAAGATGGAAATGTCGCCCTATGACCTGACCAAGGCGCGGATCGTGTTCCGGATGAGCTGAGTGCTGCCGGAAGGAGGTTGGAAATCAGGATATTGGGGCACATCTGGCCCTCTCCTTGCGCATGTGAGTGTATTCCGGATATCGAATCTCCTGATTCCTGATTTCCTTTTTACATTCAGTCGCGGACTTCGACGATCAGGTTGATTTCGACAGCGACATTGAGTGGCAGGGCCGCGGCCCCCAGCGCGGTGCGCGAGTGTTTGCCGCGGTCGCCGAACAACTCGACGAGCAGTTCGGACGCGCCATTGATGACCTGCGGGTGGCCGTGGAAATCCGGTTCGGAATTCACGAAGCCGTTGAGGGCCACGATTTGCGCCACCTTGTCGAGCGAACCGATTTCGTTGCGGATCACCGCAAGGCGGTTGAGGATCACCAGGCGGGCGGCGTCACGGGCTTCCTCGACCGAAACGGAGGAGGGGACCTTCCCGGTCACTTCGTGGTCGCCGTTGACCGGCAGTCCGCCGGACAGAAAAAGGAGGTTGCCACTGCGCACGCAGTTCACATAAGCGGCGACAGGGGTCGGAACTTCCGGCAGGTGCAGGCCGAGCGAGCGGAGCTTTTCAACGATGGAGTCGGTCATGGTGGGAGGGGTGGATGGTTTGCTAACAGATCAGCCTTTTGGTGCCGGTGGGCGCGGTGCGGCGGTTTGTTCGTCCGAGATAGGGAAATTGTCGGTGAGCAGGGAGACCAGTTGTTTGCCGCTGCGGGTGAGGGACGCGCGGTTCCTTTGTCCCGTGACGAGGTTGCGGGTCAGGTAATGGTGCGGTATTTCGGACGGGCGGACCGAAGTGATGATTGGGGCCTCCACGGTCTGCTGGCTTGGGGTGAAGGCGACCGGCTGGCCGGTTGCGCTGAAGCTGATTTCCCACGATACCGCGGTTTCCTTGCCATCGGCCTGGCAGATCCATGGGTGGCGGACCACGAAATCAGGAATCCCGTTGGACGGAATGGTTACTTTGAAATAAACCGGGGTGGATGCGACGAATTCGCTGAACTTCAGCGCGGGGTTTTTCCTGTGTTCCAGAAAGAAGCGTGCGACGTCGGTGCCGGCGAGGTTCATGCCGTTGAACAGCCCGTGGTAATTGGTGCCGCCCACATTGGTTTTCATCCAGTCGCCGAAATGGCGGCTCATCAGCATGGCCAATTCCAGGTGGAGATGGGCGCGGGTGCGGTTGATGCCGGCGCCGGTATATCCCAGGCGTCCGAGCACCGACCCGGTTGTGACCGGATCACCGGGCTTGCAGGTGATTTCCGCAAGGTGGGCATAGAGTGAGTAGACGGATGATCCTTCCCAATGGTGTTCGACCACCACGTATTTGCCGTAATTGCTGCGGCCGGCCAGCGGGCTGACGTAAGCCACCTGTCCGTCCGCGATGCTGGAAACCAGATCGAGCGGGTTGCCTGCGCGGTCGCGGCGGATCGGAGAAATATCGATCCCTTCATGAAACTTGGTGAGCAGGACTTCGCCGTTGACCCGCATGGCATTGCGGACCATGCCGAAAGACCCACCTTCCCATGGTTTGCTGGTTTCGCCTTCGAAAATGCGATCCACGTACATGTAGAAGCGCTCCGGTTCGTCGGAAAACAGATGGTGGTTTTCGGTGGGCAGGCGGAGATCGATCGCGGGCTCCTGCGCATGGCAGAAGACGGCAACGGCCATCAGGGCCGTGATGCGGAAAAAAAGACGGGGTAGATGGTGTGAAGCGGGCATGCCGGGGATTGGTTGTTTTGGCTCATCATTTGGGTGCGCCGTCCCGTGGCAGCGCCTTTTCCAACAAGGCGATGTCCTCGAGCGTGATTCCCTGCCAGATGACGAGCACGCCATCATCGATTTGCCGGTCGATTACGACGCCGTCCACCACCCTGCCATTGACACTGGAAACCAGCCACTTGCCCTGATTGGCATTGGTGATTGCTGCGAGCCTGTTGATTGGGGCCGGCTTGAGTCTGATGACCACGCCATAGCCCGCGCCAGAGTCATCGGGAAACGGGTCGAACGAAGCCACATCCTTGAGGCTGAATTCGGACATCCGCATGAAATAGCGGGTCTTGCCGCCGATCTCATGAGGGAAAATCATCTTCGGATTGTCGGTGCCCGCAGTTTCCAGATGAAAGGTGACCGAGGCCTTGTTTTTCGGGTTGCCTCCGGCTGCGGCGGGCTGGGCCAACAGCATCAGCAGCAGGGGTATGGCGGCAAAACGGAACATCATGCGCGGAGTCAATCAGGCCCGACACCGATTCGGAAGCAAAAAGCCGTGTCACCTGAGCGGCGGCTCTCACGGCGGGGGGGGATTCCGCTTGGCAAGCCAGTGGCTTCCGGTTTAGCTCAAGGCAGTCATATCAAAACCATTCATGCAGGTGATCCCGTGGCGCTGATTCTCGCGACTTCGGGTGATCGCTGACTCCGCCCACTGAATTCCGACCTTTTTTGGATCATGAAAACCTTTCCAGCCATTGCCTCGCTTGCCTTTTCCCTCATGCTTGCCCCCGCGCTTTCCGCTGCGGAACAGATGGTCATGAGGCCCTTGTTCAATGGCAAGGATCTCAGCGGGTGGAAAGGTGAAGGCTACATTGTGGAGGACGGAGCCATCGTGTGCACTCCGGAAGGACGCAATCTCATGACCGAGGCGACCTTTGCGAACTATATTCTGGATTTCGAGTTTCGCCTGCCACCGGCCGGCAACAACGGTCTGGGCATCCATTACCCTGGAAACGGCGATGGCGCATACTCGGGGATGGAGATTCAGATCCTCGACAGCGGCCATGAAAAATACAAGGATCTCAAGGATTATCAGTTTCACGGTGGTCTTTACACCCTGGCTGCAGCCAAACAGGGGGCTCTCAAACCCGTGGGAGAGTGGAACCGGCAACGGGTCACTCTGATGGGGCCCTCACTGAAGGTGGAGCTCAACGGCAAGATCATCCTTCGGGCAAATCTCGATGATGTCGCCGCGCGCCACCCGGAGCACCAAGGCGTCAAGCGCCGTGCCGGCCACATCGCCTGGCTCGGCCATGGAGACCGCGTCGCATTCCGGAACATCCAGATCGCCGAGCTGCCACCGGTGGCCAATGAGAAAGGCGTCAAGGAGGCCGGATTCATCCAGATCTTTGACGGCAAAACCCTGAATGGCTGGAAAACCAAACCCGATACCAGCAACTGGAAAGCCGTCGGGGGAATCCTGAAACATGACGGAAAACCCGGACCCATCACCGACCTGTGGAGCGAAAAATCCTACAAGGACATGATCCTGGTCTGTGACTGGCGCTGGAGCGGGCGCGGCCCTGTGCAGGCACGGCCGCTGGTCATGGCGGATGGCTCTGAAAAGGGCCAGGCCGAGGTCGAGGAATTCGACAGCGGCATTTACCTCCGTGGCGATTCCAAAAACCAGGTCAATCTCTGGAACTGGTCGGTCGGTTCCGGTGAGGTGTATGGATACCGCACGGACCCGAAAGCCACTCCCGAGGTGCGCGCCGGCGTCACGCCGAAAGTCCATGCCGACCGGCCGATCGGTGAGTGGAACCGGATGATGATCACGCTCAAGGGCGACCGGCTCACGGTCTCGCTCAATGGCCGCGTGGTCATCGATAACGCCCAGTTGCCCGGAATTGCCGCTGAAGGGCCAATCGCCCTCCAGCACCACGGCAGCGCGATTGATTTCGCCAACCTTTGGGTCAAGGAACTCTGATATTCGGGTTTTCTGAATGACCAACCCCGTTTTTGCCGGGGTTTTTGTGAGTCATGGGGTTGCAATTTTTGCATTCAATCAGGAATATTGCGCGTTTTTTGCTGAAAAAGATGCAATTTTTGCGCTAAGCGGCTTGACCTTTTTCCGTGAGTCGTGCTAATCCGCGCCGTGAATTCCGGTGATTTGGCTCATTTCCCGGTGAGTCGGCCGATGTTTCCCCCATTCCCCTCCATCCTCACAGCGCCTCCAAAAATGCAGAATCCATTCCGGAAATGTCTCACTTCATTGGTCCTGGTGACGCTGAATGCCGGCCTCATAGGGCGTTTGCAGGCTGCCACTTCTGACGGAGCCCTGCGGATGGATGTCATCACGGCCTACAACTTCGTGGTGGACTCGAATATCGAGTCCCCGGCGGGGAAAAGCCCTTCGGCTGCCCATCTGGGAGTCAGGATCTACAATGATGGTCCAACCGCGTTGACCAACGTGGTGGTCAACATCGGCAACATGACCAGCCCGGGTGCCGGGACGCCCGGTGTGTTCGCCTCCCGCACCGTGGATGTGCCGGGTCAGTATGCGGGAACCTTCGCGCTGCAGATGCCCGGTGGAGCCACGGATGCGGTGCGTGTGATTCCCCGCATCGAACCCGGCCAATACGTCGCCCAATACTTTTTTGTCACCTACCCGTTGCTCGACAGCCTGGGCCGCTCGGTGACCGGCTCGGCACCCGATCCGAGCGACGACCTCTGGCTCAATTACGACATCTGGGCCAGTGCGAACGACGGGGTGACCACCCGCAACGTGGACAAAAGGACCAAGGTCACCATGCGCAACGAAATCTCTGCCATGGCCAACAAGATCTGGCCCAACGGCGACAACAAGGTGCCCGACCAGTATCTCAACATCATCGAGTCCACCCTGGGCTGGCGGCCGAGCGTTGAGACCCCGCGCATCCCCGGAGCGGAAGTCAAGGAAGGCATCTGGTATGACCTTGGCAACATCGGGGCCGGCTTCGACAACAACGGCGATGGTATTCCCGACCGCAACGCCTGGCTCCAGCCGGTCGGGGATCCGGCGTTGTTCAATCCGCTCGGAGCCCGCATGGTGAAATGTTACGGCATCGTGATCGTCAAGCTCAACGACGGCACCGAACAACTCATTCCCTTTGAGGACCGGCTTTATTTTGAAAACATGCCGGCCAACAACACCGGAGCTACGGGTCTGGTCTATTACGAGTTCCTGCCATTGGACTCTTCCCTTCCGACCCACCTGACACCCTATCAGGAGGTGGCATCGGGATATGACAACGAAAAGTTCAACTCGGATTACGGCACGGTGACCGGGTCCGCCGCGACGACGGAACCCGAAGCGCAGATTGTCAAAACCGGGCCGACGAGCCGTGCCATCGGCCAGAATGCGGACTACACGCTGACGGCCACCAACACCGGAACGGTCCAGTTTGGCTGGCCGGAACTGGGGCTGCCGGTGGTGATAGAGGATCCGATTCCCACCGGCCTGCAATACGTGGCCGGGTCTGCGGTGTCCGGGCCGAATTCGACCACACCGGCGGGCGGGGTGTTCACGGTTTATTATTCGACCAACAACGGGACGACATGGACGACATCGGAGCCGGTTCCAGCCAGCACGGTGAACCGCCTCAGGTGGGTGTTGGACCGTTCGCTTTCTCCCGGTGATACCGCCACGGTCAAGTTCTCCGCCACCGTGCCTGTCGGATTTTCCGGATTCAATTTCACCAATACCGGCATTCTGAAAACCGGAACCGAGACCGAGGTGGACCGCGACACATGGACCACGGTGCTCTCCGGCGGCAACAGCCTGGGCGATTTCATCTGGCGCGATCTGGATCGAGACGGCGTCCAGGACGGCGGGGCGGAAACCGGTATCGCCAACATCGGTGTCTCGCTTTACGTCGATACCAATGGTAACGGCGTGCTGGACTCGGGCGAGCCGCTCTTTGGCAGCACCAGCACCGACAGCAGCGGCTACTATCTGTTCCCCAACCTTCCGGATTTGAAATACATCGCAGTGGTCAATTCCACCGATACGGACCTGCCCTACGGCTACACGTTGAAAGCCGGCGTCAGCGACCGCTATGCCGTTGATCTTGACTCCGCGGCCTCCAACCCGTCTGCGGTGAACTTCCTCACCGCAGACTGGCCGTTCATCCAGGGACTCGAGGTGACCAAAACGGTTTCACCAACTTCCTACTTCGGCGGCGACCTGATCACCTACAACGTCCATTTGGACAACCACATGTCCACGCTCACGTTGCCGCAGCCGAACGTGCAGACGACTTATGCGACCTCGACGGCGTTCTCGACCAACGCGAACGGCACGGCAACGCAGAACCAGGCCTCCGGCGCCCCTAACAATGTTTTCACCTTCATCGACTGGCAGGCCAACTCCGACAAACTTGAATCCACCGGAGTCACTCCGGCATTCACCGAAGTGGGGACGATCACCAAGGTGGAGCTCGTCATCCGCGGCTATATGAGCCGGCCTTTGGTGAACGACCAGCTCAATGTCCACATCCGCCATTCGGGAACGGCTTTTGCCAACAACGAAAGCACCCCGTTCGCAACCCTCACCACCGCGCAACTCAACGCTCTTGTCGGCATCTCGCAGGATTTGGTCATCGACGTCACCAGCTACGTCGCCGGCACCTGGACCTGGGCCCAGGCCCAGTCGATCCGCGCCAGGCTCTCCGCAAGTGCCACCAGCAACGGTGACCCGGGCGACTACTACATCGACAGCATCGGCTTCCGGGTCACCACCAACAATACGCCATTCACCGGAACCTTCGGCCCCAACACCATCGTCGAATGGCCGCTCAAGGACACCTATGATCCCAACAAGCTGGAATACGTCACGGCTTCGGTGCTTCCCGACGTGACCACCCCGGCCGGGACGCTGGAGTGGTTCAACCTCGGCCCGGTCAATGCCGGTGCCCGCAAGACGATCACCGTGACCTTCCGCGCCAAGACCCCGACGGATACCAACGGCGATGGCAGGCGCGATCCGATGACCGCAAATAACTACGTGACGACCCAGGGGGTGAGCGATGGTGATGTGCCGCTTTTTGCCAGCGGCCTGCCGGCGGGACATGACGACGGCACGGTGGATGTCACGATCAATGCCGCCGGGCGGATCGGGGATTTTGTCTATTGGGATGTGAACGCCAACAGCGCCTACAATGTCGGTACCGATGTGCCGCTGCGTCGGGTGATTGTCCAGTTGTTCCAAGACAGCGGTGGCGGGGTTTTCGTTTACACCGGCCGCAGCCAGTTCACGGACATCAACGGCTTCTATGAATTCACCGGACTCGCCGATGGGACCTATCAAGTCCGGATTACCACAGATACCGTCAACGACCTTTTCTCCCTGCCGTGGACCACCTTCACATCCTATCAGAAAGGCTTGGCCGGAAGCAACCAGACAGGCTACGTGCAGGGTGACACGGTGGTGATCAACAATACGGATTTGGTTTCCACCAACGATACCAATTTCCTGCAGGACTTCGGTTTTGATTCCGATGCGGCCAGCCTGATCTCGGGGGTCCTGTTCCGGGATTGGAATGGCAACGGCATCCAGGATCCTGGTGATGAGCCATTGGTCGGTTACACCGTCACACTGAGTGGTGGCACCGTTCCTACGACGACCACGGACGCCAACGGATTCTATCAATTCACCAACCTCACCACCGCGGGGGACCGCACCGTCACCGTCACCGCGCCCCCTGCGAACCACACCCAGACGCTCGACCCGGATGTGACCTACAACAACGCGACGACGGTCGCTGTGGTGCTGGGCAATGCCTACCCGGACCGCAACTTCGCCTACCAACCGACGGGTTCGCTGTCGATCGGGGACACGGTTTATTATGACTGGAATGGTAACGGCAGCCAGAACGCCGGCGAAGGCGGAATTCCAAACATCGAGATCCGTCTTTATGAGGATGCCAATGGCGATGGTGTCATCCAGTCGGCCACCGATGCCCTTGTTGACAGTGTCGTGACCGACTCGAACGGATTCTATCAATTTACCGGGCTGATTTCCGGCAACTATATTGTCCAGGTGGTGACCGAGGATCCCGATTTCCCGGGGACCTTCATTGAAACCCAGGATTACGACGGGATTTTCGACAACCAGGCGAAGGTGAATCTTACGACGAATTTGAATACGGTGGATTTCGGTTACACGCCGTTGGGTGCCGCTTCTCTGGGCAACCTGGTGTGGGACGACGCGGATGACGATGGTCTAAAGGACGTCGGGGAACCCGGGATTGACGGAGTGGTGGTCCAGTTGTTCCGGGCGGACCAGACGCCTGGAACCGACACGCCTCATGCCACCACGACGACCAGCGGCGGAGGATTCTATAGCTTTAATAACCTGCCCAATGGCGGATGGAGGGTTTATCTTCCGGTTTCGAATTTCACCGGCGGTGGTGCGTTGGTGAATTATCCGAACTCCAGCAGCATCACCGTCACAGTGGACAACCAGCAGGATGGTGATGACAACGGCAGCCAGCCTGGCGGGATCGGCACCGGCGTGATCAGTCCGCTCATCACCCTGTCGGTGGGTGAAAGCGATCAGACGGTGGACTTCGGGGTCACCGGCAGCGGCAGCATCGGCGATGTCGTATTCTATGACCTCAATGGCAATGGCAGCCAGGACTACGCGGAAGGCGGCATCAACGGGGTGACGATGGAGCTCTATGTGGATGCCAACCAGGACAACATCGCCGACGGCGCGTTCATTGCAGCCACCACCACGGCGACGGTTGGCGGAGTCAGCGGCTATTACCTTTTCTCCGACCTGGCACCCAACACCTACATCGTGAAGGTACGCACCAGCACGCTGCCGGCGGGTGTGGTGCAAACCGCCGACCCGGATCTGGATGGCATCCCGGTGAACAACACCGATGCCGATCCGAATAACAACGGTGATCATGCCGATACGCGGATTATTTTGTTTGCAAGCTCGGACTACCGTGGAGCCGACTTCGGTTATCAGCCCGCGGGTTCCATCGGCGATCTGGTGTGGCTGGATGTGGACCGCGATGGCGTTCAGGACCCGGGCGAGCCCGGGATATCCGGTGTGGTGGTTCGGGTAACCAACGGCACCACCACCTACGACATCACCACGGATGTGGATGGCTACTGGGCACAGGTGGTTGCGGATGGAAACTGGACGGTCAGCGTGCTCACACCTCCGTCCGGCAGGGTGATCACCTATGACGCGGATGACGGCATCACTTCGCCGGATGCCAGCGTGGCGGTGACGGTTTCCGGTGGCGTTGTTACGGTTCCCTCCGGTCTCGCCCAAGGCAATCTGGGCCTGGACTTTGGATACGCTCTCGATGGTGCATACAGCCTGAGCGGCACGGTCGCCATCAATGACAGCGGCACGATCGGCAAACACAATGACATCGATGATTTCTATGATGACGGTGTGGATATGGACGCAGGGCCGGACGATGAAACCGAGCTGGCGGGAATCCTGGTCTATCTTTACTCCACCACGGGCACCTTCCTCGGCAGCACTTACACGGATGCCGGCGGCAACTATCTTTTCCCCAATCTGCCCAATGGTGAATACCGGGTGATCATCGGCACCACCGCCCCGCCACTCGATCGGGCGACGCTGACCACCACCAACGGCAACTACACGGATGGCACCACGGTCACCAATACGGGAACCACGGTCATCCAGCAGGTCGAGATCGCCGGAGCCAGCTTGTATGACATCGATTTCATGTTCGATCCCAATGCGGATTATGACTACGGCGATCTTCCCGCGTCATACGGCATGACCAGCCTGACGCAAGATGGTGCCCGCCACATTATCCCGGGTGGTGGATCCACCATCTTCCTCGGTGCCGCTCCGGATTCTGAAACGAACGGCATTCCGAGCCTTGGGGCCGACAGCGATGACATGGCCGGCAGCGATGATGAGGATGGCGTGACCTTCAGCACCTCGTCATGGGTCAACGGCAGCGGTGGCGGCTCCGCCACAGTCCAAGTGACTGGCAGCGGCTGGCTTGTGGCATGGATCGACTGGAACAACGACGGCGATTTCCTCGATCCTGGCGACATGATCGCCGATCGTGCGGTGTCGTCCGGCAGCATTGCGCTGACCTTCGATATCCCGGCGTCCACGATCACCGGAGATACCCAAAGTTTGCTATCCCGATTCCGCCTGTTCCCCAGCCGTCCCGATTTCCCGGTGTTCTCATACGTCGGGGAATCAAGTGACGGCGAAGTCGAGGACCACCTGATCAGCAAAATCGCCGGAGGTTCGATCGGCGATATCGTCTGGGCTGACTCCGACGGAGACGGTGTCATCGATGCGGGTGAAGCCGGCATCGCGGGAGTGGTCGTGCAACTCCGCGATAACAGCAACCAGCTTCTGGCCAGCCAGACGACGAGCAATGGCAGCCAGGATGTGGATGGGGATGGCGTGGCGGACCCGGTCGGATACTACCGTTTCCGCAATCTGTCCGCCGCCACCTACAACGTGGTGATTTCCTCTCCGCCGGTGGGTTACACGCTCAGTTATGATGAAGATGACGGCATCAGCAGCCCGGACGGGGCCACCCAGGTGGTGCTTGCGGCCGATCAGCAGCACCTGAGCGCGGACTTCGGATATGAGCCGTTGCTGGCTTCGATTTCGGGGCAGGTTCGCTTCGATGCGGATTCCGACGGCGACTTGGGCGACCCGGACGTCGGCGCGGGATTCGTGCGTATTCAACTTTGGACGGATCCCAATGGTGATGGAGATCCATCCGACGGTGTGCAGATCGCCGAGACTTTCACCAATCAGAATGGGGATTATATTTTCACCGATGTTCCAACCGGCAAGTATGCGGTGGTGGAAATCAATCCTGCCGGGGCCACGAGTACTGCGGACGTCGATGGTGGCAATCCGGACCGGATCGCGGTGACGATGGCCGGTGTGAACATTACGGGTCGTGATTTCCTCGACACAGGGCCCCCACTCTACGCCATCAGTGGAACCGCCTATCTGGACAATGGAAACTCGGTCACGCCTAACAACCAAGTGATCGATGCCAACGATCTGCCACTGGCGGGAACCTGGATCCGCCTTTACCTCGACCGCAACGGCGACGGATTGGCCAACGACGGTGATCCGGAAATCGGTGCGGTGCTCACGGATTCCGAGGGCTTCTATTCGTTCAACGGCCTGCAACCGGCCAGCTATGTGGTGGTCCAGACGAATCCGCCATCGGCCATCAGCATCTGGGATGCCCAGGGTGATCCTGAAGACGACCGGATCGCCGTGACCATCACCAACGCGGATGTCATCGAACGCGACTTTCTCGATTATCTCCAGGCCTGCCCGGACCAATGGGACGACTGGAAAAACAAGTGGGATGATGTTCTGGGAGTTGAAACCGGCTCTTCCGACAATCCGGATGGAGACCGGTACAGCAACCTGATCGAATACGCGTTCTGTCTGCCGCCGCATAGCGGGGTGAAGAAGCCGTTCTGCCTGGCATCCTCGGTTTCGGTGTCCGGTGCGGTGGATGGCGTTTACCGGCGCACGGCGGTTGGCGGAGCGAAGGACGTGACCTACACGCTGGAGTGGTCGGCAGCGCTGGGCAATCCGACGACGTGGACGGGAAGTGTGGTGCTGGATGGCACCAACACCACGGTCACCAACAACGGGGATGGGACGGAAACGGTGCGCATTCCGGATCTGGAAACGCTGACGGGCCTGACGGCTGGCAGCGGGTTCGTGCGGATCCGTGTGGAGCTCGACAACGGGGTGGAGCAGGCGGAGGACACGACGGAGGTTCTCGGCTGGGTGGATACGGGATGCGAGCTGTGCTGCTCGACCTATAACAATCCGTTCCTCGAATGCGCGGTGTTCACCGGCACGGTGGACGCGGTGAACGGTCAGAACCTCGATTTCACGGAAAGTGCGGGCCCGTTCGACCTTGGCTCGTTGCTGGTTCCGGGAGCCGCCTACTATCTGGAGGTTGAAACCGGCGATCTCGCGGGTCATCGCTTTGATGTGGTGTCTGGAGCAAACGCGGTTCTCACGATAGCCAACGATTCGGATCTCGGGTCGGCCGCGGCACCCTACAACAGCGTGACAGGAGCGGCCCCGGCACTGCTCGCGGGCGATCGCGTGGCGCTGCACCGCCACCGCACGCTGGGAGGTTTGTTCCCGGCATCGTCGTTCGGTGCCTCTGGCATTCAGGACACGGCGGATGAGGTGCAGTTGTTCTCTGGCAACTCGTGGGAGATTTACTGGCTCTACAATGGCGAGGGTCCGGTGCGCTGGGTTGATGCCGGCCAGGTGGGCCTTGCAGACATGGGATCAAGAGTGATTCCGCCGGGGCAGGGGATGTTCTTCCAAAACCGGACTCAGGCGACATCGATCCTGTCGTATGGCGAGGTGCGCGCGCATGGGTTTGCAAGTCCGTATGCGGCGGGAGCCAACCTTGTGAGTGGCGGCTATCCGATCGACCAGTCGGCGGCGGGCACGGGCGGCCGCGAGCTGAAACTGGAAACCGGTTTCTTCGGCAGCCGTGATTTCAAGACGGCGGATTCGTTCTATGTCTGGCGTCCTGACAGCAACCCCGCTGCGACGAACTACGACACCTATTACCTCGCCGACGGCGGTACCATCCAGCCGACATTCCGCCGCTGGGTGAAGATGGGCGACGTTACGGTTGTCGCACGGGATTCCGAACTGCTTCTCAAGCGCGACCGCAGCGTGTTCCTTCGATCCAAGTTTGCCAAACCGAATCATTGGATTCCAGCGCCATGGAGGCCCGACCCCGTGCAGCAACCATGATCCATTCATTCCCATTCATAACCGAACTTTGATTTTCCCCCAGCAGATGATGCATTGTTTACAAATTCAAAAAAGGAACAGGCCATGTCGACCTTCCCGGATGATTTCATACGCGCCTGCATGTGTGATGAATTCCCTGTTTCTGGCTATGGGGCTGTTATTCGGATTGTCCGCCCGTAGCCATGCGCTCTCGATTTCCTGGGGCAGCGAGCTGTTCAGTGATTTCCGCGACAGCATGGGCCAGCCGCTGGACAACACGTTTTTCATCCAGCTCGGCTATTTTCAAAGCACCCTGGAGGATCCGTTTGTTCCGACATCTGAAAACGTCGGCGAGTGGGCATCGCGCTGGATGGTGTTCGACCAGGCGCAGTTCGATCCGGACATCGGTTATTTCACATCGACAGTGGATGTGAATCCGGATGGAACCAGTTCGAGCCCGGACGCGTCGCTGGGAGTGATTTCCGACAGCCAGCAGGCATACGTATGGATCTACAACGCGACCAATCCGGTTCCGGGAACGGAGTGGTTCCTGGGCACGGCCTCGAACTGGGTGATGCCGCAGCCGCCGGAGGAATGCTGCGACAACGGCCTGCCGCTGGAATGGTCGGTGAGCGATTTGAGCAATCAGGATGTGACGCCGGTGTGGGGGCGTCAGACAACCGGGCTGGGATCGGGGCATTACACGGTCACCACCCCGGATTACACGCTGCAGACGTTCACCTTCGTGCCTGAGCCCGGCTCGTTCCTGCTGACGGCCATAGGTGTCCTCACATTTGCATTGCGCCGCAATCGCAAGCATGCATTTTGATAGGCATGAATATCCACTCATCTGGCACAGCGCTTTTGGCGGCGATGCTGGTAACGCTGGTGTCCCCCCGGGCTGCCGCCCAAATTGAGATTTTTTGGAGCAGCGACCTGGACGCGACCAATAAGACCAGCGAATCCAGCGGTGGTCAGCCGATGGATCACGGTTTCCGCTTTGAATTGGGGGTTTTTGCAGGATCTTTCGTGCCTACTCCTGCGAACACTGCAAGCTGGGCGGCCAATTGGCATGCCGCGGGCAGTGCGGTCTATGATGATACGGAAAAGCGCTTTGCCGCTTCGTTGGATGTGACTGACAACCTCTCTCCATTTGCAGCAGGAAAGGCGGCATATATCTGGGGTTTCCGCGGCAGCCCGGCATCCGGCGAATGGATTTTGTTTCGAGCAGCCTCCTGGACTTGGCCAAACGGATCGACGTTTCCTCCGGGTTTCGTCAACTGGCGCGCCAAAGATGCCACCGCCATCCTTGGCAGCATCAATGGATCGGGGTCGCCATTTTTGATGCGGTCAGCCGCAGTCAGCGGGGCGTTTCCCCCACCGACGTCCTGGGAACAATGGCGGGAACAGTTTCTTGATGGAGAAATCCTCAATGGCCCGGATGACGATCCGGATCAGGATGGCGTGCTGAATTTGTTGGAATTCGCCATGGGAACGACACCCACCCAGCCCGGCGCGGCGTCCGCCATGCCGCTCGATTGGGTGAATCTGTCGGGAAGCGATTATCTTCGGATCACGATTCCACGACGCAAGGATCACTTGGTGGAGTTCGCGGTCCAGGTTTCATCGGATCTGGCGGATTGGGATGAGGGGCCTGCGCATGTTCAGGTGCTGGATGACGGTATTGACGCCTTGATTGTCCGCGATCTCACCCCGTTTTCACCGTCGCTGCCCCGCCGATTCATGCGGGTGAGGACCCAGCTGCCCGTTCCCTGATGTGATCAGGAGAAACATTCCCGCAGTGTGGCTGCGATGACCCGGGAAAAATCCGCGATGGTCACTTCGCGCCCGGCTTCGTCCTCCATGCAGGTCATGCGCACGCCGCCAAGCCCGCACGGCGTAATGGCCATGAATGGGGGCAGGCACTGGCGGGTCACGTTGATCGCAAACCCGTGCATGCTGATCCACTTGCGCACTCCGACGCCTATGGATGCCAGCTTTCGGTCTTCAACCCAGACACCGGTGAAGCCCTCGCGACGCCCGGCCGTGATTCCAAATCGAGCCACGGCGATGATCAAGGATTCTTCGATCAGACGCAAATGCCGGTGCAGGTCTTTCCCACGCGGGGTCAGATCGAGAACCGGATAGCCAACCAGCTGGCCGGGGCCATGATAGGTCGCTTGTCCGCCACGGTTGGTCTCGACCACCGGATAAGGCAGTGATTGGGGGGTGCCCAGCGACGAGGTGTCCCGCAGCCGCCCAATGGTGTAAACGGGCTGGTGTTCTAACAAAAAGACCGTATCTCCGGAGGTGCCCTCCAGGATGGCCTTGACCTGCTCCTCCTGGAGGCGCAGGCCATCGCTGTGGCTCAGCGGTTCGGGCAGATGGACGATGTTCAGCAAGCGGGGCGGAGGATCGATCGTTCAAACGAGGCGGCGGTCGAGCAGGCGGGCCTTGGCCGGATCGGACGCCTGGAGGTGGGCCATCGCGATCGCCAGCGCGTCGGCGGCATCCGCTGCCGGGGTTTCGTTAAGGCCAAGCAATGCCCGCACCATGAATGCCACCTGGGATTTGTCCGCGTTGCCATTCCCGACCACGGCCATTTTCACCTTTCTGGGCGCGTATTCATAGACCGGCAGCCCATGGTCGGCGGCTGCGATCAAGGCGGCGGCACGCGCGGCCCCCATGCTGATGGCGGTCTGGTGTGACTGCACGTAAATGATTCCCTCCACCGCCACCTCGTCGGGCTTGAATTTTTCGATCACATTGCCGAGGTGGGTGCGCACGGATGCGAGGGCGGCGGACTGGATGAGTGATTTGGGGATGGATACCACATCATAAGCCAGCACGACCGGTTGGCGCGGTTCTCCTTCTAGCACGGCATAGCCGGTGTTTCTGATCGCGGGATCAATGGCCAGCACACGCATGACTTTCTAACGGATCATTGTCACTTGCAGACCGGGCAGCTGTTGATCTGGCTGAAGAAATCATTGCCCTTGTCATCCACCAGAATGAAGGCCGGGAAGTTTTCGACGGTTATTTTCCAGACGGCTTCCATGCCTAGCTCTGGAAAGGCGACTACCTCCTGGGATTTGATGTGGTCTTGGGCCAGCAGTGCGGCTGGGCCGCCTGCGGAGCCAAGATAGAAACCGCCGTGGGCCTTGCATGCGTCGGTCACGGCTTTGGAGCGGTTGCCTTTTGCCAGCATGACCATCGATCCACCATGGGACTGGAACAAATCGACGTAGCTGTCCATCCGGCCGGCGGTGGTCGGGCCGAATGAACCCGAGGCCATGCCGGCTGGTGTTTTGGCAGGCCCTGCGTAATAGACCGGGTATTTTTTGAAGTATTCGGGCAAGTCGCCTTCCTTTTCGAGGATTTCCTTCAGCTTTGCGTGGGCAATGTCGCGGGCAACGATAATGGTGCCGGTAAGTGACAGTGCGGTGGTTACCGGATATTTGGTGAGTGTCTTGAGGGTTTCCTCCATGCCGAGATCCAGATTGATCGGCACTCCTTTGAATTTCCAGTCGCGGTATCTTTCGGGGATGAAGCGGCCGGGATTTTTCTCCAGTTTTTCCAGAAAAATGCCGTCCTTGGTGATCTTGGCCTTGGCCTGGCGGTCGGCCGAACAGGAAACGCCGATACCCACCGGGCATGAGGCGCCGTGCCGGGGAAGACGGATCACGCGCACATCGAGAGCGAAATACTTTCCACCGAATTGGGCACCGATGCCCACTTCGCGCGCCATGGCAAGAAGCTCCTTTTCGAGCTCAAGGTCGCGGAACGCCTGGCCGTGCTCGTTGCCCTGCGTGGGCAATGCGTCGTAATACTTGGTCGAGGCCAGTTTGACCGTCTTGAGGCAGTTTTCGGCGGAGGTGCCACCGATGACGAATGCAAGGTGATATGGCGGGCAGGCGGCCGTGCCGAGGGATCTCATTTTCTCAAGGCAAAACTCCTTCAGCCGTGTCGGGTTGAGCAGGGCCTTGGTCTCCTGATAGAGAAAGGTCTTGTTGGCGGATCCGCCGCCCTTGCTGACGAACAGGAACTTGTAGGCGTCTCCTTCGGTCGCGTAGAGATCGATTTGTGCGGGGAGGTTGGTCTTGGTATTGACCTCGTCATACATGTTGAGCGGCGCGGTTTGCGAATACCGCAGGTTTTCCCGGGTGTATGTCTGATAGATCCCGCGCGAAAGATGCTCCGCGTCGTCGCATCCCGTCCAGACCTGCTGTCCCTTTTTGCCGACAATCGTGGCGGTGCCGGTATCCTGGCAGAAGGGGAGGATGCCGTGGGCTGCGATTTCCGCGTTTTTCAGCAGCATAAGGGCGACCATGCGGTCGTTTTCCGATGCATCGGGATCGTCGAGGATGGCGGCCACTTGAGCCAGGTGGGCAGGGCGTAGCGTGAAATTGATCGCCTTGATCGCTTCGGCGGCGAGAAGGGTGAGGGCTTCGGGAGCGATTTTCAGCATGGGCTTGCCCTCGAACTCGCCTGCGGAAACATGTTCCCTGCTGATGCATTCGTATTCGGTGGTGTCCGGACCGAGTGGAAACGGGTCTTGGTAGAAGAAAGGCTTGTCTGACATGGTGGCGGAATGATTCCTAAAGTTGTGCTCATGCCTTTGCAAACGGATTCACGGACAGAGGCAAGAAGGGCTACGCGAATCAGAGGATCCGCAAAGCACCAAACCCCCGGAAACAAGCCCCAAATCCCCAGAAATGAATGTCAAGGCGTCGTTCTGGTGCGGACGGGGTGTGGGCGACGGGGTGGGCGAGGAAATGGCGTGGACGTGCGGGCGAGGCGGTGGCGGGATTGCGGAGGAGCATACGCGGTTTGCGGGAACCCACGCCGGCCGATGCGGGTTGATTGGAGGATGGGGGCAAAGTTTCCATGGCGGGCACGCGAATCCACCAAGTTCCCGCCTGAAATTTTTCCCTTGGAGTGAGGCGGCGAGCCTTCTAAGCTGCGCCTGGCGCCTGCCGATCCCTCCATGGCAAAAAAAGAATTCACCATCCTCAACAAGCTTGGCATCCATGCCCGTCCTGCGGCCCAATTTGTCAAAACGGCGAACCGTTTTCAGGCGGATGTGTTTGTGGAAAAGGATGGAGAGGAAGTGGATGGGAAGAGTATCATGGGATTGATGATGTTGGCGGCAGGCCATGGCTCAATCATCTGCGTGAGTGCCGATGGGCCGGATGCGGATGCCGCGCTTTGCGCGATCGAGGAGCTTATTTCGCGCAAGTTCGAGGAGGATTGAGGAAACTGCAGGGGGACTCCCATCAAGAGGTGGCGCGGTTTCGCTGAAACCGCAGCAGGATGATTGGAGAATGTAGAAGCATCCGATCCAACGTTTCGGCATGCGGCCTGGCTCAGACCGCGCTACTTTTTCATTGGCGATCTATTCGCATCCGGTCTGTCAATACGGCGCGCCGGCATGTTGTCGGCTGCTTGCGGCGGACATCTAGTCCGCCAAAATGAGGGACGGAACGTCCCTCGCAGATGGCGGACGGAACGTCCACGCTCCTGAAGAAGCCGCCCAGAGAAGGCTTATTTCTTCTTCATCTCCTCGTCGTCCTCGTCGATGTTGTGGGTCAGGATGAACTGAAGGTCATCGATGCCTAGGTTGGAAGCGAAACCTTCATCGCCGAGAACATTGGTGACGAGTTGGGTTTTCTGGTGTTGGAGAATGCGGATTTTCTCTTCGACCGTATCGCGGGTGAGCAGGCGGTAGGCGATGACCTTGTTCTTCTGGCCGATCCGGTGGGTTCGGTCGATGGCTTGGTTTTCGACAGCCGGGTTCCACCAGGGATCGTAGAGGATGACATAGGAGGCGGAGGTGAGGTTGAGTCCCGAGCCGCCAGCCTTCAGCGAGAGCATGAAGACGGACGGGTCCTTGGTGGTTTGGAATTTTTCGATCTCGCCCTTGCGGTCCTTGGTCTGGCCGGTGAGGTAGTTGTAGGGACGGTTTTCGAGTTCGAGCCGTGCCTTGATGAGGTCGAGCATGGATACAAACTGCGAGAAGACGAGCACCTTGTGGCCCTCCTCGTGGAGTTGGTCGAGCAGGTAGAAAAGCGACTCCATCTTTGCGGACTCCTCCTTGAGGTATTTCGGGTCGATGAGTCCGGGGTGACAGCAGATCTGGCGAAGGCGCATGAGTCCCTGAAGGATGGCGAACGAGTTCTTTTTGACCGCCTCGTCCGAATCCAGTCCGAGCAATGCCTTCTGGATGCGTTTGAGTTCGTTTTTGTAGAGCTCGAGCTGGATGCCTTCCATCTTCGAGTAAACCTCCTCCTCGGTTCGGGGAGGCAGGTCCTGGGCGACCTGGAGTTTGGTGCGGCGCAGCAGGAAGGGCCGCAGGCGCGAGGCGAGGCGGGACTGGCTGAGCGGGTCCTTGCGTTTGTCGAAGCGCTTTTTGAAATACGCGCGAGATCCGAGCACGCCGGGCATGGCGAATGCCATCAGCGACCACATGTCGAGCAGCCGGTTCTCAATCGGAGTGCCGGTGAGCACGAGGCGGTTTTGGGAATCCAGTTCGCGGGCACACTTGGCGGCTTTCGAGTCCGGGTTCTTGATCTGCTGGCCTTCGTCGAGGATGGTCGTGAGCCATTTGATCCCATTGAGCTCCTCGCCGCAAACGCGGAGCTGGGCGTAGTTGAGGACCAGAATGTCGATGTGGTTCTGGATATGGTCCACGTCGATGTCATCGCGGTTTTTGAGGACTTTGACGACCAGGTTGGGGGCGAACTTGTGAGCTTCGCTGGCCCAGACATCGAGGACTGATTTCGGGCAGACGACCAAGGCGGGTTTTTTCGGGGCGTTCTGGCCTTTCTGCTCTTCGAACAGCCAGAGCAGGTAGGTGAGGGACTGGATGGTTTTTCCGAGGCCCATGTCATCGGCGAGAATACCGCCGAAGTTGTTGACCGAGAGGTAGGCGAGGAACTTGAAGCCATCGATCTGATAGGGCCGCAGGGTCGCGTTGAGCGTGGTGGGGACATCCGGATTGACCTCGAGCTGGATGTCTCCGGCGCGGTTCTTGATGCGCTCCCATGCCTTGGGATCGAAAACCTCCGCTGCCTTCGGGTCGGCCAGCTGCAAGGCGTGCATGCGGTGGGTTTCCCCGGAGAGGTCGAAGGGGTCCAGCCCGAGGCGGGTGACCGCCTCGCGCTGGTCGGCGTCGAGTTTGATTTCGAGGCGCATCCATGACCCATCGTCCATGCGGACGTAGCCCCCGCGTGCGGCGACGAGCTGCCGTATTTGCGCTTTCGAGAGGTTGACGCCTTGGACGTCGATGACGATGCGGAGATCAAACCAGTCGATGTCCTGGCCGACAACTTCGAAGCGGACGGCGGCGGTGACGGGGTCGGCGAGGATCGACTTCAGGCGGAGATCGATGTCGAGCTCGACATCCGGAGGCATCGCGTTGATCCATTCCGCGAATTTTTCGGGGAATTGTTTGGTGATGCGGGATTTGAAGGAGAGGAGTTTTTCATCGTAGGCAAGTCCCATTTCATCGAGGATGGGAGGGACCGGGTAGAGGGCCTCGCGGGCGAAGCGGAGGAGTTGTTTGCCTTTGACGGGTGTTTGTTCGGCGAGTTCCCATCCATCCTTGGTGAGGCGTTCGGTGCGGCGGCCTTTGGTTTCGATGGCGGTGACATCGACGACGAGGTGTTCCGTTTCCGCAGCGGTCAGGCCGGCGACGAGTTTCATCTCGAGTTTCGGTTTGAGCTCGAGGTCGATGACACGTTTTTTGAGGGACTCGGGCAGTGCGGCACCGATTTTGCGGAGGAACTCCACACCTTCCAGCGAGTCGATGACGCGCTTGGGGATGAGGTATCGCGGCATCACGTCGGTTTCCTCGAGCCAGCGGGGCGGGCCTGGGAAAACGGTTTCATCGGATTGATAGAGTTCCTTGCGGCCGGGGAGCAGGCGAACCGAGTGGGAGACGTTCTCGCCTTCGGAAGTGACGAGTTGGAGAGCGAAGCTTTTGGGGTCGTAGGGCTCGTCCTCACAGATCCAGCGGAGTGCGTTTTCGACCACCTTGAAATCCTTTTCGTCGAGGTTGACGATATAGCCTTTGAGGGCAGGTTGGCGGAAGATCCGGTTCATGAAGCGGCAGGATTCCTCCTGATCGAAATCGAGGGTGGTGTCGCCGTATTTGCGGTAGAAGGCGAGGTAGTGTTCCCAGAGGGTCTGGCTGGAGGCGTCCATCAGCAGTGCGCCTTCCTGGTGGAGGCCGACGTAGTGTTCGATGTCGTTTTTCTCGCGGAGTTGGAGCCATGCGGTGGCGCGGGCTTCACGGACTTCGAGACGGGCCTCGTTGATGGTGGCGACCAGCCGGAACGAGACGGTGAGGGGTTCGTCCTGAGGCGGGCGTTCGTTGACTTGTTCGATGCGTTCGTACCATGCGGCGACCTCGCGTTCCTGTTCCCAATCGGCCATTTTTTTCTGAACGCTGCCGAGGTCTGTGATGACGCTCATGAAGTCCGGGTATGGCAATTTGCGTTTGTAAAACGCGTAAGCGATGTAATTCCAGAACTCGAGGATGTCGCCGGGTGGCATGGGCCAGAGTTCCAGCGGTTCGTAGGTCGTGATTTCCCAGCGAGGGCTGATACGGACCATGTCATGATCGTGGAGTTCACCTTCGATCACGTAGCGGCGGTAGCGTTTTTCGATTTTGGTGACGAAGTCTGCTTCCTTGTCATCGAGTTCGCGGCCGAGTTTTTCTTCGATGATATCGAGGACCGGGGTGTCGTCGAATTCGTTGGGGGATTCGGGGAGGTCTTCGCCGCGGTGCATGCGTTCCATCATCGTCGCGTATTGGCATGCGCCGGCGACGACCTCGTCTTCTGCGGTACAGGATCCGAACCAGCGGTTGCCTTGAAGCCGGAGGCTGGTGCGGAAGGTTCCGCTCTCATCTTCGACCCTTCCCTGGATGAACAGATGGTTTCCGAATATCTGGGTGACTGCACCGTCTTTTTGCAGCATTTCGCCGCGTTTGCGGGCTTCTTCGGGGAAGCTATTCAGGAAATTCAGAGTGGCTCGGTCGGGGTTCATCGCGTCGTAGATCGGAATTTGAGGCGACGTTTCACGGGTTGCGACATGTGGTCGCGACATGAAGCGTCGGGGCACGAGGGTAAGCCATGAGTTTTGGGATAATCAATAAAAACCTCCCAGCACGCATTGATGATTATTCGGAGTATTTCATCCGGATATGGGAAACAGCAGGAATGATATGAGATATTCAGCGTCTTGGCTCCGGGGTTGATCCGGGAGTCAAGGTCTCAAGCGTGGCAGGTGTCGGACCGTGATGCCCAGGCCACCGATGATGAACAGGGCGGGGAACCAGATGGAATATCCGGGTGCAAGCGAGTCGGGGACAAGGACGCTGAATTCCGGGTTGTCCGGGTTGACACGGCAGGTGAGGCGTGCTCCCACCGGGAACGAGGAGGCACGGTCTTCGAGTACGTCGGGTTTCGAGGTCCATGGGCTGCCGCGCAGGGAAAACCTGTCGCTGGTGCGGGCCAGTCCCTGCCATTCATAGCCATAGGTGACCACGAGGCGGGACTCCACGGGCGACTGCGGGTCATGGCGGCGTTGTTCCACGACCGAGCTGAGGACCACGCATGGGACTTCCGGCCATGAGCGCATTTCGTATGCCCTGAGGAAGCTGCGGAGCATCAAACCGAAAAACACGGCACCCAGCAGGGAAATCGAGAGTCCGAGCACGATCATGAATCCGTTCCCGCCGCGGCCGGATGGCGCTTGACTCCGATGGCTGGGTGGTGTGGCAGGAGGCGTTGGATTCATCACGATCCAGCGACAAACCAAGCACGTGCTTTGGGCAAGCTGAAAAGCGGCGAGTTGTCTCATTTCCGAAGCAGAAGTGGAAGGGGTCGAGGGAATGATTGGCGGGATGATACCATTGCCGTTGACCACGGGGCCGTGTCTGGAGAGAGTTTGCGCATGTTCATCGATCACATCAGGATATTCGCCAAGGCGGGCGACGGCGGCGACGGCGTTGTTTCATGGCGGAGGGAGAAATTCGTGCCCCGTGGCGGCCCGGATGGCGGCGACGGAGGTGCCGGAGGCGATGTGGTCTTGGTGGTGGACGCCTCGACTGATAATCTCAGGCAATATCACTTCGATCCGAAGTTGGTTGCCGAAGACGGGAAAAACGGGGCCGGTGGGCGCAAGACCGGCAAGAGTGGCAAGCGGATCATTGGCCGTGTACCGCCGGGAACCGTGGTTTACCGTTCGAGTGCCGCGACCGTTCAGGATGCCGTGGCGCAGGAGCGCAGCGAAGACGGTGTGGATTTGGAGCCCATCGCGGATCTCACGGAGGTCGGTCAGGAATTCGTGCTCTGCAAGGGAGGATCGCCGGGTCAGGGCAACTGGAATTTCAAGACCGCGACCAACCGGACACCTGTCGAGCACACGCTTGGCACTCCGGGGGAGTTGGGCGTGTTTTATCTGGAACTTCGCCGGATTGCCGATGCGGGGCTTGTGGGGTTTCCCAACGCGGGAAAATCCACGCTGCTTGGCAAATTGTCCGCCGCGAAGCCCAAGGTTGCGTCCTATCCGTTCACGACCTTGCAGCCGGTGGTGGGAGTGGTTGAGTTTCCCGGATTCCGGCGCTGCACGATCGCCGACATTCCCGGGTTGATTGAAGGAGCCCATGAAAACCGCGGTCTCGGGCATGAATTTCTCCGCCACATCACGCGGTGCCGGGTTTTGCTGTTCGTGGTTGATATGGCGGGCAGCGAAGGGCGCGATCCGGTTTCCGATTTGGAAATCCTCCGTCGCGAGATCAAGGAATACGATGAGGAGTTGGCCCGTTTCCCGTGGAAGGTGGTTGCCAATAAAATGGATCTCGAGGGAGCCAGGGAGAATCTGGAGGTTTTCCGCCAGCGTTTTCCCAAGGTGGACGTTCTGCCGATTTCCGCGGATACAGGGCTTGGCTTGGATGATCTCAGGCAGATGCTCGACAACGAAGTCGGCCATCGCCCGGCGGTTTGATCATGCGAACGCCGACACACCGCCATGCCTGCCTCATCGGAACGGGTGTTTGTCTATGGCACGCTGCGGCGGGGAGGCTCGCAACACATCCGCATGGCCGGGGCCGTGTTCGTCACCGCTGGTTCTGTTAGGGGGCGGGTTTATCGCATCGATTGGTATCCCGGCCTGGTGTTGGATGCGGCGGCGGGGCCGGTTGCGGGGGAGGTTTATGACGTGTCGCCGGAGTTGTTCGTCCGTCTGGATGAATTCGAGGGGGCGGAATACAGACGTGTCCGGGTGCGCGTCCAAGCCGGACGGGGTGAAATGGAAAACGTGTGGGTTTGGGAGTGGCGGGGGGCGGTCGATGGCTATCCGCGGATTGGCCATGGTGACTGGTTGGGTTCGTGTGAAACGGATTGATTTCCGGGGCAGGGGCGCGAATTGCAGCAACAAAATTGCCGTCGCGGGGTTTTTCCAATTTGTCGAAACCCTTCGTAAAACCATGAAATCCCCCCATCAAAACCGAAACTGTTTTCTGACCCTTCTGCTTGGAGCCTGTGTTGCAAGTCCCATCATCCTTACCGCGCAGCCAACGGAAGAGCCGCGTCCCCAGCCTCCTGCCGAGGCCAGGCGTGAAGCAAAGCCCGAGAGCCCGCAAAAGCTTGCCGACAGGCCTGATCCTGCTGCAAACCATGGCCGCCGGATGATGCGCAAGGTCGAGGAATTGCGTCGCACGGGCAAACACGAGGAAGCGGACAAATTGGCACAGCGGATTCGCAATCGTGCTGGCGAAAAGCCCGGTGCCGGGTCAGACGCACGGCCACAGCGGCGCATGGCCGGGCCGGACAAAAAACCCGGCCTTGCAGGGCAGGGTGCCAAGTCCCGGATCGATCACCTTCAGGCAGCGTCAAGGCACCTTGAGGCCGCCGGCTACAAAAATCTTGCTGCCGGTGCCCAGGCCGAGATCCGGAAAATCGCCCAAGCCGCCAAGGCGAAAGATGGCCGGCAAAATGGCGACCCGGAGCTGCGCGAAGAGGTCAGGCGGCTTCGACGTGAGATTGACGAACTTCGCGCGGAGCTGCGCCGTCTCAAGCAGTGACGATGTCCATGCGCACGTCGTGGGGCTCCATCAGTGCGTCTAACACCAGTTGGTGCGGAAAGCAGACGCCGACTTTCAACGCGCCGGGCCGGGCGCGGGCCAGGACGCGGTCGTAGAACCCGCGGCCGCGGCCAAGGCGTCCGCCCGAACGGTCGAATGCCAGGCCGGGGCATAGAAATGCGTCGATCTCCGCGACGGGTATGGATTCCAGAGATTCCTTTGGTTCCGCAATTCCCATGTTGCCTTTCACCAGATCGGAGTCCGGGTTTGCTACCACGTGAAACACCAGATCCTCACCGCTAACGCGCGGGAAAACCCAGCATCTTTCGGGAGAAATGCGAATGAGTTCCGACAGGTCCACTTCGCCCGGAAGCGCCGCGAACGCGGAGATGATATTCAGATGCGGCTGTTGGGAGAGAATCCGCAGCAATTTCCCGCAAACCTTGCTGGAATCACCGGGGATTTCCGCGATCAGGTGCCGCATGTCACCGCGCATCTTTTTCTTTGCCGGATGGTAATCGGGATTTGTCACTTGCAAGCGCGGCGGGTTTTTCCATTCTTAACCCCTGTGAAAGCGATCTGGCAAGCGACTACCTGCATCATTCTCGCCATGGCATCCGTGCGTGCGGAGGAACCCAAGCCGAATTTCAATTGGCAGCCGCTCCGCATCCAGAACAGTCTTTTCACCCGGGATTTGGCGATGCTCGACACTGAGCGTGAGGAATACGCCACCAATCTCGCCTCGGTGGCCGTTCAGAGGATCGTGACAGACAAGGCATCACCGCAGTCATTGTCCGAAGCCCGTCGACTGCTGGCGCTCGCCCTCCACCTTTCGCCTCGCAACAAGCGCGCCATTGTCGTGAATTTCCAACTGTCCAAGGGAATGCTGCCCGAAGTGATTGATCGGGATTACACACCACAGGTGTTTGCCAGACTGCTGCTGACGCGTGGCCAGCTTCTGGCAAAAGAAGAGGCGGCCCAGAACCAGGAGCTCGCGAGGATTTTCATTCACTTGTCGGCGGTTCTCGATCCGAAAAACGAGGATGCGATTTACGCCAGCGAGGTTGACCGCCTGGATCATGGAACACCTGACTGGTCCCGCATCACGGATCCCGCGGCAAAAGCGGATTCCGATGAGTCTCCGGAAGTGCCCGGCTTGCGTTCAAGGCACGAGCCAAAGGGCAAAGAGTGATTTCATCGTGCCTGGACCGGTGGTGGTCAGGGCTTGTCTTGAAAATGAGGAGCGTACGCATCCTGCGTGCTTCATTGCGCAAGGGTTTTTCCGCCTTGGAGCGCAAAGCGCGACCTGTGAAATCATTTTTCAGGAAGCCTCTTGGGAGCTTGCTGGTTTTCGCAAAGCCGTGACAGCGACAGGGATGCCGATCATGGCCGCGGTGACAAAACAAAAGGTGATGTCGGCCGCGAAAGTAGGGTGGGAGTCCGCATTCAGGTCATTCATGCAAGCCGATGCTGCGAGCACCACGCCAAGAAAGGCATGAAATGGTGCCAACAGCATGACCAATGATTGGAAGAAAACCGGCCGGTAGCATGCGAGCGCGGATGCGATGCCGATGCAGCCGAAGGCGGCGGAGGCCATCCGCATCCAATAGTCCAGCAATGGACTGTATATGATTGTTCCCGCTCCCATGAGGCGGAGTTGCTCCGTGGCCACGTTCCAGCTGGCAAAGGTGAAAAAGAACGAGATGCCCCACCCAATGCTGCTGAGCAGCAACCCGATGCGCAGGATTTTGAGCCATCCGCTTGATGAGGGGATGATCCGGCATGGGGGTGGGTTTGATTCCCGCTTCATGGTTGGACAAGATGTAAACTCCGGATGGTCAGGCGCAAAGTCAAATGCGTGTCGTGTGACCACTGGTTGCATGGTGAATTGCAGGGTATCCGGGCAGTGGTGCGTTCGGGATTCCGTGAGTTGCATATCGGGGCCGTGAAAAAATAAAAAAACAAACCTTGCCATGTGGGTGGATGAGGCCATGGTGCAGGTCGATTGAGTGCCGAATGGCGAATCCGTCGCACTTTGTTGAATCTTTACGCCTTGGTTAAAGAAAGTGGAACTGAATTGGCGTTAAAAGAAAGAACAGAACAATGGACATTTATGTGGGCAACCTGCCCTACACCGCAACCGAAGGAGACGTTTCCGAACTCTTTGCCGCGCATGGCCCTGTGGAACGGGTCAAAATCATCACTGACCGCGAGACCGGACGATCGAAAGGCTTCGCTTTCGTCACCCTGGGCGACCAAAGCCAGCTCAATGCCGCCATCGAGGCGCTCAACGAGAAGGATTACAATGGTCGTCCGTTGCGTGTGAACGCATCGGAACCGAAGGAATCCCGCCCCAGTGGCGGTGGCTACGGCGGTGGCGGTGGTGGCGGCGGCTATAAAGGCGGCGGTGGCTACAAAGGCGGCGGTGGCGGCGGCTACAAAGGTGGCGGCGGTGGCCAAAGAGGCGGCGGCTGGTAACAGCAACTCGCTCTAACAAATCATTCCCAGCCCGGCTGCCTCACGGCGGCCGGGTTTTTTCTTGGGCCCGTGGGCGCGGTCGTGAGACCGCGATCTTCATGGGAAGCGGCTTCCAATGCGCGCACGCTCACCTCCCCGCTCTGACGGGTGAGGCTACGGGCCTGTTGCCCGCAGGATTGACTCCACAGCTGGAATCGCGGACATTGTGCCAGTCCTTCAAAATCCATGAGCCGACCCCTACCCACCGTTTTGGTCACCGGCGGCGCAGGCTTTATCGGGTCCGCTCTTTGTCGGTTGCTGGTTGGGAACGGCCTCGCGCGGGCGGTGAACCTCGACAAGCTCACCTATGCGGCCAACTTGTCATCGCTCGACCCGATCTCGGCATCGACGGAGTATCATTTTGAGAAAGTGGACATTTGTGATGCGGCGGAGTTGCGCCGGGTGTTTGGCCTGCACCAGCCTGACGGAGTGATTCACCTTGCGGCGGAGTCCCATGTGGACCGCTCGATTGACGGGCCTGCGGATTTCATCGAGACCAACCTGGTCGGGACCTTCCAATTGTTGGATGCGGCAAAGGATTATTGGCAGGGGTTGGCGGAGGAGCGTCGCGGGAGGTTCCGTTTCCTGCACGTTTCGACTGATGAGGTATTCGGCCCGCTGGGGATGGGTGGCATGTTTTCCGAGACCAGTCCGTATCATCCGTCATCGCCGTATTCCGCATCCAAGGCGGGAGCCGATCATTTGGCGGATGCCTGGCACCGGACCTACGGGCTGCCTGTGATCCGATCGAACGGCTCCAACACCTACGGTCCCTATCAGAATCCGGAGAAATTCATTCCACGGATGATTCTGCATTGCGCGCGTCAGATTCCACTGCCGGTATTTGGCCACGGCGTGAACGTTCGCGACTGGATTCATGTGGATGATCACGCGCGCGCGTTGTGGAAGATTTTTCAAACCGGCAATGTTGGCGGGACATACCTGGTTGGCGCGCGGAACGAACGCCGCAACATCGATCTGGTCCGGAACATCTGCCGGCTCATGGACCAATACGCGCCGCATGCTTGTCCCGGCGGTTACGAAAGTCTGATCTGCTTCGTTCCGGATCGGCCGGGGCATGATTTCCGCTATGCCATCGATCCCACACGGATCGAAACCGAGCTGGGCTGGCGCGCCGAAGTGGACTTTGATGAAGGCCTGCGCGACACCCTGCGGTGGTATCTCGAGCACCATTCATTGGCGTGAATGCGATTTCCGGCACCGGAAGTCACAAGGGCATTTGTTCCATCATCCTGAAGAGTTCGTCGTATTGGCGCAGGAGGTTGGTGATGGCATAGTAGCTGATCCAGCAGGATGCGATCGCTGCGACGGTGATCAACAGCTTCAAGATCACATGCATTTTCGGGTGCATCCAGACCGAGGGCAGGGCGAATGGCGGCACGGTGAGGAACATCAGGACGATAAACGAGGTCCGCAAATACCATGGCAGTTCCTGAGGCCGGATGGGTGGCAGGGCGGGTGGGATGGAACGATTGGATCCATCGAGAAACTCCATGCAGTGTTTGCACTTGATCGCATCCTCTTGGATTTCCTCGGCACAGTAAGGGCATTTTTTCATGGCAAGAGATGCGGGCGGGTCCCGGGTTACCCGGTGAAGTTTCGTCTTCCGCTGCCGGATTGCAAGACATTGACATCTCGGGTGCTTCCATTGAAATCTGTCGCCACATGCCGGACGCAGCCATTCATACGATCGGGGAGGTTCTCGAAGCCCGCGGGCCGATGTTGTACCGGGTTTCCCTTCCGAACGGGAAACCCCTGCTCGCGCATTTGTCCAAGGCGCTTGCCGATCGCAGGGCGGAGTTTGGTGTGGGGGCGAGGCTGCTGCTGGAGTTGACGCCATACGACTTCGACACCGCGCGCATTCTCGGTGAGGCGGACCCGACGGCCGGCTCACTTGCCGATGCAGAAGCGGCTGAAAATCACACCTAACAAATCCTCGGTGTCCACCCTGCCGGGGATTTCGCCGAGGGCGTCGAGCGCCTCGCGGAGGTCGATCGCGATGAGTTCGGTGTCGATTGACGGATCATTCAGCAGGCCGATGGCGGCACCTAATGCGTCGCGGGCCGTCATCAGGCTGGCCTGGTGGCGGGCATTGATGGCCACGGCGTGTTCGCCCCAATCGATGTCGCTGAAGTGCAGGAGTCCGCGGATGCGATCCGAGAGCGTGTCGAATCCGCTGCCGTTGTCACAGGAGATCCGCACGGCATCGATGCCGGACCACGACGGATGTTCGCCGAGGTCGGATTTATTGAGGACGAGCAGATGTTTTGCCGGTGAGGCGGGGGTATCGGCGGCCGCCGGGCGGGGTTGGCTGGCGTCGGCGATTTCCAGCAGGAGATCGGCCGCCTCGATCTGGCGGACCGTGCGCCGGATGCCTTCCGCCTCGATTTGGTCGCCGGCCTCGCGCACGCCTGCGGTATCGACCAGGCGCAGCGGGATGCCGTCCAGATTGCCGGTTTCCTCGATCGTGTCGCGTGTGGTTCCCGCGATGTCGCTGACGATGGCGCGCTCGAATCCTAACAGGCGGTTGAGCAGGCTGGATTTGCCGACGTTGGGTTTGCCGAAAATCACGGTGCGGACGCCCTCGCGCAGCACGCGTCCCTGATCGGCGGTGGCGAGCATGGCATTGACCGAGTCGAGCACCGCACGGATGCCTGAGCGCAGACTCGCACCGGTCTGCGGGTCGATGTCCTCTTCCGGGAAATCGATCCATGCCTCGAGGTGGGCGAGGGTTTCCAGCAACCGGTCGCGGGCGGCGGTGGTTTTTTTACCGAGCGCGCCATCGAGCTGGCTGCGGGCGGCGCGCAGAGAGAGGCGGGTTTGGGCGGAGATCAGGTCCATCACGCCTTCGGCCTGGGTGAGGTCCATTTTGCCGTTGAGGAAGGCGCGGCGGGTGAATTCCCCGGGGCCGGCTGGGGCGGCTCCACAGGCAAGGAAGCGTGCCAACACCTCACGGGTGGCGAGGATGCCGCCGTGCCCGGTGAATTCCACGCAGTCTTCGCCGGTGTAGCTGTGGGGGGCGGGAAACAGCGTTAGCAGGCCGTCGTCGATGGGTGAGCCACCCGCGTCGCGCACCCGGCAATGGCGGGCGAAGCGGGCAGGCTGGCCGGTCACCTTGCCATCGGTTGCGAGGTTTGCGATGCGGATGGCATCCGGGCCGGACAGGCGGATCAGCGAAACCGCGGCCGCGCCTGGAGCGGTGGCGACCGCGGCTATGGTCGGCCGTTGCGGATCCGCGGAATGATGGGGTTCGCCCGGCATGGGTGGTGTGGATGATCTCCGCTTACTGTCTGTCGGCGGCGATTGCGGCGAGCACCGAATCGAGCACTTCCAGACAGCGGCGGTTTTGTTCCGCGGTGCCGATGGAAATCCGCACCCACTCCGGCAGTTTGTAACCGCTCATGGCACGGACGATCACACCTTGGGCGAGCATCCGTTTGAACACGAGGTCACCCGAGCCGGTTTTCACCAGGATGAAATTGGCGTGGCTGGGAACGTATTCGATGCCGCGGGCGGCCAGCGCTTTCTGATAGAATTCGATGCCCTCGCGGTTGGTCCGCAAGGTCGCATTCACGTGGTTGATGTCCGCCAGAGCCGCTTGGGCGCCAGCCTGGGCGATCGCGTTCACGTTGAACGGCTGGCGCGCCTTTTGCAGCAGGTCCGCGAGGTGGGCCGGAGCCAGTCCGTAGCCGACGCGCAACGCGGCCAGCCCGTGGATTTTGGAAAACGTGCGCAATACGCAGACATTGCGTCCTTCGCGGACGTAGCGCAGCGTGTCCGGCGGGGAGTCGGGGAATTCGATGTAGGCTTCGTCGAACACGGCGATCACATGTTCCGGCAGGCGGTTGATGAAACGATCGATCGCGGCCTGGTCCACCATGGTTCCGGTCGGGTTGTTCGGGTTGGCGATGAATACCAGCCTGGTATCGGCGGTGATGGCATCGGCCATGGCGTCCAGGTCATGGATGAATCCGGGGTCCGGTACTTCCACATATTTCGCGCCAAAGAGCGTGGCCATCAGCTTGTAGACGACGAACGCGTGTTCGGCGGCGATCAGCTCGGTTTGGCGGTTGAGGAAGGTGTGGCAGAGCAGCTCGATGATTTCGTTGGATCCGTTGCCGATGACGACATTCGCGCGGTCCATGCCGACCGATTCCGCGATGGCAGTGCGGAGCCGGTAACCGCCGCCATCGGGGTAGATGTGGGCTTCTTCGAGAGCCTCGCGCATCGCGGTCTTCGCCAGTGGCGACGGGCCGAGCGGATTTTCGTTTGAGGCGACCTTTACGATTTGGGACGCTTCCAGCCCGAGTTCACGGGCGGTTTCATCGATGGGTTTGCCCGGTTCATAGGCCACCAGATCGCACACAAAGCGGTTCGCGTAGGAATCAATCGTCATTTCGTGAGCAGGCTATGCGGCGCGCCCCTCCTGGTCAAATGCCAAGCAAACGTTCCGGAAAACCGCCCATGTGGGCGGTCGGGGCCGATGATCGTTGGCTGGCGCGTCATGAAAACGATCATGTGGGGTTGAAAAATCCTTTTCACTCATCAGCATGGCGCCACACGTCAACCCCCATGAAGAGAACAACCAACCGATGGACTGCCATGCTTGCGGGAGCCGCCCTGATCTTCCTTCCCACCGTCATGGCTGCTGCCTCCACGAATCGTGAAGCGAATGTCTTTGTCCTGTCATTTTTCCGGGACAACGGGCAGCACGGGGTCTATCTGGCATGGAGTGTGGACGGCATGGATTTCAAGCCGCTCAACGGGGACAAACCGGTCATGGTGCCGCCGGCGTGGCCGGGTCAGAACCTGACGCGCGATCCGTCGGTCATTTTCCACGATGGCAGGTTCCGCATGGTTTGGACGTCGAATTGGGGTGGGCGCTGTTTCGGTGTCTCGGAATCGCGGGACCTGAAGGATTGGGCGGAGCCGAGGCAGGTGTGGCCGTTTCCGAAATCGTTGCCCGAGGACCGGCAGCCGAAGAATGTTTGGGCTCCTGAAATTTGCTGGAACCCGGTTGGTAGGGAGTATCTCGTTTTCTGGTCATCGACCGTTGCCGGGCAGGCTGGCCACCGGATTCATCTGACCCGTTCGCCGGATCTGGTGTCGTTTTCCGCCGCAACGGTTTTCATGGATCCGGGGCATGACAGCATTGACGGAATGATGGTGCTGGACCAGCAGGGTTCACGATCGCAGAAGGACTGGCGTTGGATCATGGCATTCAAGGATGAGCGCGAAGTGGCGCAGGGTGGGAAGAACATCCGCCTCACGACTGCGCCTGCCGATTTATCCAAGCCTTGGGCGGAGGCGGGACCGCCGGTTGTCGGTCCGCACTCGGATGTGCGCCCCAATGAGATGGGCGAGGGGCCGTCCCTGCTGAAATGGAAGGATACCTGGTACCTTTACTGGGATGCTTTTGCGAACGGCCACTACAGCCTGGCGACCTCGAAAGATCTCAAGACCTGGACCGATCAGACCGACAAGTTGCGCATGCCAGCCGGTCACCCTCGCCACGGCACCGTTTTCATGGTTCCGCGCAGCGCGATTGCGGAATCCTTGTTTTAGAGGATTTCACCCGATGGCGCGGTCCTTGTCCCGGTGCTTCAAAGTCCCGGGAATCCCTTGTAAGGGCGATAGGTTCCGATCGGCATCGGGGTGGCACGCCACTCGCGGTTGAGCTTGCGGTATTTATTGATGAATTGGGTGGGATCCGCCCAGTTGTTCAGGTCGGCGGGGACATTCTCACGGGCCAGCCCGATGGTGATATTGTGGCGGATTTCGAAATGCAGGTGGGCGGGGTACATGCCGGAGTTCGTGCCGATGGTGCCGATTTGCTGGCCGCGTTTCACCATGGCTCCGGTTTTCACCATGATGCGGTCGAGGTGGGCGTTCAGGGTGTCGATGAACTTCACCTTGCCGGAAGCCGGATCGCGGTAGGCGTGGCGGGTGAGCACCACATTTCCCCAGCCGCCACGGACGTTGTGGGCGAAAGTGACGACGCCGTCGCCGATCGAGTAGACCGGGAGGCCGATATCCGAGTTGCCGCCGCCGCGACCATTCCAGTCCTCGCCGAAGTGCCGGGGCGAGCGGAGGCGGAGCCCGCGGGATTTGTAGTAGCCATCGGCATTGGGTTTGCCGACCGGGAAGTCAAAACCATCGGCCAGTTTGACCTGGATCTCTTTGGCTTGTGCCGTCCCGGTGGGGGCCAGCATGCCGCAAAGCATCGCTGCCACTGCAAAATTTCTCCATAATTTACGGAAACGGATCATCAGCCCCAGTTGACCGCCGCATTCGGGCATCCGCAAGTTCAAAACGCCATCTGTCCGGCTATGGTTGTTCAACCGGCCAATCCGTTCGCTTTTCCGGAATTTTCAGCCTCCCAGAGTGCCTCGTCCTCGGTGAAATAGCGGACGCGGATTTTTTTGAACTCATGCGTCGAGTAGAGCGCGTGGCGGTCTTGAATCCCGGTCGCGGTGGCGATGGCGTCGAGGGTTTGTTCGCATTCCTCCTCGCTTTTGCCGTGGACCATGGTGAACAAGTTGTAAGGCCAATCCGGGTAGGATGGGCGCAAGTAGCAGTGGCTGACAGCGCGGAATCCGGCCATGGTGGTTCCCAGGCGCTCCAGTTCATCCGGGTTGTCCTGGGGACCTGCCCAGATGCCCATCGCGTTGGCTCCGAACCCGGCCTTGCGGTGGTGAAGCACGGCGGCAAAGCGCCGCATCCGGCCGGTATCGATGAATTTCTGGCACAACGCGGCGGCATCATCGAAATCCATTCCGAGTTCTTCAGCTACCGAAATGAACGGTTCGGGTACGATGGGCAGGTCGCGCTGCATCAGACGCACGAAAGTGATCTCACGCTCGTCGAGCGGGGTGGCGGCGGTGCGGTTTGCCTCCGTGTAGGACGGAACGGCCTGGTCATCGGGTTTCGTCTCGCCTTCCACATCAAAGCGCACACCGATTTTGAACAAGCGCAAGGTTGGCAACAGGCGTGTGGTTTCGGCTCCGGACATCTGATGCAGCAGATCGATGGTGCGTTCGAGACCTAGCCGGCTGGTCGGGGGGACGGCGATGGTATACCAGAGGTTGAATGCGTGATTCCGCAGATAGTTGTGGCTCACACCCGGGTGTGAGTTGATCACGGCCACCGCCGCATCGAGGCGTTCCGGAGCGATCCGGGCGGCGACCAGGCTGGATGCGTATCCCAGGCTGCGGGTGTCGAAGATCGCGCTGATCTGGCGGATCACCTTGTCCGTCTTGAGGGTTTTGATGCGTGAGATCACTTCGGCTTCGGTCAAGCCACAGCGTTCGCCAATGGCCGCAAAAGGCCGCCTGACAAATGGCATCGATTCCTGGAGGATTCCGAGCAAGGTCGCGTTGGCGGGGTCGGGTTGCATCCGCACATCTTATGATCGCGTGGCCGGATGGGAAGCCCGGATCGAGTAAAACGCAAACGGCCCGGTGTTTCCACCGGGCCGGATGTTTTGAAATGGATAACAAGAACGATCAGGTGGGCTCAGAGCAATCCCGCCTTGCGGAGGGTGGCGTAGGCACCATTTTTGTTGATTGTCTTGAGGGCGCGGCAGCTGAGTTTCATGCGGACGTAGGAATCCAACTCAGGCACCCAGATGCGCTTGGTCTGGAGGTTCGGGGAAATCGTGCGCTTGACCACCTTGGTGACGTGACGGCCGATGCCGCCCTTTTTCTTGGCCAAACCAGACCGATGAATTCTTCCGCCGGAGCGGACCTGGGTTCCTCTGATGATGCAAATACGGGCCATGATGAAAAGATTGTGGTGTTGCGGGGCGCGAAGAATGGCCAAGAGAACCGATGCGTCAAGGCGAATCCCGCGTCAAATTCGATTAATTTTTCAGGCGGTCCCGGCGCAAGCGGGTCACCCAGCGCTCGACATCGCGGAAAATCACCTCGCGTTTTTCGTCATACATCAGCAGGTGGTACGCTTTTGGGTAATTGTGGTAGGTGGCCGAGGTTTCCTTTGGAATCCGTGCCACGAAGCCCCGGACGTCCGAATCATTGTTGAAGTAATCCTGCCCGCCGTGGAGCACCAGCACCGGGACCCGCATGGAGGCGGCACAATCGTTCATGCCGTCGATCAGTCGGGATAGAGCGCCAATCAAGCGCAAGGTGTATTGCTCGATGTGGTATGGGTTTTTCTTTGCCTGGGCGGCGTGTTGGGTGGTCTGGGTCATCTGGACATCGCTGCCTCCGGACAGGGTTTCCAGGGAAATCCGTGCCAGAGGCAAGGTGGTGGCCGCCACCTGAACCAGGCCAGGGGTCCAGTCCGGGATGTCATCGCGGAAGCGGACGATTGGCGATGAAAGCACGAGCCCGTCGCATGGCGGGTCGTTTGCGGGTGCCTCCCGCCAGGCGTGTGCTGCGATCAGGGCTCCCATGCTTTCGCCATACCAGACGACTTTGGCTTCAGGGTGTTGTTCGCGGACGAGCTGGGTGAATGCGAACAAATCCCGGTACCAGTCGTTGGGATCACCGATATCACCACGACGTTCGTAAATCGGGTCGCTGCCTTGACCGCGAACCTCGTAGGCGTAAAGGCCGGTTTTTGGCTGATGCTTCAACAGGTGGTTTCCGAGATTCGTGTAGTCACTGGAAGCTCCACAGAATCCATGGATGCCGATCAAGACCACGTCTGGTTCGTGTTTGGTTGAAATCCATTTGCGGTAACCGAAGGTTTCGCCTTTCGCTTCGACTGGTTTCCGGTGATTGACGGTGGTATATCCCGGGCCGCAGGATGTCATCAGCCCGCCAAGCACGCACATTACGCCAAGAAGTCTGACCGCCAAGCGGTGGATGGATGGAAAACCCATGTGGGTAATCTCGTCAAATTGCCGGAAAACGCAAGGCCTTGCGTTGCCCGTGATCTGGAAGAATCGCCTTGTAATCAGTGCCGTTCGGGACTTTAACAGTTTAGTTCCATGAAAATTAACCATTTGCAGCATTGTCTGGAGTTGAACCGGGCGAGGCCGTTCCGTGCAGTGGTGATATTCGCAGCGTGGGTCTGCTGTGGATTCGCGCCCTACGCCGGTGCCGCCAGCCAGACGTGGGATGGCTCCGTAAGCGCCGCATGGACGGCAGGTGGCAACTGGGTTGGCAATCAGGCACCGGGTGGCGACATCAACACCCCGAATTTCGAGGACGTTGCGACTTTCAGCACGGTTTCACTCGCACCCGGCGGCAGCACCGTGGTGAACACCTCCCACAATCCGACCCTGCTGGGCGGAATTTCCGTCGAGGGGTCGACTTCCTTCAGTTTCACCGGCGCGGAATTTTATCTTACGGGTTCCAGCCAGGTTTTCACCAGCAGCAGTTCGGCAAACCAGTCGTTCTCCCAGATGGTGAGGTCCTATCATGCGGATGGTTTGAACGAGGACATGGTTTTCCTCAACAACGGTACGGGGACCGTCACATTCGGTGCGTTGATGAAAGACGTCAGGCTTCCGGAGTCCCCCTACGTATCGACGGATGGTGGTGACATGGTGTTTGATGGGGATGGGCATTTTGTGGTGGGCACGTTGCAAAAGCGCCGCCAGGGCATGGCCACCGATCTCGTGAAAAACGGCAGCGGGACGCTGACGCTCAGCGGATATGTCACCAGCTTCGGATCAGACCCGTCCAGCGAGGATCAGGGTGGATTAACAGGAATCACCACCGTCCATGCGGGGACGGTGCGGATCACCAGTGGCGACCAGCGATCGCTGGGACAGCCCCAGGCGCCCCAGGCAGGCTGGCTCACCCTCGACGGCGGAACGTTGCGGGTTTCCACCGCGGATCTCGTGATCGATCATGTCAATGCGGGAGTCACGGTTAGCGGCACAGGCGGGGTTTTCCAGGTCGATGCCGGCCGCAATCTAACAATTGGCAGTGGCGGCGCCGGCAACATTCTCTCTGGAGATGCTGACTTCGTCAAAACCGGCGGCGGAACCTTGGTTCTCAATGGTGATCATCCTTATGAGGCGGCCATATCATTGGATGAGGGGGCCTTGATTGTGAACGGCTCGCTTGCGCCATTTCAAATCAACTCTTCCGTGGGAACGACATTGGGAGGTGATGGTTCCATCACATGCGCCGTGAGCGTCGCCGGTACCCTGGCCCCGGGCAACGGTGGAGTGGGAACCCTCTCGACTGTGGGAGACGTCCAGCTTTCCGGGTCCTTCCACTGTGATATCGAAGGCACCCAGGCAGACTTGTTCTCGGTGGATGGAAACCTGTCGATCGAAAACCTGACTTTGGTTATCGAAGAGATTCAAACACCGGCCAACCTGAGCTACGTCATTGCCACTTACAGCGGGGATCTTTTCGGCACAGGTTTCGCACCATTGCCGCAGGGTTACTCGATTGATACCTTTAGCGAACCAGGCAAGGTGATTCTGGTCCGGCAGGCACCGCCAGCATCGGCGTTCGACGATTGGGTGGAGCATTTCGGTCTGTCAGGTGACGGATTGCTGGCCACTTCCGATCCGGATGGGGACGGCATGGTCAATTTCATGGAATTCGTTCTGAATGGCGACCCTTCGGTTGAGGACCCATCAAGTCTCCCGCAGCAATCGATTTCCGATGGGAATCTGGTGATCACATTTCATCGCCGCGATGATTCGGAGTCTTACGCGAGCGTTGTGCTGCAACAAGGCGTGGATCTCGCTTCATGGACGGACATAACGATTGGTGAGGAAAGCGGCAGTTCCGGCCTGGTGAACTGGACGGTTGCTGAAAACAGCGCGGAGCCCGATTTCATTACGGTGAACATACCCGTGGGAACCTTCAGCAGCCAGTTCGCCCGGTTGCGGGTTGCGGTCAATCCCTGAGTCTGCGGGTTACACAATTGGAACTGGCGTTTCCGGAAGGTGGTATCCAGGATTGCAACGGCAACAGGGTTTGGGATTCACCCGGACCCGACCATGCGCTCTATGAAAAACAAGGTGATCATGATGTTGGCGGGGATGCTGGGTTGGATAATGTGCATTCAAGCGGCAGCCGCTCCGGCAGCTCGCCCCGAAGTGGTGCCCGCCGGCCTCCGCTGCGAGTATATGGCGGACCCGCTTGGAATTGATGCCCCGACGCCGCGTCTGCAATGGAAGTTGGAGGCTCCGGAAAACACCAGAGGCGTCCGGCAGTCTGCCTATCAGATATTGGTGGCCACCAGCCAGAACCTCCTCTCCGAAGGCAAAGCCGACCTTTGGGACAGCGGCAAGGTCGAGGGTGACCAAAACGCCCATGTGGTTTATGCCGGCAAGCCCATGGTGTCCCGCCTGGCCTGCCACTGGAAGGTCAGGATCTGGACCGGAAAGCAGGCTTCGGCATGGAGCAAGTCGGCCGTCTGGGAGATGGGGTTGCTCGAGGATGCCGACTGGAGCGCCAAATGGATCAATGCGCTTGGTTACAAACATCCAGCAAAAGCCACGACACAAAAATTCCCGCTCAAGATCATCAAGGCGGTCTATCGCGGCGAAGGTGGCGAGAAGGATGTCACTTCGATCGTGGCCGGACTGGTGGATGATGCCGGCCTGACTGTCAGGGTGGACAATCAGGTGCTTCAGGGCGATCCGAGTCCTCAAAAAATCAAGCGGCTCGAGCTCGAATACGAATTGGATGGCAAGCGGGTCACCGCCACCGTGAAAGAGAATGACAGCTTGTCGATTCCCGAAGGGCACAAGCCAGGCCCGGACGCGGGTGAGTGCGCGCCGTATCTGCGCAAGTCCGTCAAACTCGCGGACAAGAAAATTTCCAAGGCGAGGCTTTATGCCGCCAGTCTGGGACTCCATGAGATGTATCTGAACGGGAAACGGGTGGGCGATATCGTTTTCGCACCCGAGTGGACCGATTTCCGCAAACGGGTTCACTACAACGTCCATGATGTCACTGCTTTGCTCACGAATGGCGAGAACGTGCTCTCTGCGATGGTCGGCAAAGGTTACTACAGCGGACATGTCGGGATGAACCCGCCGAATTATTATGGCAGGATTCCCGCCTTGTTGGCGCAGTTGGAAATCACTTATGCGGATGGAAGTTCCGAAACCGTGGCCACCGATGCATCATGGAAAGCCGCAGGCAGTCCGATTCTATCCGCCGATATCATGATGGGGGAGAGCTACGATGCCCGCCTTGAGATTTCCGGTTGGAACCAGCCGGGTCTTGATGACGGTGTCTGGACTCCGGTCGCTCTCCGCCAGGATCCGGTCACCGCCAGGCTGCAGGGCAAAGTCATGGATCCGGTGCGGGTGGTGAAGGAAGTCCCGACGCGGACCGTGACCGAGCCCAAACCGGGTCAGTGGACGTTTGATCTGGGACAAAACATGGTGGGGGTGGTCAGACTCAAGGTTTCCGCTCCCGCGGGGACCCGACTGATCCTGCGCCATGCGGAGGCGGTGAATCCCGACGGTACGATTTACACGACCAATCTGCGCACTGCAAAGGCCACCGACCACTATGTCTGCAAAGGGGGCGGGGTCGAGATCTACGAACCTCGTTTCACCTTCCACGGTTTCCGATATGTTGAAGTGACCGGACTGCCTTCCCAACCTGACAAGGACATGGTCACCGGCCTGGTGTTCGCTTCCGATCTCGCCCGCACCAGTGAATTCAGTTGTTCCGACGACCGCGTCAACCAGCTTTACTCCAACATCATCTGGGGTCAGCGCGGCAATTTCCTGAGCATTCCCACCGATTGCCCGCAGCGCAACGAACGTTGCGGCTGGGCCGGTGACGCCCAGGTCTTTGTCCGCACGGCGACATACAATGCGGATGTCGCGGCGTTCTACAGCAAGTGGCTCGTGGATATGGCGGACGCCCAGCGCGCGGATGGGGCATATTCCGACGTCAGTCCGTTCGTGGGGTTCAATTACGGCACGCCCGGCTGGGCGGACGCCGGAATCATCTGTCCGTGGAGCATCTATCATGTTTATGGTGACAAGAAAATCCTGGAGGACAATTACCCACACATGGTGAAATGGGTCGAGTTTTGCCGGACCAACAGCACGGGACTCATCCGCGACAAGAACCGTGGCAATGACTATGGCGACTGGCTGTCGATCCAGGCGGACACACCGAAGGATCTGATCGGCACCGCTTATTTCGCCTATTCGACAAGCCTGTTGGCAAAGACCGCTGCCGCTCTGGGCAAACGCGAGGATGCGGAAAAATACCGGAAGCTGTTCGAGGACATCAAGGAGGCATTCAACAGGAAATACGTCGCAGCGGACGGACGCATTCATGGCAACACCCAGACTTGTTATCTGATGGCACTCAAGTTCGACCTGCTCTCCGATGAAATGCGGACCAAGGCCGCCCGGCATCTGGCGGATGATATCCGGGCGAAGGGCACCCACTTGTCCACCGGCTTCATCGGAGTGAGCTACCTTCTGCCGACGCTGACGCAGGTCGGCAAATCCGAGCTCGCCTACGAACTGCTTCTTCAGGACAGCTTCCCGTCATGGTTGTTTTCCGTCAAACATGGAGCCACCACCATTTGGGAGCGCTGGGACGGTTGGACGCCCGAAAAAGGGTTCCAGGATCCCGGTATGAATTCTTTCAACCACTTCTCCCTTGGTTCGTGCGGCGAGTGGATGTTCTCGACGCTTGCCGGAATCGACACCGACGGCCCCGGATTCAAGAAACTCATCATTCGCCCCACGCCGGGTAAGGGAATCGACTGGGTCAAGGCCACCTATGATTCGATCAACGGCCGGATCTCCACGTCGTGGAAAACCGAAGAAGGTGGGTTCAGGCTGGAAGCCGTGATTCCGGCGAATACCACGGCGGTCATACACGTGCCTGCAAAGGATGCCGCCGCAGTGACCGAGGGAAACAAACCCGCGGGCAAGGCGACCGGATTGAAGTTCCTCAGAATGGACAAAGGGGCCGCCGTGTTTGAGGCGGGTTCTGGAATCTATCAGTTCCACTCGCGGCTCTGATCAATTCAGTTTTTCGCCCGATGAACGGGCCCGCCGCCATGTTTATGGCTGCGGCGCACAGGTTTCCGCTTCCGCTCATCGGGCGAGGTATGTCGCACGCAGCGATTTCATGGCTTGTTTCAATTCCGCATCGGTCAGTGGTCGCTCCCAGATGAGGAAGCGGGCGATTTCGCCATCGAAGGATTCGTGGCCCGGGTGTTCGGTCGCATCGCGTTCCTGACCAATGACCATGCGGGATGGATTTGCCTTGGGATTCACGGGAAAGCCGGAGGTCGCCACTGCCTCGGATTGGTCGATGAACAGTTCGATTTTCACGTTGCCTTCACCGGCACCCATGCGGCCGCCGATCAGGTGGAATGTTCCCGGCTCAAGTTTGGCACCGCTCACTTTCGGGTTGTTCTCATCGAAACGCCCGAAGGTGATTCCGTTCCTGGCACCGCACCACAACGTGTTGTCATCGTTGAGAGCTCCCCAAAGTCCTTCGAAATTTCCGCCGTTGCCGAGGTTTCCGAAAAAGGCGTTCACGTCCTCGAGGCCGACCCGCTGCTCATGAACGGCCATGATGACAAGCCAGGTGTGGCCCGCCCCCGTGGTGAGCTTGTCGAAGGCTTCCTCGTCCGGGCAGACCAATTCCTGCTGACGGAAAACAAGCGCGGGCTTGCCTTTGAGTGCTGGAATTTCCTTCCGCAAGGTCGGCCGCCCGCTGCCTGCAACCGGACGGCCCTTGTCCTGTTTCAGGAACTGCCTCACGGTCGCTGGCGCAACCTGATTACGCCAGGCTGCGACCTTGTCGCCGTCTTCCAATGCCAGGCCTTTCGCCGCATTGAGGTCAAGCAGCAGGCCGCTTTGGGGCAGTTCATGACCGGCGGCTGTCGCTGCGAGAAAGAGTGGAAGGAGTCGTGGAAATCTCATGTGGCCTTGGGTTGGATCCAACGCATACGGACCGATTAGCTGCATGATAACGGGAAAAATGAATTTTCCGCGTTGTTTTCACACTTTGGAACGAGGTCTCGGGCCGCGCTATGATTGCCCCGCAACGGTCATCTTTTCCATTTGGGCAATGGAAAAGATGACGGCGGGCAGAACGGGGGATGCCGATCAGGGGGCTGCTTTCGCAGCCTCTGCTGCGATCTCGGTGGCGAGAACGTCGGAACGGAGGTCTCCACCCTTGCGGCGGCTCCACCAGAGAACAACCGGCGCGGCAACGAAGATCGACGAGTAGGTGCCGACGACGAGGCCGATCAGGATCATGACCGAGAAGTCATTCAGTGCGGATCCGCCGAAAATCGAGAGGATGGCCACGGTCACGATCGTGGTGGCCGAGGTGAGCAGGGTGCGCGAGAGGGTGGCATTGATCGCCTGGTTCATGATGGCCTTGATGGAGCCTGTGCGTATCAGCAGGCTTTCACGGATCCGGTCGAAGATGACGATGGTGTCGTTGATCGAGTATCCGGCGACCGTCAGGATGGCCCCCACATGGATCAGAGAGAGTTCCTTGCCCATGAGAACCACGAGGCCGATGGAGATGATGACGTCGTGGAGGATCGCCACGAAGCCGCCAAGGGCGAAGGAGAACTCGAAGCGGACGGTGATGTAGATCAGGATGCCGATCAGGCCGAGGGCCAGGGCGATGAGGGAGTCCTGCAGGAAGGTGCCGCCAATCAGTGCGGAAACCTCCTCCTTGCTGTTATCAATCTTGTAATGGTAAATCCCGTCCTTGTCGGGCTTGTCCTGTTTTTCGCCGAGCGCGGGGATCGACTCGCGGAGTTTGGAGGTGATGGTCTCGGCATCGCGGGAGTCGCAGCGGATGGCGAGCAAGGTTCCGGTGACCGGATTGTTTTGTTCCTGGGGGAAGGCGGCCTTGGTGAGGGTGAGGGTGGAAAGCGCCTTTTCCACATCGGCGACCGGGATATCGATATCGTTGCCGAGCTGGAACTGGATCATGGTGCCGCCGGTGAAGTCGATTCCGTAGGCCTTTTCCTTCTTGATGGCGAAGGTTGCGAAGGAGGCGAGGACGAGGATCAGCGAGGTGATGGCGGCAATGCGTCGCTTGCCGAGGAAGTCGAAGTTGGTGGCCTTGATCAGGTTGAGGAATGACAGCTTGGTGAGGATGTTCAAATCGACTCCCCATCGGAAAAGCACGCGGGTGACGAGGATGGCGGAGAACATCGAGGCCACCAGGCCGATCGTCAGGGTGACAGCGAAACCCTTGATCGTGCCGCTGCCCAGCCAGAAGAGGATGATCGCGGTGATGAGCGAGGTGATGTTGGAGTCGAAGATGGCGCTGAAGGCTTTCTCGTAGGACGCGGCGATCGCGTTCTTGAACGACTTCCCGCCGGCCATTTCCTCGCGCAGGCGCTCGTAGATCAGCACGTTGGCGTCCACCGCCATGCCGATGGTGAGGATCATCCCCGCGATGCCGGGAAGTGAGAAAGTGAAGCCGAACATCGCCATCACGCCGAAAAGGATGATGCCGTTCACCGCCAGCCCGAAGAGGGCGATGATCCCGGCGGTCCGGTAATAGATCAGAACGAAAACACAGGTGATGGCGAGACCGATCACGCCGGCCCAGATGCCTTGCTCGACCACGGCCGCGCCGAGTGTCGGGGAGACGGTGCGTTCCTCGTCGACGGTCAGCGGGTTTTCCAGCGGGTTCATCAGTGAGTTGGCGAGGCTCTGGACTTCGCCGGCTTCGCGCAGGCCCTCGATGATGAACTGCTTGCCAAGCGGAACCTGGTTGACGACCGGCGCGCTGATGACCTCGCCGTCGAGCACGATTGCGATCCGGTCCACACCCGGGCGCATGTGCTGGGTCAGTGCGATCATTTTGTCCTCGCCGTCGTTATTGAGGGTGATGGAAACGGCATCCGCCTGCTGCGGGGATGGAACGGCATTTGCGATGTCCGATCCTCCAAGTGCCATGCGGCGGTTGAGAAGAATCGGGGTGGAGGTTTCCTTTCCATCCTCATCCTTGTGCTTGTAGGTGTAGGCTCGGTAACCGACGACGATTTCATCGCCATCGAGGACACGTTGCGCAAGGGGTTTGCCATCCGCGCCGACCTCATCGTTGCGCGGGCTGACTTCGCGGAGTTCGAGCTTCGCGACCTTTTCCAGTGTTTCACGAACCACGGCCGATTGCTCCGGTTCAATCCCGGGCATTTGAACAAGGATGCCATCGGCGCCCTGGCGGGCGATCATGGGTTCCGTCGTGCCCATGCTGTTCAGGCGCTTTTCAATCACGAGGATTGCCTGATCGACCTGCTCTTTGGTGATGGGCATTTTCCCGCCATCGGCATCCTCACGCGGCATGATGCGCAGGGAGAAGGACGATCCGCCGACGATATCGATACCGCCTTTGAGCCGCTCCTTGAGGGGGGTTGCGGCGAGGATGCAGAGCGCGCAGACACCGACCAGCAGCACGGATCCGACATTCCGCTTGCGACGCTCGATCTCGGTGGCGAAATACCAAAAGAACAGGATCATCAGTACCAGTCCGGTCACGAAAACGGTGAGCGGATCTTCGAGGAACGAGGTGAAGGCAAGCATGGGATGTGGGTGTTGAGCGGGAAATGAAGCCGTAGTGCGTGCGATGAATCCGGCTTAACTGGCCGAAGATTCCTTTTTGTGCACGACGGTGATGGCCAGCTTGTCGAACTCGATCATCGTGCCTTCGGCAACTTTGACGACCACGGTATGGTCACGGATATTGTGGACAATGCCGTGGATGCCGGCGGAGGTGACCACTTTGTCGCCGGGTTGGAGGGCGGCGATGCGGGCGGCCTGTTCCTTGCGTTGGCGCTGCTGGGGGCGGATCAGCAGGAAATAGAACATCACGATCATCAGACCCATCATGACAAATGGGCTGCCAAGCAGTCCCCCGGGAGGGGGGGCAGGGGTTTCAGCAAGGAGGGAGGAGTTCAGAAGGGCGAGGATGGAGGTCATGGATGTTCGGATTGGGTGTAGCGCCGGATGAAGGAGTCCTTGTAGGCGGAGAAGTTTCCGCGGGCGATGGCCTCCCGTGCCCCGGCGACGAGGCGGAGATAGAAATGCAGATTGTGGAAGGAAAGCAACCGCAAAGCGAGGATTTCGCCCGCGCGGAAAAGGTGGCGGATATAGGAGCGGGAGAACCCGGCTACATGCGGATGGGCGGATTCACAAATCGGACGCGGGTCCCTGGCGTGGGCCAGGTTTTTGATGTGCAGCGGGCCGTCGAGGGTGAAGGCGACGCCGTGGCGGGCAACCCGTGTGGGCATGACGCAGTCGAACATGTCCACGCCGCGGGCGATCATTTCGAGAATCTGCGGCGGGGTGCCGAGGCCCATGGCGTAGCGTGGTTTGTCGGCCGGAAGGAAGGGCACCGCGTTTTCGATGGCGCGAAACATCTCGTGTTCCGGTTCGCCCACGGAAACACCACCGACCGCGTAGCCATCGAAGTCGAGATCGACCAATTCCCGGGCCGATTGCTCGCGGAGGCAGGCAAAGGTCGATCCCTGGACGATGCCGAAGTGGAGTTGGCGGCCGTTGCCGGAGCGGGGGGAGTTCGCGATGATCCAGTCCTTGCAGCGGCGCGCCCAGCGGGTCGTGAGGGCAAGGGACTTTGCGGCGTAGGCCTCGTCGCAGGGGTAGGGCGGGCATTCGTCGAAGAGCATGGCGATGTCCGATCCGAGAGCGGCCTGGATTTCCATGCTGAGCTCCGGAGTAAGCAGCATTTTGGAGCCGTCGAGGTGGTTTTGGAAGCGCACTCCCTCCTCGGTGATTTTGCGGAGTTTGGCCAGCGACCAGACCTGGAAGCCCCCGGAGTCCGTGAGGAAGGGTTTTTGCCAGGAAGTGAAATCATGCAGGCCGCCCATGTCGCGGATCAGTTCATGACCGGGGCGCAACCAGAGATGGTAGGTGTTGCCGAGGATGATTTGGGCACCGAGTTGGTCGAGTTCCCCCGGGTGGAGTGTCTTGACCGACCCTTGTGTGCCGACCGGCATGAAAATCGGAGTTTCGACCGTGCCATGCGGCAGCGTCAGCCGGCCGACGCGGGCGGAAGTTGCGGAATCTTTGGAAATCAGGGAAAAGGACACGGGCGGGAGCACGTGGCATAGGGCAGATGCGCCGCCCGGCCAAGTGCGAAAAGGCATATTGGAGAATGGGAGAAATCCTTTGATGGGGCGCACTTCGGACTTGGCAGGGTGTTTGAGTGGCATAAATCATGGGCATGGTGATTGGCGTTCTCGGATCCGGATCAGGTTCCAACATGCAGGCGATCCTCGATGCGATCGATGCGGGTACATTGGATGCACGGATCGGCCTTGTCCTTTCGGACAAGCCGGAGGCTTACATCCTAGAGCGCGCCCGCTCCCGCGGGATCCCGACTGGCTTGATTGACTGCCGCGGGTATCGGACCAAATTTCCCGAGGAGGCACAGGTGGAGACGGCGGTGCGGTTGAAAGCGGCGGGTGTGGACCTGGTGTGCCTGGCCGGCTTTTTGAGGTTGGTGCGCGCGCCGTTGTTGGAGGCGTTCCCGGGGCGGATCCTCAACATCCATCCGGCGTTGCTACCGGCCTTTCCCGGGTTGGAGGCCTGGAAACAGGCTCTGGATGCGGGGGTTGCGGAAACCGGCTGCACCGTTCATTTCGTTGATGAAGGCATGGATACCGGTCCGGTGATTCTCCAACAGAGTGTTCCGGTGCTGGAGGGAGATACCGCGGAATCCCTGCATGCCCGCATCCAGGTGGTGGAACACCGGCTTTACCCTGAGGCCATCCGCAAGGTAGGCGCCACACTCGGTTGTTAGTTGCTTGTCTCTTCAAAGCCAAACCCATCCCTCTCCATGTCGCGCAACGCACTTCACGATCTTCATCAGCGGCTCATCACGACGGTCATTGGTTCCGGGGATGCGGCCTCCCTGTTGCTCACGGCGTTGCTCGCACGGGGCCATGTCCTCATCGAGGGCGCTCCAGGTATTGGGAAAACCAGCCTTGCCCACACGCTTGCTTCATCGATCGGCGGGGTGTTCAAACGGGTGCAGTTCACTCCGGATCTGCTGCCGGCCGATCTGCTCGGATTTTCGCTTTACCGGATGAACTCGGGTGAGCTGGAATTCATACCTGGTCCGGTTTTTGCCAATTGCCTGCTGGCGGATGAAATCAACCGCGCTTCGCCGCGGGTGCAGTCCGCCCTGCTGGAAAGCATGAATGACAGCCAGGTGACGATTGATGGAAAAACGCGCGGTTTGCCCGATCCGTTTCTGGTGATTGCCACCCGCAATGATACCGACGCCACCGGGACCTTCCCGCTGCCGGAACCCCAGCTTGACCGTTTTCTGCTTTCCATCTCCATGACGCTTCCCGACAGCAAGGATCAAAGCCGCATCCTGCTGGCCCATGCCGACGGGCAAATCCAAGGGCTCAGGGATTCCACCACCCTGATATCGCCGGATGAAATCCTCGCGCTGCAGAAGGAGGTCGCCGCGTTGCCGGTTTCTCCGGTGATTGCCGATTACATTACGTCGCTGTGCGAAAACCTGCGCCGCCATGCAGGCGGTGGTCAGACGGTTTCGATCCGTGCCTCGCTGGCGGTCTTGCAGGCCTCCCGGGCCCATGCTTTTCTCGAAGAGGCGGCGGCTGTGCACCCGGACCACGTGCAGGTGGTGTTCCCGGCCGTGATGCGCCACCGTGTGGGATCCACCGATGCGGCGGATCCGACTCCATGGTTGGAATCGGTCTTGGAAAAAACGCCGGTGCCGTGATCGTGGGGAATGCGAAAACGAGCTTGGTGATATTTTCCCTTTGCAAAGCTCCGGGCACTGCGTAAGAGTCCCGCCCGCCGTTCAAATGGTGGTCGTAGCTCAGTTGGTAGAGCCCCGGATTGTGATTCCGGTTGTCGCGGGTTCGAGTCCCGTCGTCCACCCCATCTTTCCCATCGGGGATTTCATCGCATCGCGATGCTGGCCCGGGCGGGGGAGGAGGAAACCAAGTCAAACGACCGATGCAGCCGCTCGAAAGCCGGATCAATTACAAATTTCGCAATTCGCTATTACTGGCGGAGGCGTTGACGCATCCGAGTCTCGCATACGAGTCGCAGAAGCCGCATTTCGACAACCAGCGGCTTGAGTTTCTCGGTGATGCAGTGCTGCAGTTGATTGTCACGGATGAATTGTTCCGCCGGTTCCCGGATTTCCCCGAAGGCCGCCTGACCAAGCTGCGGTCGCGAGTGGTCTCCCGCAGGGCGCTGGCCCGCTTCGCCATGATGATCCACCTCGGCGACTATGTGTTGCTGGGCAAGGGTGAGGAGGCGACCGGCGGGCGCAAGCGCCTGTCCACGCTGGCGGACGCGTTCGAGTCGCTGATCGGCGCGGTCTATCTCGATTCCGGAATGGAAAAGGTGCGGGCCTTGGTGCTGCGCTTGATCGAATCCGATCTCGGCCACATGATCGCGAGTCCTGAAGAGCGGAATCCAAAGGGGGAATTGCAGGAGCGACTGCAGGCGCTTCACCCTGAGTCGCCGGTTTACCGGATCATCGGGGAAAGCGGGCCGGATCATCGCCGCGTCTTCCAGGCTGAGGTGGCATGGCGAGGCACGGTGCTCGCCACCGGCAAGGGAAAAAGCAAAAAGGAGGCTGAGATCCGCGCCGCCGCAGAGGCGCTGCGTTCACGCCTGTGGCAATGATCAGAGCGCGTGGGGAATTTCTCCTCATGACATTTTCAGGTTTCTTCGGTAGTGGGATTCACCATAGGTTTCATTCATGAGTGAAATGAAATGTCCGCCCGAGAACATCGTTCTCATCGGCTTCATGGGATGCGGCAAGTCCACCATCGGCCGCGCGCTGCAACAGCGGCTCGGGTACGAACTGGTCGACATGGACCAGGTGATCGAAGAACGCGCCGGCAAGCCGATCACCGCCATTTTCGAAGAGGACGGTGAACCGGCGTTCCGCGACATGGAAAGCGCGCTGCTGAAGGAACTGGCTACCGCATCCGGCAAGCGGCGCATCATTTCCACCGGCGGCGGTGTGGTCGTCCGCCCGGAAAACCGCGAGTCGCTCAGAAACCTCGGCTATGTCGTCTGGCTCGACGCGCCGGCATCTGTGATCTTGGAACGTACCGGCAAAACCCGCTCACGGCCGCTGTTGCATGCGGCGAATCCGGAGGACCGCATCCGGACGCTGATGGACGAGCGCCGCCCGTTCTATCAGGAAACCGCGCACCTCAAGCTGGATACGAAGGGACTCGACAGCAAGGAAGTGACCACCGGTATTCTGGAATGCGCCCGCTACTTTTTCACCAGCGGCCTATGATGCCGGCCGAACAGCAGGTCAGGGAGTGGGCGGCGGATCTGGGATTCGATGACTGCCGGATCGCCCGCGCCGCGGAGGCCACCCATGCCGATCAATTCCGCCAATGGATCGCCACGGATGGGCACGGCGGCATGGCATGGATGGAGCGCGCACCGGAACGCCGCTGCGATCCGCGCGAGGTGCTCCCGGGGTGCAGGTCGCTGATCTGTCTCGCGCTGAACTATTTTCCCGGGGATTCCCCTTTTGATTCCATGCAACCGGGCGGATTCCGCATCGCGCGCTATGCATGGAACGACGACTACCACGACCTGATTGAAAGCCGGTTGCGCCAGTTCGACGAGCGACTGCGCGCACTGGGCGGCGTCCAGAAACCCTACGTCGATACCGGACCGGTGCTGGAACGGGATTTTGCGACCGACTCCGGGCTCGGCTGGAACGGCAAATCGACGATGCAGATCCACCGGCGCCTCGGGACATGGTTTTTCCTCGCCGAAATCCTCACCACCCTCGATCTAACACCCGATCCGCCGTTCGGTGACCACTGCGGGAAATGCACGCGCTGCATCACCGCCTGCCCGACCGCAGCCATCACCGCGCCACACCGGCTCGACGCGCGTCGCTGCATTTCCTACCTGACCATCGAGCACAAGGGGGCGATCCCGGCCGAGTTCCGCGAGGCCATTGGCGACCGCATCTACGGCTGCGATGCCTGCCTCGACGCCTGCCCGTGGAACCGATTCGCGGAGCAATCGCGCGAGGCGTCGTTCCACGCCCGCACAGCGGTCTTTGACATGCGGCTCCGTGATTTCCTCGGGCTCGATGACGACGCCTTCCGCTCGCTCTTTGCTGGATCGCCGATCAAGCGCATCAAACGCCCGCGCTTCCTGCGCAACGTCTGCGTGGCGCTGGGCAATACCGGCGGTTTGGATGATCTGCCCGCTCTTGAACGCGCAGCGGCTGATCCGGATCCGCTGGTTTCCGAGCACGCGTCATGGGCGATCGCGCGGATTCATGAACGCAATGCGGTGTGAGATGCCAGCGATGCGTGATCCGTCCCGGGTCCGGACAAAGCGCGCAATTATCTGCTAGGATGAGCTCGACTGCCGGTCCTGCGGGGAATGGAGCGGCTGGAATGCCAGCCCGGGCATCGGGTTTGGTCCCGCCTCGGTCATGGGACGGATCGCAGATGGCGATTCCGCATGCTGTTGGGAAACGGTTTCAGGATCATCCATGCACTATGGCCGCGGCGATGGATGACAATTGGCTTGGCTGGTGGCGGTGGTCTCTGGTTCACTGGTTGTGGCCATGAAAATCGGTGTCCCAAAGGAAATCAAAGCGCAGGAAAACCGGGTGAGCATGGTTCCGGGATCGGTTGCGGAACTCGTGAAACACGGCCATCAGGTCTTCGTCCAGTGCGGGGCGGGGGAGGGATCGAGTTACGACAACTCCCACTATCAAACCTGTGGTGCGGTGATGGTGCCGGATGCGGCCTCGGTTTTCGCAGAGGCGGAATTGATCGTGAAGGTCAAGGAACCGCAGCCTTCGGAGGTGGCGATGCTGCGTCCGGAACATGTTCTTTTCACCTATCTGCATTTGGCAGCGGACAAGCAGCTTACGGAAAGCCTGATGGCCAGCGGATGCACGGCGATCGCCTACGAGACCATCGAGGTAAACCGCCGGCTGCCACTGCTGGAGCCGATGAGCGAGATCGCGGGACGCATGTCCGCCATTGTCGGATCCTATCATCTCGCGAAACACCGCGGTGGTCGCGGGTGTCTGCTGGGTGGTGTGCCTGGTGTGGCTCCCGGCCGTGTGATCGTGCTGGGTGGCGGCACCGCAGGCGTCAATGCGGCGCGGGTTGCCACCGGCATCGGCGCGGATGTGACGATTCTGGAGGTGGACTTCGAGCGCATGCGCTTTCTTGATATCACGATGAGCGGCACCAGCACGGTCTATTCAAACGAGGCGAATCTGGCGGAATTGCTGCCGCGTGCGGATCTGGTCATCGGAGCCGTGTTGGTTCCAGGTGCGAGGGCGCCGAAGCTGATCACCCGGGAAATGTTGCGGCTGATGCCGAAGGGCAGTGTTTTCGTTGACATCGCGGTGGACCAGGGCGGGTGCGCCGAAACCACCCGGGCCACGACCCATGACCAACCGACCTACGAGGAGGAGGGGGTTCTTCATTACTGCGTGGCCAACATGCCAGGCGCTTATTCCCGTACGGCTACCCAGGCTCTCAACAACGTCACCCATCCCTGGACCCACCTCATTGCGGACAAGGGGTTGAAGGGAGCCATCGCTGTCCGCAAGGAACTGGCTGAAGGTATCAATGTGTGCAGCGGGAAACTCACCTGCCGTCCGGTGGCCGAGGCTCACGGCTTGGAATACACCGGCGTGTCGGGCCTTTTGGACGGGTGATTTACATCATAATGGACTTGAGATGGAACTCCCGCGCTGCAAGAGTGCCGCGTCGCCGGTTTTCATTCATCCCCACCCGTTTTCATGGTCAGCCCATCCAGCACCACTCTCCATACAGCCTACGATTCCAAGATCGAGGGCAATGTGATCGTCACCCGCGTGGACGCCGCCATCAACTGGATGCGCAAAAACTCGCTCTGGCCAATGCCGATGGGTCTTGCCTGCTGTGCGATCGAATTGATGGCCACGGCTTCCAGCCGCTTTGATATTTCGCGTTTTGGAATGGAAGTGATGCGCTTTTCACCCCGCCAGAGTGACGTGCTGATTGTGTCCGGTACCGTGACTTACAAGATGGCTCTTGCCGTCAAGCGCATCTGGGATCAGATGCCCGAACCGAAATGGTGTGTGGCCATGGGGGCCTGCGCCTCGAGTGGTGGCATGTACCGCAGTTACGCAGTGCTCCAGGGAATCGACCGGCTCATTCCGGTCGACGTCTATATCTCCGGTTGTCCCCCCAGGCCCGAGGCCTTGATCGAGGGGCTGATGAAACTGCAAAAGAAAATCGAGAGCGAAGAGTCCACCATGGCGCAAAAAAAGGCGTTTTTTGAAAATGTGTGATCAAGCCGGCCATCGGCCGAAACATACCAAGGGAGATGCAAACAGCAGCAGATGACGCCAACAAGCTCCGGGAATCCTTCGGCGGCGCGATTTTGGAAACGGTTGAATTCCGCGGAGAACATACCGTGGTGGTTTGTCTCGAGGCATTGCACGATGTGTTGTCCAAATGCCGCCACGATTTCGCTTACGAAATGATTCTCGATATTTCCAGTATCGATCATTTCGGCGATGATCCACGTTTTGAAATGGTTTACGAACTGGCGAGCCTCGACGACTCCAAACACCTCAGGGTGAGGGCGAAAGTTGCCGAGGATGTGGAAGTTCCGAGCGCGACCGATCTCTGGGTTGGTGCGGATTGGCACGAACGCGAGGTCTGGGACATGATGGGAATCCCGTTTTCCGGACATCCGAACTTGAAGCGTATCCTGATGTGGGAGGGCTATCCGTTTTTCCCCTTGCGCAAAGATTTCCCGCTGGCGGGCAGGCCTTCGGACATGCCGGACGTCGCATTCACCGGCGTGGCGCCGCTCGAGGGTGGGCCGTTTGTGACATGTGCGGGTGGCGAGGATACTGTCCGCCGTGAGCCGCGCGCGCGTGTGGTCGATTAGCCTGATCTTCTCTGGTATTTCCTCAGTTGATTAATCCAGCCTCGCGAAACGAGTAGTATGGTGCCCTTCCCGGCGAAGCCCGGCCGATGATGACGTGATCAAGGAAGCGGATCTGCATCAGTGCCGCCGCCTCGACCAAGCGCCGGGTGACTTGTTCATCGGCGCGGCTGGGGCTGGGATCGCCTGACGGGTGGTTGTGGATCAGGATGAATCCGCTTGCACCCCGGGTGATCACCGGACGGATGATTTCCCGCGGGTGGGCGGTCGATTCGCTGACCGTTCCCATGGAAACGACAGTTGTGCCGATGTGTCGCAGCCGCGTATCCACAACGGCCACAACCACTTGTTCCTGGGCTAGGTGGCGCATCTGGGGCGCGAAAACCTCATGAATCTGCTCAGGACTGTCCAACGGGGTATCGCGGATTATCTCTCTCGCGACGCGTGCGCCGAGTTCAAACGCGGCGGCGAGCTTGGACGCCTTGGCCAGGCCGAGTCCGGGCTCCTTGGCCAGTTCTGAGACAGGCATTGCACCGAGGGCGGTGAGCGACCCGTATTTCCTGATCAAGTCCCTGCCGATATCAATCGCGCTCCTGCCTTTGGTGCCTGTGGAGAAAAACAAGGCCATCAGTTCCGGGTTGTCCAGTGCGGCGGGCCCAAGTTTGGAGAGCTTCTCGCGCGGGCGTTCGTCATAAGGCAGATCCCTGATGCGTGTGTTGGAGTCTTCCTCCGTGAATTGATGAGCATGGGTGTGTGTCACAGCCATCATGCTAACTGTTTAAGTGAACAGTTCAACTGGAAATCGCACTCCGATTTCCGGGAGGGCGTGGGGCGGAGCATCATGCCCAATTCGGTATTTCGAGCCGGAATGCTGGAATGCGCGAAAAGACTCGCTCGCCGCGGGCGGTTTCACCGAAAAAAGCACCGGAAACATCCGCATTCAGGGCTGTCACATGGTAGCTATTGTAGGAAAAATGGCCACCCGGCTCGATGACTGGGGTCTGGCCGACCACTCCCTCGCCTTCGACCACGGTCACTTCACCGTCGCTCTGACGGACAACCCATTTCCGTCCACGGATGGTCACCGGCTCGTTTGTTTGGTTGTGAATGGAGATAAAATAGACGAACGGGTGTGGCTTGTCCGGAGGGGAATCCAGGCTGGGCATGTAGACCACGTCATCAATGGCTACTCTCAGGTCGACGCACTCACGCATTTCACTCATGTAGGTATCGTTTCGCCTGTTTCTCAGGCTGCCAAGTCATAAACATTCAAATAAATATAAAGGGTCAGATAAATAAACATAATTTGCACTTGCGGGGTGAGCGGTTGGCTGGGTAGTCTCCGTGCATGAGACGGGCGCGATGGCTGGCGGCATGGAAGGATTCGGCGACACGGCCGGTGGTTTACCACTGCATTTCGCGGGTGGTGGACCGGCGTTTTGTTTTCGATGAGAAGGAGCGCGAGGCGTTCCGGATGTTCATGCGGATGTATGAGAACTTCTCCGGCTGCCGGGTGTGGTCCTATTGCGTGATGTCGAACCACTTCCACCTGCTGCTGGAAGTCCCGCCGATGAAGACGGGCGGACTGACGGATGCGGAATTGTTGCAGCGGCTCTCCGCGCTGTATGCGGAGGGCGAGGTGGCGTTGGTGGCGGCGGAGTTGAAGGAGGCCCGCAAGGCGGGGAACGAAAGCACGGCTGCGGCGATCCACAAGCGCTACACTTACCGGATGCACGACTTGAGCGAGTTCATGAAGGGGCTGCTGATCCGCTTCACGCGCTGGTTCAACCGGACGCATTCACGGACGGGCACGTTGTGGGAGGAGCGGTTCAAGAGTGTGATTGTGGAAAGCGGGCAGGCGGCACGGACGATCGCTGCCTATATCGACCTCAATCCGGTGCGGGCCAGGATGGCATCGGATCCTGCGGATTACCGATGGAGTAGCTATGGCGAGGCGGTGGGAGGGGGGCCGAAAGGGAATGGAAAAAAGGCGCGTGAGGGTCTGGTGCGTGCCTGCCTGAGCCACGAGGGAGTGGGATTTGAGTCGGAGCGATGGAACGAAGCCTCGCGGATTTACCGGCGGGTGATGGGAATGGCGTTGGGTCGCAAGAGCGGCGCGG